>NZ_AP022577.1:605548-1211096 GCF_010730955.1 Mycolicibacterium aubagnense | reverse complement strand
GTTCTCCGACAATGGGTTCCGGTGCCACGTTCAGCTACACGTTTGCGACGCCTGGTACGTACGCCTACGTCTGCGGGATTCATCCCTTCATGCACGGAACGGTGGTCGTCAAATGAGTGACTCACAAGGTGACCCGCAGCAGATGAACCGTCGCCAGTTGCTCCGGCACACCGCGTGGTTCGGCGCCGCCGTCGGACTGTCCGTGGTCGGTGGGGAAGTGCTGTCGCACGTCGCGGGCAGCTCGTCCGGTCCGGCGTCGCAGCCCACTCTGCGCTTCGCCCAGGTCAGTGACAGTCACATCGGTTTCACCGGGGCCGCCAACACGGATGTGGCCGGCTCGTTCACCCACGCCATCGACACCATCAACAACCTGGGCTACACGCCGGATTTCGTCATCCACACCGGTGACCTGACGCATCTGGCCACCCCGGCGCAGTTCGATCAGGTTCGGCAGATGATGACGGGGATGCGTACCCCGCACGTGTTCACGGTTCCGGGCGAACATGATTCGGCCGACGACGGTGGCGCCAAGTACCGCCAGGCATTCGGGTCGGGCACTCGCGGTGACGGTTGGTACAGCTTCGATATCGCGGGGGTGCACGTCATCGCGCTGGTGAACACGCTGAACCTCAAGAAGCTCGGTCACCTCGGCGTCGATCAGCTCGAGTTCGTGGAGAAGGACGTCGCCTCGCTACCCAGCGATACGCCGATCGTGGTGTTCAGCCACATCCCGCTGTTCGCGATGTACCCCGACTGGGGCTGGGGGACCGACGACTCTGCGCAGGCCTTGAGTTATTTGAAGCGGTTCGCATCGGTGACCTGCCTCAACGGCCATGTGCACCAGGTGTTTTCCAAGACCGAAGGCAACGTCACGTTCCATAGCGGGACCACGACCGCGTATCCGCTGCCACATCCCGGTGACGGTCCCGCGCCGAAGCCACTGACGCTGCCGGCCGGCAAGCTGCACGACGCGCTCGGTATCCGTGAGGTCAGTTACCAGACCGGCCAGCACACCCTCGCGCTCAAGGAACGGACCCTGCTGTGACGAACATCGTCTACCGCCTGGTGATCGCGGCCGCCATGCTGTCGAGCGGCCTGCTGCACGCGTACCTGTACGTCCACGGGTATGGGCATATCCCATCGGTCGGCACCGGCTTCCTGGTGCAGGCGTCGGTGTTCTGTGCCGTCGGCGTGCTGTTGGCAGTGGGGGCTCCGCCGTGGTTCGGGTGGGCGTCCGGGCTGCTGTCGGCGGGCGCGCTGGTGGCGTTCGCGCTGTCGCGAACGGTCGGGTTGTTCGGATTCGTGGAGACGGGCTGGGAACCGGTACCGTATGCAGTCCTCAGCGTGGTCGCCGAAGCGGTGGCCGTGCTGACTGCGGGGGTCTGGACGGTGCGGGCCGCGCGGGGGTGAAGGTCGCATCTGTCACGTCCGTCACACGGCTACCACGGCTGCCGGTTTCCTCACGCGGAAATCAGCGTAGCTGCGGACTTTCGCCGGTCAGGTGCCGACGGCGCGTCGCCGCAACTTGTCGGTGGCTGGTGCTAAACCGGTAGTTGAAGCGCGACACGCCCCCGGGTGTGATGTGCGACACGCCGAGCGAGTGTCTCGGTATCGGCCTTACGACCTGGGAATTTCACGAATGTTGTTCAGAACATCTTGTATCTGTTCGGTTTGTCGCCCACTAGGTGTAGTGTTTGACGGACCGACAGGCCCCAACACATCGAGGGTCGGCCGGGGCCGGAAAAGTCGGTCGGACGGGAATTCTCAGGGTTTCTCCGACGCACTGACCGCGCGGCTCAGGACGACCGGAGATGCGGGAATTTCAGGGATTGCCGGGCCGCTGATCCGGATGGGGACATCAGCGGAAAGCGATACCCCGTCAGTTGCCAGCCATGTTCAGTTCAGCTTCCAGGCCTTCAAAGAGGAGTCGCACCGAGATGACCGTCACCGTGTACACCAAGCCGGCATGTGTGCAGTGCAACGCCACCTACAAGGCGCTGGACAAGGCGGGCATCGCTTACGAGAAGGTCGACATCAGCATCGACGACGAAGCTCGTGAGTACGTGCTGGCGCTCGGCTACCTGCAGGCCCCGGTCGTCGTGACCGACAGCGAGCACTGGTCGGGCTTCCGCCCGGACCGGATCAAGGCGCTCAGCACCGTGGCGGTCACCGCCTAGAAACCAACCAACCGGGGGAGGAGAAGGAACAGTGAGCAATCTCGTCTACTTCTCCAGCGTGTCGGAGAACACCCACCGCTTCGTTCAGAAGCTGGGTATCCCGGCTATTCGCATCCCGGTTCATGGACGTATCGAGGACGGGCTCATCGATGAGCCCTACGTCCTCGTGTTGCCGACCTACGGCGGCGGACGGGCCACCCCGGACGTCGACGACGGTGGCTACGTACCGAAGCAGGTCATCGCCTTTCTCAACAACGAACACAACAGGTCGTTGATCCGTGGCGTTATCGCTGCGGGCAACAACAACTTTGGTGCTGAATTCGCCTACGCGGGCAATGTGGTCTCCCGCAAGTGCGGCGTTCCGTACCTTTACCGCTTCGAACTTATGGGAACCCCTGACGACGTCGCTGCCGTCCGCGAGGGTTTGGAACACTTCTGGGAGGAACTCTCGTGCCACCAACCGTCACAGCTGCAGAACCGGTAGCCGCCACGGCACACGCGCTGCCCGGTGAGAGCGACTACCACGCTCTCAACGCGATGCTCAACTTGTACGACGCGGACGGCAAGATCCAGTTCGACAAGGACGTGCTCGCGGCGCGGGAGTACTTCCTGCAGCACGTAAACCAGAACACGGTGTTCTTCCACTCTCAGGACGAGAAGCTCGATTACCTGATCGAGAAGGATTACTACGAGCGCGAGGTGCTCGACCAGTACAGCCGCAACTTCGTCAAGCAGCTGCTGGACCGGGCCTTCGCCAAGAAGTTTCGGTTCCCAACGTTTTTGGGCGCGTTCAAGTACTACACCAGCTACACGCTGAAGACCTTCGACGGTAAGCGCTACCTGGAGCGGTTCGAGGACCGCGTCGTCATGGTGGCCCTCACCCTGGCCGCCGGTGACACCGAGCTGGCCGAGAAGCTGGTCGACGAGATCATCGACGGCCGCTTCCAGCCGGCCACCCCGACGTTCCTCAACTCGGGCAAGAAGCAGCGCGGCGAACCCGTGTCGTGCTTCCTGCTGCGCATCGAGGACAACATGGAGTCCATCGGCCGCTCCATCAACTCGGCGCTGCAGCTGTCCAAGCGCGGCGGTGGAGTTGCGTTGCTGCTCAGCAACATTCGCGAGCACGGCGCGCCGATCAAGAACATCGAGAACCAGTCCTCCGGCGTCATCCCGATCATGAAGCTGCTGGAGGACTCGTTCTCCTACGCCAACCAGCTCGGTGCTCGCCAGGGCGCCGGCGCGGTGTACCTGCACGCGCACCACCCCGACATCTACCGCTTCCTCGACACCAAGCGCGAGAACGCCGACGAGAAGATCCGGATCAAGACCCTCTCGCTCGGTGTCGTGATCCCGGACATCACGTTCGAACTGGCGAAGAAGAACGAGGACATGTACCTCTTCTCGCCGTACGACGTGGAGAAGGTCTACGGGCTGCCGTTCGCCGACATCAACGTCACCGAAAAGTACTACGAGATGGTCGACAACGGTGCCATCCGCAAGACCAAGATCAAGGCCCGCGAGTTCTTCCAGACCCTCGCCGAGCTGCAGTTCGAGTCGGGCTACCCGTACATCATGTACGAGGATACCGTCAACAGAGCTAATCCCATTGATGGCAAGATCACCCACTCGAACCTGTGCTCGGAAATCTTGCAGGTCTCGACGCCGTCGCTGTACAACGACGACCTGTCCTACGCCAAGGTCGGCAAGGACATTTCGTGCAACCTGGGCTCGCTGAACATCGCGAAGGCCATGGATTCGCCCGACTTCGCGCAGACCATCGAGGTGTCGATCCGGGCGCTGACCGCGGTGTCGGACCAGACGCACATCTGGTCGGTGCCGTCGATCGAGCAGGGCAACAACGACTCGCACGCCATCGGCCTAGGCCAGATGAACCTGCACGGCTACCTGGCCCGGGAGCAGATTTACTACGGCTCGGACGAGGGCATCGACTTCACCAACATCTACTTCTACACGGTGCTTTTCCACGCGCTGCGCGCATCGAATCTCATTGCGATCGAACGCGGTACGAAGTTCGGTGGGTTCGAGAAGTCGAAGTACGCCTCGGGTGAGTTCTTCGACAAGTACACCGACCAGGTGTGGGAGCCGAAGACCGACAAGGTCCGTCAGATCTTCGCCGATGCCGGCATTCACATTCCGACGCAGGACGATTGGCGTTCGCTGAAGGAGTCGGTGCAGGCCCACGGCATCTACAACCAGAACCTGCAGGCGGTCCCGCCGACGGGCTCGATCTCGTACATCAACCACTCGACCAGCTCGATCCACCCGGTGGCGTCGAAGATCGAGATCCGCAAGGAAGGCAAGATCGGCCGGGTTTACTACCCGGCGCCGTATCTCACCAACGACAACCTGGAGTACTACCAGGACGCGTACGAGATCGGCTACGAAAAGATCATCGACACGTACGCCGCGGCCACTCAGCATGTGGACCAGGGGCTTTCGTTGACGCTGTTCTTCAAGGACACCGCCAGCACGCGTGACGTCAACAAGGCGCAGATCTACGCCTGGCGCAAGGGTATCAAGACGCTGTACTACATCCGCCTGCGGCAGATGGCCTTGGAAGGCACGGCCGTGGAGAATTGCGTCAGCTGCATGTTGTGATACTTGGTTGCTGATAGCGGGATTCATGACTGCCAGAACTCCGACCGGAGGCCTGATCTATGGGGTCAGGCTCCGGTCGGAGTCCGTTTATCGCTATGTCGGCCTCACGACGAAAACCGCACAGGTGCGGCTGCGGCAGCATCTGAAAGTTGCTGACGCCGGGACAAAGACGCCGTTCTATGACTGGTTGCGTAAGCAGCAGCGCGACGATGTGGCTGTGGACCCGCTGGACTGGACCGATGGACTCGACGAGCTTGGCGAGGCCGAGATTGCGTGGATATCTCTTCTTCGCCAGGAGGGGCATCCACTGCTGAACCTCGCGGACGGTGGACTCGGACCGACGGGTGTTGTGTGGACCGCGGAGATGCGGGAGGCAGCGAGGATCCGATCGACCGGTCGCAAGGTTCCCAGCCGATTCGGCGACGAGAACCCGTTCTATCAGAGGGAACACTCCACCGAACAACGGGCGAAGTGGTCAGTTGAACGCAAGGGCAGGAACGTTGGTGCTGCCAATCCGAATTACGGGAAGTTTGGTGCTGACCATCCGAGTTTCGGCCATGTGATGTCGGAAGAGGCCAAGGCCAAGCTCTCTGAAAAGCGGAAGGGAGCTGGAAACCCCAACTTCGGCCGCACTGCTAGCGACGAAACACGCGCCAAGATGTCAGCGGTTCGAAAAGGCCGGCCTATGCCGTCGAGTCGACGTAGTGCACATACGCGCTATCACACAAATCGGGGAATCAAGAAAGACACCTGCCAGTACTGCATTGAAGACTCGAGTTGAGTGTGCCCGCGAGCTCGCACGGACCGATCCTGATCGACCGCACCGGCCGGCGGTATCCCGCTGACCAACCCCGATGGCGTGGTGACGACGGCACCCCGCTGGTCTTCGAACCGCTTTCCGGCATCGGTCGGCAGCAGATTGACACCGCCATCAACTCCCAGTGGCGGTACCGCTCGGCCCTGCCCAATCCCTTGGCGCACATCGACCCGGTGACCCTCGGTGAGGGCCGGACACCGCTGATCACCCGGACCTTCGACGGCATCGACGTCGGCCTGAAGGTTGAGTCGATGAACCCGACCGGCAGTTTCAAGGATCGCGGCGTGTCCGTGATGGTGACCGCCGTACGTCACCAGGGGATAGACCGGGTACTCGAGGATTCCAGCGGCAACGGCGGATCCTCGGTCGCCGCGTACTGCGCGACGGCGGGGATCGAAGCCAATATCCTGGTGCCCGCTGCCACCTCGTCGAACAAGATCATCCAGAGTCGGCTGCACGGAGCCAATATCGAATTGGTCTCCGGTACCCGGCAGGCGGTGGCCGACGAGGCCGTGCGTCGAGCTGAAACCTGTTTCTACGCAAGCCATAACTGGCATCCGCACTTCCTGCAGGGCGTCAAGCTGATCGCCTACGAAATCTGGGAGGACCTCGGATTCCGCGCTCCCACTGCGGTTCTCGTTCCCGCCGGCGCCGGCAGTCTCGTCCTCGGTTGCGCCATCGGATTCGGCGAGCTGCACCGAGCCGGCGCGATCGACCGGGTGCCGCGAATCCTCGTCAGCCAACCGCGGAATTGCTGCCCGCTGGTCACGGCCATGGAGCAGGGGCGCCAAGAGGTCCTCGAACAGAGCTGGTCGACGACTTCGGCCGAGGGGACGGCCATTGCCAAGCCCGTGCGCGATCGTGAAGTCCTGCAAGCGATCCGGGGCAGCGGTGGGGCGGCCGTCGCGGTGCCGGAGGACGAGTTACTACCCGCGGTGGGTGAACTCGCCCGCCTCGGGCTGTTCGTCGAGCCCACCAGCGCCCAGATTGTACCCGCACTACGCCGGCTCCGAACGGCCGGAGAGATCGACACGGCGGACACGATCGTCGCCGTTCTCACCGGATCGGGGCTGAAAGCCGGTCACCTGCTCGCCACGGTGTGACGAAAGTCGGGCGTGGAGACGCGCTCAGCCGTGTGCTTCGGAGGCTCCGACCGCGATGGGTGCCAACGAAAAGATCTGCCAGGAGTGGCCGTCCAGGTCGTGGTAGCTCCGGCCGTACATGACGTCTTCGTCGTCGGTGTCGCCCTCCGTGGCCCCGGCGGCGAGGGCATCGTCGACAAGCTTGTCCACACACTCGCGGCTCTCGACGCCCAAGCAGACGACGCACTCCTTCGTCTTCGACGCGTCGGCGGTCTCGGCCGGGTGCAGGGAGTCGAAGACGTCGCGCTGCGTCAGCATCGTGAACTGGTTCGCGCCCAGCACCAGCGTCACGCAACTGTCATTGCTGAAGGTCTCGTTGAACGAATAGCCGAGGCCGGCGAAGAACTTCCGCGACCGTTCGATGTTGGCGACGGGCAGATTCACGAAGATCATGCGGTGCATCGGGCAACTCCTGTGGTCCGCGGCGCCCGGACGCGGGTGCCGTCACAGGGGTAGACAGCCGGCCCGCGCACAACTCATCGCGGGCGTGAAGAGGGTCCGATGTCGACGACCCTTCCGGATCTGCAACCGGCGTTCAGGGGAACGCATACCGTACGACCACGGGCGCGTGGTCGGACAGCCGCGCGCCGGGTTCGGGTTCCTTGTCGACGGTCACCGAAACGGCGGTCCGCGCGAGCCGCGGCGTGGCGAGGTGGTGATCGATCCGCCAGCCCACGTCTTTGACGAACGACTCGCCGGCCCAACTCCACCAGGACAGCGGCCCAGGGCGATCGCCGTGCAGCGTCCGGACCACGTCGACGAGCGTGCGCGGCCCAATCTGTGCGTCCAGCCAGGCGCGTTCCTCGGGGAGGAAGCCCTCCATTTTCTGTGCGGGCCGCCAATTGGTCACGTCGTGCGGAAGATGAGCCAGGTTCAGGTCGCCGAGCAGCAGGAACTCGCGGCCGGCCGCGAGCGCCGCCCGGCGGTTCCGGCTCAGTTCACGCGCGAACGCATCGAGGAAGCGCATCTTCCGGTCATACTTGGCGCCGCCGTCAGGGGTGTCGCGCATGGTGCCGGGCCGCTGCAGGTGCGCGGGCAGGCCGCCCTTTGGCAGGTAGAGGCACGCCACCGTAAGCGGACGGTCCGCGAGGTCGACCTCGAGGTACCGTCCCTCGTGCGCATGGGCCCCGAGGCCCCGGGTGCGCGGCGGGTGTGAGGCCCAGGTCCGCACGTCCGCCGGTGCTTCGCGGGTCAGGATCGCGACGCCGTTGCGGCCCGGGATCGAGCCGCAGTCGATTGCCGCGCGATAACCGTCGAACGCGCCGACCTCCTCGGGTGGGCAGCGCAACTCCTGCAGGGCCACCACGTCGAGCCCCCGCCCGGCGAGCCAGGCGTCGAAGCCGCGACGGCGTGCCGCCCGGATCCCGTTGACGTTGAACGTGGCGATGCCCAGCGAAGGGTTTGGAGTGTCAGCCATCGGGTCTACCGAAGCAGAGGCGTCGACGGTCGTTCGGTGACGGACCCGTGGCTACCGGCCCGTCACGCTTCGCGCGCCTGATCTGCGTGCAGCGCTTTGACACGCCGCTGTTCGCGCAACACCTGCTGGTAGCTCTCACGTTCGATGACCAGCCAGTCGGGCAATTCTTCGAGCAGCTGCTCGATCTGTTCGGTGGTCAGTGCCTTCTCGACGCCACCGCGGGCGAGGCCGGCGATCGAGATGCCCAGCTTGGCCGCCACCAGGTTCTTGGGGTGCGGCCCGTTCTTGCGGAGGTCTTTGAGCCACTCCGGCGGGTCGGCCTGCAGCGCGGCGAGCTCGGCGCGGGTGATCGCGTTCTCCTGGAACTCCGCAGGCGTCGCGGGCAAGTACACGTCCAGCTTCTTCGCCGCGGTGGCGGGTTTCATGGACTGTGCGTTGGGCCTGCTCATGGGCATCAGCCTATCGGTAGCCTGACGGCCGTGGCACCGTCCTATTCGACGCTCTCCCTGACTCTCGGCTACGTCCCCGGCGGGACGCCCGCGAAGTGGGCGCGGATTTGGGCCGAGCGCCACCGCGAAGTTCCGTTGATCCTGCACGCCGTCGCTGCGGCGGACGCGGCCGAGGCAGTGCGGTCCGGCACCGTCGACGTGGCACTGCTCCGGCTGCCGGCCGATACGGCGGGGCTGGCCATCATCCCCCTCTATGAGGAGACGACGGTGGCGGTGGTGCCGGCCGATCACCTCCTGACGGCCGTCGACGAGATCGCCGCCGCGGACCTCGACGGTGAGCCGGTTCTCATCCCGCTCGATCACGTCGTCTCGTGGGCGGACGCTCCCGGTATCCCGGTCGACCATCGGCCCGAGACCACCGAAGACGCGATCGAACTCGTCGCCGCTGGGATGGGTGCGCTGATCGTGCCCCAGTCGCTGGCGCGGCTGTATCACCGCAAGGACCTCACCTACCGCCCGATCACCGATGCACCGACGTGCCCCGTGGCCCTGGCCTTCCCGGAGGGACCGCAGCCGGAACTGGTCGATGAGTTCATCGGCATCGTTCGGGGCCGCAAGGCCAGCTCGTCACGTGGCCAAGCCGAGCCGACGCCGAAACGCAGCGCTCGGGAGAAGACTCTCGCGAAGCAGGCCGCTCGGGCAGCGGCGGGCAAGGGCGCCCGGAAGCCGGGTCCGGCCAAGCGCGGCCGACGCTGAGGTAACCCCGACAGGAAGCGTCGTTCACGCTGCGCACCCACCTGGACAGGTCGGGTAGGGAGCGGGTAGCCGCGAAAGCACGCTGATGCGTCTGTGGCCGGGCACCAGTCGTGCCCGGCCACGGTCAGCGGGTCAGGTAGCCCACGCTTGGCGTCCAGCGCTGTCTGACTCGGGGGATTCTCGCCGAGCCTCGCCGGCGGTGCCCGGCGGTGTGGTCCAGGTGTCCACACTCGCTTCCAGGTCCGCCTCGATCTCCCCGAGGATGGTTGGCCGGCGCCGGCTCACAACGGTGAGCCACGCCAAGCCGGCCAGCATGTAGACCAGGAAGTAGTAGGGGAAGTACCGCACCGGTACCGGTGGGAGCGGATAGAAACTGCCGATGGTCGGGACGAGTAGGCAGGCCAACGCGAGAGCCGAAATCGTTATGTTCTTGCCGGTGAGCTGACCGCGCTTGCGCAAGTACACCGGCGCCGCGACAGAGACCATGAAATAGGCCAATAGGAAGCCGAACGCCGCCAATGTTCCGGCGTCTCCGAAGGTGGTCAGCGGATCGGTGAAAATCTGCATCACACAGATGATTCCGAGCACCAGCAGGCTGTAGACGCTGACCGCGATGTGGGGTGTTCGATTCTGCGAGTGAATGCTTCCGACGTGCCGGCTGAGCATTCCGTGCTGTGCCATCGGCAACAGGATGCGTGACCCGGCATTGACACACGACAGCGTGAGCGAATAGAAGCTCAAGATGGCGCCGAGGCAGATCGGTGCCTTGAGGAACCCGACCTGGTAGGCGTCGGACAGTGTCGACAGCGGTGCGTCCAGGTCCGCGAGCTGAAGGTTGTGAGAGCTGGCGCCGATGACTTCGACGTAGCTGACGAACACAAAGAACAGCCCCGCAATCACCAGGCTCCATCGCACTGCGCGCGGAACGTTGTGTAGCGGGTTCTTTGCCTCGCCACCCAATGCAGTGGCGCTCTCGAAGCCGACCAGGCTGAATATGCAGATGACGACGGCAAGGGTGATTCCGCTGACACCCACTCCGTGAAGGTGTAGCTGCTGCGTGTCCACCATGGTGCCGTGTTTCGCCAGCACGGTCAGGCACAGCGCAATGATGAGTGCGGTGGAAAGGCCCTCCAGCACCAGCATGAGGAGCGACGAAATGCGAATGTCCTTATATGCGACCAACCAACACAGTGCGGCGCTGATGCAGAACGCGGCGATTGCCGGAACGTGGAAGGTCGCACCGACCGCGTCGAGGAATTGATTGACAAAGATGGAAAAGCCGGCGAGACCCGCGATCGCGATGAAACCGTACGACCACAGCAACGTCCAACCCGACAACACGCCGCCACGCGGGCCCAAGCCGCGACCGATATAGGCGTACATCGACCCGGGTAGCGCCGACCGGCCGGCGAATACGTTGAGGTTCATCACCACGAAGGACAGCATGATCGTTGCGAAGAGGTATGCCAGCCAGGTTCCGTTGCCGGCGAACGAGAATGCCAGCGGCACAATGAGTACCGCTGTCATGGTGGGTGAGATCAACGCCACCGATTGAGCCAGCAGAGTCGGAAATCCCAACGCCCCGGCGCGCACGCCGGAGACCGACTGGGCGGATCGCAATGTGGCGGGACTGTCAGGCGGTAGATCCGCTGCTATGGCCATGGTTTCAGCTCCTAGAGATCAGAACGCACCGAGGAATCGGGGCGTCTCCGGCTTTGTTGAGTGCGGCACCACAGGCCGCTGACTCAACCGACACTAGAGCTGAGTTGTCTAGTAGACAACACGGAGTTGTCTGAATTTAAGAGCTGGTAATGCGCCGTTACGTCGGTGTCATGCCCGGACGTTCGGGCACCGATTCGGCGGCATCACGGCACACGGCGCACGAGTGGCCTAGTGCTTGATGCGGCTCAACTCGGCGTGGTCGGTGGATGACACCAGTAGTACCTCGGTCACCACGCGCGCGGTCATCCGATGTGGTCGTGCTGCGTCGAAATGCACTGCAGTACCTGGTGAAATCAGATACTGGACGCTGTCGTACTCGAAGTTGAGCTCTCCGCTCACGACGTACAGCCACTCCTCGCCGCGGTGCTGGACCGGAGGGCTGGCCGGCCGCCGCGGCTTGACCCGGACGCGGAGGGCTTCGATCCCTTTCGATCCGAGATATCCACTGCAGACGGCGATTTCGAGTCCTCCGGTCGACTGTCGGGGGACTTCGGCCGGAAATGTCGCAAGTACCGACGGCTCGGTTTCCTCGCCCAGTAACGCGCTGACCCGAACTCCCAAAACTGTTGCCAGATCTACTAATGCGCCGATCGAGGCTTGTCGCTCGCCGGACTCCAGGCGGGACAGATGGGCTTTGGAGAGCCCGCACAGTTCAGAGACCTGATCGAGAGTCAATCCGCGGCTCTCCCGGGCCGACTTGAGTCGCTGGCCGACTGCGTCGAGATCGACTGCCGATGACATGCACCGCAGACTAGTCAATAGTTGTCTGGTAGGCAACGTAGTGCCTACCAGTGTCATTCACGCCGCGGCGAACATGGCCCGAAGCTCGGAGCGGGCGGATTCCTGCAGCGGCTCCTCGTCAACCGTCTGATTCGCGTATGACGCACTGTAGCGCATAAGACACACTGTGTCATTTGGTACTGGGTATTGGTGACCGACCCAAACTGGTGAGCGGGACCCGCCCGTCACGTATGCGAGGGGCTCTGCGCCTTCTTGTACAGCGACTTGAGCAGTAGATCGCGGAAGGCGCGACTGTCCACAGCCCGACGTCCCGCTTCGGCCACTCGCGGGATGCCCGCCAGCTTGTGAAAGAAGCGGCCGCGCCGGTATTCGCGGCCCCACGACGCCTCGATTCGCTGCTGGTAGTTGGTGAAGTCGTCGGGACCGCCGTTCATGAGCGCGGCGACAGCGCATTCGCCTGCGGCCAAACCGGATTCGAGCGCCTTCGAGATGCCCGCGCCGGACGCGGGCTTCCCGGCGCCCAGCGCATCGCCGGCGAACACGACTCCGGGCCGCCACGGCGGCCATGCGGTGAATCCCATGGGCAACCGCCAGGCCCGGACGCTCTTGTTTCGTCGCAACGCGTCGACAGGTGGCAGCTCCCAGTCGCGCGGCAACGTCTGCAGAAAGTCGCCGAGGAATCGAGTTGCGTTGATGGCCTGCCAATTCCGATAGCTGTTGACGTAGCCCAGGCCGATGTTGAAGGTGCCGTTGCCCATGGGGAATACCCAGCCGTAGCCGGGCAACTGGTCGCCGTTGAACTGCAGCTGGAGATGTATGTCCAGGGAATCGGAGTCGGGGCGGTTGGCCGGCATCTCGGCGCGGATCGCGATGGCCGAGTAGCCGTGGTAGTCCGAGTCGATGTGCAGTGCCCGTTTGATCGGGGAGTAGGCGCCGTCGGCGGCGATGACGGCGTCGCCGCGCACGATCTCTCCGCTTTTGAGGACCACGCCGGTGACGCGGCCGTCGTCGCTGCGTTCAGGGCCCGTCACCTCGGCGCCCTGGCGTACTTCGGCGCCCGCAGCAGCGGCGTGCGCGAGCAGCATGGCATCCAACCGCGTCCGACTGACGGTGCAGCCGTGGTCGGGCATCCCGGGCCGGCGCGGGAACGACAGCTCCCATTGGTGCGGGCTGAACACCGTCACCCGATTGATCTGGTGGAACGTCGCGGCCTGTTCCGCGAGGCCCATCTTCTGCAGATAACTGAGCCCGCGCGCGGTCAGTCCGTCGCCACAGGGTTTGTCGCGGGGGAAGGTGGCCTTGTCGAGCACGACGACGCGCGCACCGGTCTGCGCGGCCTGCCAGGCGGCGGCCGATCCCGCCGGACCTCCGCCGACCACGACGATGTCGTACCGCTCAGCCATGTGTTCAGCCCCTTGTCAGGCCGGTACTTTCGGACGAGTCCCGAGCGCGATGCTACGCGCGAACACTGTCGACCCGCTGCGCATGACGAGGCGACCTCCGTTGTGACAT
The DNA here is from genome assembly GCF_010730955.1 of Mycolicibacterium aubagnense. Lineage (NCBI taxonomy): Bacteria > Bacillati > Actinomycetota > Actinomycetes > Mycobacteriales > Mycobacteriaceae > Mycobacterium > Mycolicibacterium aubagnense. Next base: position 1,197,744 of record NZ_AP022577.1, on the reverse strand, counting down.
TCGCCGCGCCGAGCGGTCTGAGCAGGTCAGATTTGCCCCGACCGGTACAGTGGCGGGGTGCGCAGGCCATCTCTTCCCCGCACCGGCATCCAGGCCGGGGTGAAGGTGCCTGGTGTGCCGGGCGTGAACGTGCCGTCGGTGACCGTGCAGGTGAAGGTCACGCCGCCCAAGGGTGCGCCGGAGAAAGTCGACGCGCGTAGCGAGCGGTGGCGCGAGCACCGGCTGAAGGTCCGCGAGGAGATCGTGGACGCCGCGTTCCGGGCCATCGACCGACTCGGCCCGAACGTCAGCGTGCGGGAGATCGCCGAAGAGGCCGGCACCGCCAAGCCCAAGATCTATCGGCACTTCGCCGACAAGTCCGACATGTTCTCGCAGATCGGCGAGCGCATGCGGGACATGTTGTGGGCGGCCGTCATTCCGTCCATCGACATCGAGAACGATTCGACCGGTCAGATCATCGGCCGCGCTGTCGAGCACTATGTGGACCTGGTGGACCAGCACCCCAACGTGGTGCGCTTCCTGCTACAGGGCCGGTTCGCCGACCAGTCCGCCGCCGCCATGACGACCGTCAACCGGGGCCGCGACATCACGCTGGCCATCGCCGCCATGATCAGCGGTGAGCTCAAGGACATGGACCTGGACTCCAGCATCTTCGAGCTGGCCGCGTTCACGCTGTTCGGCGCGGCGGCCTCGGCGACCGACTGGTGGCTCGGCGGGAGTGACGAGACTCCGCGCCGCCTGCCCCGCGACCAATTCGTCGCGCACATGACGACCATCATGATCGGCGCCATCAACGGCACTGCCAGGCTGCTCGGCATCCGGTTCGATCTGGACCTGCCGGTGCACGACGCGGTGCGCCGCGAAGAATCCGTGGCTGACGTCAGCCATCAGTAGCCTGGTCCGTTGACACCTGGGCGGGCTGACCGGACACTGTGGAATATCCGGTACCGCCGTTCCCAGGAAAGAGCAGGTTCATGACGGTCGAGCAGTCAACTGGAGCGCAGTCCGCCGGCACGGAGGTTCGCACCGAGCCGATCATTACGCGGGCGGTGATCATCGGGTCCGGCTTCTCCGGGCTGGGCATGGGCATCGCGCTGCGCAAGCAAGGCTTCGGTGCACATGACTTCCTGATCCTGGAGAAGGCCGACGAGGTCGGCGGCACCTGGCGCGACAACACCTATCCGGGCTGCGCGTGTGACATCCCGTCGCACATGTACTCGTTCTCCTTCGAGCCGAAGGCGGACTGGACGCACATGTGGTCGTTCCAGCCGGAGATCTTCGACTACCTCAAAGGCGTCACCGACAAGCACAATCTTCGCCGGAACATCCGGTTCAACACGCATGTCGACCGCGCGCACTGGGACGAAGGTGAGCGGCGCTGGCACATCTACGACGACAGCGGCCAGGAGTACGTCGCCCAGTTCCTGATCTCCGGGGCCGGGGGTTTGCACATCCCGTCCATCCCCGAAATCGAAGGCAGCGACGAATTTGCCGGTGCCGCTTTCCATTCCGCGCAGTGGGATCACAGCGTCGACCTCACCGGCAAGCGCGTCGCGGTGATCGGTACCGGTGCCAGCGCCATCCAGATCGTGCCCGCGATCGTCGACCAGGTGGCCGAATTGCACCTGTACCAACGAACGCCCGCATGGGTTATGCCGCGTCCCAACAACGCATTTCCGGAGTGGATGAAGGACACCTTCCGCCGGGTACCGGGTACCCGGGCCCTCATGCGGGACGCCATCTACTGGATTCACGAAGGTGTCGGTTTCGCGATGACCAAGCAACCGCGACTACTCAAAATTGGCGAGCTGCTGGGCAAATGGAACATCAACCGCAGCATCAAAGACCCTGAACTGCGCCGCAAGCTGACCCCGAACTACGTGGCGGGCTGTAAGCGAATCCTGAACTCCGACACCTACTATCGCGGCATCGCCAACCCGAAGACTCAGGTCTTCACCGAGGGCATCGAGCGGATGACCGCGGACGGCATCGTCACCCGCGACGGCGCCCTGCATCCCGTCGACGTGGTGGTGTGGTGCACCGGTTTTCACGTCACCGACTCGTACACCTACGTCGACATCAAGGGCCTCGGGGGAGAGGACCTGGTCGACCGATGGAACCGCGAGGGCATGGCGGCCCACCGCGGCATCACGGTGTCGAACATGCCGAACCTGTTCTTCCTGCTGGGTCCGAACACCGCGCTGGGGCACAACTCGGTGGTGTTCATGATCGAGTCGCAGATCCGCTACGCCGCCCAGGCCATCGCCGCCGCCGACAAAGCAGGCGCGGCCGCGCTCATGCCGAGCCGGCGCGCACAGGACGAGTACAACGCCGAGTTGCAGCAGAATCTGGCCGGCACCGTGTGGAGCACCGGTGGTTGCCACAGCTGGTACATGGACGAGCATGGGGTCAATCGCACGCTGTGGAGTGGCATGACCTGGCAGTACTGGCTCGAGACCCGGAAGTTCCAGTCGACGGAGTACGAATTCATCCGTTGAATCGGCCTCGCCGGCGCGACACGAAAACACAACTTTTAGCGGTGTTCGTCGAAGGTAAACACCAGGGGTAGTGTCTGTGGTGCCGATCCGGCAAACACAGTTCCAGGTGAAATGGGGTCACGGTGTCTGAAGGTATGAAGCTGATCGACCGGGCCTCCGCGATCAACTGGAACCGCGTGCAGGACGAGAAGGACGCGGAGGTCTGGGACCGTCTCACGGGCAACTTCTGGTTGCCGGAGAAGGTGCCGGTATCCAACGACATTCCGTCGTGGGGCACGCTGACCGACAGTGAAAAGCAGCTCACCATGCGCGTTTTCACGGGCCTGACGCTGCTGGACACCATCCAGGGCACCGTCGGCGCCGTCAGCCTGATCCCCGATGCGCTCACCCCGCACGAGCAGGCCGTCTACACCAACATCGCCTTCATGGAGTCGGTGCACGCGAAGAGCTACAGCAACATCTTCTCGACGCTGTGCTCGACCGTCGAGATCGACGAGGCGTTCCGCTGGTCGGAGGAGAACCCCAACCTGCAGCGCAAGGCCGAGATCGTCATGAAGTACTACAAGGGTGACGAGCCGCTGAAGCGCAAGGTGGCCTCGACACTGCTCGAGAGCTTCCTGTTCTACTCCGGCTTCTACCTGCCGATGTACTGGTCCTCGCGGGCCAAGCTCACCAACACCGCCGACATGATCCGGCTGATCATCCGTGACGAAGCGGTGCACGGCTACTACATCGGCTACAAGTACCAGCGCGGTCTGGCCATGGTCGACGAGGCCAAGCGGACCGAGCTCAAGGACTACACGTACGAGCTGTTGTTCGAGCTGTACGACAACGAGGTCGAGTACACGCAGGACCTGTACGACGGCGTCGGCCTCACCGAGGACGTCAAGAAGTTCCTGCGCTACAACGCCAACAAGGCACTGATGAACCTTGGCTACGAGGCACTGTTCCCGCGTGATGAGACCGACGTCAACCCGGCGATCTTGTCGGCGCTCTCCCCGAACGCCGACGAAAACCACGACTTCTTCTCAGGCTCGGGTAGCTCGTACGTGATCGGCAAGGCCGTCAACACCGAAGACTCGGACTGGGATTTCTAAAGACGCAGTTCAGTGCTGTGATCGCGGGGCGTATCGGCTTGCCGAATGCGCCCCGCGACTATTTGATCTGGCGTTAATATTGGTCTTTACACGTCGACAACAGGCGGGCCGGATCATGGCGCTATCGACATCGATCTCACATTTCTTCACTGTCGGCGCGCTGTGCGCGGCGGCGCTGACCATCGGTATCCCGATGGCTTCCGCTGACAACACGATCGAGTGCGCGCCGGGACAAGTGGTCATCGACGGTCAGTGCCACGTGCCCTCGGGCGTGAACAACAACACGGGCAGCACGGGCGGGACGTCAGGCTCGACCACGGGTGGCCACACCAGCCCTGGCAGCCACTCGCACTGAGGTCAGGAGCCGTCGTCAGGTCAGTGTCGGTACCGGCTGGATGGCGAAGCCGAATTTCGTCAGTGGCTCAAGTGATTTGCGCGCCTCGGGGCTCGCCACCGCGAACGTGATGATCGCGGTCTGGTCGCTGACCGCCGACGCGAAGAGGGCCATGAAATTGCGCTGCAGCGCCGAGGTCATATCGCTGTTGGCGGTCCACTGTGTGATCCACAGGCCGTTGGTCAGGCCGGGGTTCACCGCGCTCGCGCAGGTGCCGGCGCGGACCGCGCCCGGCCAGTCGCGGGCCGCGACGGCGGGATCGTCCTGGGTGAAACTATCTGGCGCACATACGGATTTCTGCCAGTCGTTGAGCACTCCGGTGACACCGGCGGACACCGGAGCCGGAGCGGGGGCCGGATCAGGGTCGGCATGCGCGATGCCCGGCAGCAGGGCGATGGCCACGCCGGCACAGGCCAGCTGGGGCAGCGGAGCGCGGCGGCGGGTGGACGTCATGGTCAAGTTTTAATGCGCCACAACGAATGCCGTCAACTTTTTCATCGACGCGTCAATTGGTCCGCTGGTCCGCGCTGGACTCCCGGTCGCCGACGAACGCGCGTAGGGCGGCGTCGCCGGAGCGGATCACGTCGACCCGCTCACCGCCGTCGCACTGGAACAACCCGATGGTCAGTTCGTGCGCGCGGCGGCCGATGATCCGCCAGACACCGCCTGCCAGCTCCCAGCGCTGCAGGATGTCTACCGGATCGTCGGCCACCGGGCGCCCGAATCAGATGGTCGCGGTGTCGATCACAAAGCGGTAGCGCACGTCGCTGGCGATCACGCGCTCGTACGCCTCGTTGACGTACGACGCCTCGATGACCTCGATCTCCGGGGTCACGTCGTGCTCGGCGCAGAAGTCCAGCATCTCCTGGGTCTCCGGAATGCCGCCGATCAGCGAACCGGCCAAGGTGCGACGCATGCCGATCAGCGGGAACACCGGCACTTCGAGCGGCTTCTCGGGCGCGCCGAGCTCGACCAGCGTGCCGTCGGCCCGAAGCAGGTTCAGGTAGGCGCCCATGTTCAGGTTCGCCGACACCGTGTTGATGATCAGGTCGAAGCTGCCGGCCAACGTCCGGAACGTCTCCGGGTCATTGGTGGCGTAGTAGTGGTGCGCGCCCAGGCGCAGGCCGTCTTCCATCTTCTTGAGCGACTGGCTCAACACTGTGACTTCGGCGCCCATGGCGACGGCGAGCTTTACGCCGACGTGGCCCAGGCCGCCGAGGCCGACGATCGCGACCTTCTTGCCCGGCCCGGCGTTCCAGTGCCGCAGCGGCGAGTACAGGGTGATGCCGGCGCAGAGCAGGGGAGCGGCCTTGTCGAGGGGAATGCTGTCCGGGATGCGCAGCACGTAGTTCTCGTCGACCACGATGGCGGTGCTGTAGCCGCCGTAGGTGGGCGTGCCGTCCCGGCCGGTGGCGTTGTACGTGCCGATGTTGCCGCCCTTGCCGGTGCAGTACTGCTGCAGGCCGGCGTGGCAGTTGTCGCACTCGCGGCAGGAGTCGACGAAGCAGCCGACGCCGACGTGGTCGCCGACCTTGTACTTGGTCACCTCGGAGCCGACCGCGGTGACCACGCCGGCGATCTCATGGCCGGGTACGACGGGGTAGTTGGCCGGGCCCCATTCGGACTTGACGGTGTGGATGTCCGAGTGACAGATGCCGGCGAACTTGATGTCGAAAGCCACGTCGTGCGGGCCGACATCACGGCGCTCGATGGTGGTCTTGGTCAGCGGGCTGGTCGCTGAGGTCGCGGCGTAGGCGGAAATGGTCGTGGTCATGCGTGTCAGTCCTCTTCATTCTCGGCTTGCCTAGCGGCGTGTACCTAACGCAAATATTAGCGAAGGTAACGAAATGGGCTATTCGTCAGGCCCTGACCACACTCAACGGCCGCTGGAGCGGAACTAATCCCGGATCCGGCTGTGAATTCCGGCGCTACAGCCCGGACGCGCGGAAACCGGCGTTGAAGCTGACCCGCTCATAGGCGGCCACGCCCGCGTGCACGTAGGGATCGCTGGCGGTGAGCGCGTCGGCGTCCTCGGCCGACATGTCGGAGGCGATCAGTACGGCGCCACCCTGCGACTCCAGCCGGCCGGCGAGCAGGATGCGGCGCTCGTCGACCAGCTTCCCGAGCCATTCCAGATGCGCCGGTCGTGCCTGGTCGACGACGTCGAGGGGCTGGGTATACGTGATGTTCAGTACGTGAAACACGCTACGAGGTTATCCGGGCCGCGCTGGTGACCGTGGACGGACGTCGCGTTCGCAAAAGTGCGCGGCTCACGCCGGCTGATGATCGCCGGTGTGGAGTTCGATGACCTGCCTGGTGCGCTTGCGCAACTCGGGTGTCTCGGCGTCGAGCACACCCAGCACCCGCACGCCGGCATCGGCGACGTGCATGGGCAATTCCGATCGCTGCGGGCCGTGCGGCACCGACCACATGTTGACCAGGGATTCGACCAACCGGAACGGTAGATCGGCGGCCGCTGGATGCACGGCGGTGCGCTCCAGCACTCTTTCGCTCTGCGCCAGGTAATGCAGCCGGAGTCGTTCGCGATCGGACCAGAACGGCTCCAGGCGGTCGGCGCGCACCTCGGGGAGCAAATAGAGTGCCCCCAAATTCCAGTTGCCACTGAGCAATTGGTCTCCGTCGAAGGCCGCCAGGGCGTGCAGGTGTTCAGTCGCGGTCAGTGTCGGGGTCGCGTCCGTCAGTGTGGCGATGAACGCCAGGGTCGGCGTGACAGTCTGGCTCAGCAGAGCACACAGGATGTCGTCCTTTGTCTTGAAATAGTGGTACAGCGAGGCCTGTCTGATACCGACGGAGTCGGCGATGGTTCTCGTCGACGTGCCTGCGTAACCCAACGTGGTGAACAATTCGCTTGCCGCATCGAGTATTTCGTCTCGCGCGGTAACGCCCGGGCGACGCTGAGTGTGTAGCCGAGGTCGTCCGGTGCGGGTGATCGACATCCGTTCATCGTGGTCCATGGCGGCGCCGACGGGTATCGCCACCGGTATCTGTCATCTGACAGAAACATGCGATATCCGGCGGTTACGCACACGACCGAGTTGCTTACATCGTGCTTACTTCGGCGACACCAGACAGGTTCGTCCGGGGGGAAAACTGTCAGTTGACAGGCCAGCGGTTCGCAGACGTACCAAGGCGTGGCGATGACAGTGCAGGAGAGCGCTCATGAGCACCGCTGTATCCGTAGTGGACGCATCGCAGGTGCGCCCCGCGGCATCGCCGAACCCCGACGAGGTGGCAACCGTCGCCGGCTTGCACGTCACCTTCAAGCGCAACGGGCGCGAGGTGCACGCGCTGCGCGGTGTGTCGCTGGGGGTGCTGCCTGGCGAAATCCTGGGACTGGTCGGCGAATCAGGCTCGGGGAAAAGCGTATTGGGATTCGGCATGCTCGGACTGCTCCCGGCGTCTGCCCGAATCGACGGCACCATCTCGGTGGCCGGCTCGGACATGGTGCACGGTGACCCCAAGGCGCTGCGCACAGTGCGGCGGCTCGACCTCGGCGCGGTGTTCCAGGACCCGATGACGTCGCTCAATCCGACGATGCGGATCGGCAAGCAGGTCGCTGAGGCCGCCGGCAGCTCTGATGAGGCGCTACGTCTGCTGACCGCAGTGGGGATACCCGAACCGGCCCGCCGGATGCGTGCCTACCCGCACGAGCTTTCGGGGGGTCTGCGGCAGCGGGTGATGATCGCCATCGCGATCGCAGGCAACCCGGACCTCATCATCGCCGACGAACCGACGACGGCACTCGATGTCACCGTGCAAGCGCAGGTACTCCGTCTGCTGCAGCGGCTGCGCGACGAAATCGGTTGCAGCATCGTATTCATCACTCACGACCTCGGGGTGGCGGCGCAGATATCCGACCGCATCGCGGTGCTCTATGCCGGCCGTATCGCCGAGGTCGGCCCCACCGCAGAGGTCCTCGGCGCGCCCGCCCACCCGTATACCCGCGGACTGCTGCGTTCACGGCTGACACTGCAGACCGCCCGGGACGAACGGCTTGCCGCGATGCCGGGCGCGGTACCCAGTGCGCTGTCGCCCTTGCCCGGATGCGCCTTCGCGCCGCGCTGTGGGCAGGTCACCGACGACTGCGTGGCATCACCGCCCGAGCCGGTTTCCGTCGGCGCCGGACGAGTCAGCGCCTGTCTGCTGACACCGGAGCAGCTGGCAGTCGATCGTGAGCCAGACGCCGTCGATGTGCCGGAACCCATTGTGGCGCAGGCGATCAGTCCGGTCACTGCCGAGCTGCCCGCGGCCGTCACGGTGACCGACGTGACCAAGACGTTTGCCGTCGCGCAGCGCGGCAAGTTGCACGCACTGCGCGGCGTGCGGCTGCAGGTGGGGCACGGCGAATCGGTGGCGCTGGTGGGGGAGAGCGGTTCGGGAAAGTCCACCCTGTTGCGCGTGATCGCCGGTCTGGAGAAGGCGACCACGGGCAGTGTGGAGGTGTCTGGCGAGCAACGGCCGCAGATGGTGTTCCAGGACGCGGGTGCCTCGCTCACCCCGTGGCTCTCGGTTGGCGAGTTGATCGGCGAGCGATTGCGCGGCGCGAAACTCTCTCGCGCCGCCAGACGCGAGGCCGTCATCGAGGTGCTTCACCGAGTCGGGCTGCCCGCAGAGGTGGCGAAATCGCGTGCCGGTCAACTTTCCGGTGGTCAGCGCCAACGGGTATCGCTGGCTCGTGCGACCGTCGTCCCGCCCGCGGTGCTGTTGTGCGACGAGCCGACCAGCGCGCTGGACGTGTCACTGGCCGCCTCGGTGCTCAACCTGATCGGCGACCTGCGCCGCAGTCTGGATATGTCGGTGGTCTTCGTGACGCACGACCTGTCGGTCGCCCGCGTGGTGGCCGATCGCATCGCCGTGATGTACCTGGGCCGCATCGTGGAAATCGGCCCGGCCGAGCAGGTCATCGGAGATCCGACGCATCCGTACACCCGCGCGCTGGTCGATGCGATTCCCGACCTGGGACGCGAATCACGCGTACTACCAGGCGAACCCGCGAGCCCGTTGTCGCCGCCGACGGGGTGCGCGTTCCATCCGCGGTGCCCGATCGCGGTCGACGCGTGCAGCGGCGACGAACTCGATGTCCGACTGGTGGGGAATGCCGGTGGCGCGCACCAGGTGGCCTGTATCGAAAAGAAGGTGCCCTGATGGCTGTAGCGCTCTCCGCTCCGAGCCTGGTCCGCGGCCGGGTGAGACTGGCCCTGCCGCAGTCCCGCTCGGCGGTCGTCAACTGGGTCGGATTCTCTCTGGTGATCGTGTTGACCCTCGCCGTCATCGCCGTGCCGCTGCTGGCTCCGCACGACCCGCTGATACCGGTCGGGATGCCCCTGCAAGCGCCGGGCGACCACGGATTCCTGCTCGGCACCGACAGTGTCGGACGCGACATCCTTTCGCGGGTGCTCTACGGCGCGCGGTCGAGTTGGCTGGCGGCGCTGGCGGTGGTGGCGCTGGGACTGCTGATCGGCGGGTTCGTGGGCTTGGTCGCCGGTGCGACGGGCGGCCTGATCGACTCGACGCTGATGCGCATCACCGACGGCTTCCTGTCCCTGCCCGCACCGGTACTGGCGATCGCGGTGGTGGCCGCGATGGGACCGAGTTTCCTGCATACGCTCATCGCCGTCTCGGTCGTGTGGTGGCCGTTCTACGCCCGGCTGGTGCGTGGAGAGGTGGCGCGGCTGGCGGCACGTCCACACGTCGAGGCCGCAAAGCTGGCCGGTGTCAGCCGATTCCGGCTCGCCGGACGGCACCTGTTGCCGGGCGCTGTGCCCAACGCGCTGGTCGCCGCCAGCCTCGACATCGGCACCCTGATCCTCACCCTGGCCGGTCTGTCCTTTCTCGGGCTCGGCCAAGCCGCGCCCGCGCCGGAGCTCGGTGCCGACTCCGCGCGCAACCTGAGTTATTTCCTGCAGCAGTGGTGGATTCCGGTGATGCCGGGGCTGGGTGTGCTGGTGCTGGCCCTGGTCGCCAACATCTCCGGTGACTGCTTGCGCAATGTGATGAAGACGACCGCCTGATGACGACGGGCCGGGTGGCCGCACCGAGGGTTTGCGCGAAGAGAGGTGGGTGATACCCGTGAAGACGTTCATAGCGTCCCGGCTCGGGGCGATGGTGGCCATCCTGGTCGCCCTCACAGCAGTGATGTTCGTCCTGCAGAACATCTCACCGCTGGACCCCGTCAAGGCTCAGCTCGGTGCCCAGGCCTCCGCCCAGGCGGTGGCGGCCCGGCGGGCCGCGCTGGGACTCAATGATCCTGTCCTGGTGCAGTTCTGGCACTACCTGGTCGGCGCCGCCACCGGGGACCTGGGCACCTCGTATCGGACCCGGCACTCGGTGGTATCCGATCTCGGGTCGTTCGTTCCGGCGACCCTGGAGCTGGCGCTGTGCGGCCTGGCGATCGCCATCGTGCTCGCGGTGCTGCTGGCATTCAGCACGACCCTGAACTGGCGTGGCGCCAATGTGCTTCGGGCCGTGTTGTTCACCGGATCCTCGGCGCCGATGTTCCTGCTCGGCATCGTCGGGCTCATCGTGTTCTACCAGGATCTGGGCTGGGTGCCGGCCAACGGCCGGATCGCGGTGCCGAATGCACCCACCGGCCCGACCGGCATGCTCACCGTCGACGGCCTGTTGCACGCACGGCTCGACGTCGTGGCCGACGCCATGCACCATCTGATCCTGCCCGCGTTCGTCATCGCGATCGGCCCCGCTGTCGCAATCGGCCGGGTGCTGCGCAGCAGCCTGCTGGCCGATATCGACAGCGACTATGCGCGCACCGCCCGGGCCAAAGGGCTGTCCGAGACCCAGATTCTGGCCCGGCATGTGCTGCGCAACTCAGTCGGGGCGGCCTTGTCCATGACGGGACTTCAAGTGGGCCTGATGTTCTCGGGTGTTCTGGTGGTCGAGCAGGTGTTCGGCTGGCCCGGTATCGGGCAGTACATCGCACAGAGCATTCCCGTCGCGGACTTTCCGGCGATCGCCGGCGTGACGCTGATGCTCGGTGCCATCTACGTCGTCATCAACACAGTCGTGGATCTGCTCCAGGCTGCCGCCGATCCACGTATCGCAATCACAGGAGGTTAGGTGCCGAAACAGCCACTCATCGTGGGCAATCCCGTCCTGGTCGTCGTTGACATGCAGGAGTCCGGAGACATGCCGGCCGAACTGGTCGGCATTGCACACATGGCCGGGTACGACGGCCGAATCGCCCGGGCGCAGCGCTTGATCGCTGCCGCGCGCGCCGCACGGATTCCGATCGTGTTCTTCCAGGAGGTGCACCGCGCCAACGGGATCGACTTCGGCCGCGAACTCGACGGTGCCGAGGGCGAGCACTGTGTCGACGGCCGGCCGGGGACGCCTTTGCATCCCGCATTGCGGCCCGACTTCGCCGGCCCCAACCACGAGTTCCATATCGTCAAGCGCCGCTATTCCGGTTTCATCGGAACGGATTTCGAGATCGTGCTGTCCGGTCTCAAGGCCTCGACGCTCATCCTCATCGGTGGACTGACCGATGTCTGTGTGCACTACACGTTCGCCGACGCGCACCAGCGCGATTTCTACGTGCGGGTGGTCACCGACTGCGTCGGCGGCTCCTCGCAGTACCGGCACGACGCTGCCCTGGACGCCATGGAGTACCTGCAGTCCGGCGCCATGCGAACCACCGATGAAATCGTGGCCGCCTTTTCCGAGATGTTTACCGAATTGTCCGAACCCGCCCTCGAAGGAGTTGCCCGATGATGAAGAGCCACAAGGTCCCTGCTCGCGCACGCGGAGGATGGCGGATCGCGGCCGGCGCTGCCGCGGTGATGCTGACGCTAAGTGGTTGCGGTGGCTCGAATTCCGGTGGCGGCAGCACACCGAACGCCGCCCCGACGGACAAAGTGCTGCACCTGTCGTTCCTGCAGGACCCGGGCCAGCCGCCAGACCCTGACATCTACTACGCCGGTCAGGGCCTGCTGCTGACCACCAACAACTACGAAGGATTGCTGCAATACAAGGCCGGCGTCGACAAGGCCGTCCTGGAGCCGCTGCTGGCCACGAGTTGGACGGCATCGCCGGACAACAAGGTGTACACGTTCAAACTTCGCGAGGGTGTCAAGTTCCACGACGGCACGCCGTTCACGTCAGCGGCGGTCAAGGCGTCGTTCGATCGCAGGCTGGCGGTCAACCAGGGGCCGGCCTACATGGTCAAGGATGTGGAATCGGTTACCACGCAGGGTGATTACGACGTCACCATCACGTTGAAGGCGCCGAACTCGGCGTTCCTCGACTACCTGGCGTGTCCGTACGGTCCCCGGATGCTCAGCCCCGAAGGGTTGAAGAAGAACGCCGGTACCGACAACGCTCAGGGCTACCTGACCACGCACGATCTCGGTACGGGCCCGTTCGTGCTGACAGATGCGCAGGTGGGTTCGCACTACGCGCTGGCCGCATTCCCCGACTATTGGGGCACCAAACCGTATTTCGAGAAGGTCGACATCCCGGTGATCACCGATGTGTCGGCACAGCAGCTGCAGTTCAACAACGGACAGGTGGCCGCGATCCTGCATGACCTGCCGTCGTCGGCGGTCCAGTCCTACCTGAACAACAAGTCGTTCGCCAACTACTCACTGCCGACGATGATGTCCAACTACGTGTACATCAACCCGCGCAAGGGCATCATGACGGACATCAAGAATCGCACCGCCGTGATGCAGGCGGTCGACGTCGACGAACTGGTCAAGCAGACGTACTTCGGCCGCGGCAAGAAGGCCGAGCAGATTTATCCGCCGAACATGATGGCCGCGGAGTTCGGCAAGCAGACGGTCCCGCATGATCCGTCGGCACTGTCGGCGATCGCCGGGAAATTGCCGGCCGACCAGAAGACCGTCACCATCGGCTACGACTCCAGCAACCCGGATAATCAGTTGATCAGCAACCTGATTCAGACCGAGCTGGCTGCGGCCGGGCTGACCGCCAAGGTGCAGGCGTACCCCACATCGGAAATCTATGGCTGGGTCGGCGGTGACGGGCAGGGTGCACCGGAGATCTTGACCTACCTCGGCTGGCCGGATGCGCCGTCGCCCTACACCTGGGGACACATCTCCTGGGATGCCGACGGCGGCTTGAACTTCTTCGGGTGTTCGGCACCACCGGTCTCCGCCGCGCTGGCCGCTGGTCTGCCCAACGATTCGGCCCCGGACTTCTCCACCGCCGGCGTGGAAGCGGTCAAGACGGGCTGCTGGCTCAACGTCGCCGACGTCAACGACTTCATGGTGGCGCAGCCCTGGCTGAAGGGCGTCGAGCAGGCCCATGTGGTGACCAACCCCAACTCGCTGCGGCTGGCAGCGCTGTCGGTGGGCTGATGGCGACCCTGGTCGGCAAATCCGGTGTGCGCCGGATCATCCTGCTGACACTTGGCTGGGAGGAACTGCCGAAGTCGGTGTCGGTGTACGGCGCACCACACCAGGAGCGGCTGCGCGAACCGGTGCCGGGGGTACTGCTGCAGACCGACGGCGGCTGGGTGCTACTCGACACCGGTTTCAACACCGCCCTCGTGCGTGACCCGGCGCTGTATCGGCGGTTCTTCCCGACCGTCGAATACCGCCCGGTGTTGCCCGGTCCCGGCGAGCCCATCGAGCAGCGTCTCGCGGAGGTCGGGGTGGATTTCGATGAAATCCACACCGTCGCCGTCAGTCACCTGCACCACGACCATGCCGGCGGGCTGAAGTTGTTCGCCGGCAAGGTGCCGGTCCACGCCCAGCGCCGCGAGCTCGAGTACGGACTGTCGAATCACCCTGAACCCGAACGCAATGCGATCGTGCGGGTGGACTTCGACGACCCGAACATCGAATGGCGTCTCGCGGACGGGGAAGCCGAGATTGCGCCGGGGATCACGGCGGTGCCGACCTACGGGCACACGCCGGGTCATCAGAGCTTCGTCGTCCAACTCGACCAGTCCGTCGGGGGTGATGGCTTCGTGTTCGCCTTCGATGCGGCCGATCTCACGGAGAACATCGAGCACGAGCTCGCCATCGGCGGGTTCATCGACGTCGACCCGCAGGACACGATCGAGCCGATTCGCAAACTCAAACGATTGGCCGCCGAGAGGGGGTTTCAGTTGATCCCGGGACATGACCCCCATGTCTGGCCGCAGCTCACCGAGCATTTCCACCACAGGTTCGGCTCGGTCGCCTCGTGATGGAGTGTGTACTACGCGCGGACCGGGTACTGGTGGATGGTCAGCTGCGTCCCGCGGCGGTCGGGGTCTCCGCCGGCCGGATCGCGTTCGTCGGGTCAGCCGACGCGGATTGCCCTGCGGCCCAGGAGGTTCGGATACCCGAGGCGGCAGTGTTGCTGCCCGGATTCGTCGACACGCATGTTCACATCAATGAACCCGGTAGTGACTGGGAGGGGTTCGACACGGCGACGGCGGCGGCCGCCGCCGGTGGCATCACGACGCTGGTCGACATGCCGCTGGACTGCGACCCGGTGACCACCAGCGTCCCGGCTCTCATCGCCAAAAAGGCAGCCGCCGAAGGTAATTGCCATGTCGATGTGGGGTACTGGGGCGGTGTCGTGCCGGATAACCTGGACCAATTGGCCGCGCTGGCCGCTGCGGGAGTGCGCGGTTTCAAATGCTTCCTCGCCGATTCGGGCAATCCGAACTTTCCGCATCTGACTGCAGCGCAGTTGCGTGCCGCAATGAGCAGAATCGCCGAACTGGATTCGCTCCTGCTGGTGCACGCCGAGAGCCACGCGGTGATCGACACCAGCCCGCGGCCGGCCGGTCGTGAATACCGGTCATTTCTGGCCGCGCGCCCCGACGCCGCCGAGGTCGACGCCGTCGCCCTCGTCATCGATACGGCACGGTCGACCGGCGCCAGGGCGCACATCGTGCACGTGTCCAGCGCTCAGGTACTGCCGTTGCTGGCCGCAGCCAAAACCGAAGGCCTTGCCGTCACGGCCGAAACCTGCCCGCATTACCTGACTTTCGGTGCCGAGGACGTACCTGACGGTGGCACCGAGTTCGCCGCGTGTCCACCGATCCGCGGCGCGGCCAACCGCGAACAGCTGTGGGCTGCCCTTGCCGACGGAACGCTCGACCTCGTGGTCTCCGATCACTCGCCGTGCGCCCCGCACCAGAAGGCCGGCGGCGATTTCGGACGCGCCTTCGGCGGCGTCAGCTCACTACAACTGGGCCCGCGCGCCACCTGGACGCAGGCCGCGGAGCGTGGATTCGAGGTGACCGAGCTGAGCCGGTGGATGTCGGAACGGCCGGCCGCGTTGGCCGGCTACCCGGACCGCGGCCGGATCGCGGTCGGGATGCGAGCCGACCTGTGCGCCTTCGATCCGGACGCTGAGGAGACGGTGAGTGCGGCTACACTCCGGCACCGGCACCCGGTGAGCCCGTACGACGGTGTGCGCCTGCGTGGTTCGGTGTTGCAGACATGGGTGGCGGGCACACCTGCGCCCGCCAGAATAGGGGAGTCGGTATGAGAATCCTGGTGCTCAATCCCAACACCTCGGCGGCGATGACCGCCGAGATCGCGGAGGCGGCACAGGCGGCCGCCCAGCCTGGTACCGAGATCGTCTGCAGGTCACCGCTCTTCGGCGCCGAGGCGATCGATTCCGCCGCGGAGAGCTACCTGTCGGCGGTTGGCGTGATGGATGTCGTGGACCGGATCATCGAGAACGGGGAGTGGGACTTCGACGCCGTGGTGCTGGCCGGATTCGGTGAGCACGGCCGCGACGCGCTGGCCGAGATGCTCACCGTCCCCGTATTCGATATCGCCGAATGTGCCGCGCACGTGGCGCATCTGATCGGTCGGCGGTTCTCGGTGGTCACCACACTGGCCCGCTCGATCCCGGCGATCGAAGACCGTCTTCTGCTGGCTGGGCTGAACGCGCACTGTGCTTCTGTGCGGGCCTGCGGCCTGGGCACCGCACAGGTGGACGCCGACCCGGCCGGTGCCGTACAGGCCGTTGTCGACGCGGCCGCCCGTGCAATCGCAGAGGACGGCGCCGACGTGATCTGTCTGGGCTGCGCCGGGATGGCCGGGGTGACGGCCGCCATCTCGGCGAAGCTGGGCGTTCCCGCCGTCGACGGGGTGGCCGCGGCGGTCGCGCTCGCGCAAGCCGTCGTCGGCCTGGGCCTGTCCACGAGTAAGGCCGGGGTGTACGCACCCGGGCCGGACAACCCGCGCAGCCACTGGCCACTGTCAACAGCGCTGGGGTCGGGAGTTCCGGTTTCATGACCGACGTCGATCTCGCCTCTCGTGTCGTCGGAGGCAGCGTGGTGGCAGCCAGCGACGAGTCGTTCGGATTCAAGGAACGGCTCGTCGATCCGGCTGAGCCGGCCTTTGTGCCCGGTACCTACGATCTGCGCGGCGAAGTGGTGGACGGCTGGGAGACCAGACGGCACGCCGGCCGGGACGGTGACTGGGCGATCATCCGGCTGGGCGCGCCCGGCCGGCTGTACACCGTCGACGTCGACACCCGGTCCTTCTCCGGTAACCACCCGACCGCCTGCGCCGTCGACGCCTGCGCACTCGAGCGGACCGAGGACCCTGTCGACCCTGGCGTGGTGTGGACGCCGATCGTGGAAATGACTGCGCTCAAGGCTGATTCGCACAACCCGTTGGCGGTGACAGACCCACGCCGGTGGACGCACCTACGGCTGCGGTTGCAGTCCGACGGTGGTGTCGCGCGGCTGCGCGCCTACGGCGCGGTGATCCCGGATCCGGTGTTGTGGACCGGGGTGACCGTCGAAGTGTCCGGCCTCGAGCAGGGCGGGCGCGTCGAATGGTGCAGCGACAGTTTCTATTCCAGTGCCACCTCGCTGGTCGCGCCGAACCGACCGCACAATATGGGCGACGGTTGGGAGACCCGCCGACGCCGCGACATCGGCCCTGACACCCACGACGCGGTGATCATCTCCTTCGCGGTCCCCGCGGACCTGCGCCGCATCGAGATCGACACGAGCTACTTCGTGTTCAATGCCAGTACCGAGGTGTCGGTGCTGGGTAGCTGCAGCGGTCCCGACCGTGAACACGGCTGGGGCCGGGTCGCTTTCGACGTACCGGTGCTGGCACGCACGGCGCTGATCCCTGATGCGCGCCAGGTCTTTCCCGTCGATGTGTCCGGGGTGACAGCGCTGCGTGTACAGGCCTACCCCGACGGCGGGATCGCCAGGGTACGGGCACTCGGGGTGCCCACCGCGGACGGGCTACGGGTGCTACAGAGCCGCTGGGCGGACAGCGGCGGGAGCGCGCGACACGACGGAGGTCGATGGTGACGGTGCTGGTGGCGGACTGCGCCGGACTGTGGCGCCGCACCCTGCTCATCGAGGCGGACGGCGCCCGGGACGAAAAACCCGGTGTGCGGTGGCTGCAGGGCCCGAGCGCCTACGTCGACTCTCGTGGTTTCGCGGGCACGCTGGCGCAGCACGGCGACGTCTTCGAATGGCACCGCGCGGTAGATGTGCAACCGCCGGGCCCCTTCCCGGATGCCGGTGAAATGCGCTGGGAAGGTGACGTTCTCGTCGAAACCGGCGTGCACGAGAACTACGTCGAACATTGGGTCCGCGACCCGGACGACGCCGGCCCGACGGGTGCGCTGTTCCTGTCCGGGCCGGACGGCGCCTCGGCCCTGCTCGTGCGGGCCGGCAGCCTGTTCGGCTGGGCCGGTTGCGGGCAGGTGCTGATCGGTACCGTTGGTGACGCCGAGTATCAGACGCTGCGAATTATTTTTTCCGGCAACGAAATCCAGGCCAACGACGTGCGCTGGACGGTGGCTGAATCGGAAGGGAATGTGGATTCATGGGTGGCATAACGTCATTCACGTCGGTGCCCGTCATCGACATCAGTGGGCTGTACTCGGACGATCGTGCCGAGCAGGAGCGCGTGGCCGCCGAGATCGGCCGTGCGGCAGCCGAAGTCGGCTTCTTCTACATCAGCGGTACCGGCGTCGACGAGTCCCTGTTCACTGCCATGCTCGCTGCCGTGAAGGACTTCTTCGCGTTGCCGGTGGCAGAGAAGATGCGCAACTACATCGGGTTGTCGCGGTGCCACCGCGGCTATGTGCCCGTCGGTGAGGAGGGCTTGGAGGGCACCGTCCCGGATCTGAAAGAAGCCTTCGACACCGCGCTGGACCTGCCTGCGGACGACCCGGACTACCTTTCCGGCAACCCGATGCTGGGTCCCAACGTGTGGCCTGAGCTGCCGGGATTCGCCGCCGCCGTGACCGCCTACTACCAGGCGTTGCTGGCGGTGGGGCAGCGGCTGCTGTGGGCGTTCGCGGTGGCACTCGGTGAAGACCCCGAGGTGTTCTCCCGGCACGCCACCAAGACTCCCAGCCAGTTGCGGCTCATCCACTACCCGTACAACCCGGACGCCAAAGACAGTGTCGGCATCGGCGCGCACACCGACTACGAATGCTTCACCTTGCTCAAGCCGACGGCCCCCGGGTTGGAGGTGCTCAACGGCGCCGGTGACTGGATCGATGTCCCGCCGGTCGATGGTGCTTTCGTCGTCAACATCGGCGATCTGCTCGAATTGTGGACGAACGGCGCGTTCGTGGCGACCAGCCACCGCGTGCGCAAGGTGGCCGAGGAGCGGTACTCGTTCCCGCTGTTCTTCAACGTGGACTACGACACCGAGGTCAGGCCGCTGCCGCAGTTCACCACCCCGGACGCCCAGAGTCGCCCCACGCTACGTGCCGGTGAGCATCTCTTCGCGCAGACCGCGCAGACGTTCGCCTATCTCCGGGAACGCATCGAGGCCGGCGAACTGGTGCTGCCCGAGGGGTCGCTGGCGCTCGGGCAGTTCGGCCAGCAGGCATTGCAAGGCGTCGAATGAGCCTCAGTTGATGGGCGCGTTGAGCCAGTGCAGGTCGTCGAGCATGCCGCGGGCCGCCACGATGCCCTGACCCGTCTGCCACACCTCGTTGTTCACCACGAACACCCGGTTGTCACGGGTGGCTGCGAGCTTCTTCCAAGCCGGACTGTCCAGCAGGGTGGCGGCCCGGTCCTTGGCTGCGGGGGAGTCGAACGACAGATAGACGATGTCGCCGTCGGCCGACGAGAAGTCGGTGCCGGGGCCCAGCTTCGAGATGTCGATCTCGTGGTAGGGCTTGTCGGTAAACCGTTGTGGCGCAGGGCGATCCGCGCCGGTTCGGGCCAGCACGCTGCCGGGGAAGTTGTTCGCGCCCCAGACGCGCATGGCGCCCTCGGTCAGCTGCACCACCGACACCTGGAAGTGCGGGGCGTCGGTCTGTCCGCCGACCTTGGTGGCGTCGGCGTTGAACCCGTCGACCAGTGCGCCCGCGGCCGCACCGCGCCCGGTGGCCGCACCGACCATGCGCAGATCGTCCTGCCAGACGGCGCCGGAGGCTCCCGTGAGCACCGTCGGCGCGATCGCCGACAACGCGCCGTAGGTGTCGGACGTCGCCGATGCCTGCGAGCCGATGATCAGATCGGGATTGGCGGCCTTGATGGCAGCCATGTCGGGTGCACTGCGGGCGCCGGTCCCGGGCACGTTGTGGATGACGGTGCCCAGATATGACGTCTGGCCCGACGAATCCGTCGGAGTCGCCGCGGCGACGACGCGGGACTGCAGTCCCAGCGCGCACAGCGCGTCGAGCGCTGTGCCCGACAGGACGACGATGCGCTGCGGGTCGGTCTTGACGTCGGTGGCGCCGGCCGCATGTTGCACCTGGCGGGTCGGCGGGACGTCGAGCACTCCGGGGTCGAGTGCGGCTGGTGTGGGTGCACACGAGTCATCGGGCCGGCGCTGGTTGCCCAACACGCCTGCGGTGGCGATACGGGTGGTGCTGGTGATGGGAGCTGAGTTGGCTGCCTGCGGTTCGCTGGTGTGGCCCGAGCAGCCCGTCAGGACGGTCGCGGCCGTCGCGCTGAGGGCGGTGAAGACCGCTGCGCTCGCGCTGAACCGCCGGGTACGGGAAGTCGGAAACTGCACGTGGCCGACGGTAACACCCGCGCGGTCCGGCCCCGGCGCGGCGCGGTCGCGACTACCGGCGCAACGCCGGGAACGGCGCCGCCACGAGCCAATTACGACAGTTTGTAGGACCCTCGCCGCAATGCCGTGCGATGGAGGATAAGATCACCGGCAGACAACATGGGATGCCCCGTGTGCTCGAACCATTCGCCCGGAACATTTGGAGGATCTGTTGGTAGCCGAAGCGCCCCCAATCGGAGAACTCGAGGCTCGTCGCCCGTTCCCGGAGCGTATGGGACCCAAGGGCAACCTGATCTACAAGCTGGTCACCACCACCGATCACAAGCTGATCGGCATGATGTATTGCGTCGCCTGCTTCATCTTCTTCTTCATCGGCGGCCTGATGGCGCTGTTCATGCGCACCGAGCTGGCCATGCCGGGACTGCAGTTCCTCAGCAACGAGCAGTTCAACCAGCTGTTCACCATGCACGGCACGGTCATGCTGCTGTTCTACGCGACCCCGATCGTGTTCGGTTTCGCGAACCTGGTGCTGCCGCTGCAGATCGGTGCCCCCGACGTGGCGTTCCCGCGCCTGAACGCCTTCTCGTTCTGGCTGTTCCTGTTCGGCGCGATGATCGCCATCGCCGGCTTCATCACCCCCGGTGGTGCCGCCGACTTCGGCTGGACCGCCTACTCGCCGCTGACGGATGCGATCCACTCGCCCGGTGCGGGTGGCGACCTGTGGATCGTCGGCCTGGCCGTCGGTGGTCTGGGCACCATCCTCGGTGCGGTCAACATGGTGACCACCGTGGTCTGCATGCGCTGCCCGGGTATGACGATGTTCCGCATGCCGATCTTCACCTGGAACATCCTGGTGACCTCGATCCTGGTGCTGCTGGCCTTCCCGCTGCTGACCGCCGCGCTGTTCGGTCTGGCCGCTGACCGCCACCTGGGCGCCCACATCTACGACCCCGCCAACGGCGGCGTCCTGCTGTGGCAGCACCTGTTCTGGTTCTTCGGGCACCCCGAGGTGTACATCATCGCGCTGCCGTTCTTCGGCATCGTCTCGGAGATCTTCCCGGTGTTCAGCCGCAAGCCGATCTTCGGTTACACCACCCTGATCTACGCGACGCTCGGTATCGCCGCCCTTTCGGTCGCCGTGTGGGCGCACCACATGTACGCCACCGGCGCCGTGCTGCTGCCGTTCTTCTCCTTCATGACGTTCCTGATCGCGGTTCCGACCGGGATCAAGTTCTTCAACTGGATCGGCACCATGTGGAAGGGCCAGTTGACCTTCGAGACGCCCATGCTGTTCTCGGTTGGCTTCCTGATCACCTTCCTGCTCGGTGGTCTGTCCGGTGTGCTGCTGGCCAGCCCGCCGCTGGACTTCCACGTGACGGACAGCTACTTCGTCATCGCGCACTTCCACTACGTGCTCTTCGGCACCATCGTGTTCGCCACGTATGCGGGCATCTACTTCTGGTTCCCGAAGATGACGGGCCGGCTGCTCGACGAGCGCCTGGGCAAGCTGCACTTCTGGCTGACCTTCATCGGCTTCCACACCACCTTCCTGGTGCAGCACTGGGTCGGTGACGAGGGCATGCCGCGTCGGTACGCCGACTACCTGCCCACCGACGGCTTCACCACGCTGAACGTGATCTCGACCATCGGTGCCTTCATCCTGGGCCTGTCCACGCTGCCGTTCGTGTGGAACGTCTTCAAGAGCTGGCGCTACGGCGAGCCCGTCGTGGTCGACGACCCGTGGGGTTACGGCAACTCCCTGGAGTGGGCCACCAGCTGCCCGCCGCCGCGGCACAACTTCACCGAGCTGCCCCGGATCCGTTCGGAGCGTCCGGCGTTCGAGCTGCACTACCCGCACATGGTCGAGCGGATGCGCGCCGAAGCGCACATCGGTCGATCGCACCACTAGAAATCAGCCGATCCGCCCGCGCCTAAGGCGCGGGCGGTTCTGCGTTAGGGGACCTGACGGATGACGCAGGAGACAATGCCAAACGGGTCGGTGCTGATCACCGTCACCGGACTCGACCAGCCGGGCGTCACGTCGACGCTGTTCGGCGTGCTGTCGCGGCACAACGTCGAATTGTTGAACGTCGAACAGGTGGTCATCCGTGGCCGCCTGACGCTCGGCGTGCTGGTGGCGGTGCCGGCCGACGTCGCCGGCGACACGTTGCGCGCCGACGTACAGCAGGCCATCGGAGAGCTGGGCCTGGATGTCGCGATCGACAGCAGTGACGATCAGCCCGTCCTGACCGAACCGTCGACCCACACCATCGTGGTGCTGGGCCGGCCCATCACCGCCGGCGCCTTCGCGATCGTCGCTCGCGAGGTAGCGGCGCTCGGGGTGAACATCGACTTCATCCGCGGAGTGTCCGACTACCCGGTGACGGGTCTGGAGCTGCGGGTGTCGGTGCCGCCGGTGGGCGGGACCTACGCCCAGTTGCAGGCCGCGCTGGCCCGCGTCGCGGTGGACCAGGGCGTCGACATCGCGCTCGAGGATTACAGCCTGGCCCGCCGGGCCAAGCGGCTCATCGTGTTCGACGTCGACTCGACGCTGATCCAGGGCGAGGTCATCGAGATGCTGGCCGCCCGCGCCGGCGCCGAGGCCAAGGTCGCCGCGATCACCGAGGCCGCCATGCGCGGCGAACTGGACTTCGAGGAGTCTCTGCGGGAACGGGTGGCGACGCTCGCCGGGCTGCCGGCCGAGGTGGTCGACGAGGTGGCCGACCAGATCGAGCTCACCCCCGGTGCGCGAACCACCCTGCGTACGCTGCGCCGGCTGGGCTACCACTGCGGTGTGGTGTCAGGCGGGTTCCGTCAGGTGATCGAGCCGCTGGCCGAGGAACTGATGCTCGACTTCGTGGCGGCCAACCACCTCGAGATCGTCGACGGCAAGCTGACCGGGCGGGTGACCGGCCCGATCGTCGACCGCCCCGGCAAGGCCAAGGCGCTGCGCGACTTCGCCAACCAGGCCGGTGTACCCATGGAGCAGACCGTCGCCGTGGGCGATGGCGCCAACGACATCGACATGCTGTCGGCCGCCGGGCTCGGGGTGGCGTTCAACGCCAAGCCGGCGCTGCGGGAGGTCGCCGACGCGTCGCTGAGCCACCCGTACCTGGACACCGTGTTGTTCATCCTGGGCATCACGCGTGGCGAGATCGAGGCCGCTGACGCCGTTGATGGTGTGGTGCGCAGGGTGGACATTCCTTAGGACCGGCGACGATCAAGCAGCGAGGTACGAGCTGCGCTGAGGAGTCGGTCAACTTCAGATAGGACCGGCGACGATCAAGCAGTGAGGTACGAGCTGCGCTGAGGAGTCGGTCCGAATGTGGGCGGCCAGGGCACACCAGCTCCGGTATCGCGTTACAGTGGTGACTGCTGATGTTGATTTGCTGCGTAAGTGTGGGGAGATGGTGACGTGAAGCGTGCGGTTCTGGTGGGTGCGAGTGCTGTCGCGTTGGTCGCCGGTCCTCTGTCGGTCGTCTCGCTGACGGCCGCCGCCCCGGCCTACGCCTGCCCGTGGGGCACCGTGCCCAGCCACTTCGACGGCGTGTGCGTCAGTGGCCAGTCGACGGGCATCGGCCCGCAGGCGGTGCCGCCGCAGACGACCAACAGTGGGGGCACGGGTGCGCAGATCACCCAGTCGGTCGGTGGGCTGCAGACGGTGAACGGAATTCCTTGCACGCCGGAGCACATCGGCACCTGCATCGGCATGATCCAGAGTCAGCAGTAGTACCGCTCAGACCATGACGGCGTGCGCATCTGGCGCACCGGCGCCGGTGACGTTGCGCCACGCCTGAGCCAACACCGCAACCGATTCTCGCAGGCGCTCCTCAGGCTGGGTGTAGGGCACCCGGATGAAGCGTTCCAGGGTGCCGTCGACTCCGAAGCGCGGACCCGCCGGGATGACGAGCCCCAGTCGTGACGCCGCGGCGGACAGCGCTGAGCTCATGGGCGCGGGCAGCCGCATCCACATCGACATGCCGCCGTGGCATGGGCTGGCCGTCCAGTCCGGAAGCTGTTCCTGCAGAAGCGAACTCACCAATTCTCGACGGGCGCGCAACAGTTCGCGACGAGCCGGCAACACGGTCTCGGCCTGCCGGAGCAGGTCGGCCGACGCCAGTTGCTCGAAAATGGCGGTGCCCAGGTCGATCGACGGCCGGACCGCCGCGATGGCGGCCAGGGTGGATCGTTCGGCACGAATCCAGCCGACCCGCAGGCCACCCCAGAAGGACTTCGACATCGAGCCGACGGTGATCACCAGGTCGCGGCGACTCTCCAGGTAGGAGGCCAGCGGCGGCGGCAGCGGCTCGTCCAGCCAGATGTCGCAGACGGTTTCGTCGATGATCGTGCGGGTGCGGGTCTCGGCGATGATGCGCGCGAGGCGTTCCCGACCTGTGGCCGGCAGGCTCAGCCCGGTCGGGTTGTGGTTGTCGACGATCAGATAGGCCAGAGTGGGGGCCAGTTGCCGCATGGCGGCCTGCACGGCATCGAGTTCCCAGCCGTCGTCGGTCATGCTGACCGGCACCGGGCGGGCGCCCGAAGCGGCGATCAGTGAGATGGCCCCGTGGTACGTCGGCTGTTCGATCAGCACCCGGTCGCCCGGGCGGGCGTAGGTGGCCAGCACCAGATTGATCGCGTGCAGCGCTCCGGTGGTCACCATGATCTCGTCAGGATCGGTGGGAAGGCCTCTGGCGCAATATCTTTCGGCGATGGCCTGGCGAAGCTCGGCGACGCCGGCAAGTTCGATGCCGATGTCGTGCAGATGTGGTGCCAGGCGCTGGGCCGCGCGGGCGAAGGCCTCGAGGGTGGCCGCCGCCGGTGCGGAAGGGGCGGCGTCGGCCAGGCTCAGCGTGCCGGTCCGCGCGGTGGGGATCGGCACGCCCGCAGTCGCCGCATGCGGCAGCGCCGTGGTGCTGCGGGCGCCGCGACGGGCATTGAGGTAGCCGTCCTCGCGCAGCTGGGCGTAGGCGGCGGTCACGGTGGTGCGGGAGACGCGCAGGGCGTCGGCCAGCGCGCGTTCGCTGGGATACCGGGCGCCGACGGGAAGACGGCCGTCGACGATGAGCAGGCGGATCGCGTCGGCCAGGCCCAGATATGCGGGACCGCTGAGGCTGGAGGTGCGCCAGTTGCCCAGTTCTCGTGCCAGCAGGACTTCGTCCAGTGATCTGGCTGACATCTCGATCGACATTGAAGCCAGTATTGGTCAACTGGCTATTGAATGGCAAGCCAGTTGACCGAGAAAATTGGCCCATGCGAACGAACTGGCTATCTAAACTGGCGGAGAAGCGTGCCCAGTCGAGGCGCGACAACCGCGCCGATGTCCGCGATCTCGATGCTGCCCGCGTGCGGCACGAACTGGACGCCATCCGCGCTCGCTTCCAGGACCACAGGTGAAGGCGGCGGCACAACGCGCCCCGGGTTTCCGCGTGACAGCCGGCGTCGCCCGCTCGGCGCTGCTGCTGGCAGGTCTGAGTGGCTACGGCCTGTCGATGGCGCTGTTCGTGCGGGCCGGTCTGGGCCTGGACCCGTGGGACGTCTTTCATCAGGGCCTCGCCAAGCACACCGGGCTGACCATCGGCGGCGCCACGGCGCTCGTCGGCGTCGTGGTGCTGCTGGGCTGGATTCCGCTGCGCACCCGACCGGGTATCGGCACCGTCGCCAACGTCATCGTCATCTCCATCACCGTCGACGCCGCACTCGCGGTGCTGCCGCAACCGGCGACGCTGCCGGTGCGCACCGTGATGATGGTCGGCGCTGTCGTGCTCAACGCCCTGAGCACGGTGATGTACATCGGCGCCGGGATGGGGCCGGGTCCCCGCGACGGACTGATGACGGGGCTGGTGGCCCGGACCGGATGGTCGGTGCGCCTGGTCCGGACCGGCATCGAGGTCACCGTACTGGCCACCGGGTGGCTGTTGGGTGGCACCGTCGGCATCGGAACCGTGGTGTACGCCTTGGGGATTGGGCCGCTGGTGCAACTGGTGCTGCGGTGCATCCCGCGTCGCTGGCTCGCGGCCAGCGGATGGGCACACGTGGTGGGGGACCGGGCCGGCCGACAAGAGGATGAACCGGCCGTGACTACGATGAGCGAGTGCCCGGCGCCCTCAACGACAACCTCGTAGAACCCGACGCCCAGCCCGATCCCGACCTGCTGATCGAATTCTCGGGAGTGACGCTCCGCCGCGGCGGAGCCACCCTGGTCGGTCCGATCGATTGGTCGGTGGAACTCGACGAACGCTGGGTCGTCCTCGGCCCCAACGGCGCGGGCAAGACGTCGCTGCTGCGCATGGCGGCGGCCGTCGAGCATCCGTCGTCGGGCACGGCGTTCGTCCTCGGCGAGCGGCTGGGCCGCACCGACATGTCCGAGCTGCGGTCGCGGATCGGGCTCAGCAGTTCGGCGCTGGCACAGCGGATACCCGACGACGAAGTGGTGCGCGACCTGGTGGTCTCGGCCGGTTACGCGGTGCTGGGCCGGTGGCGCGAACAGTACGACGACGTCGACTACAACCGCGCGCTGGACACCTTGGAGAGCATCGGCGCCGAACACCTCGCCGACCGCCACTACGGCACGTTGTCCGAGGGCGAGCGCAAACGGGTCCTGATCGCCCGGTCGCTCATGACCGATCCGGAGCTGCTGTTGCTCGACGAGCCGGCCGCCGGACTGGATCTCGGCGGGCGCGAAGAACTGGTGGCCCGGCTGGCCGATCTGGCTGCTGACGCGGACGCCCCGGCCTCGGTCCTGGTGACCCACCACGTCGAAGAGATCCCCGAGGGCTTCACGCACTGCCTGCTGCTCTCCGAAGGTCGGGCCGTCGCCGCCGGCCTGCTGCCCGACGTACTGACATCCGAGAATCTCTCCCAGGCCTTCGGCCAGTCGATCGCCCTGGAGTACATCGACGGGCGGTACTTCGCCCGTCGTACCCGCAGTCGCGCGGCGCACAGGAGGCGTTTATGACCGAAGCTGATCCGCTGCACCCCAAGCCGGCCGCGACCGTGATGCTGGTGCGCGACGGGGCCCCGGGCATCGAGGTCTTCCTGATGCGCCGAACCATGTCCATGGCCTTCGCCGGTGGCATGACGGTGTTCCCCGGCGGCGGCGTCGACGAGCGGGACTATGACCTATTTGTCGCCTCCGGCGACGGCGACGCAGATATTGCCTGGACCGGACCCGACCGCACCTGGTGGGCCGAGAAGTTCGGGGTGGACCCGGTGCTGGCCGGTGCGCTGGTGTGTGCCGCCGCCCGCGAGACCTTCGAAGAGTCCGGGGTCCTGTTCGCGGGGCCGGCGGGCGATCCGGACGGGATCGTCTCCGACGCGACCGTCTACCACGAGTCCCGGGCTGCGCTGGAGAGTCGCGAACTGTCGTTCGGCGAGTTCCTGGCTCGTGAGAACCTGGTGCTGCGCGCTGACCTGCTGTGGCCGTGGGCCAACTGGATCACCCCCAAAGAGGAACGCACCCGCCGCTACGACACCTTCTTCTTCGTCGGGGCCCTGCCGGCCGGTCAGCGTGCCGATGGCAACAACACCGAGAGTGACCACGTTGCCTGGCGCACCCCGGCAGCGGCGCTCACCGAGTTCGAACAGGGCCATTCGTTCCTGTTGCCGCCCACGTGGACTCAACTGAGCTCGCTGGACGGCCGTACCGTCGGCGAACTGCTCAAGGACGAGCGAACGATCGTCCCGATCGAACCGGTGCTCACCATGGGCGAGGGCACCTGGGACATCGAGTTCTTCGACGCGCAGCGGTACAAGGCCGCACGCGGCGGGAGGGCCCAGTGACGACGATGCGAGATTTCGCCGCAGAATTCGTCGACATCCACGTCAGTGACGGCATCGGCACCCTGCTGCTGGCCAGGCCGCCGCGCAACGCGCTGACCCGCCAGATGTGCCGGGAGATCGCCGCGGCCGCCGCGGAGCTGGGCCGGCGGTCCGATGTCAACGCCGTCATCGTGTACGGCGGCCACGAGGTGTTCTGCACCGGCGACGACGACCACGAGACCGGCACCCTCGACGCCGCGGAAGCGCGCGTCGCGGGCGCGGTGTGCCGGGCCGCCGTCGACGCTGTCGCTGCCATCCCGCGGCCGACCGTCGCCGCGGTCACCGGCTACGCCCTGGGTAGCGGTCTGACGCTGGCACTGGCCGCGGACTGGCGGATCAGCGGTGACAACGTGAAGGTCGGATCGACGGAGATCCTGTCGGGCCGGGCCCCGGCCGAGGGCGCGGCCGTGCGCCTGGCTGCCGCCATCGGTGACAGCCAGGCCAAGGACCTGGTGTTCAGCGGCCGGTTCGCCGGCGCCGAGGAAGCGGTGTCCCTGGGTCTGATCGACCAATTGGTGCCGCCGGACCACGTGTACGACGAGGCGCAGAAGTGGGCGCGCAGGTTCTCCGGCACCTCGTCCGAGGCGCTGGCCACAGCGAAGGCAGCCTTCGGGACCCGTTGAACCGGTGCTCAATGGGTGTAGGCGAAGTGTGGATGTGAACTCCCGGTGACGGGGCAGTTAGGCTGACCTGCATGACGAGTACCGACCAGACGTCCGAGGTCGCCGCAGCCGACGCTGCCGCCCAGGTATCCGACGTAGTTTCCCCGGCTGCTGACCAGGCGCCGAACCCGCACGCCACCGCCGAGCAGGTCGAGGCGGCGCGCCACGACACCAAGCTGGCGCAGATCCTGTACCACGACTGGGAAGCCGAGAGCTACGACGACAAATGGTCGATCTCGTACGACCAGCGGTGCATCGACTACGCCCGCGGCCGCTTCGACGCCATCGTCCCCGACGAGGTCCAGCGTCAGCTGCCCTACGACCGGGCGCTCGAGCTCGGCTGTGGCACCGGCTTCTTCCTGCTGAACCTGATCCAGGCCGGCGTCGCCCGCCGTGGCTCGGTCACCGACCTGTCTCCGGGCATGGTCAAGGTCGCCACCCGCAACGGCAAGGCCCTCGGCCTGGACATCGACGGCCGCGTCGCCGATGCCGAGGGAATTCCCTACGAGGACAACACCTTCGACCTCGTCGTCGGCCACGCGGTGCTGCACCACATCCCCGACGTGGAGCTGTCGCTGCGTGAGGTCGTCCGCGTGCTCAAGCCGGGCGGCCGCTTCATCTTCGCCGGCGAGCCCACCACCGTCGGCAACTTCTACGCCCGTCACCTGGCCGACCTGACCTGGAAGACCACCGTCGCGGCCATGAAGCTGCCCGGCCTGGAGTCCTGGCGCCGGCCGCAGGAGGAGCTCGACGAGAACTCGCGCGCTGCCGCGCTGGAGTGGATCGTCGACCTGCACACCTTCGAGCCGGCCGATCTGGAGCGCATGGCCACCAATGCCGGTGCGGTCGAAGTCGCCACTGCCAGTGAGGAATTCACGGCCGCCATGCTGGGCTGGCCGGTCCGGACCTTCGAGTCGACCGTGCCCCCGGGCAAGCTCGGCTTCAAGTGGGCCAAGTTCGCCTTCGGCGGCTGGACCACGCTGAGCTGGTTCGACGCCAATGTGTGGCGCCGCGTCGTGCCCAAGGGCTGGTTCTACAACGTGATGATCACCGGGGTCAAGCCGTCCTGACGGTGTCCTTGACGGACCTGACGTTCCCGACGTGAGCGGGTATGCCTTCACGCTCGACGATGTCGCCTACCTGACCGGAGCCGGTCAGGAGGCGCTCGCCGAGGTGGCCGCCCGGCCCCTGACCGATGCCGGGCGGGTTTCCGACATCGCTTGGGCGCGTTCGCGTTTCGGCGACCGCGCGGCGGTGCTGGTCGAGACGGTCCTGCTGCGCCGCCGGGCCGCGGCCAAACTGGCCGAGCTCGGCGACGTCACCGGCTGGCTGTTCACCGACGAAGCGCTACAGCAGGCGACGGCCGGGGCCGTCGCGGTGCACCGCGCGCGCCGGCTGTCCGGCCGCGTCGTGCACGATGCGACCTGCTCGATCGGGACAGAGCTTGCGGCGCTGAGCAATTCGGGTGTTTCGGCGTCCCTCCTCGTCGGCAGCGATCTCGACGCGGTCCGGTTGGCCATGGCGCAGCACAACGTAGGCGACCGCGCGCAATTGTGCCGCGCCGATGCCCTGCACCCGGTGACCCGGGACGCGGTGGCGGTCGTCGACCCGGCCCGGCGCAGTTCCGGGCGCCGCACGTTCGATCCCCGCGACTACGCCCCGCCGTTGGACGAGCTCCTGCGGGTCTACCGCGGTCGCGACCTGGTGGTGAAGTGCGCTCCCGGCGTCGATTTCGGGCAGCTGGCCGAACTCGGATTCAGCGGCGAGGTGCAGATCACGTCGCTCGCCGGCAGCGTCCGGGAAGCCTGCCTGTGGTCGTCGGGCCTGACCGAGTCCGGGGTAACCCGCCGGGCCACCGTGCTGGACAAGACCGGCCAGGTGGCCGAGGAATTCACCGATGCCGACCCCGACGACTGCCCCTCGGCACCGGTGGGCCGGTGGATCGTCGACCCCGACGGTGCGGTCGTCCGTGCCGGTCTGGTGCGCCACTACGCGGCGCGCCATGGCCTGTGGCAGTTGGACCCGGCGATCGCCTACCTGTCCGGTGACGAGTTACCAAGCGGCACAAGGGGATTCGAGGTCATCGAGCAGATCGCCTACAACGAGAAGCGACTGCGTCAGGCGCTCTCCGCACACGGCGCGGCCGCCGTCGAGATTCTGGTTCGCGGTGTCGACGTCGACCCGGACACGCTGCGGTCCAAACTGAAGCTGCAGCGGCCGGGCGCACAGTTGTCGGTGGTGATCACCCGCATCGGCACCGGCGCCGCGGCCCGGCCGACGGCCTACATTTGCCGGCCGTCGCGCTGAACCGCCAGGTCGCAGTTCATGCCTGGTCCGGGTGGGCCTGCCAGGTACGCTGGAACCGGCGGCGATGTGCCGCCATTCATTCATCCCTCGGAGGATCCACCACATGCGCCTTTCCGCTCTCGCCGCAGTGATCGCTGCCTCAGGCGCGGTCGGTTGGCTCGGCATGCCTCTTGCGGCCGCGATTCCGGCCAAATGCTCCGATCTGGGCGGTGTCATCGACGGCTCACGGATGTGCCAGATTCGCGACACTTCACGCGGCTACGCGCTCAACATCAGCTACCCGATCGACTACCCGGACCAGCAGGCCGTCGTCGACTACATCACCCAGACCCGCGACGGCTACGTCAACGTCGCGAAGATGCCTGGGCCGCACGAGACGTCGTACGAGTTGGACACCACCGCGACTCAGTACACCGCGGCGATCCCGCCCCACAACACCCAATCGGTGGTGTTCAAGACGTTCCAGGACGTCGGTGGCGCCCACCCGCAGACCTTCTACAAGTCGTTCAACTGGGATCAGAACCAGCGCAAGCCGATCACCATCGACAGCCTGTTCGCCCCTGGCACGCAACCGTTTCCGGTGATCCTGCCGATGGTTCAGGGCGAGCTGGTCAGGCAGTCCGCGCAGCCGGTGCTGATGCCGCCGGCGGCCGGACTGGATCCCGACACCTATCAGAACTTCGCGATCACCAACGACTCGCTGATCTTCTTCTTCAGTCAGGGACAGGTGTTGCCGGAATCCGCCGGCGCGGTGCAGGTCACGGTGCCGCGGGCGCCGATCGAGGCGATGCTGGCCTGATCGGGCGTCAGGCCGGCGCGAAAGCGTACACCTGGCCGTCGCTGGTCGCGGTGACGACGCGCTTGTCGTGCCCGACGGACACCCCGACCGGCCATCCCGTGGCGCCCGGCAGCGGGTAGCTGTTCAGGGTGTGGCCGTCGGCGGGGGAGAAGACCAACAGCGCCTGGCCGGCCCGATCAGGATGGTCACCGTCGCGGACCACGACGTAGCCGACGTCACGACCGGCGCGGGTGGACGTCGTCAGCGGCTCGACGTCGTTGCGCGACCAGGCCACCTCGCCCTTGTCGCCCTTGTCCTTGACCGCGATGAGCTTGGTCTGGGGTCCGCCTCCGGCGACCACGAGGCCGTCCGGCGTCACCGATGGCGGCGTCTGCGGCTGGAAACCGAGGTTGACGGACCATTTGGCCTTACCGTCGGCGGAATTCACCGCCCACAGGTGCTGGTCGCGTCCGTTGACGTAGATGGTCTTGCCGTCGGCGGACAGCACGGGACTGGCGATCGGGCCACCGCCGACCGCGGTGCTGGTCCAGTCACGGGTGAGCAGCGGCGTCTGGCCCTCGTGGTAGCGCAGCCCCACGAGCGCGGGCGCGTCGCTGCCCGGTTGCCACAGCCCCAACACCACCATGTTGGTGTCGGCGGAGTACGCCGGCGCCGCGGCGATGGGGCAGGCCGCCTTGGCGGGCGCGCAATCGGCCAGGCCGCGCGCCGAGTCGGCCGGGTCGACGCCGTCGACCAGATCCAGCGGGGCGCCCACGGTCTGGCCGCGCTGCGCGTCGAACACCAGCACCTGGCCCAGGTGGGTCACCACCAGTAGCTGTCCGGGCGACAGGATGCGCGGCGTCATCGGCATCCCGATCACCGGCTGGCGCCAGCGAATCCACTGAGTCGGCGGGAACGACATGATGGCGCCGGGCTGGCCGACGTACATGTTGTCGAAGCCATCAAAAAGCGGCGAGGAGACTGGCCCCCCTGGACCCGGGCCCGGCCACAGCCGGGTGCACCAGCGCTGCCGGCCGTGCTCGTCGCTTTCCCAGACCATCAGCGAGCAACCGGTCGCCGACTGCGCGTTGATGGCCAGATAGCTGCCGGAGCCGAGGATCACCTGGGCGCCGAGGTTGCCCTTGGCCGACCGGGCCCAGTCCTGCTTCAGGCTGCTCGCTCCGGCCAGCGTGGTGAAACTGCTGTTGGCGGCGTCGCCGTACTGTGCCGGCCAGCCGTCCGACGGATGGGCCTTGACCCAGGAGTCGGTGTTGCTGCACCCGGCGATGGTCAGAGTGACTGCCGAGGTCAGCAGGGTGGCGGCGATGGTGGCCGTTCTCGCGGCAAGGCGGCGCATTCGGTGTGCAGGCATCGAGTCCCGAGACTAGCCCGAGACCGGCAAATGTCCGATTTCGCCTCGCGTAGGCTTTGCGGCCATGACGACGATGTGGGGCGCGCCGATTCACAAACGATGGCGAGGTTCGCGGTTGCGCGATCCGCGACAGGCGCGCTTCCTTACCCGTGAGTCGCTCACCTGGGTGCTCGAGAACAAGGCATACACCCCCTGGTACCTGGTGCGGTACTGGCGGCTGCTGAAGTTCAAGCTGGCCAACCCGCACATCATCACGCGCGGCATGGTGTTCCTGGGCAAGGGCGTGGAGATCCAGTGCACGCCGGAGCTGGCGCAGATGGAGATCGGCCGCTGGGTTCACATCGGCGACAAGAACACGATCCGCTGCCACGAGGGCTCGCTGCGCTTCGGCGACAAGGTGGTGCTGGGCCGCGACAACGTCATCAACACCTATCTGGACATCGAGATCGGTGAGTCGGCGCTGATGGCCGACTGGTGCTACGTCTGCGACTTCGACCACAAGATGGACAGCATGGAGCTGCCGATCAAGGACCAGGGCATCATCAAGGGCCCGGTGCGAATCGGTCCGGACACCTGGGTCGCCGCGAAGGTGACCATCCTGCGCAACACCAGCATCGGCCGTGGCTGCGTGCTGGGTGCCCACGCGGTGGTCAAGGGCGAGATTCCGGACTTCTCCATCGCGGTCGGCGCTCCGGCCAAGGTGGTCAGAAACCGCAAGCTGGACTGGGAGACCTCGGCGGCCGAGCGTGAAGAACTCGCGCGGGCCCTGGCCGACATCGAGCGCAAGAAGAGCGCCACCTGAGTTCGACTGCTCATCAGGCCGCGTAGTCGAGCGTGGTCATCATGCCCGCCTCCTGGTGATAGGCGTTGTGGCAGTGCAGCATCCAGTCGCCGGGGTTGTCGGCCACGAGGGCGACCGTCACCTGCTGCCTGGGCAGCACGATCAGCGTGTCCTTGCGAGGGCCGCGCCGGACTTCACCTGCACTGGCCTGCAACACCTGGAAGGTATGCCCGTGCAGGTGCATGGGATGCCACATGGTCGTCGAGTTGGTGAAGGTCATGGTGGCGCGCTGACCCTGACGCACGGTCAGCGGCTGCCGATTGTCGAACGACCGTCCGTTGATGCCCCAGTCGTACTTCATCATCGACCCGGTGAGTTCGGCAGTCAGCGCCACGTCCGGGGTCATGGGGCCGAGGTCGACGGCCTGTGCGGCTGTGAAATCGGCGACGGTACCGACGCGGCGAGTCAGCTCGGCGGGACGGAACGCGGGGTCCGGTGCGCTGCCGGCTCCGGTCGACAGCAGGGCACGCGCGGCGCCGTCCTTGCCCTCGGCCACGGCCACCAACGGGAAGACCCCGGAGCCGGCAGTGACGATGACGTCGTACCGCTCGCCCATGCCGAGCAGCAGTGCGTCGACGTCCACCGGGTCGATCGGGAAGCCGTCGGTGTGTGTGACGGTCATGCGGTGCCCGGCGAGGGCCACCCGGAATGCGGTGTCGGCGCCGGCGTTGATGATGCGCAGCCGGATGCGCTGGCCCGGCTTGGCGTTGAAAACCGTTGGTGCGGAAGGAATTCGGCCATTGGCGAGGAAGTAGGGGTACTTGACGTCGCCGGCGTCGCCCCCGAGCAGCGTGCTCGTCGCCATCGGCATACCGCCCATGCTGCTCATGTCGTGACCGCCCATGTCGCCCATGTCGCCCATGTTGTGTCCGCCCATGTTGGCCATGGCGCGCAGACCGTCGTAGATCTGCTGCGGTGACTTGCCGGCACCCGACGTCCAATCATCAAGGACCACAATCCATTCCGCGTCATAGCGAGCAGGATCGGCCGGGTCGTCGATGATCACCGGCAGGTACAGCCCGTAGTCGGTGTCGAGGCCGGTGTGCGGATGTGCCCAGTACGTGCCGGCATGCGGGGCGGAGAACAGGTACGTGAAGTCGTTGCCCGGCTTGATGTTCGGCGTCGCGGGGGATGCGCCGTCCATATCGTTGCGCAGCGCGATACCGTGCCAGTGCACCGACGTGTCGTGGTCGAGCCCGTTGGACACGCGGACCGAGAGCTCGTCGCCGACCGACGCGCGGACCAGCGGGCCCGGCACCTGGTCGCCGTACGCGAGCGTCTGCACGCTGACGCCGCCGAGGTCGACGGTGGCCGGCTGCGGGCGCAGTGCCACCGAGACGGTGCGGCCGGTGTGCGGACGGGCGGCCTCGGCCGCGGCGATGGCCTTCTGGTCGATGCCGCCGGCCGTAGCGGGGGGCGGCGTCTTGCTGCAGGCGGCAAGCGCGGAGGCGCCGGTGATGGCAGACGCGATCAGGAAACTACGGCGAGTGAACACCCTGCCGTTTGTACCCCCGGGGGGTATGGCGGTCAAGTGTCCAAAGTCCCCTAGATGGGACACCTCTCATCTAGGGGAGCGGAACTGTCCCTCTTCCAGGGAAAAGGGACAGTTCCGCGTCCTTTCGGCGGAGAACTCTCAGCCGCGGTCGGGCAGCGGCCGTTCGACGATGGCACGGCGCGCATGGGGCAGGCGCTCGCCACGTTTGGCAGCCAGGTAGACGTCCGAGGTCTCGGCGGCGACGGTCTGCCACGAGAAGTCATGGTTCAACCGGTCCCGGGCGGCCAGGGCCCGCTGCTGTGCACCCGCGGGGTCGTCGAGCACCTTGCGGACCGCGGACGCCAGTGCGCCGACGTTCCGCGGTGGGCAGGAGACGCCCGTCTTGCCGTTGATCACCGCTTCGCCGAGTCCGCCGACGTTGGACGTGACCAGCGGGGTACCGGCCGCGGCGGCCTCGAGTGCCACGATGCCGAACGGCTCGTAATGGCTGGGCAGCACGACGGCGTCGACCCGTTGCAGCAGCTCCAGCAGCTCGGAATGATCAACGCGGCCAACAAAATTCGTCACCTTGGTGACCTTGGCCTTGCGGGCCTCCTCGACCAGCCAGTCGTACTGGGTGCCATCGCCGGCGATGGTCAGCGTGGTGCCCGGGTGGGTGCGGCGGATTCGGGGCAGCGCGGCGATGACGTCGTGCACGCCCTTCTCGTACTCCAGGCGGCCGACGAACAGCAGCTCGGCCGGGCCGTCGTGCTTGCGCCGCATCGCGAATGGCCAGCCTGCCGTGTCGATGCCATTGCAGATCACGCTCACGTCGGGCAGCTCGGGTCCGAACAGCTCGGTGATCTCCTCGCTCATGGACACCGAGCAGGTGATCAGCGAGTCGGACTCGTGTACGAGCCACGATTCCAGCGCGTGCACCTGGCGGCTCACCGGGCCGGAGAGCCAGCCGGAGTGCCGGCCGGCTTCGGTGGCGTGGATGGTGGAAACCAGTGGCACGTCGAAGAACTCGGCCAGGGTGACGGCGGGGTGGGCGACGAGCCAGTCGTGCGCGTGGACGACGTCGGGGGTCCAGTCGCGCAGGCTCAGACCGGCGCGGACCATGGCGTGCCCCATGGCCAGCGTCCACGCCATCATGTCGGTGCCGAATGTGAACTCGTTCGGGTCAAGGGCCGCGGAGATCACCCACACGCCCTCGTGCACCTCATTGGTGGTGGGGTGGGTGCTGGGGTCGGTGCCCGCGGGCCGGCGGCACAGCACCACGACCTCGTGACCGAGGGCGGCCAGCTCGACGGCCAGATGGTGGACGTGGCGTCCGAGGCCACCGATCACCACGGGTGGGTATTCCCACGAGACCATGAGGATTTTCATCGTTGCCTTCTGCTCTTCGCGCAAGCGCTCATCGCGGCAACCTCCGGGCGTCCAGGGCGCCGAACAGTCCGTCGGCGCGGTTCCAACCTTCCGCGAGGTGCTGGGCCTGGTCGCGCCGTCCAGACGCGAGGGCACCGGCGATCTCCCGGGTGGCGTGCGCATGCAGATGCGCGCGATACCGAGCATATTCCGCCGCGGTGTCTTTGCTGACCATGAACGGCCAGTCGCTCGATACGGTCAGCAGGGCTTCGCGCAGGATCTGGTCGGCCACGCGGTCCCGCGCCGGGTACGCCGAATCCTGGGCCAGTGCCTTGTCCACCGTGGTCAGCGCGGTGTCTACGACCTCGGCGTTGAGCGTCACGAAGTCGGCGACCTGCTCACCGGACCAGACCTGCCAGTCCTTGCCCGAACCCCAGGAGCTCGGCGGCAGTTCTACCGGGGAGCCGACGAAGCCTCCCGAGATCGCGTCGGACAGGGTGCCGACCTGAACCCCGGCGGCCGGCAGCGCTCGCAATACCCGCCCGAGCCACTCCGGCCCCTCGTGCCACCAGTGGCCGAACAGCTCGGTGTCGAATGCGGCGACCACGTGGGCCGGGCGTCCGGTGCGCTCGGACTCCGAGATCAAGCGGCGCCGAACGGTATTCACGAAATCGGCGACGTGTGCGTCGATGGCGGCGGCGGCGCGCTCCGGCTCGTAGGGCGCTTT
The DNA here is from genome assembly GCF_010730955.1 of Mycolicibacterium aubagnense. NCBI lineage: Bacteria > Bacillati > Actinomycetota > Actinomycetes > Mycobacteriales > Mycobacteriaceae > Mycobacterium > Mycolicibacterium aubagnense. The sequence continues at coordinate 1,160,440 of NZ_AP022577.1, read as the reverse complement.
CGACTCCGACGGGACGGTGCGGCCGGTGACCCGCGCCGGCTTGAGGCCGGTGAGGTGGTCGTAGGTGTGGAAGTCGCGGTAGGCCGGGTGACCGGGGTAGCCGGACTTGGGGGACCACACGCGGTAGCTGACCTGTAGGTCGCGGCCGAAGGCGACGACGTCCGATTCGCCGACCGGACGGCCGAGTGCGGTGTCACCGTGCAGCGACGGTCCGTCGACCATGAAGTGGGTGACGCCGGCGGCCGCGTAGCCGGTTTCCATGCCGGGGGCGTAGGCGCATTCGGGTGCCCAGATGCCGCCGGGGGTGTGTGCGAACCGGGCGCCGGCATCGGCCAGGCCCTCGCGCAGCGCGAACTCCCGCAGCCGGGGGTTGAGCAGCGGCTGGAACGGATGCGACAGCGGGCCGCCGAGCAACTCGATGGTGCCGGCGCCGATGAGTTGGCGAAGCACCGGGCTGCCGCCGTGCTGCCAGTGGTCGGCGAATTCGGCGAGTGCCGCACCGGCCTGTTGGTGTTCATGAATGCCGAAGGCGCGCAACGCTTCCGGAGAGTTGAAGGTTTCCGGGGCGCCCTGCGGGAAAGTGCCATCACGGACGGTCGTGGCCTCCAGTGCGCGCAGCTGCCAGTTGGACAGCCACTGCTGCATGCCGGCCAGGCAGTACGGGTCGTCGAGCTGGGCGGTGACCACGGGCGTCATGCCCAGGGTCAGCAGGTGGCCGCGGCCTTCCTCGGCGAGCGTGCGTAGAACACGCGTCAGGGGCAGGTAGGCCGTCGCCCACGACTGGTACAGCCACTCCTCGCCGACCGGCCAACGGCCATGATGCGCCAGCCACGGCAGGTGCGTATGCAGCACCAGGGTGAACATCCCCGGCACTGAGCGCAGCGACCCGGGGTGCGGTCCGGACGAATCACTCACGGCCGCACCGCGATTGCCACCAGGTCGAGGCTGTCGTCGATAGCGACGCCGGCGGCACCGGCGTCCAGCAGTTCGAAATCGTCGATGGTCACCGCGGCCACGTCGGCCAGCAGGTCCGCGGGCCACGGTGCATCGGCCACGGCGCGGTCGATCTGTGCCTGGATGATCGAGCCGCCGTAGCGGGCGTCGAGCTCGCGCAGCGTGGCGCCGTGATACACGCCCAGCATGGCCTCCATGACGAAGCCCTGTTCGGTGAGCAGTTCGGTCATCTCGGCCGCGTTGAGTTCCCGGGTGTGGAACGGATTCAGCGGGGTGTCGCTGCCAGGGGTGAAGGTGATGCGGTTGGGCGTCGACATCAGCAGGAGGCCGCCCGGACGCAGCACCCGCAGGCACTCGGCGACAAACTGCCCCTGGTCCCAGAGATGTTCGATGACCTGAAAGTTGACCACCACGTCGACCGAGGCATCGGGGAGCGGCAGTGCGGCGAGGTTGCCGTGATGCATCTCGACCCGCGGGTAACGGGCGCGGATGTGCGCCACCGCGGACTCGTCGTAGTCCAGCCCGATCACTCGGCGCGCGACGTCGGCGATGAGGTCCGCGCCGTAGCCCTCGCCGGCGCCGGCCTCCAGCACGTCGCGGTCGCGGCAACGCTCGACCAGGCGCCGGTAGACCACCTCGTGGCGGCGGAACCAGTAGTTCTCCTCCGCCAGGTCCGGGACCGTGCGCTCACCGGTCAGTGGCATGACCGGCACGAGCGGTTCAGCCGACGGTTCGATCGGCTGGGTTTCGGAAAAAGTGCTCATTAGATAGGCAGGCTAGCCCAGAGTGGTACCGGAATTCCCGGGCCCGATCGGTTGGGCCGTCCCACCTGCTGGTTCTGCCATTTTGCCGAACCGCCCGGAGTGTGGTCAAGAAAACAAAAGGCGGCATCCTCGGGCTGCGCTCGACCAGCTATGGTGTTCCTGCGCCATGCCACATAAGTTACCGAGTAGTAACATGATGGTCGTTGCGTGAATCGTGAATGCCAGGCCGACGCCGGCCTCATCGAGGAGGACGAACCACACCCATGACGAACATCGTGGTCCTGATCAAACAGGTCCCTGACTATGAGTCGGAGCGCAAGCTCAACGACGGCGACTTCACCCTCGACCGCGAGTCCGCGGACGCGGTGCTCGACGAGATCAACGAGCGCGCCGTCGAGGCAGCGCTGCAGATCAAGGAGAAGGAAGAGGCCGCCGGCGGCGCCGGCACCGTTACCGTGCTGACCGTCGGACCGGAGCGGGCCACCGAGGCCATCCGCAAGGCCCTGTCCATGGGCGCCGACAACGCGGTGCACGTGAAGGACGACCAGATCAAGGGTTCGGACATCGTCCAGACCGGGTGGACCCTGGCCCGCGCCCTGGGCACCATCGAGGGCGCCGAGCTGGTCATCGGCGGCAACGAGTCCACCGATGGTGTCGGCGGCGCGGTTCCCGCGGTCATCGCCGAGCTGCTGGGCCTGCCGCAGCTGACCTCCCTGCGGAGCATCTCCGTCGAGGGCGGCAAGGTGACCGGTGAGCGTGAGACCGACGACGGCGTCTTCGGCCTGGAGGCTTCGCTGCCGGCCGTCGTCAGCGTCAACGAGCGCATCGGCGAAGCCCGCTTCCCGTCGTTCAAGGGCATCATGGCCGCCAAGAAGAAGCCGGTCACGGTGCTGACGCTGGCTGAGATCGGTGTCGAGGCCGACGAGGTCGGTGTCGCCAACGCCAGCAGCAAGGTGCTGTCGTCGACGCCGAAGCCGGCCAAGGCCGCGGGCGAGAAGATCGCCGACGAGGGTGAGGGCGGCAACAAGATCGCCGAGTACCTCGTTGGTCAGAAGCTGATCTAGCCCCCACCACACCGAAACTTCCAGAAAGACACAGAGGCAAATACGCATGGCTGAAGTACTTGTGCTCGTCGAGCACGCCGATGGTGCCCTCAAGAAGGTGAGCACCGAACTGATCACCGCTGCCCGTGTGCTCGGTGAGCCGTCGGCAGTTGTGGTGGGTGCCCCCGGCACCGCTGCTCCGCTGACCGACGCCCTCAAGGCCGCCGGCGCGGCCAAGATCTACGTCGCCGAGTCGGCTGACGCGGCCAACTTCCTGGTCACCCCGACCGTTGACGTGCTGGAGGCGCTCGTCGAGTCCGCCGGCCCGGCCGCCGTTCTGACTGTCGCCAGCACGGAGGGCAAAGAGATCGCCGGTCGTCTGGCCGCCCGCCTGGGTGCCGGCCTGCTGGTCGACGTCGTCGACGTCAAGGCCGGTGGCATCGGTGTGCACAGCATCTTCGGTGGCGCTTACACCGTCGAGGCGCAGGCCAACGACGTGCTCCCCGTGATCGCGGTCCGCCCGGGTGCCGTCGAGGCCGCCCCGGCCGCTGCCGCCGGTGAGGTCGTCAACGTCGAGGTTCCGGCCCAGGCCGAGAACGCCACCAAGATCACCTCGCGTGAGCCGGCCGTCGCCGGTGACCGTCCGGAGCTCACCGAGGCCAGCGTCGTGGTCGCCGGTGGCCGTGGTGTCGGCAGCGCCGACAACTTCGCGGTCGTCGAGGCCCTGGCCGACTCGCTCGGCGGTGCCGTCGGTGCTTCGCGTGCCGCGGTCGACTCGGGCTACTACGGCGGTCAGTTCCAGGTCGGCCAGACCGGTAAGACCGTTGCCCCGCAGCTGTACATCGCCCTCGGTATCTCGGGCGCCATCCAGCACCGCGCCGGCATGCAGACGTCCAAGACCATCGTTGCGGTCAACAAGGACGAAGAGGCCCCGATCTTCGAGATCGCCGACCTCGGCATCGTCGGTGACCTGTTCAACGTCGCCCCGCAGCTGACCGACGCCGTCAAGGCTCGCAAGGGTTAGGTTTCCCAGCATCCACAAAGGTGCCCCGGGACTTCGGTTCCGGGGCACCTTTGCGTCCACGGCGCGAACCGACCTTGCCAGAAACTGAAACGTGTTCCAATATGCATCGATGACGCATGGCGGGAGTTCGGGCAGCGACGGCGCGACGTTCGATCCTGATGCGCTGCGGCAGCGGTACGCGGAGGAACGCGCGCGGCGGCTGCGGAGCGACGGCATCGCCCAGTATGTGGAGATCGCCGGCCGGTTCGCGTCCTTCGGTGAAGATCCTTGGGCGGAGCCGGGTTTCACCCGAGATCCGCTGACTGACGAAGTCGACGTCGCGATCATCGGGGCCGGTTTCGGCGGGCTGCTCACGGGCGCCCGGCTGCGTGAATTGGGTGTGGCGGATATCCGGCTGATCGACAAAGCGGCCGACGTGGGCGGCACCTGGTACTGGAACCGGTACCCCGGCATCGCCTGCGACGTCGAGTCGTACGTGTACATGCCGCTGCTGGAAGAGCTGGGCTACATACCGTCGGAGAAATACGCCAAAGGTCCCGAGATTTTTGCGCACTGTCGGGCCATTGCCGAGCACTACGACCTGTACCGCAACGCCTGCCTGCAGACGGAAGTGACCGAAATCCGTTGGGAAGCGGCCGATTCACGCTGGGTGATCGCCACCAACCACGGCGACGCCATCCGGGCCCGGTTCGTCTCGATGGCCAACGGCTACCTGCAGAAGCCCAAACTGCCGGGGATTGAAGGCATCACCGAATTCGCAGGCCACGCCTTTCACACCAGCCGCTGGGACTACGCCTACACCGGCGCAGGTTTGGAAAACCTGGCCGGTAAGCGGGTCGGCATCGTCGGTACCGGCGCGACATCGATCCAGTGCGTGCCGCGGCTGGCGCCGGCGGTCGGGGAGTTGTTCGTGTTCCAGCGCACGCCGTCGACGGTTGACGTGCGGGCCAACGCGCCGACCGATCCGGCCTGGGCCGCGGCGCTGGAACCCGGGTGGCAGCAGCGGCGCATCGAGAACTTCCAGATCCTCACCGCGGGTGGCCAGGCCGACGAGGACCTGGTGGCCGACGCCTGGACCAGTCTGGCGAAGGCCATGCCGATCGCCAAAGAAGGAACTGATCCGCGGGCGTCGACGGCCGAACTGGCGGACTTCGCCAAGATGGAGCAGATCCGGGCACGGATCGACGCGCTGGTGACCGACCCTGCTACCGCCGAGGGGCTCAAGCCCTGGTACGGCTACTACTGCAAGCGGCCGTGCTTCCACGACCAGTACCTGCAGACGTTCAACCGCGACAATGTCACCCTCGTCGACACCCGGGGTCGTGGTGTCGAGCAGATCAGCGCGGCCGGGGTCGTGGTGGACGGCACCGAATACCCGTTGGACTGTCTGATTTTCGCCACCGGCTTCGAAGTCGGCACCGACTACACGCGGCGCACGGGCTTCGAGGCGATCGGCCGCGACGGAAGGACGCTGTCCGACAAGTGGTCTGACGGGGTGCGGACCCTGCATGGGTTGCACGTCAACGGATTTCCGAACTGCTTCATCGCCAGCATCGCGCAGTCGGGGTTCACGGTGAACTTCCCCTACCTGATAGACACCCAGTCGCGGCACATCGCGTGGGTGATCGCGTGGGCCCTCAAGCACGACATCGCCGAAGTCGAGGCGAGCGCCGCGGCCGAGGACGGCTGGGTCCGCGACGTCGTGGCGCGCTCGGTGGTGATCGCCGGCCGGCGCGAAGCCTGCACGCCCGGCTACTACAACCGCGAAGGACAGCCCAGCGACCGGCTGAACCAGGACAGCTTCTTCTTCGGCAGCCCCACCGAGTACGCCGACCTCCTCGCCGCGTGGCGGGACGCGGAAACCCTTGAGGGACTCGTGATCACGTGAGCACCCCACTGCTGATCGACGGGAAGCTGGTGCCTGGCCGCGGCGGCGAGTTCGCGACGATCAACCCGGCCACCGAGGAGGCGCTGGGCCACGCCGCCGACGCCGACGCCGACGACCTGGACCGCGCCATCACCGCGGCGCGCACGGCATTCGACGACAGCGACTGGTCGCGCGACACCGCGTTGCGGGTGCATTGCCTGCGGCAGTTGCGTGCGGCCCTCGACGACGAGATCGAGCACCTGCGGGCCATCACGGTGGCCGAGGTCGGGGCCCCGGTCTCATTGACCTACGGCGGGCATTTGCAGATGCCGGTCGAGGGCCTCGGCTATGTCGCCGATCTCGCCGAAAGCTATGAATGGGCAACCGATCTCGGAGCGGCCGCACCGTTCGGTAAGCCGACCAGGCGCACCGTCGTCCGGGAACCGTGCGGCGTTGTCGGCGCGGTGACACCCTGGAACTTCCCACACCAGATCAACTTCGCCAAACTCGGCCCGGCCCTGGCCGCCGGTAACACCGTCGTGCTCAAGGCCGCCCCGGACACTCCGTGGTGCGCGGCCGAAGTAGGACGGATCATCAACGAGCGCACCGATTTTCCCGCCGGCGTCGTCAACATCATCACCTCGAGCGACCACCGCATCGGCGCCCAGCTGACCGAGGATCCGCGGGTGGATCTGGTGTCGTTCACCGGATCGACGGCGACCGGCCGAGCCGTCATGGCAGCGGCATCGCAGACCATCAAGAAAGTGTTCCTGGAGCTCGGCGGCAAGTCCGCCTACATCGTGCTGGACGACGCCGATCTCCCCGCGGCCTGTGCCGCCGCGGCGGTCGGGGTGGCGATGCATGCCGGACAGGGCTGCGCCTTCACGACCCGGCTGCTGGTGCCGCGCGCGCGGTACGAGGAGGCCGTTGTGGCTGCGGCAACGGCCATGTCCGGCATCGGTTTCGGCGATCCCACCGATCCCGCGACGTTGTGTGGTCCGCTCATCTCAGCGCGCCAGCGCGACCGGGTCGAGGGCTACCTGCGGCTGGCGCTGGAGGAGGGCGGACGGTTCGCGTGTGGTGGCGGCCGCCCGGCGGGCGGGAACGGGTTCTTCATCGAGCCGACCGTCATCGCCGGACTCACCAACGACGCCCGGGTGGCCCGTGAGGAGATCTTCGGTCCGGTGCTCACCGTCATCGCGCACGACGGCGATGCCGACGCCGTGCGCATCGCCAACGACTCTCCGTACGGCCTGTCGGGTGCGGTGGTCGGCTCCGATCAGGACCGCGTCGACTGGGTGGCGTCGCGCCTGCGGACCGGCACCATCAACGTCAACGGCGGCGTCTGGTACTCGCCGGACGCGCCGTTCGGCGGCTACAAGCAGTCGGGGATCGGCCGGGAGATGGGTGTGGCCGGCTTCGAGGAGTACCTGGAGACCAAGTTGATCGCCCGCGGTATCGCCGGAGCGCGTTGAGCCTGTATCTGTGGCGTAATTGTGCGAGTAACCACCGCCCCGGATACAGGCTCAACGTTCGGGTGGCGGTGTGAGCGCGTTGACCCTGGACTTATGGCGTATTGGTGCGAGTAACCACCGCCCTGGTTACAGGCTCAACGCGGCGCTGGACTAGGTGAAATCCAAGACGGCGCGAATCACCCGGCCACCCAACAGGTCATCGAAGGCGTCATTGATGTCGTCGAGCCGGTAGCGCTGGGTGATCATTTCGTCGAGCTTGAGCCGGCCCTCCTGGTAGAGCCGTGCCAGCGCTGGTATTTCGTCGGTCGGATTACACGAGCCGAACAATGTGCCGCAGAGGTTCTTGTTCATCAGGATCAGGTCCTGCAGGTCGAGGTGGACTGTCCCAGCCGACGGCGCTGCCATTCCCGTCAGCACGCACGTGCCGCCCTTGCGCGTGAGGGACAACGCATCGGCGACGTCGCCGTCACCGATCATCGACGGCGAGACCACCACCGCGTCGGCCATCACGCCGCGCGTCAGATCCCGCACCAGGGCTACGGCCTCCGCAACCGTCGCCGCAGTGTGGGTCGCGCCGAAGGACATGGCCGAATCTCGTTTGAACGCCACCGGATCAACCGCGACCACCGGCGCCGCGCCACTGAGGTGTGCACCCTGGACGGCGGCGGTACCGATGCCCCCGGCACCGATGACGACCACGGTGTCGCCGGCCCGCACTCCCGCCCGCCGCACCGTCGAGCCGTACCCGGTGGGCACCGCGCAGGACAGCAGTGCGCTGGGCACCAGTGGCAGCGACGGATCGATCTTCACCAGCGAATCGGCCGCCACCACAGTGTGTTCCGCGAACGCACCGATCTTCGAGGTGTGCCGCAACTCCTCGCCGGCGAGGCTGTGGTGGCGGAACGTCCCGTCTGTCGGCATGCCCGGTATCAGCGTGCCGGCGCCGACGTCGCACAGGTACTCCATACCGCTTGTGCACCAACGGCATTTCCCGCACACCGCCAGGAACGACGTCACCACATGGTCGCCGGGGGAGAACCGCGTCACACCCGGCCCCACCTCGAGCACCACCGCCGAACCCTCGTGGCCACCGATCGTGGCCGGCATGTCCGGCACCGCAGCGCCTTTCGGCGCGGACAGTTGGCCGGACCGGATGTGATCATCCGAGTGGCAGAGGCCGGCCGCCGCCATCTTCAGCAACACCTCACCGGTACGTGGCGGATCGAGCTCGAATTCCTCCACCGACCAGTCCCCGCCCACCTCACGGACAATCGCGGCGCGGCTTCTCATCGCGGCATCATGCGCCGAATGTAACGGACCGTGATGTTTCGCAACCGGTCATCAACGCGTTACGTGATCGATGCCGTCGCGCCGAACGGCTCCGTCACCGTGCACAACATGAGCACTAGTTCTGTACTCATCGCCCCTGACGACACCAGTTCATCGACCGACACCCCGCGCTACACGTTGCTGCTGTCGGCCGACTCCGAACACATCGAGGCCGCGCAACGGCTTCGTCACCACGTGTTCACCTCGGAGCCGGGCTACACCCTCACCGACGACAGCCCCGGTTTCGAAAGTGGCCGGGACGCGGACCGATTCGACGAGTTCTGCGACCACCTCCTGGTCCGCGAAGACAACACCGGCGAGTACGTGGGCTGCTACCGCATGCTGCCGCCGCCCGGCGCCATCGCCGCCGGCGGGCTCTACACCGCAACGGAGTTCGACGTCAGCGCGCTCGACGGCTTGCGTCCCTCGCTGGTGGAGATGGGCCGCGCAGTGGTGCGCGCCGACCACCGCAACGGCGCCGTCGTCCTGCTCATGTGGGGCGGCATCCTGGCCTACCTGGACCACAGCGGCTACGACTACGTCACCGGCTGCGTGTCGGTACCCATCCAGGGCAGCCCCGACGAGCCGCCGGCCAGCCAGATTCGCGGCGTCCGCGACTTCGTCAACAAGCGGCACGCCTCGGAATACACAGTGCGCCCGTACCGTCCCGTGATCATCGACGGCAAGCTGCTCGACGACATCGAGCCGCCGGCCCGCGTGACGGTGCCGCCGCTGATGCGCGGCTACCTGCGCCTCGGCGCGAAGGTGTGCGGCGACCCCGCCTACGACCCCGACTTCGGTGTCGGCGACTTCCCGGCCCTGCTGGACAAGCGCGAAGCCGACGTCAGGTACCTGACCCGGCTGCGTTCGGCGGCCGCCGCGAGCGACAAGGCCGGGCAGTGACCACGCCGGTCACGGTGCAGGAGCACCCCTGGCTGCCGAAGGCGTCGTGCGACGCCAGCTGCATCCGGGTGGACGCGGCGCACGTCAGCCGTCCGTTCGTCGTCGCGCTGCGCACCGCCGGGCGACTGGTCATGACGATGCTGCTGCTGCCCACCCTGCCGCTGCTGGCAGTGCCACTGCCCGGCCGGTCGCGCATCCAGCGGATGTACTGCCGGCTGGTGCTGCGCGGCCTGGGCGTGCGGGTCAGGGTCTCCGGCGGGCCGATCCGCAACCTGAGCGGCGTGCTGGTGGTCGCCGGCCATGTCTCGTGGGTCGACATCTTCGTGATCGGCGCGGTCATGCCCGGCTCGTTCGTGGCGCGTGCCGACCTCATCGAGTGGCCGGCCCTGGGCGTCCTGGCCCGGCTGATGAAGGTCATCCCGATCGACCGCAACAGCCTGCGCCGGCTGCCCGACGTGGTCCGCACTGTCGCGGACCGGCTCACCGCCGGCCAGACCGTGGTCGCGTTCCCGGAGGGCACCACGTGGTGCGGTCTGGGCCACGGCACCTTCGCGCCGGCCATGTTCCAGGCCGCGGTGGACGCCGGCCGTCCGGTCCAGCCGCTGCAGCTGACCTACCGGCACCGGGACGGCGCCCAGTCGACCATCCCGGCGTTCATCGGTGACGACTCGCTGCTGACGTCCATCAAGCGCGTCATCACCGCCAAGCTGACGGTGTGCCACATCCAGGTGCAGTCGCTGCAGTTGCCGGGTACCGATCGCCGCGATCTGGCCGGCCGCTGCCAGGCCGCGGTGCACGAGGTCGGCCCGCTGCCTGTCCCCGCTGTTCACGGGCACGTGCTGGCCGCCTGACCGGTTTGGCCTGGCCGGTATCCTGGACAGGCCATGAGCCCCGCATATCTGGACCACGCCGCCACGACCCCGATGCACCCGGTTGCCATCGAGGCGATGACGGCGATCCTGGCGGCCGGCGGTAACGCGTCCTCGCTGCACACGTCGGGGCGGGCTGCGCGCCGCCGGATGGAGGAGGCCCGCGAGTCCCTGGCCCAGCAGCTGGGCGCCCGGCCTTCCGAGGTGATCTTCACCGCCGGTGGCACCGAAAGCGACAACCTGGCCGTCAAGGGCATCTTCTGGGCCCGCCGGGACGGCTGCGACGGCCGCCGCCGGATCGTGACGTCACCCGTCGAGCACCACGCGGTGCTCGACGCCGTCGAATGGCTGGTGGAGCACGAGGGTGCGGAGGTGACGTGGCTGTCGGTCGATTCTGCCGGCGCCGTGTCGCCCGCCGCGTTGCGCGAAGTCCTCGAAACCCACGACGACGTCGCGCTCGTCAGCGTGATGTGGGCCAACAACGAGGTCGGCACCATTCAGCCGATCGCCGAATTGGCAGCCATCGCAGCCGAATTCGACGTCCCGATGCACAGCGATGCGATCCAGGCGATCGGTGCCGTGCCGGTCGATTTCGCCGGGAGCGGACTGTCAGCCCTGAGTGTGGCGGCACACAAGTTCGGCGGACCCACCGGGGTCGGCGCGCTGCTGCTGCGCCGGGATGTCGCGTGCGTGCCGCTGTTGCACGGCGGTGGTCAGGAGCGTGACGTGCGTTCGGGCACACCGGATGTCGCGGGCGTGGTGGCCATGGCTGCGGCGGCGCGCGTCGCGGTCGAGGGTCTGGACGGGTACCGGGCCAGGATCACGGCCTTGCGTGACCGTCTGGTCGACGGCGTGCTGTCCGGCATCGAGGACGTGGTGCTCAACGGCGGCACCGGTGAGGACCGGCTGCCGGGCAACGCGCACTTCACTTTTCGCGGCTGCGAAGGCGACGCCCTGTTGATGTTGCTGGACGCCAAGGGCGTCGAATGTTCGACGGGCTCGGCCTGCACGGCCGGGGTGGCGCAGCCGTCACACGTCTTGATCGCGATGGGCGCCGCTCCGGCCAGCGCCCGCGGGTCACTCCGATTTTCGTTGGGGCACACCAGTTCTGATGCCGATATCGATGCCGTGCTGGCCGTGCTGCCGGCCGCGGTCGAGCGGGCTCGTCAGGCTGCACTGGCCAGTGCCGGGTTGGGAAGGTAGTCATGCGGGTTCTGGTAGCGATGAGCGGGGGAGTGGACTCCTCGGTGGCCGCGGCGCGCATGGTCGACGCCGGCCATGACGTGGTGGGTGTGCACCTTGCGCTGTCCACCGCTCCCGGCACCCTGCGCACCGGGTCGCGTGGCTGCTGTTCCAAGGAAGACGCCGGAGACGCCCGCCGGGTCGCGGACATCCTCGAAATCCCCTTCTACGTCTGGGATTTCGCCGACCGCTTCAAGGAAGACGTCATCGACGACTTCGTCGAGTCCTACGCCCGCGGCGAGACGCCCAACCCGTGCGTGCGCTGCAACGAGAAGATCAAGTTCTCGGCGCTGTCGGCACGTGCGCTGGCGCTCGGTTTCGACGCCGTGGCGACCGGACACTACGCGCGACTCGAAGACGGCCGGCTCCGCCGTGCCGTCGACGCGGACAAGGATCAGTCGTACGTGCTCGGCGTACTGACGGCAGAGCAGCTCAGTCATGCGCTGTTCCCGATCGGCGACACCCCCAAGCCGCAAATCCGCCAGGAGGCCGCCGAACGTGGGCTGGCGGTCGCCGAGAAGCCGGACAGCCATGACATCTGCTTCATCCCATCTGGCGACACCCGCGCCTTCCTCGGTGCACGTATCGGCATCCGTCCTGGCGCCGTCGTCGACGCCGGCGGCACGGTGCTGGCCGAGCATGACGGCGTGCACGGCTTCACCATCGGCCAGCGCAAGGGTCTGGGCATCGCTGGTCCGGGTGCCGATGGGCTGCCGCGCTACGTCACGGGCATCGATGCCGAGACGGGCACCGTGCACGTCGGCGGCGTCGACGACCTCGAGATCCACTCGTTGACGGGCGAGCGTCCGGTGTTCACCTCGGGTATCGCGCCGGAGGGTCCGGTTGAATGCCTGATCCAGGTGCGGGCGCACGGTGGCCTGGCAGATGCGGTGGCCGAGTTCCGAGATGGCGTGCTCGACGTGCAACTGCGCACGCCGCTGCGCGGTGTCGCACCTGGTCAGACCATGGTGCTGTACCGCCGCGACCCTGACGGTGACGAGGTCATCGGCAGCGCCACCATCGCGCGCTGATCTCAGCCAGAAGCAACCACACTGGCGGCGTTCGAAGCCAACAGTGGTGGCGCGCTGGACCGGCTGCGGACCTACGTGGCGGACCGGGTCGAGGAACCCATCGAATAGTGTTGGCCGCGTGACTGTTTTCGCCCAGGCAACCGGTATCGGCTCGTGGCCGGGGACGGTCGCCCGGGAAGCGGCGGCCGTCGTGGTCGGTGAGCTGCCCGCCCTGCCTCATCTGGTGGAGCTTCCGGCCCGCGGCGTCGGCGCCGACATCATCGGACGCGCCGGTGCGCTGCTCGTTGACATCGGCATCGACACCGTGCCACGCGGATACCGCATCGCGCCTGGCCGCAGTTCCGTCGTACGCCGCGCCACGGGCCTGCTCGACGAGGACGTCGACGCACTCGAAGAAGCCTGGGAGAAGGCCGGGTTGCGCGGGGCCGGGCGGACCATCAAGGTGCAGGTCCCCGGTCCGCTAACGCTGGCCGCCGAACTCGAGTTGCCCGGTGGCCACCGGGCCATCACCGATGCGGGCGCGCTGCGCGACCTGGCCGGTTCGCTCGCCGAGGGCGTGGCACGTCATCGCGCCGAGGTCGCGCGGCGCTGCGAGGCCGAGGTGGTGGTGCAGTTCGACGAACCGTCCCTGCCGGCCGCCTTGGCCGGGCGGCTCGCCGGGGTAACGAGGATGTCGCCGGTGGCTCCGGTCGACGCGCTGAAGGCCGCGAGTCTGCTCGACGAGTGCATCGCGACCGTCGGGGGCCCGGCCGCCATTCACGTGTGTGCGGCCGATGTGCCGTGGACAACCTTGGCGCGCACCAGTTTCAGCGCCATCTCTGTCGATGCCGCCCAACTGACCGCGGCGGATCTGGACGGCATCGGCGAGTGGGTCGAGGCGGGTCGGACCATCATGCTGGGCGTGCTGCCGGGCGTGGCACCCGAGCGCCCGGTACCGGTCGAGAAGGTCGCCGCCGCGGCCGCGAGCATCACCGACCGGCTGGGGTTTCCGCGTGCGGTGCTGCGCGAGCGAGTGGGCCTGACACCCGCGTGCAGGCTGGCCGGGGCCACCGAGAAGTGGGCCCGCACGGCACTGACCCTGCTCCGCAAGGCCGCCGACGGCATTGCCCTGGACCCGGACGCCGCATGAGTTCTGACCTGCCCGGCGAACCGCGGAAATCGTCGACTCGGTCATCCTGACGTGCGATGATGAGAGTCCGGAGTGTGCAGGGGGTGCCACTTCGCAAGGAAGTGATCGGGGGCGGGACGTGCGCCGTGACGATGCACTGCTGGCCGGCGCGAACCTTGCGGTCGCCGCGTTCCTGGTGATGGCGGGGCCCTCGATGGCGATCGCGGCCGCCGACCCCGGCGCGTCGCACGGCAACGGCGGGAAAGGCAAGTCGGGGAACAGCCAGGGCGGCTCCTCCCGCGGCAACCCCGGCAATGGCAGCTCCGGCAATGGCAGCTCCGGCAATGGTGGGTCCACGACGCGCGGCAACCCCGGCGGCACGTCGTCCGCCTCCGGCCAGACCAACACCGCCGGTTCCTCGAACGGCAAGGGTGGCGGCAACGGCAACGGCAACGGCGCGAACAACGCCGCGTCGGGTGCACGGTCCAACCACGGTTCCGACAGTCCCGTGGCCGCGCCGGCGCCCACACGACCCAATCAGCCGATGTCGGTGGTCGTAGCCGAACAGCACACCGGCACGACGGCCGGGCGTTCGTGGTGGGCGGTGCCGGCGGTGACCCCACTTGCCGCCGAGGCGCGCACACCGGCGGCACCGCGCGACGACGGCGCCGCGGATCTGCTGTCGGCCGACCATACCGGCGTCCCGGTGTGGGCCGCCGCCGAGCCTGTCGGGTTGCGCGGGGACCTGTTCGGGCTGGCCGGGTTGGTGTTGATGCCGCTCGTCGGGCTCGCGGTCGGGTATCGCCAGGCCAAGGCCGCGCGTGATGCCGATCTGACGATCGGTCCCTAGATTTCGCGGATTGCCCGCAGCTCTCGACGCAGAATCTTGCCCGCCGCGGACTTCGGGATGGCATCGATGAACGCGACCTGTCGGACCTTCTTGTACGGCGCGACCTGTCCGGCGACGAAGTCCATGATCTCGTCGCCCGACAGGGTGGACCCCGGTTGCAGCACCACGAATGCCTTCGGCACTTCCTCGCCCGATTCCGGATCACGGACCCCGACCACCGCCGCATCGGCGATACCGGGATGCGTCAGCAGCACGGCCTCGAGTTCGGCCGGGGGCACCTGGTAGCCCTTGTACTTGATGAGCTCCTTGAGCCGGTCGACGATGTAGATGCAGCCGCTGGCGTCGACCCGGGCCAGGTCACCGGTGTGCAGGAAACCGTCGGCGTCGATGGTCTCGCGGGTGGCCGTCTCGTTGTTGAGGTAACCGGCCATGACGTTGGGGCCCCGGAAGCACAGTTCACCGACCTCGCTCAGGCCGTGCTCGGGCCGGCCGATCTCGGCTCCCGTATCGGGGTCGACGATCTTGCTCACGGCGCCCGGCACCGTCCAGCCGCACGAGCTCAATGGCGCGACGGCACCGACGAGTTCGCGGCCGCCGTCGAACGGCATGCAGTGGCTCACCGGACTCAGCTCACTCATGCCATAGCCCTGCACGATGGGACAGCCGAGCCGGTCGGAGACCGCCATCCCGAGGTCGTCGTCGAGCGGCGCGGCGCCCGACATCAGGCCCTTCAGGGAATCGAGCCGGTAGGAGTCGACCATCGGGTGCTTGGCCAGCGCGACCGCGACCGGCGGCGCGATGAACGCGAACGTGCACTTGTGGTCCTGGATGGTCTCGAGGAACACCGCGAGGTCGAAGCTCGGCATGATGACCAGCCGGGCCCGCGCGTGCAGCACCGAGTTGAGCAACACCGTCATGCCGTAGATGTGGAAGAACGGCAGCACCGCCAGTACTCGATCCTCAGGGACCAGGCCCTGGATCGGCCGGATCTGCGCCACGTTCGCGGCCAGATTGGTATGGGTGAGCATGACGCCCTTGGGAATTCCCGTGGTGCCCGAGCTGTACGGCAACGCCGCCAGATGAGTGGCCGGGTCGAAGCCGACGTGTGGTGCGGGCACTGCGGCGCCGAGCAGTTCCGATGCGTTCGGATGACCGTCCACCGCGGTACCGGGGCCATCGAGGACGACGATGCGGTCGGTAGCCAGCCCGACTTCGCCTGCGGCCTGCAGCGCCTGGGGTGCCAGCGCGGTGACGGTGATCAGCATGGCGGCACCGGAATCGGTCAGCTGCTTGGCGATGTCCTTGGCGGTGAACAACGCGTTGATGGTGGTGGCCGTGGCACCGGATCGCAGGATGCCGTGGAAGGCGACCGCGAACGCGGCGCTGTTGGGGGCCAGCAGGCCCACCACGTCGCCGGTGCCCAGACCGCGAGCGGCCAGCGCACCGGCGAACGCCTCGATGCGGCTGGTCAGCTCGCGGTAGGTGTACTCCGCGCCGGTCGCGACCTCGGTGATGGCGATGCGATCGGCGTCTGCCTCGGCCAGATCGCCGAATATGTACTCATAGACGGCCGTCGTCGGGATCTGGACCTCGGGGAAGGGGCTGGCGATAGTCATGGCGTCTTAGATCGAACCATGCCGGGGTGACGTGCGGCATGCCGGTTGGTTGCCTTCTCAGGCCGCGTCGCGAGGGCGCGTTACACCTTGTCCGCGAAGCGCAACGTCCCTGTCGGACAGGCCGCCACGGCACGTCGCCGCACCTGCGCGCGAGATTGACGACATGGTCGCCGCGAGATCACGAGCGGCGATCAGGCTTCGCCGCGGTCCAGGAGCTCGCTCGACCCGAGCACGCGTTCCACCCGGACCTCGATCACCACGCGGCGGGGATTCACCCGCGGCGTGCGGTAGCGCTGGGCGTAGCGCAGCTCGGCGTCGCGAACGTCGTCGGCGTCATGGCTCACCGTCGACTTGCCTTCGAGCGACAACCACCGGGCGCCGTCGACCTGGCTCAGCACGGCAACACCACGCTGGGCCGCGTTGAGGGCCTTCTGAGAACCGCCGGTGGTGATGACGCGCGCGATGTGCGTCTTCGGGTCGAAGGTGAAACCGACCGCCACGACGTGCGGGGAATTGTCCGACCGCAGGGTGGTCAGCATCGCCAGATGACGCTCGGTGAGGAATGCCAGCGCGTCACTGGTGAGCCGTGTCGTTGCCTTCGCCATCACGATCAAAAGTAGCGCAGGTGATAATCGCAGCCGTGAACGACACGGCGGATACCGGCGGCGAGGTGGTCGTCGTCTTCGGCGGCCGCAGTGAGATCGGCCTGGAACTGGCCATCCGGCTGGCGCCGGGCAACACGGTGGTGCTCGCGGCACGCCGGGCCGACCAGCTGACCGCCGAGGCGCAAGCGGTCCGCGCGGCGGGCGCCGCCGGCGTCCGGACCTGCGAGTTCGATGCCGACGACCTGCCCTCGCACGCCGTGTTGGTCAACGCGATCGAAGCCGAGCACGGCCCGATCAGCACCGCGGTGCTGGCCTTCGGCGTCCTCGGGGACCAGGCCCGGGCCGAGGACGACGCCGCGCATGCGGTGGCCGTCGTGCACACCGACTACGTGGCCCAGGTGAACTTGTTGACTCTGCTGACGCAGCACATGCGGGCCGCCGGCCGGGGACGGCTCGTGGTGTTCTCGTCCATCGCCGGGGCGCGGGTCCGCCGGGCCAACTATGTCTACGGTTCGGCGAAAGCCGGCCTGGACGGCTTCGCCTGCGGGTTGGCCGACGCGCTGCACGGCACCGGTATCCAGCTGCTGATCGTGCGGCCCGGCTTCGTGATCGGCCGCATGACCGAGGGCATGGACCCGGCGCCGATGTCGAGCACGCCGGCGCAGGTCGCCGAAGCCACGGCCCGGGCGCTGGCGCGTGGGAAGGGCGCGGTGTGGGTGCCGTGGGGGATTCGGCCGTTGATCTTCGCGACGCGGTTCGTGCCGAAGGCGATCTGGCGAAAGATGCCGCGATGAGCGCTTGCGTGAAGAGCAGAGGACGCAGATGACCGGGACCGAAGGGAAAATCACCGTCGTCGGTATCGGAGCCGACGGGATGGCCGGCCTCTCGCAGGCGTCACGCCGCGAATTGCTCAGCGCTACAGTCATTTACGGTGGTCCACGGCAACTCGATCTGCTCGGCGGCGAGATCACCGCCGAGCGCCGGGCCTGGCCGTCGCCGATGGTCCCGGCCCTGCCGACCTTGTTCGACGGTCTGGCCGACGTGCACGTGGTGGCCTCCGGCGACCCGATGCTGCACGGTATCGGCGCCACGTTGATCCGGCTGTTCGGTCGCGATCGGGTGACGGTGCTGCCACACGTGTCGTCGGTGACCCTGGCCTGCGCGCGGCTGGGGTGGAGCGTGCAGGACACCGAGGTGATCAGCCTGGTCACCGCGGCTCCGCACACCGCCATCCGGCACGGTGGACGCGCGGTGGTGTTGTCCAAAGGCTCCGACACGCCGCGGGTGCTGGCCCGGCTGCTGGACGAGACCGGTTGTGGCGAATCGCGATTCACCGTGCTCGAGCAGCTCGGCGGCCCCGCCGAACGGATCACCACCATGGCTGCCGCGGAGTGGGCCACCGACGCCCCGGCTGTCGACGCGCTGAATGTCATTGCCGTGCACTACCTTCCCGAACGGCGCGTCGCAGCGGTGCTACCGGACGCGGCGTTCGGCCATGACGGACAGATCACCAAGCAGACCATCCGGGCGCTGGCACTGACGGCGCTGGAGCCGCGTCCCGGTCACATCTTGTGGGACGTCGGATCCGGGTCGGGGAGCATCGCGATCGAATGGTGCCGGGCATCCGGTGGCCGAGCGGTCGCTTTCGAACGTGACGAGGTGCGCCGCGAGCGAATCGCCAACAATGCCACCATGTTCGGTGTGCGCGTCGACGTCCGTGGTGCCGCACCCGACAGCTTCGCCGATGTGGCCGCACCGGACACCGTCTTCATCGGCGGCGGCCTCACCCAGCCGGGCCTGTTCGAGGCCTGCTTCGACGCGCTGGAACCCGGCGGCCGGTTGGTCGCCAACGCGGTCACCGCCGAGTCGGAAGCATATGTGGTGCAGCTCTATTCACGGCTCGGCGGCGACCTGCGGCGCTTCCAGCACTATCACGGCGAGCCGATCGGGCGCTTCACCGGTTGGCGCCCGGCGTTGCCGATAACCCAGTGGACGGTGGTCAAGAAATGACGGTGTACTTCATCGGCGCGGGACCCGGCGCCGCAGACCTGATCACCGTGCGGGGACAGCGACTGCTGCAGTCCTGCCGGGTCTGCCTCTACGCCGGCTCGATCATGCCCGACGACCTGCTGGCGGAGTGCCCGCCGGGCGCGCGGGTGGTGGACACCGGTCCGCTCAACCTGGAGCAGATCATCGGCGAGCTCGCCGCGGCGCACGAAGCCGGACTCGACGTGGCACGTCTGCATTCCGGTGACCCCTCGATCTACAGCGCGGTGGCAGAACAATGCCGTCGGCTCGACGAGCTCGGTATCGACTACGAAATCGTCCCCGGCGTGCCGGCTTTCGCGGCCGCCGCCGCCGCGCTCGGCCGCGAGCTGACGGTGCCCGGTGTCGCCCAGACCATCACCTTGTCGCGGGTCGCCACGCTGTCGACCGCGATGCCCGCCGGTGAAGACCTCGTCACGCTGTCCAAACCGGGCGCCACGCTGGTGCTGCATCTGGCGGCCGCGCAGATCGACAACATCGTCCCGCAGCTGATCGAGGGTGGATACCGCCCGGAAACCCCCTGCGCGGTGGTGGCTTTCGTCAGCTGGCCGACCGAACAGGTCCTCAGGTGCACCCTGGCCGAGCTGGCCGAGCGAACGAAAGCCGCCGGCATCACCAAGACCGCGGTCATCTTCGTCGGAGACGTGTTGGGCGCCCAGGGTTTTGCCGACAGTTACCTGTACTCCAGCGGCCGCCGCCGCGGGACGCGGCATTGATGACACAGCCGGGGGATCGCTCGCCGACGAAACTCCTCCTGCTGGGTGGGACCTCCGAGGCACGGGCACTGGCCAAGCTGCTGCACCCCGATGTCGAGCTGATCAGCTCCCTCGCCGGCCGCGTCCCGGACCCCGCGCTGCCGGTCGGACCCGTCCGGATCGGTGGCTTCGGTGGCGTCGACGGCCTGCGCGCCTATCTGCAGGACAACGAGATCACCGCGGTCGTCGACGCCACGCATCCGTTCGCCGCCACCATCACGGCCAACGCCGCTCGGGCCTGCGCCGGCTTGCATCTGCCGCACCTGGTCCTGGCCCGGCCCGCCTGGACACCCGGCGACGCCATGGTCGTCGCCGACGACTGGCAGGCCGCGCAGACCGTCAAAGACCGTGGCTACCAACGGGTCTTCCTCACCACCGGCCGTTCGGGCACCGCGGCGTTCCGCTCATCGGACGCCTGGTTCCTGATCCGGGCGGTCACGCCGCCGGACGCCGACATGCTGCCACCGAACCACGAAATCCTGCTCTCGCGCGGCCCGTACGACTACGACAACGAGCTCGCCCTGCTGCGCGAGCATCACATCGATGCGCTGGTCACCAAGAACAGTGGCGGCAGCATGACCCGCGCCAAATTGGATGCTGCTGCGGCGCTGAACATCCCGGTGATCATGGTGGATCGCCCGGCCCTGCCCGACGGTGTGACGACGGTCGGTACGGTCTCTGAAGCGGAAACGTGGGTCAGGCAGCGCTGATCAGATCCATCGCGGTAACGCGTCGACGACCGGTCAGCCCGGGTACGTCCGCGGGGTGAAGACTCGGTCGCCATCGGCGGTGGTGTGCCACACCGTCTGCGACGACCCGATGATCAGCAGGCAGCGCATGTCGATCTCGGCCGGCTTGAGGTCGGCGAGGCGCACCACGCGCACCGACTCATCGGGCCCGGCCACGTCGCGTCCGATGACCACGGGTGTGTTGGGGTCGCGGTACTCCAACAGCAGGTCCTGCATGGCGGCTACCTGCCAGGTCCGGGTCTTCGACGCCGGGTTGTAGATCGCCAGCACCATGTCGGCGCGGGCGGCGGCGGTGAGCCGCTCGGCGATGATGTCCCACGGCTTGAGCCGGTCGGACAGCGAGATCACCGCGTAGTCGTGCCCGAGTGGCGCGCCGACGCGGCTGGCCACGGCCTGCGCTGCGGTCATCGCCGGGATCACCCGGACGTCGACGCCCGGCCACTGCTGGGCCTCTTCGAGCACCGCGGTCGCCATCGCGAACACCCCGGGGTCGCCGGAGGACACCACGGCGACGGTGCGGCCCTGCTGGGCCAGTGTGCAGGCCAGCTCGGCGCGGGCGCGCTCGTCGGTGTTGTCGCTGGGGTGGCGCTGCTGGCCGGGACGCGTCGGCACCCGGTCCAGATACGGCCCGTAGCCGATCAGGTCGGTGGCCGCCGCCAGTTCCCGACGGGTCTGGGCCGTCGTCCACTCGGGGTCACCCGGACCCAGCCCGACCACCACCACGCTGCCGACCATCGCCTTGTCGCGTCGCCCACCCGGGAGAATTGCGATCGAGAAGTACGGCACCGTCGCATCATCGACGTCGGCGGCCGGCAGGACCCGCTGCGCCTCGGTGCTCGCGCGTTCCACGTAGAACGCCTCGTCGAGCCGCCCAGCCGACGAAAGTGCCTGCCGCACAGTCGGGTACGACCGGCCCAGTTTCATCACCACGGCCGCGTCGGTGTCGGCCAGCCGGCGCTGCAGTTCACCCTCGGGCAGGGTGCCGGGCAAGATGGTGAGCACCTGCTCGCCCTGCACCAGCGGCGTCGAGATCGCGGCCGATGCGGCGCTGACCGATGTCACGCCCGGCACGATCACCGCGTGGAACCGCTCGGTCAGCCGCGTGTGCATGTGCATGTAGGAGCTGTAGAAGAGCGGATCACCCTCGGCGAGCAGCGCGACGTTGCGGCCCGCCGCCAGGTGGGTGGCGATGCGCTCGGCGGCCTCGGCGTAGAAGTCTTCGATCGCGCCGTCGTACCCGCCCGGGTGCGACGTGGTCTCGGTCGTCACCGGGTAGACGAGGTGCTCCTCGATCTGGCCGGGCCGCAGATACGGTTCGGCGATGCGCCGCGCGATGCTGTGGCCGTGCCGTGCGCTGTGGTACGCGACCACGTCGGCCTCGCCGATCAACCGCGCGGCCTTGACCGTCACCAGTTCCGGGTCGCCGGGGCCGAGGCCGACGCCGTACAAGGTTCCCTTCATTCGTGTTCACTCGCAATCGCGTTCACCGCGGCAGCGGCCATGGCACTACCGCCGCGCCGCCCCGTCACCACCAGATATGCCATGCCGCGCGGCCGCGCGATCAGTTCGTCCTTCGACTGTGCCGAGCCGACGAAGCCCACCGGACCGCCCAGCACCGCCGCGGGCACCGGAGCGCCCTCGTCCAGCAGCTCCAGCAGCCGGAACAGGGCGGTCGGCGCATTGCCGATGGCCAGCACGGCGCCGCCGAGCCGGTCCGCCCACAGATCGACGGCCGCCGCCGAACGCGTGCTGCTGAGTTTCGCGGCCAGTTCTGGGGCCCGGGGATCGGCGACCAGTGACACCACTTCGTTGGCCTCGCCTTTCCCGGGCAGACGGGAGCGGGTGATCCCGGCCGCGACCATCGACGAGTCACACAGGATCGGAGCCCCCGCCGCCAGTGCCGCGTGCGTGCGGGTCACCACGTCGTCGGTATAGGCGACGTGCTCGGTGACATCGACCTGGCCACAGGTGTGGATCAGGCGTACGACGACGCGTGAGACGTCGTCGGGAAATCGCGCCAGATCCGCCTCGGCGCGGATTGTCGCGAACGACTGCCGGTAGATCTCCGCAGCGTCGCGGACGTAGTCGAGCACGCGATAACCCTACGGGTGGCGCGGTTGGTACCCCGAGTTGGTCGCCACCAGCACTTCTCCGATGGGCGGGCTACCGCACGCGCGCTCACAGCCGACGAAGTGCCGCCGCCCGCCGGGCTCGCCGGACTCCGCTGCCGCGGCGGCGTCACTCCGGACGTCGGCGAGTGACTTGGCGCACCCCGGGCTGCCGGTACAGGCACTGATCGACAACCAGGGGGAGTGCTCGTCGAAGACCAGACCCATCGGCGCCAGCACGCGCAGTGCGGTGTCGGCAACGCCCTCTTCGAGGTCACAGATGAGTAACGAGCGCCATGGAGTGACCACGACCGGAGCGGTGATTGCCGCCACAAACTCCGCGGTACGGGCCTGCAGCACACCCAGGGGGACAGCCGCGCCCAACGTGATCCGGCCGTCGTCCTGGGTGATCCAGCCGACCGGCGGGGCGTCGACGGGCGGCCAGGTGGCGCCCGACGATTCGGTGGGGCGGAGCCCGGCGCCGGCCAGGAGCTCGTCGACATTGTCCAGTTCGCTTGCCCGCCAGCGGTTCTCACGAACTTCCAGGAAGGTGTGGGCGAGGTCCAGCAGGGTGTCGGCGGCCCGCGTGGCGGGAATCCGCACCCCGGTGTCACGTCCCGCGACCAGTACCGCGGCGGTGTCCGGGGATACCAGGTGGGTGCTCACATCGGGCGCCAGGCCTGAGATGTCGCCCCGCCCGTCGTCGGCCCCGAACCAGAACCGTCCGGGTAGTTCGGCCAGGTCAGGACGGTTTTGCAGCCCGGAATCGAGGTCGCGGACCACGTCACGGACGTCGCCCCGCCCGCCGTGGCGGCCCGTCAGCGGCGAGGCCACGATGTTGCGGACCCGTTCGTGGGTCGGCGAGGGCAGCAGGCCCGCAGTGTCGACCGCCGCGGCCAGCCCTTCGGCGTCGTGGATACCGCGCACCTGGATATTGCCGCGCGACGTCAGTTCCATTGCCGGTGAACCGAATTCGGTCGCGGCGTGGGCCAACGCCGCCAGTTGCCCAGCGGTGATCATCCCACCGGCCAGGCGGATGCGGGCCAGGCCGCCGTCGGCTGCCTGGTGCACCTGGAGCGCGCCTGGGCAGGCGTCGTCGTCACGCGTCCGAATCACCTTGTCTACGTTACGTTATCCGGTAAATAGTGAAATAGGTCACTGACGTTTCCAGGCTGTTCCGTGCCTTACAAGTCCCTTGTTTTCGCCGCATTGGCCCGTACCGTGGAACGCGAACGTCCGTTTGCTACACCGCTTTCGGATGACCTAAGGAGGGACGCAATGTCCGATTTCGCTTTGTACGTTGGTGGCGTCTTCGCTCTCATCGTGGCTGCCGGCCTGCCGTACCAGGGCAAGACCTGGTACTCGCGCTGGAGTGCGAACGAGCGCTGATCCCAGCAGCTTCACGTCAGTAAGACCGCCGACGGGGCGGGTTGCGAGAGCAGCCCGCCCCGTTGCGCTATTTGCGCCCACCCCAGGGGCGCGACCGCGCGACCACGTCGGTGCTGTACGAATAGTCAGTGCCGACCGTACTGCTGCTCTCGACGTCCGACACCGATCTGATCACCGCCCGCGCGAGCGGGGCCGAGTACCGATGGGCCAACCCGTCGCGGTTGATCGACGGGGAACTGCCGGACCTCCTGGCCGGCGCGGACCTGGCGGTGGTGCGGGTGCTGGGCGGCTACCGGACCTGGCAGGACGACATCGACGCCGTCATCGCCAGTGGGGTCCCCACGGTGGTGCTGTCGGGGGAGCAGGCGCCCGACGCCGACCTGATGAGTCACTCGACCGTCCCCGCCGGCGTCGCTCTCCAGGCGCACATCTATCTGGCGCAGGGCGGCACAGAGAATCTGCGCAACCTGCACTCTTTCCTTTCTGACACCGTCCTGATGACCGGCTTCGGCTTCGGGGAGCCCGTATCGGCTCCGAGCTGGGGGCTGCTGCAGCGCTCGTCGGGTGCTCAGGGGCCGACGGTCGCGGTGCTCTACTACCGGGCCCAGCAGTTGGCCGGCAACACCGCGTACATCGACGCGCTGTGTGGGGCCATCGAGCAGGCCGGCGGCCGTCCGCTCCCGATCTTCTGCGCCTCGCTGCGTACCGCCGAACCCGAGCTCATCGAGCTGCTGGGGACCGCCGATGCCCTGATCACGACGGTGCTGGCGGCCGGCGGCGCGACCCCGGCGCTGGCCAGTGCCGGCGGTGATGACGACAACTGGAACGTCGCGCACCTCGCGGCCCTCGACGTCCCGATCCTGCAGGGCCTGTGCCTCACCAGCTCGCGTGCCCAGTGGGACAAGAACGACGACGGGCTGACGCCGCTGGACGTCGCGTCACAGGTCGCGGTGCCGGAGTTCGACGGCCGCATCATCACCGTGCCGTTCTCGTTCAAGGAGATCGACAGCGAGGGCCTGATCTCGTACGTCGCCGACCCCGAGCGCTGCGAACGGGTGGCCCGGCTGGCCGTCCGGCACGCGCGCCTGAGGTACGTCGAGCCCGCCGACAAGCGCGTTGCCCTGGTGTTCTCGGCGTACCCGACCAAGCACGCCCGCATCGGCAACGCCGTCGGTCTCGACACCCCGGCCAGCGCCGTGGCGTTGCTGCGCGCCATGCGCGACGCCGGCTACCGCATCGGCGACGTCCCCGGCGTGGACGCCGGGGACGGGGACGCCCTCATCCACGCCATGATCGAGCGCGGCGGGCAGGATCCCGACTGGCTCAGCACCGAAGCGCTGGAAGCCAACCCCGTCCGGGTGTCCGCCAAGGACTACCGGGCCTGGTTCGCGACCCTGCCGGCCGCACTCACCGACGCCGTGACCGAACATTGGGGCGAGGCGCCGGGCGAGCTGTTCGTCGACCGTTCGCAGGACCCCGATGGTGAAATCGTCATCGCGGCAATGGTTTCCGACAACATCGTGCTGATCGTCCAGCCGCCCCGTGGCTTCGGCGAGAACCCCGTCGCGATCTACCACGACCCCGACCTGCCGCCGAGCCACCACTACCTGGCTGCCTACCACTGGATCAACACGCACTTCGGCGCCGACGTGATGATCCACCTGGGCAAGCACGGCAACCTGGAATGGCTGCCGGGCAAGACGCTCGGCATGTCCGCGGCGTGCGGCACCGACGCCGCGCTGGGCGACCTGCCGCTGGTGTACCCGTTCCTGGTCAACGATCCCGGCGAGGGCACGCAGGCGAAACGCCGCGCGCACGCGGTATTGGTCGACCACCTGATCCCGCCGATGGCCCGCGCCGAAACCTACGGCGACATCGCCCGGCTGGAGCAGCTGCTCGACGAGCACTCCACCATCTCGGCGCTGGACCCGGGCAAGCTGCCGGCCATCCGCCAGCAGATCTGGACGCTGATGCGTGCCGCCAAGATGGACCACGACCTGGGGCTCGAGGACCGGCCCGACGAGGACGTGTTCGACGACATGCTGCTGCACGTCGACGGCTGGCTGTGCGAGATCAAGGACGTCCAGATCCGCGACGGCCTGCACATCTTGGGCCAGGCGCCGGACGGTGAGGCCGAACTGGACCTGGTGCTGGCCATCCTGCGGGCCCGCCAGCTGTTCGGCGGCGAACAGTCGGTGCCGGGGCTGCGCGAGGCGCTGGGTCTGGCCGAGGACGGCTCTGCGGCACGCGAAGCCGTCGACGCCGCGGAGGACCAGGCGCGTGAGCTGGTGGCGAAGCTGCAGGCGTCTGGCTGGGATGCCGCCGCCGTCGATGGCATCATCGACAACGCTGAAGTCGCGAAGGTGCTGCGGTTCGCCGCCACCGAGGTGGTGCCGCGGCTGCGCGCGACCGACCGCGAAATCGACCAGATTCTGCACGCCCTCGGCGGCGGGTTCATCGCGGCCGGACCGTCGGGCTCCCCGCTGCGCGGCCTGGTCAATGTGCTGCCCACGGGCCGCAATTTCTACTCCGTCGACCCCAAGGCCGTCCCGTCCAAGCTGGCGTGGGAAACCGGTGTGGCGATGGCGGATTCGCTGCTGGAGCGCTATCGCACCGACTACGGCCGCTGGCCGGAGTCGGTCGGGCTCTCGGTATGGGGCACCTCGGCCATGCGCACCGCGGGCGACGACATCGCCGAAGTGCTTGCGCTGCTGGGTGTTCGGCCCATCTGGGACGACGCGTCGCGCCGCGTGGTCGGGCTGGAGCCCATCGCGCTGGCCGAACTGGGCCGTCCACGCATCGACGTCACCGTCCGCATTTCCGGCTTCTTTCGCGATGCCTTCCCGCACGTGGTGACCATGCTGGACGATGCGGTGCAGCTGGTCGCCGGGCTCGATGAATCGGCCGAGGACAATTACGTCCGTGCCCACTCTCGGGTCGACATCGCCGACCACGGCGACCAAAGGCGCGCCACCACAAGGATTTTCGGATCCAAGCCGGGAACCTACGGCGCCGGACTGCTGCAGCTCATCGACAGCCGCAACTGGCGCGACGACGCCGACCTGGCCCAGGTGTACACCGCCTGGGGCGGCTTCGCCTACGGCCGCGGTCTCGACGGTGCCCCCGCGACCGACGACATGAACCGGGCGTACCGGCGAATCTCGGTGGCGGCCAAGAACACCGACACCCGCGAGCACGACATCGCCGACTCCGACGACTACTTCCAGTACCACGGCGGCATGGTCGCCACCGTCCGCGCGCTGACGGGCAAGGATCCGGCCGCGTACATCGGCGACAACACCCGGCCCGACGCCGTCCGCACCCGCACGCTGTCGGAGGAGACGACACGCGTCTTCCGGGCCCGGGTGGTCAACCCGCGTTGGATGAATGCCATGCGACGGCACGGCTACAAGGGTGCCTTCGAGATGGCGGCCACCGTCGACTACCTGTTCGGGTACGACGCCACCGCGGGCGTCATGGCCGACTGGATGTACGAGCAGCTGACGCAGAGCTACGTGCTGGACCCGGAGAACCGCAAGTTCATGTCCGAGTCCAACCCGTGGGCGCTGCACGGCATGGCCGAGCGGCTGCTGGAGGCGGCCGGTCGCGGCATGTGGTCGGCGCCGGAGTCCGAGACCCTCGACGCCCTCAAGCAGGTGCTGCTGGAGACCGAGGGGGAGCTGGAAGGGTGATTTCGGCGTGATTCGTACCGGTCCGCGTGACGAATCACGCCCAAGTCACACCGTCCGACTAGCCTGATCGCCATGGCCCTCACCTTCGCCGACGTCGCCACCGCGAACTACGTCCTGCTGACCACCTTCACCAAGGACGGCCGGCCCAAACCGACTGCCGTCTGGGCGGTCCCCGACGGAGATCGGCTGCTCGTGATCTCCGAGGCAAAGGCCTGGAAGGTCAAGCGGATCCGCAACACCCCGCGGGTGACGGTCGCCAAGTGCGACATGCGCGGCAACCCGAAGAGCGAGGCCGTCGAGGCCGTGGCGGCCATCTTGGACAAGTCACAGCTGGGCACCGTCTACGACGGCATCGGCAAGCGCTACGGGTTGATCGGCAAGGCCTTCAACTTCGTCTCCAAGCTGCGGGGCGGTATGGAGAACAACGTCGCGCTGGAGTTGCGGGCCGCGTAGTGACCGGATTCCCCCCAGGCGCGCCAAAGCTGCCGCGCCACAAGGATATCGGGCGGCTGCTGCTGAACTGCCCGGACCGTCGTGGCGTGATCGCCGCGGTCTCGACATTCCTGACCAATTCCGGCGCCAACATCATCTCGCTGGACCAGCATTCGACCGCTCCCGAAGACGGTGTCTTCCTGCAGCGCACCGTCTTCCATCTGCCTGGGCTGGCGGCCGCCCAACCTGAACTCGAGCGCGAATTCCAGTCGGTGGCGCAAGAATTCGACATGGACTACCGGTTCACCGATGCGTCCAGGCCGAAGCGCGTGGCGATCATGGCGTCGACCGCCGACCACTGCCTGCTCGACCTGCTGTGGCGCAACCGCCGCGGCGAACTCGACATGACCGTGGTGATGGTGATCTCCAACCACGCCGACCTGGCCGAGCAGGTCCGGGCGTTCGGAGTGCCGTTCGTCCACATCCCGGCCACTCGGGACATTCGGGAGCAGGCCGAGCAGCGTCAGCTGGAGCTGCTCAAGGGCAACGTCGATCTGGTGGTGCTCGCCCGGTACATGCAGATCATCACGCCGGCGTTCCTCGACGCCATCGGCTGTCCGCTGATCAACATCCACCACTCTTTCCTGCCGGCATTCGTCGGCGCGACGCCGTACCGGCGGGCCAAGGAGCGCGGCGTGAAACTTGTCGGCGCCACCGCCCACTACGTGACCGAGGATCTGGACGAGGGGCCGATCATCGAGCAGGACGTCGTCCGCGTGGACCACACCCACAGCGTCGAGGAGCTCGTTCGGCTGGGTGCGGACGTGGAACGGGCCGTGTTGTCCCGGGCGGTGCTGTGGCACTGTCAGGACCGCATCCTGCGCCACGGCAACGAAACCGTGGTCTTCTAGAGCCATGGCTCCGACATTCGAAGATGTGTACCGCGAGAAGTACCTGCTTCTCACGACCTTCACCAAGGACGGCCGGCCCAAGCCGACTCCGGTCTGGGGCGTGCCGCACGAGGGCAAGCTGCTGATCAGCACCGACGACGGCTCCTGGAAGACCAAGCGGATCAAGAACACCCCGCGCGTCACCATCCAGAAGTGCGGAGCCCTGGGCAAGGTCAAGGGCGAGCCGGTCGAGGCCATCGCCCGCAACCTGCCGAAGTCCGAGACCAAGCGCGTCTTCGACATGGTGACCAGGCGCTACTGGTGGCACGCGTGGTGGTGGATCCCGCAGGCCATCATCCGCGGTGGCGTCGAAAAGGTGCACGCAGCCATCGAGGTGGAGCCGGTTCCGGGCGCCTAGGAACCAATTCCGGCATTTCTGCGTTGTCCAGTGCATGGCGATGCGACTATTTCTGGTTTACGCCTTGGTCGAGGTCGCGGTGCTGGCAGCCCTGGCCTCGACCATCGGTGTGGCGTGGACGCTGCTGGCCCTCCTGGCGACATTCGCCGCCGGCCTGGCCATCGCGGGCACCCAGATCACTCGGCATTTCAGCAGGCTGTCGGACGCGCTGAGCGCTCGATCCGCCGATCCCACGCTGGCCACGGACAGCCTGTTGGTGGCTCTCGGGACGGTGCTGGTCGTTGTTCCCGGGTTGGCCAGCTCGGTGCTCGGCGCGCTCATGCTGGTGCCGTTCACCCGGCGCGCGCTGCGACCGGCGGTAAAGGCCCTGTTCGGTCGTCACCTCACCCCCATGGACTTCCCGACTCAGGTGATCTACATCAACCACGACGAGCGTTATCGCAGTCGCGGTGACTACATCGACGGGGAAGTGATCGAGGTCATCGACAGCTCACCGGTCGCTGCGCACCGGCACGCCGGCTGAACGGACTAACGTGTCACGTTCGTGACGACTTTTGCGACAACGCTGCTGCTCGGCGGTCGTATACATAGCCCGGCTGCGCCCGACGCCACCGCGATGGCCATCCGCGATGGGGTGGTGGCCTGGCTCGGTTCCGATGACATCGGCCGGGCGCTGTATCCGGACGCCACGGTCGTCGATCTCGAGGGCGCATTCGTGGCGCCGGCATTCGTCGACAGCCACGTGCACCTGACCGCCACCGGGCTTACCGTGGTCGGGCTCGACCTACGCACCGCGACGTCACTGCCACACCTGCTGACCCTGCTCACCGACCACGCCGCGCAGCACCCGGACGGCGTCATCTGGGGCCACGGCTGGGACGAATCAGGCTGGCCGGAACACGCGGTCCCGACCACTGCGGACCTCGACGGAGTGCTCGGCGGCCGTGCCGCGTACCTGGCCCGGGTCGACGTGCACTCGGCCGTCGCATCGACCGGTCTGCGGCAGCTGGTGCCCGGACTTCCCGACACCGCGGGCTTCTCCGAGCAGGGGCCGCTGACCGCCGACGCCCACCACCGCGTGCGGGCCGCGGCCCGCAATCTGCTCAGTGCGACACAGCGCCGCGACGCGCAGCGAGCCGCGCTCGATCTGGCCGCGCGCAACGGCATCGTGGCGGTGCATGAGTGCGCGGGTCCCGAGATCGGCGGTCTCGACGACTGGGCCGAGCTACGCGCCACGGACCACGGCGTCGAGATCGTCGGCTACTGGGGCGAGGCCGTGACCAGTGCTGCCGCCGCGCGAGATCTGATGGCGCAGACCGGCGCCCACGGATTGGCCGGTGACCTCTTCATCGACGGTGCGCTGGGCTCCCGGACCGCCTGGCTACAGGAGCCCTACTCCGATGCGCCCGGCTGCCCGCCCACCTGTGGCAACAGCTACCTGGACACCGACGCCGTGACCGCGCATCTGGTGGCGTGCACCGAGGCCGGTATCACCGCCGGTTTCCACGTCATCGGCGATGCGGCCGTGGCCGTCGTCGTCGACGCTCTGGACCGGGCCGTGGCGGCGTTCGGGGCGCCCGCGGTGGCACGCTGTGGCCACCGCCTGGAGCACCTCGAGATGGTGGATGCGGAACAAGCGCGCAGGCTCGGTTCGTGGGGCGTCGTGGCCAGCGTGCAGCCGAACTTCGACGCGCTGTGGGGCGGTGCGGACGGGATGTACGCGCAGCGTCTCGGTGCCGATCGCTCACAGGGTTTGAACCCGTTTGCGCTGTTAGCATCGCAAGGCGTGCCCCTCGCTTTCGGTTCGGACAGCCCCGTCACCAGCATCAATCCGTGGGAATCCGTGCGTGCCGCCATCAGCCACCGGACGGCCGGAAGCGCCATCTCGGCGCGGTCGGCGTTCCTGGCCGCTACCCGCGGCGCTTGGCGGGCCGGCGGTGTCCGCGACGGCTTGACCGGGACGCTGGTGCCCGGCGCGGTCGCCTCGTACGCCGTATGGAAACTGTCGGGAGGTGCCTCGACGTTGGACGTCACCGCGCCGGCCGACGCCGTCCAGCGCTGGTCGACCGATCCGCGGTCGCGGGTACCGGCGCTACCGCCGCTCGGGCCCGACGACGAGTTGCCGACCTGCCTGCAGACCGTGCACCGCGGTGAGCTGATCCATGGCTGACGGCGTCGAAGGCGTGGCGGGCGTGGAAGAGACCCTCGACGACGCCGTCCCGGACGAGGCGGAGGTACCCGAACAACCGGCGGCACCCGAACAACCGGCGGCACCCGAAGAGCCGCAGGGGCCGCGCCGTGGGGCGCGGATCGTCGCGAGCCTGCGGCGGTTCTTCGAGCCGCGGTTGGTCCGGCTGGCCGCGGCCGTCGTGGCTGGTCTGCTGCTGTGCGCGAGCTTCCCGCCGTTCGATCTCTGGTACCTGTCGTTTCCCGCGCTGGCGCTGCTGGCGTGGGTGCTGGCTGACGAACGCACAACTCCCGCAGGCGGTTTCGGCTACGGCATGCTGACCGGACTGGTGTTCTACGTGCTGTTGCTGCCGTGGATCAGCAATTTCGTCGGCCCGGCTCCGTGGCTGATGCTGTCGGCCCTCGAGGCGTTCTTCACCGGGGTGTTCGGGTTGACCGCGGTCGTGGTGCGGCGCCTGCCCGCGTGGCCTCTGTGGTTCGCCGCGCTGTGGGTGGCAGCGGAATGGCTCAAGTCGACGGTGCCGTTCGGCGGCTTCCCGTGGGGCGTCGTGGCGTTCAGTCAGACCGATGGCCCGCTGTTGCCGCTCGCACAGCTCGGCGGTGCGCCGCTGGTCTCGTTCGCGGTGGCACTCATCGGATTCAGCCTGACGGCGATCGTGCTCGAGGCGGTCAGGCACTGGCGTCACGATCACCGCACCGGAGCCGCCGCGCCGCCGGAGGTGTTCATCCCGGGTATCTGCATCGCCCTGGTCCTGCTGCTCACCGGCCTGGCCTGGCCGCACGTCCGCAAGGCCGGTGCCGGGTCCGGTGACAACCCCGCGATCAACGTCGCCGCCGTCCAGGGCAACGTGCCGCGTCTCGGCCTGGACTTCAACGCCCAGCGCCGCGCGGTGCTCGACAACCACGTGCACGAAACCAAGCAGCTGGCCGAGGACGTCCGTGCCGGGCGGGCACCGCAGCCGCAGGTGGTCATCTGGCCGGAGAACTCGTCGGACATCGATCCGCTGGTCAACGCCGATGCCGCGGAACTGATCTCGGCGGCGTCCTCGGCGATCCAGGCGCCGATCCTGGTGGGCACCGTGCTGGCCGCACCCGACTACACGCCGGAGCATCCGGTGACCACCAACTCCGTCATCGTCTGGGACGGGACCAACGGCCCGGGGGAGCGCCACGACAAGGCCATCGTCCAGCCGTTCGGCGAGTACCTGCCCTGGCGCAGCTTCTTCCGGCTGTTGTCGTCGTATGCCGACCGGGCCGGCTATTTCGTACCGGGCCACGGCACCGGTGTGGTCACCGCCGCCGGGGTCCCGATCGGCGTGACGACGTGCTGGGAGGTCATCTTCGATCGCGCCGCGCGTCAGTCGGTACTCAATGGCGCACAGTTGTTGGCGGTGCCCGCCAACAACGCGACGTTCGATGAGCCGATGAGTGTCCAGCAGCTGGCGTTTGCTCGCCTGCGCGCCGTCGAACACGACCGGTACGTGGTCGTCGCCGGCACCACCGGCATCAGCGCGGTGATTGCTCCGGACGGCCATGTCCTCGACCGCACGGAGTTCTTCCAGCCCGGCTATCTGGACCGGCAGGTGCGCTTGAAGACCGATCTCACCCTCGCCACCCGATGGGGACCGGTCACGGGCGGGTTGCTTGTGGGGGTCGGTGCTGCCGCCCTTCTGGCAGCCATGCTGCACAATAGGAACCTCATGCGCCGCCGCAGGGCGGTTGCGGAGCATCAGAACGGCAGCGCCGCCGCGACTGACACCGACATTGACACCGAAAACGAACAGGGGAACTGACCATGGGCGATGAACGTCCGAGTCAGCGCACGCTGGTAATCATCCCGACCTACAACGAGCGCGAGAATTTGCCGTTGATCGTCGGCCGCGTGCACGCTGCCCGCCCGGACGTCCATGTGCTGGTCGTCGACGACGACAGCCCTGACGGCACCGGCCAGCTGGCCGACGAACTGGCGCTGGCCGATCCCGATCGCCTGCACGTCATGCACCGGGCCGGCAAGGGCGGCCTGGGCGCGGCGTACCTGGCCGGGTTCGCCTGGGGCCTGGGCCGCGGCTACAGCGTCCTGGTCGAGATGGACGCCGACGGCAGCCACGCGCCCGAGGAGCTGTACCGCCTGCTGGACGCCGTCGACGCCGGCGCCGACCTGGCCATCGGGTCGCGGTACGTCCCGGGCGGCGCTATCCGCAACTGGCCCCGTCGCCGGCTCGTGCTGTCCCGCACCGCGAACACCTACGCGCGGGTGCTGCTGGGCGTCAAGATTCACGACATCACGGCCGGCTACCGCGCCTACCGGCACGACGTGCTGGAGAAGATCGGCCTCGACGATGTCGATTCGAAGGGCTACTGCTTCCAGATCGACCTGACCTGGCGTGCCATCAACGCGGGCTTTTCCGTCGTCGAGGTACCCATCACGTTCACCGAACGCGAGCTGGGTGTGTCGAAGATGAGCGGATCCAACATCCGTGAGGCCATGTCGCAGGTGGCGAAGTGGGGTATCCGCGGCCGGCTGGACCGGGCCCGCGGCATCGCGCGCTAGTCACCACGCCACAAACACGAAAAAGCCCCGCCGCGAGGCGGGGCTTTTTCGTCTGCGCAATTAGCCGCGGCGGCGGGTCTTGATGAGCTCCAGCCGCTCCTTGAGCAGCTCTTCGAGCTCCTCGATGGACCGACGCTCGAGCAGCATGTCCCAGTGGGTGCGCGGCGGCTTGACCTTCTTGGGCTCGGGAACGTCACCCTCCAGCAGGGTGCCTTCCATGCCGTTCTTGCACGCCCAGGTGCCGGGGATTTCCGCATCGTCGGCGAACGGAACTTCGAACTCCTCGCCGTTGTCGGTGCGGTACCGGGCAACCTGACGGGGCGCCAGGTCATGGTTACGGTCGGTCTCGTAGCTCACGGCTCCGAGGCGACTGCCTCTCAGGACACGATCAGCCATCGTCAATCACTCCCTTGGTATAGCGACAGGGGAATCAACGCAGACCAGCGGCGTGAAGTTCCCGACTCAGCTATCCATGATACCGGGGTTCGAACCGTCTCCGGATACAGTCACGACCGTGAGGCGGACATGAAGCGCTCGAAGGCCCAACCATGCCGGTGGTGTGGCCGGGAGGTGGCCGACGCGGGCATGGGTCGTCGTCGCCAGTACTGCCGCCAATCGTGCCGTCAGCGGGCCTACGAGCAGCGTGCCATGGTGAAGGGAACCAACCTGGCGGAAGACGCGGTGGTGCTCAGCGCCGAGGAAGCGGCGGCCCTCTCCGACCGCGTTTATCAGGTACGGTGTGCGGCCGAGGACGTCGCGACCGCTGTTGCCGAAGGCGCAGGGCCCGCCGAACTGGGAGAGCTGTGTGAGGTGCTGCTGCAAGCCGCGAAGGACGCCGACGGCTGGCGCTGACGACGCGCGCAGCGACGGGAAAGAAAGAATGCATGACTGACGACCGTCGGCGGATTCACAAGCCGACCAAGTTCCTGGGCCGCGGCTTCGAGGCGTTCCACGATGTCGAGGACCCTGTCCAGGACAGCCGCATCGCCCATGAGACGGCCGCGGCGCTGCTGGAGCGGGTGCGGAGCTATCCGGACCCGGACGTGGTCTCGCGACTGGTCGCCTACACCGACGAGCACGGCATCGAGACCATCGCCGAGTTGTGGGCCGGTGCCGGCGCGCGCAGCCTGCCCGGCGCGCTGTGGCGTGTGTACCTGCTGCGGCTGTCGATCCGGAGCGACCCCTATTCGGCCAGTCTGATGTTCGGCCGCGGCGCCGAGGTGCTGCACTCGATCGACCCGGTGGTCGCCGGTGCCGAGACGCCCGTCGGGCCGACGGAGATCCAGGAGCTTGCCGACCGAATCCTGCGCGGCGTCTTCGAGGGTGACTTCGCGGTCGCGCTGGAGCGCGCGGCGGCGTACTGCCGGGTGAGTGCGGCCGGCTGCACGAGCCTGGCCGAGGACGCGACGACGACCGGGCCGGAGCGCGCCGCGGAGCTGACCGACCGGGCTGTGACGTTCACCCGGATCGCCAACGAGCTGCATGCCGCAGCCGGGTTGTGGCGCAGCGATTCG
Organism: Mycolicibacterium aubagnense; assembly: GCF_010730955.1. Classification (NCBI taxonomy): domain Bacteria; kingdom Bacillati; phylum Actinomycetota; class Actinomycetes; order Mycobacteriales; family Mycobacteriaceae; genus Mycobacterium; species Mycolicibacterium aubagnense. The sequence goes on along the minus strand of NZ_AP022577.1, from coordinate 1,125,029 downwards.
CTGGATTGACGCGATGGCCGACGACGTCGGCGCTGCGCATCTGAGAAGTTAAAGCCAGACCGCAGAACGCCTCTCGGCGGTAGGCCGCTCGTGGCGGCGAAATTTGGGGCCCGGGGTTACTGCGGCCTGGCGATGTTCACTCTAGCCGATGATCGGGTGTGGCGAGCAATTCCGTCATGGCGTCGGGCGCCGCGTGAGGTGTCCGGAATCCTGCCGGCGGACCGCCTCGATGTGCGTACTGTGTCGGCATGACGACGGCGTTCGTGCTGTCCGGTGGCGGCAGCCTTGGGTCCATCCAGGTCGGCATGCTGCTTGGTCTCGCCGAGGCGGGCATCAAGCCGGATCTGGTCGTCGGCACCTCGGTCGGTGCCCTCAACGGCGGGTGGATCGCCGCGCGGTCGGACCACGACGGGGCCCTGGCGCTGGCCGACCTGTGGCGGACGCTGTCCCGGCGCAAAGTGTTCCCGACCAGCCCGAGCATGGGGTTGCTCGGGTTCTTGGGGCGTCGGCCGCATCTGGTGTCCGACATCGGGATACGCGCCCTGTTGCAGCAGAATCTGCGGTTCCGGCGGCTGCAGGACGCGCCGACGCCACTGCACGTGGTGGCCACCGACGTGCTGTCCGGGCAGGATGTCCTGCTGTCGTCAGGGGATGCCATCGACGCGATCGTCGCGAGCGCCGCCATCCCCGCCGTCCTTCCGCCGGTGCGGATCGACGGACGCGATCTGGTCGACGGCGGCGTGGTGAACAACACACCGTTGTCGCATGCGGTGGCGCTGGGCGCGACCGAGGTGTGGGTGCTGCCCACCGGCTACTCGTGCGCCATGCCCCAATCCCCAACGGGCGCACTGGCCATGGCCATGCACGCGTTCACGCTCGCGATCAACCGGCGGCTGGCCACCGACGTCGAGCGGTTCGAAGGGTCGGTCGACCTCCACGTCGTGCCGCCGCTGTGCCCGGTGCGGGTGTCGCCCATCGATTTCTCCCGCTCGGCCGAGCTCATCGAACGATCACTCCAGTCGACGCGACGCTGGCTGCCGACCGATCGCACGGGGATCCGGCAGTCGGAGCTGCTCGAGTTCCACCGGGACTGAGGCCCTTCGTGGGCCTCGGGTGCGAGGACTACTTCAACACGTTGACCGCCCGGGCCACCACCAGCGCGGTGGTCGACACCGCCACCATCGACTGGACGGTCATCATCGTCTTGGCCCAGCGCGACAGCGGCATGGTGTCGGTGGGGGAGAACGCGACCACGTTGGTGTAGCTGGTGTACAGGTAATCGACGAAAGTCGGGCGCCAACCGGGTTTGGCGTTCTGCGGGTCGCACATCTGCGGGAACTGGAAGTCCGGGTACGGGTTGTCGCCCGCACGCCGGGCGAAGGGGCCGCCGCGATCCAGCTCCCAGTACCAGATGCCGAACACGATGATGTTGGTGATGAAAATCGCTGCGCCGCTGCCCAATAGGACACCGGCGTCGTTGCTCACCCTGCCGGACAGGATGTTCAAATCCAAGATGATCGCCGACGCCGTGTTGTCCAGCGTGATGGCCGCGGTCAGCACGATCATGGTCCACCGGCCGACGGTGGTCTGGCGGGACAGCCGAACCGGATTGATGACCATCAGGACGGCCACCAGCAGCAGTTCCAGCGTGATCAACGGCCACCGGGGTATTTCCGGGACGGTGTACTGCACCGGGATCGCGCGCTGCAGCGTCACCGCGGCGAGGATCGCGACGATCACCGGCAGCCGATTCTCCGGATCGCCAGGCCGGAGCCACGACGGCACGTGGTGCTCGGCGCTGCTGGTCAGGCGGTGAGTCCGCTCGATGAACGTCCTGACCGCCGGCGGCACCGGTTCTGATGTGGGGTCCATTCGCTCAGTTTCGCACCGAGATGACACCATTAAGCGGTGTCTGCCGAGCTGAGCCAGGGAACCCACAGGTCGTCGCCGCTTGCCGCGGCCGACATTGATGCGGCTGCCCGGCGAATTTCCGCGGTCGTGACGCGTACCCCGCTGCAGTACAGCGATCGGCTGTCGGCGCTGACCGGCGCCCAGGTCTACCTCAAGCGTGAGGATCTGCAGGCGGTGCGCTCGTACAAGCTGCGTGGTGCCTACAACCTGTTGATGCAGCTCTCCGACGAGGAGAAGGCCGCCGGCGTGGTGTGCTCGTCGGCGGGCAACCATGCGCAGGGTTTTGCGCTGGCCTGCCGCTCGATGGGTGTGCACGGCCGCGTCTACGTCCCGGCCAAGACGCCCAAGCAGAAGCGGGACCGCATCCGGTACCACGGCGGCGACTTCATCGAGCTGATCGTCGGGGGCGCCACGTACGACCTGGCTGCCGCGGCAGCGCTCGAGGACGTCGCGCGCACGGGCGCCACACTGGTGCCGCCGTACGACGACCTGCGCACCATGGCCGGGCAGGGCACCATCGCGGTGGAGCTCCTCGAGCAACTGGACGTCGAACCCGACCTGGTGATCGTGCCGGTCGGCGGCGGCGGTTGCATCAGCGGGATCACCACCTACCTGGCCGAACACACCAGCGCGACGGCTGTGCTCGGGGCCGAGCCCGCGGGTGCGGCGTCGATGATCGCGGCGCTGGCCAAGGGGGAGCCGGTGACCCTCGAGCACGTCGACCAGTTCGTCGACGGGGCGGCGGTGGCCCGGGCGGGCACGTTGACGTACGCGGCGCTGGCCGCTGCCGGCGACATGGTGTCGGTGACGACGGTCGACGAGGGCGCGGTCTGCACCGCAATGCTCGACCTGTACCAGAACGAGGGCATCATCGCCGAGCCCGCCGGTGCGCTGTCGGTGGCGGCGCTGATGGAGAACGGTGTCGAGGCCGGGTCGACGGTGGTCTGCCTGATCTCCGGCGGCAACAACGACGTCTCGCGGTACGGCGAGGTGCTCGAGCGGTCGCTGGTGCACCTGGGTCTCAAGCATTACTTCCTGGTGGATTTCCCGCAGGAGCCCGGCGCGCTGCGGCGGTTCCTCGACGAGGTGCTCGGGCCCAATGACGACATCACGCTGTTCGAATACGTCAAGCGCAACAACCGGGAGACCGGCGCGGCGCTGGTCGGCATCGAGCTCGGTTCGGCCGCCAATTTCGACGGCCTGCTCGACCGGATGCATGATTCCGGCATCCATGTCGAGCCGTTGGAGCCGGGCTCGCCGGCGTATCGGTACCTGACCTAGGTTCGGCGGAGGATGGCGAACGAATGTCCCGGCAGCAGAGTCGATTCGCCGACCTGAGGCGCGGCTGACGAGAGCACCGGCTCTCCAGTGACGGGCACCGTGACGGGTTGTTCGCCGAGATTGCACGCCACGGCAAACGCCCCGCGGTGCATGACGATCCACCGGTCGGCTTCGTCGAACTCGACGCGCAGCTGATCCAGCCACGGATTGGCGAAGTCGGGTTCGGTGCGCCGCAACGCAATCAGGTCGCGGTACAACTGCAGCAGCTGCGCGTGCGGGCCGGTGTCGGCTTCGTCCCAGTCGAGTTTAGAGCGGTGGAACGTCGCAGGGTCCTGGGGATCGGGGATGTCCTCGGCGGCCCAGCCGTGATCGGCGAACTCCGCCTTGCGCCCCGCTGCGGTCGCGCGGGCCAGTTCGGGTTCGGGGTGCGAGCTGAAGAACTGGAACGGCGTCGATGCTCCCCACTCTTCGCCCATGAAAAGCATTGCCGTATAGGGTGATCCGAGCACCAATGCGGCCTTGACCGCGAGTTGCCCGAAATCGAGATTCTGCGACGGACGGTCACCGAGCGCCCGGTTGCCCACCTGATCGTGCGTGCACGTATAGGCCAGCAGTCGGGTGGCCGGAAGCTGTGCGGTGTCCAGCGGCCGGCCATGGCGCCGGCGCCGGAACGACGAATACGTGCCGGCATGAAAGAAGCCGTGAGTGAGGGTGGTGGCCAGGGTCTGTAGAGACCCGAAATCGGCGTAGTAGCCCTGCCGTTCGCCGGAGACGGCGGTGTGGATGGCGTGGTGGATGTCGTCGTCCCACTGCGCGGCGAGCCCGTAGCCGCCGTGGTCCCGCGGGGTGATCAGCCGTGGGTCGTTGAGGTCGCTTTCTGCGATCAGGGACAGCGGGCGGCCCAATTCTTGTGCCAGCGCGTCGGTTTCGGTGGCCAGCTCCTCCAGCAGGTGAACGGCTGTGGTGTCGACCAGCGCGTGCACCGCGTCCAGGCGCAGGCCGTCCATGCCGAAATCCCGCATCCAGCGCAGCGCGCAGTCGATGATGAAGCGACGCACCGCATCGGACTCGGCATCGGCGATGTTGACGGCTTCGCCCCACGGTGTCCGGCCCACGGTCAGGTACGGCCCGAACTTCGGGAGGTAATTCCCGGATGGGCCGAGGTGATTGAACACCGCGTCGAGCAGGACACCGAGACCACGCCGGTGGCAGGCGTCGACGAACCGGACGAGGCCCGAGGGGCCGCCGTAGGGTTCGTGGACCGCGTACCACAGCACGCCGTCGTAGCCCCAGCCGTGACTGCCGCTGAACGCGTTGACCGGCATCAGTTCGACGAAGTCGACGCCGAGGTGGACCAGGTGGTCCAGCCGCTCGATGGCGGCGTCGAACGTGCCGGCCGCGGTGAAGGTGCCGACGTGCAGTTCGTAGATCACTGCGCCGTCGATGGCCCGGCCGGCCCAGGGGGCCACGGGCTCGGACTGCCACAGCTGCGAAAGGCCGTGCACGCCATCGGGTTGCCGCGGCGACCGGGGGTCAGGAAGTGGTCGGGCTTCGTCCAGGATGAAGCCATACCTGGCGTCCACCGGTACGTCGACCGTGGCGCGCCACCATCCGTCATCCGAGCGGTGCATCGGGTGTCTGGCCCCGCCGGCCTCGAGTGCGACGGCCTGCGGTGTCGGGGCCCATACCGAGAATTCGTGGTCAGGCACCGGTCTTCTCCAACAGCGCGCCGGGCAGTTCGGCGAACAGTGCTTCGGCGGCCACGGTGCCCGACCAGGCGCTGCCGGTCAGGCGGTCGGTCCAGTCGCCGTCCGGCAGGGTGAGTGTCGTCTCGCCCCAACCGGTTTCGCCGAGCTTCAGGGTCCACCGGGGGACGGCCACCAGCACATCGCTGCCACGCCGGAAGGCGATCACGTGGTCGGCGGCGGGTCCCGCGGCGGCGACGGGTGTGTGATCGCCCGACAGGTACGTGGCCGGCCGCTCCCGGCGCGACCGCAGTGCGTTCGCGACGACCCGGATCTTGGGGTGGCTCAACGTCGTCAGTTCGGTCTGGCGGAGAGCGAAGTCGACCGGACGACGGTTGTCCGGGTCCACCAGGCTGTCGTCGAACAGCTCGGTGCCCTGGTAGACGTCGGGGATGCCCGGCACGGTGAGGGCCAGCAGCTTCTGCGCGACGGCGTCACCACGCGCGGCCCCATCGAGCTCCGCAACGAATGCCGTGACCTCGCCCGCGACCGGACCGTCGAGCAGGGCGTCGATCCAGTCGTGCAGGCCGCCTTCGAATTCGGGGTCCGGTCGCTCCCAGTTGGTGTGCAGCTCTGCTTCGCGGACGGCCTTCTCGGCGTAGGCGTGCAACCGCCGGCGCAGGGTGTCGTCGACCTCGCCCGATGCGGGCCACACGCCGATGATGTTCTGCCACAGGAACAATCCGGTGCCCTCGTCGGGTGGGACGCACACCTTGTTCCAGCGGAGGACGCGCTGTGACCACCGCTCGGCGCGCTGGGACAGCACCGTGATGCGGGCCCGGACATCCTCGTTGCGCTTGGTGTCGTGCGTGGACAGGGTCACCATGGTCGCCGGCCAGTCTCGTGCGCGCGCCGCGGCACGGCGGTGAAAGTCGGCCGTGCCCATGCCGAACAGTTCGGGGGTGCCGCCGACCTCATTGAGAGATACCAGGCGGGCATCGCGGTAGAACAGGGTGTCCTCGACCGCCTTGGCTGTCACCGCGCCGCACAGCTGCTGCAACCGGGCGGCCGGCTCCGGCTGATTCACCGCATCCGCGAGCTGTGCCACGGCAGGCGCCAATTCCGGTGACGCGGCGACAGTTTCGCTGATGGCCTGCGGCAGCATCGCGGACAGGGACCGATAATCGGTGCGGTATGCGTCGACGCGGCTGACCACGTCGGCGATGGCCGCCGGCAGGGAAGGGTCGTCGGTTCCGGTGGCACGCACGATCGCCCGGCGCAGTCGGGCCAGCTCGCTGGACAGGACCTCGGTGGCCACCCGGATCTTCAATTCCCGGGTGCCGCAACGCGTCTCGCGAGCCAACTCCGTCAACGGGCCAACGCCGTCAGGGTCGACGAACAGCCCGCCGATCTCCCGCAGTACGTCGTACCCGGTGGTGCCGCCGATGGGCAGGCTGGGTTCCAGCGGCTCGTCGGCAGCGAGGATCTTCTCGGCGACGATCCACGCGCCGGGTCCGGTCAGTTCGCGCAGCCGCGCCAGATAGCCTGCGGGATCGGTCAACCCGTCGATGTGGTCGACCCGCAGCCCGGCCACGAGCTCCTCCCGGAACCAGCGGCCGATCTCGGCGTGCGTCGCGTCGAACACCGCCGGATCCTCTTGGCGCACCGCCGCCAGTGAGGTGATGGAGAAGAACCGCCGGTATCCGCAGGAGCCGGACTGCCAACCCGTCAACCGGTACGCCTGCCGGGCATGGATCTCGGCGGCCGTGCCCGCGCCGGTGCCGGGCCGGATCGGCCAGATCCGGTCGCCCAGTCGCAGCACGTCACCGTCCACGGTCAGGCCGTCGGCATCGGCGTCAGAACCCAACACGGGCAACACGATGCGGCCGTCGGGGTCCAGGTCCCAGTCGATGTCAAAGAAGCCGGCGAACCGAGATGAACGCCCATATGTCAGGACGTCCCACCACCACGGATTCTGCTCGGGATGTTCGACGCCGACGTGATTCGGCACGATGTCCACGATCAGCCCCATGCCGCGCTCTCGCGCCGCCGCGGAGAGCCGCGAAAACCCTTCCGGCCCGCCGAGTTCCGCTGAGACGGCTGTCGGGTCGGTGACGTCGTAGCCGTGCGTCGACCCGGTGACGGCGGTCAACACCGGCGACAGGTAGAGATGCGAGACGCCGAGATCGGCGAGGTAGGGCAGCAGTGCGCGCGCGTCGTCGAACGTCATGCCATCGCCGCGCATTTGCAGTCGGTATGTGGAGATGACCGGCGACACGGGCACTGTGTTCACGCTGTCTTACGCAACACCAGTAGCGAGCGGGCCTGCAGCGAGATCGTCTCGCCGGCGGCGGCCACCAATTCGGTGCGCCCGTGTGGATCCGCGGTGTCGAGGTCTGCCGCCCACTTCTCGCCGTAGCCCTGGCCGGGGATCACGAATTCCAGCTCCTCGTCGTGGGCGTTGAAGCACAACAGGAACGAGTCGTCGGTGACGCGCTCACCCCGCGCGTTGGGTTCGGGTATCGCATCGCCGTTGAGGAACACCGAGATGCTCTTGCCGAAGCCCGAATCCCAATCCTCCAGCGTCATCTCGTCGCCGGCCGGGGTCAGCCAGGAGATGTCGCGGACCTGTCCGCTGCTCCGGATCGGTTGCCCGGCAAGGAACCGGCGGCGGCGGAACACCGGATGCCGGCGTCGCAGCGCCACGACGGTGCGGGTGAATTCCAGCAGCGCCGAGTTGGTCTCGAGCATGCCCCAGTCCATCCACGACAGTGGGTTGTCCTGGCAGTAGGCGTTGTTGTTGCCCTGCTGGGTGCGCCCGATCTCGTCCCCGTGGCTGATCATCGGGGTGCCCTGCGACAGCATCAGCGTCGCGAAGATGTTGCGGCGCTGTCGTGCCCGCAGCGCGAGGACCTCGGGATCATCGGTCGGGCCCTCGACACCGCAGTTCCAGGACCGGTTGTGACTCTCGCCGTCCCGGTTCTCTTCGCCGTTGGCTTCGTTGTGTTTGTCGTTGTAGGACACCAGATCGGTCAGGGTGAAACCGTCGTGGCAGGTGACGAAGTTGATGCTGGCGCTGGGGCGCCGGCCCGTCGCTTCGTACAGGTCCGACGAACCCGTCAGCCGGGAGGCGAATTCGCCCAGGGTTGCGGGCTCGCCCCGCCAGTAATCGCGCACAGTGTCGCGGTATTTCCCGTTCCACTCGGTCCACAAACCTGGGAAGTTGCCGACTTGGTAGCCGCCCTCGCCGACATCCCACGGCTCGGCGATCAGCTTCACCTGACTGATCACCGGATCCTGTTGCACCAGATCGAAGAAAGCCGAGAGTCGGTCCACGTCGTAGAACTCGCGGGCCAGGGTCGAGGCCAGGTCGAAGCGGAAGCCGTCGACGTGCATCTCCAGCACCCAGTACCGCAGCGAATCCATGATCAGCTGCAGGGTGTGCGGGTGCCGGGCGTTGAGGCTGTTGCCGGTCCCGGTGAAGTCCTTGTAGAGCGACGGGTCGTCGTCGTCGAGCCGGTAGTAGGCGGCGTTGTCGATGCCACGGAAGTTCAGCGTCGGGCCGAGGTGGTTGCCTTCGGCGGTGTGGTTGTAGACGACGTCCAGGATGACTTCGATGCCGGCTTCGTGGAACGACTTCACCATCGTCTTGAACTCGGCGACCGCGCTGCCGGCGTGCTGGTTCCCCGAGTACTGGTAGTGCGGCGCGAAGAAGCCGAACGTGTTGTAGCCCCAGTAGTTCCGGAGACCCAGGTCCAGCAGCCGGTGGTCGTGCAGGAACTGATGCACCGGCATCAGTTCGATCGCGGTGACGCCGAGCGACCGCAGGTGCTCGATGATCGCCGGGTGTGCGAGTCCGGCGTACGTGCCCCGCAGTTCCTCGGGGATGGCCGGGTGGGTCTGCGTCATGCCCTTGACGTGGGCCTCGTAGATCACCGTCTCGTGGTACGGCGTCCGGGGCACCCGGTCGTTGTCCCAGTTGAAGAACGGGTTGATCACCACGCTGGTCATGGTGTGCCCCAGCGAATCAACACCCGGGGGTTTGCCGGTGGCCGACGGCTCAGAAGGCCCGGCCAGGTCGTAGGAGTACAGCGCCTGGCCGAAGTCGAAGTCGCCGTGGAAGGACTTGCCGTAGGGGTCGAGCAGCAGCTTGCTCGGATCGCAGCGGTGGCCCGCCGCCGGATCCCACGGTCCGTACACGCGGAATCCGTACCGCTGTCCGGGCGTGACCGCCGGCAGATAGCAGTGCCACACATAGCTGTCGACCTCGTCGAGGTTGACCCGTTCCTCGGTGCCGTCCTTGGCGATCAGGCACAGCTCGACGCGTTCGGCGACTTCGGAGAACAGCGAGAAATTGGTACCGGAACCGTCGTAGGTGGCACCGAGGGGATAGGCGCTACCAGGCCAGACGCCAACAACCATGAAGGCAGCTCACCACCAGCCGGTGGCAGCCCCGACCTGGCGGCCGAGTTCGGCGGTCATGGTCCGCATGTAGGTGGCGGACAGGTGATGAGAGTCGTGGTACAGCAACACATTTCCCTCCACAGCGCGGCAGTTGTCGGGGCGGCACACCGCGTCACTCATGTCGAGCGGTTTCAGCAGTGGGAACTGCGCGACGAAATCGAGGGTCGGGTTGTGGTCGGACAGTACCTCGGAGCGGGCGATACCGCAGGACGTCGAATTGCCGCCGCTGGCAAGGCAGTCGGCCGGGAAGAAGGGCTTACCGTCGCGAACCAGCCAGGGTGTGTCGCGCATGGCCAGAATCGGGATGTTCGCGTCGGACAGCCGCTGCCAGATGCCGATGTAGGTGCCCGGCATCACGTCACCGGGCTTGATGTTCCAGGGACGGGTGGACGTGGTGAACACGAAGCTCGGGTGGTCGGTCACGAGCTTCGGCATGACCAGCTCGTTCCACTCGTAGCACTTCGGGTACGGCCGGTTGTCGCCCATCACCAGGGGGTTGGGCTCGGTCGACAACGGACAACCCATCTTCAGATACGTCACCACTTTGAAGTGGTACCGCTTGCCGAGGAGGTCCAGTGCGGTGATCCAGTGCTCGGCGTGCGAGCCGCCGGCCAGCGCGATGGTGCGGGGCGCCTTCGCGTCGCCGTAGGTGCAATTGCGGATGGACAGGTCGTCGAAATCGGCGATACAGCCATCAGCGGTCGTCGCCGGCACGTCGTCATGGGCTTCGAGCACCGTCGGGCGGAACGGCAGCTTCGGCACCCTGGCGTGGTGGAGCAATGCGCGCGCACCCGGGTAGTCGACGGGGGACAGCGTGGCGAGCTCCTTGCCGTTGGCGCGTGCGGTGTTCATGTGCTCGCGCCAGGTGAACGCCGTGGCGGTCAATGTCACGCCCATCAGGGCGACGACGGTCGCCAGCAGCGCCGTGGGCCGCCGCAACCGGCGCCAGCCGGCAGAACCGGCCGACGCCGACGGCCGGCGCAGCGGGCTCTCCACGTAGCGGGTGGTCAGCCAGGCAAGTATCCCGGACACCACCAGCACGGCGGTGCCGTCGACGAAGTGCGCCCGGCTGTGGCCGCTGTAGGCCAGCCAGAAGATCAGCAGCGGCCAGTGCCAGAGGTAGAGCGAATACGACATGGCGCCCAGAGACAGGAACGGGCCGGTGGCCAGCAGCCGGTTCGGCGCGGGCAGGCGCTCGGTGTGGTTCGCGGCGCTGAGGATGAAGAGCATGGTCGCGCCGACCGGAACCAGCGCCCACGGTCCGGGGAACTCCCGCACGCCGTCGATCAGGGCGCCGCACGACAGGATCGCCGCCAGCGCGACCACCGACACGATGTTGCGCAGCCACATCGGCCACCGGACCGTCGGCACCAGCGCGCCGACGAGAGCGCCCAGCAGCAGCTCCCAGGCGCGGGCGAAGCTGTCGTAGTACGCACTGACCTGGTCCGCCTGGTGCGCGACGATCGCGTACCCGAACGACACCACGGTCAGCGCAGTGAGCAGCGCGATGAATGCGGGCCGCAGCCGGTCACCGAGCCGGCGCCGGAACAGATGCGCGAAGCCGAAGATCAGCGCCAGGAACGCGACGTAGAACTGGCCCTGCACCGACATCGACCAGAGGTGCTGCAGCGGGCTGACGGATTCGCCGGCCCGCAGATAGTTCGACGCGGTCTCGGCGAGCTCCCAGTTCTGGTAGTAGCCGAGGCTGGCCAGGCTCTGGTCGGCGAACGTCTCCCAGCGCGTCTGGGGCTGGATCAGGATGGTCAGCACCGCGCCCGCGGCCAACACGACGATCAGGGCGGGAAGCAGACGACGGACCAGCCGGCGCAGCTGCGGACCGGGGGACAGCGGCGCTTCCGACGTCAGCGCGATCCGGAGGAGTTTGCCACCGAAGAAGAAGCCGGACAGCGCCAGGAAGACGTCGACTCCGCCGGAAACCCGGCCGTACCAGACGTGAAAGGCCGCGACCATGGCGATGGCGATACCGCGCAGACCGTCCAGGTCGTGGCGGTAGAACGCACTCGGCGCGTTGCCCGCCGCGGCGTCTGCACCGCCGTCGGTGACGCGCGCGGCGTTGCCCGACCCGGGCTGCGACGCCGGCCGCGGTGCTGCAAGAGTCGTCATGGTCGGATGCCAATCTACCCAAGATCCGGGGCTCGTTCATGTAGCGGCGAGTCGGCCGCTCGCCGAGGACGCCGGTTCCGACGGGGCGGGACGGCGATTAGGCTCCGTCATCGTGCCAGCGCTGAACCCTGCCGAAATCTCGGCGATCGACACCGCCCACATCTGGCACCCGTACAGCACCATCGGTGCCGACGCGTTGCCGGCGGTGGTTGCCACCGAGGCGCACGGCACCATGCTGACGCTCATCCACGAGGGCCGGCCGGTCCAGGTCATCGACGCGATGAGCTCGTGGTGGACGGCCGTGCACGGCCACGGGCACCCAGTGCTCGACGCCGCGATCACCCGGCAGCTGAGCAGGATGAACCACGTCATGTTCGGTGGATTGACGCACGAACCGGCGGCCCGGCTGGCGCAGCTGCTGGTGCAGATCACCCCGGCCGGTCTGGACACCGTGTTCTTCTCGGATTCGGGTTCGGTCTCCGTCGAGGTCGCCGCGAAGATGGCGCTGCAGTACCAGCGCAGTCTCGGCCGCCCAAGCCGGCACAAGCTGATGACCTGGCGCGGCGGCTACCACGGCGACACTTTCACCCCGATGAGCGTCTGCGACCCCGACGGCGGCATGCACTCGATCTGGACCGATGTCCTGATGCCACAGATCTTCGCCCCGCGGGTACCCACGGAGTTCGACCCGGCCTATGTCGAGGCCTTCGAGGCCCAGCTCGCCGCGCACGTCGATGAACTCGCGGCGGTCATCGTCGAGCCGGTGGTCCAGGGCGCCGGCGGCATGCGGTTCCATGACCCGCGTTACCTGACGGCGCTACGCGACATCTGTACCCGGCACGACGTGCTGCTGATCTTCGACGAGATCGCGACCGGCTTCGGGCGCACCGGTGAGCTGTTCGCCGCGGACCACGCCGGCGTCAGCCCCGACATCATGTGCGTCGGCAAGGCACTGACGGGTGGCTACGTGACGCTGGCGGCGACACTGTGCACCGCCGAGATCGCGCGGGTGATCAGCTCCGGCGAGCCGGGCGCGCTCATGCACGGGCCGACGTTCATGGCCAATGCACTGGCGTGCGCGGTGTCGGTGGCAGCGGTCGAGCTGTTGTTGAGCGGGGATTGGAAAGCGCAGGTGGCGGCCATTTCGGAGGGGCTGCGACACGGCTTGGCGCCGGCGGCGGAGTTGCCCTCGGTCGCCGACGTGCGCGTGCTGGGTGCCATCGGCGTCGTCGAGATGCGCGAACCGGTGGACATGGCCCTCGCCACGGTCACCGCGATCGAGCACGGGTTGTGGCTGCGGCCCTTCGGCAAGCTGGTGTACGTCATGCCGCCCTTCATCTGCACGCCCGCGGAGATCGACCAGATCACCTCTGGTGTGGTCGCCGTGGCCCGTGCGTTAACCTGAACACCGTTCAATTGCACTGGAGTCAGGAGCGCGCCGATGACCGATCACTCGCCGCTGGCCTGGCTCGCTGATGTCGAACGCAAGCGCCGGGCCGCGGGCCTGCGCCGCTCGCTGCGGGTCCGGCCCGCGGTGGCCACGGAACTGGACCTCGCCTCCAACGACTACCTGGGTCTGTCGCAGCATCCCGCCGTCATCGAGGGCGGCGTGACGGCGCTGCACACCTGGGGCGCGGGCTCCGGCGGCTCCCGGCTGGTGACCGGCAACACCGAGCTGCACGAGGATTTCGAGGCCGAGCTGGCCGACTTCATGGGCGCCGAGTCGGCCCTGGTGTTCTCCTCCGGTTACACCGCCAACATCGGTGCGGTGGCGGCGCTGTCCGGTCCGGGCTCGCTCGTCGTCTCCGACGCGTACAGCCACGCCTCGCTGGTGGACGCCTGTCGGCTGTCCCGGGCACGGGTGGTGGTTTCCCCGCACAACGACGTCGGCGCCGTGGAGACCGCGTTGGTCAGCCGCTCGGAGGAGCGCGCAGTGGTGATCACCGATTCGGTGTTCTCCACCGACGGCGCACTGGCCCCGCTGCGTGCCCTGCACGAGGTCTGTCGCCGGCACGGTGCCCTGCTGATCGTCGACGAGGCCCATGGCCTCGGCGTGCGCGGTACCGGCGGGCGCGGCCTGGTCCATGAGGTCGGCTTGGCCGGAGAACCCGACATCGTGGTGACGACGACGCTGTCCAAGTCGCTCGGCAGTCAGGGCGGCGTGGTGCTGGGCCCCGCCGCGGTGCGGGCCCACCTGATCGACGCCGCCCGAACGTTCATCTTCGACACCGGCCTGGCTCCGGCTGCCGTCGGCGCCGCGCGGGCGGCGCTGCAGGTCCTCGTCGCCGAGCCGTGGCGGGCACAGGCCGTGCTGACCCACGCCGCGACGCTGGCCAGGTTCGGTGGCGCTGTCGGCACCCCCGACTCCGCCGTCGTCTCGGTGATCCTCGGTGACCCCGAGGTTGCGCTGGCCGCGGCGTCGGCCTGCCTGGACCGTGGGGTCCGGGTCGGCTGCTTCCGGCCCCCGACCGTGCCCGCCGGTACCTCGCGGCTGCGGCTGACCGCGCGCGCCTCCCTCGACGACGCCGAACTGGATTTGGCTGGTCGGGTGCTCGGCGAGGTGCTCGCGCTGGTGCAGGCGTGACGGTCCTGTTCGTCGCCGGTACCGACACCGGCGTCGGCAAGACCATCGCCACCGCGGCCCTGGCCTGCGCTGCTCGACAAGCCGGTCTGGACGTCGCGGTGTGCAAGGTGGTGCAGACCGGAATCTCGCCGGCCGCCGGCCACGGTGACGACGACCTGGCCGAAGTGGGACGGCTGGCCGGGGTCACCTCGCTGGTGCCGGGCTGGCGCTATCCCGAGCCGCTGGCGCCCGTCGCGGCCGCCGCACTGGCCGGCATGACGCTGCCGTCCCGCGACGAGCTGATCGCGCTGATGAAGAACGTGGACCGGCCCCGTCAGCTGACGCTGGTGGAGGGCGCCGGGGGACTGCTCGTCCAACTCGGCTCCGACGGCACGACGTTGCGTGACCTGGCCGTCGAGCTCGGCGCCCCGGTCCTGGTCGTCGTCGCGCCGGGCCTGGGCACCCTCAACCACACGGGCCTGACGGTCGAATCGCTTGCCGCCCATGGCATCGCGTGCGCCGGATTGGTGATCGGCAGCTGGCCGCAGGAGCCGGGGCTCGCAGAGGCGTCCAATCGGGGCGCGCTGGACAACATTGCCCCGGTGCGTGCGGTGCTGCCCGCCGGCGCCGGCCGGTTGTCGCCGGGGGAGTTCGCGACCGTCAGCGTGGCAGCCTTTGCTCCACAATGGGTTTCGAGCCTGGTCGGCTGACATGGTGCACTCGGTCGAGCTGCTGTTCGACCTCGACACCGAGGCCGTGATCCGGTCGCTGTGGGATGACCTGCGGGATGCGGGGATCGCCGCTGCGCCGCCCGCCGCACGTCCGCACGCCACCCTGTGCGTCGCCCAACACATCGATGACACGGTGCTGCCGGTGTTGGCCGGTCTCGTCGCGAGGTTCCCGTTCCGCGCCCGCCTCGGCACCACGCTGGTGTTCGGCCGCTCAGCCGGAATCCTGGCGCGGCTCGTGGTGCCCAGCGGCGAGCTGCTGGACCTGCATGGTGAGGTCTGTCGACTCAGCGCACCGTATCTGCGGCCGGGTCCCATGCCCCACACCGAGCCGGGTGACTGGACGCCGCACGTCACCCTGGCGCGTCGGGTCCCGCCGGACCGGCTGGTCAGGGCACTCGGTATCGCCGGCCGGCCCGCGGAGATCGGCGCGACAGCCAGTGGGTTGCGGCTGTGGAATGGCAACGCCCGCACGGAGATTCAGATCAGCTGACGCGTCGGGTCAGTTGTACGGCCAGTTGGCCGACCGTTGCGATACCTGGCCTCGATTACGCGGTGTCCGCGTCCATGCTGACGGCGTGTGCCGCCAGCCCGTCGATCAACAGGTTCAGGCCGAAAGTGAAACGGCCACCGGCGTTTTCGGACCACACCGAGTCTCCGTCGGCCACGGCCGCGCCGGCCGCATCCCACTGGAGGCGGGACTGTTCGTCGGCGGTGAAGCCGAGCACGTAGTACACGATGGTGCGCGCCGCGAGGTCGCCGTCGTCGGCCGTGAGCCCCGACTCGACGCACGCGTCGGCGAGGGCCGCCACGATGCGGCTCAGCTCGGCCGATCGTCCGGCGGAGAAACTGGCCGAGACCAGCTCGGCGCCGTCGGTGGCGGACAGCAGGGCGTCGCGCAGTGCCGAGCACAGCGTCACGATGCGGTCGGGCCACTGGCCGCTCACCGGTCCGCTGACCGGGAGGGGAGCCGCGACCGCCAGGAGGCGGTCGGCGACAGCGCCGAGGAGCTCCTGTTTGTCGGCGAAATGCCAGTACAGCGCGCCTGGGCTGACGCTCAGTTCACGCGCCAGCCTGCGCATGGTCAGGTCGGCGATCCCGTAGTTGTCCAGGATTTCGGCGGCCTTGGCCACCACGTCGCTTCGGTGCAGTTGCACGTCTGTATCCTAAACACCGTTCAAGTTGTAGGCCGCAGTCGGCCTGGAGTAAGGAGTGCCGATGACTCAGGCCGCGACCGATGTACTGGGTGTTGCCCGCGAGCAGGTGCTCGAGCGTGGCGAAGGCTTGAGCCAGGAGCAGGTGCTCGAGGTGCTGCAGCTGCCCGACGACCGGCTGGAAGACCTGCTGGCCCTTGCACACGAGGTGCGGATGAAGTGGTGCGGTCCCGAGGTCGAGGTCGAGGGCATCATCAGCCTGAAGACCGGCGGCTGCCCTGAGGACTGCCATTTCTGTTCGCAGTCCGGTCTTTTCGCGTCTCCGGTGCGCAGCGCCTGGCTGGACGTCCCGAGCCTGGTCGAGGCCGCGAAGCAGACCGCCAAGACCGGCGCCACCGAGTTCTGCATCGTGGCCGCGGTGCGCGGGCCCGACGAGCGTCTGCTGGCCCAGGTGGCCGCGGGCATCGAGGCCATCCGCAATGAGGTCGACATCCAGATCGCGTGCTCGCTGGGCATGCTCGATCAGGAGCAGGTCGACCGGCTCAAGGCCATGGGCGTGCACCGCTACAACCACAACCTGGAGACCTCGAAGTCGTACTTCCCGAACGTCGTCACCACCCACACCTGGGAAGAGCGGTGGCAGACGCTCGAGATGGTGCGCGAGGCCGGCATGGAGGTCTGCTGCGGCGGCATCCTCGGCATGGGCGAGACGCTCGAGCAGCGCGCCGAGTTCGCCGCGAACCTGGCCGAGCTGAACCCGCACGAGGTCCCGCTGAACTTCCTGAACCCCCGCCCGGGCACCCCGTTCGGTGACCTCGAGGTGCTGCCGGCCGCCGACGCGTTGCGCGCCGTCGCCGCGTTCCGGTTGGCCATGCCGCGCACCATGCTGCGCTTCGCCGGTGGCCGCGAGATCACCCTCGGAGACCTGGGCGCCAAGCAGGGCATCCTGGGCGGTATCAACGCCGTCATCGTCGGCAACTACCTGACCACGCTGGGACGCCCGGCCGAGTCCGATCTGGAACTGCTGGACGATCTGCAGATGCCGATCAAGGCCCTCAACGCCACGCTGTGATGACTCGCGAGTTGCCCGCACCCGTCAGTGCTGGCAAGTTCAACGTGTACACCGGTGTCGCGGCGGATGCCGTCGACGGCGCCGTCATGCCGACCACGGCCCAGCTCGGTCTGGAGGCGCCCCGGTTCTGCGCCGAATGCGGTCGACGGATGGTGGTGCAGGTGCGTCCCGACGGCTGGTGGGCCAAGTGCTCACGGCACGGGGTGGTGGACTCGAAGGACCTGGAGACCCAAAGGTGACCGAAGGCGTCCAGCGCGCCGAAACCGCGCGGCAGCCGAAGCTTTCGCATCGCGCGGCCGCGCTGCGGGTCGTCGTCGGGTTGACACTGACCGGCGCACTCGGTGGGGTGCTGTGGGCGTTTCTGGCGCCGCCCGTCGACGCCGTGGTGGCGTTGACCAAGAAGGGTCAGCGCATTCACGGGTACTTCGGTGATGAGTCGGACCGGGTGTTCCTGGGCGGGGCGCTGGCCGTTGGTCTGCTGACGGTGATCGCCGTGGTGGCCGCCACGCTGGTGTGGCAGTGGCGGGCGCACCGTGGGCCGGTCCTGGCCGGCGCACTGGCGCTCGGCAATGTGGCCGCGGCCGGAGCGCTCACCGGCGTCGGTGCCGTCGTCGCGCACTGGCGCTACGGGACGCCGGACCTTGCGGCCACGGCGCTGTCTCCCGAGCACCGGGTGGGCTACCTCGTCGAGGCGCCGCCGGTGTTCTTCGGCCATTCGCCGTGGGTGATCGCGACGACGCTGTTCTTCCCGGCCGGCGTCGCCGCGCTGGTGTACCTCTTCTGCACGTTGGCGACCAAGCGCGACGATCTGGGTGCCTGGCCGCCGGTGGAGCCGGCGCCCCTGGCATCGGCGGGCGTCGCGCTACCGAGCGCCGACGCGGTTGCGGCTACCGACGCCCAATAGGACGTCCCAGCAGAACCTTCGTGCTGACCACACCCAGCTTGATCAAGCCGAGGTAGGTCGCCGGGTTCAGCAGGACCGGCCACGAGGTACGCACGGTGGGGCCCAGCGGCTTGCCGGCGAACCGGTCGGCCAGCCAGCTCAGTGCCATCGGTGCGGCCAGCGGGTGCAGGACGATGTGCTCGCTGAGGATGTCCCGGTGGTAGGTCACGTGGGAGCCGCCCATGATGTAGGTGTCGGTCAGCTCGTCGATGTTTCCGACCGCGATGATCTGGTCGTACACGGCCTGCATCACCAGCAGCGGCGGGGTCGGCGCGGTCTTGCCCAGCTTGATGCTCTCGAAGACATGCTGCACCTCGGGAGTGTCGAGCACCTCATGCAGCGGCGACTTCAACAGGCTGTCCATGTCGAGCCCGGCGTGCCGGAGGACGGCCTCGGCGGTCGTCATGCCCTTGATGTTGCGCAGCATCGCCTTGCCTGCCTCGGTGGCGTGCTCGTGGATGACGCGGTTCAGGCCCGGGTAGATGTGCATGAGCGCCGCGATGACGGTGGCCGGCAGACCGGCTTTGGCGGTGCCGTTCAGCTGGCGGAAGACGTTGCCCAGGTTGGCAACCGGCGAGCCGAGGGCAGCGCCGACGACGTTGAGCTCGGGTGCATAGTCCGCGTATTCCTCCGCGGCCCAGGAGCTGGCGAGGCCGCCGCCCGAGTAGCCCCACAGGCCGATCGGCGCGTCGGCGTACAAGCCGAGTGATTCGGTGTTGATGGCGGCGCGCAGGCCGTCGAGGATGTGGTACCCGGGCTCGTGCGGGGCGCCCCAGATGCCGTCGGTGCCTTCGTGGTCAGGGATGGACACCGCCCAGCCCTGCGCGAGGACGCCGGCGATGAGCATGTATTCGAGCTGCGCCACCGAGCCGAGGGCCCGGGCGCGGCGCCGCAGGGCGTAGGACGGGAAGCAGGCGTCGGAGACCGCGTCGATGGCGCACTGGTAGGACACGATGGGACAACGGCTGTCCGGGTTGTGGTCGACGGGCAGCAGCACGGTGGTCACTGCAGCGTGCGGGGTGCCGCCCAGGTCGGTGCTGCGGTACAGGAGCTGCGTGGCGGTGACGCCCTGGGGGATGACGCCCATGAAGCCGAGCTCGACATCGCGGGACCGCAGGACCGTACCGGGCGCGGTGAGCTCGAAGCCGACGGGCGGCACGTAGAACGCGTCGTCGCTGGGCCGCAGGGGGCGGATGCCGGACTGGAGCTCCTCGTGGTACGGCTGGCCGATCCACTCGGCGTCGAACGCCCTGGCTGCATTGCCCATGGTCATCGGGAAATCATGTCTTAAGGAACCCTTAAAAACCAATTCTGGCTCGCGAAATGTGGCCCGAAAGTGACCTACGTCACGGCCCGTAGGTTAACTAGGTGGGCGTAGCGCGGCGAACTCGTCGGTGACGCGGTATGTCGAGTCGGTGAACCGGTACAGCGCGGCAGGACGGCCGCCGCTGCGTCCGGACCGGGCGGTCGTGCCCGTCGGGGTGATGACGCCGCGCCGGGCCAGTACGCGCTGCAGGTTGGTCGGATCCACCTGGTGGCCCAGGGTGGCGGCGTAGATGTCGCGCAGCGTGGTGAGGGTGAATTCCTTTGGCGCCAAGGCGAATCCGATGTTGGTGTAGGACATCTTGGCGACCAGCCGGGCGTGCGCATGGGTGATCATCGGGCCGTGGTCGAAGGCCATGGGCGGCAGTGCCGACACCGGATGCCAGCGCGTGTCGCCCGGCAGTTCGGGTGTGGCGGGGGAGGGCACCAGGCCGAGGAAGGTCGAGGCGATGGTGCGCGGCCCCGGCACGCGCCCGGGATCGGAGAAGACCGCGAGCTGCTCGAGATGGGTCAGTTGGCGCAGGTCGACCTTCTCGGCAAGTTGTCGGCGGACTGAACTCGTCATGTCTTCGTCGTGTCGCAGCTGGCCGCCCGGTAAGGACCACGCGCCGCGCTGCGGTTCCATGGCGCGTTCCCACAGCAGCACGCTGAGCTGCGGCTTTTTGCTGGCGAGGGCGCGCACCTGAAACACGACGGCGAGCACTTCATGCGCAGTGCTAGTATGTGGCATGTTTTCGATCATAAGTCGAAAACCTGGCCAGGTTCAAAGGAGACGGCCATGACGGTTCTGGACCGTGCGACGGAGTCAGGCGGGTTCGGCGATGTAGTCGCCGACGCACAGTGGGCGGACGAGGTGCGCCGCCTGGCCAAAGAGCGCAATGCCACGATCCTCGCGCACAACTACCAGTTGCCCGAGATTCAGGACATCGCCGACCATGTGGGCGACTCGCTGGCGCTGTCCCGGATCGCGGCCGACGCCGCCGAGGACACCATCGTGTTCTGCGGTGTGCACTTCATGGCCGAGACCGCCAAGATCCTGTCACCGGCCAAGGCCGTCCTGATCCCGGACCAGCGGGCGGGCTGCTCGCTGGCCGACTCGATCACCGCGGACGATCTGCGGGCCTGGAAGGCCGACTTCCCGGACGCGGTGGTGGTGTCCTACGTGAACACCACCGCGGCCGTCAAAGCACTCACCGACATCTGCTGCACGTCGTCCAACGCCGTCGAGGTGGTCGCCTCGATTCCCGCGGACAAGACCGTGCTGTTCTGCCCCGACCAGTTCCTCGGTGCGCACGTGCGCCGCATGACCGGACGGGACAACCTGCACATCTGGGCCGGCGAGTGCCACGTGCATGCCGGCATCAACGGTGACGAGCTCGCCGACCAGGCCCGCTCGCACCCCGACGCCGAACTGTTCGTGCACCCCGAATGTGGTTGTGCAACATCGGCTCTGTATCTGGCGGGCGAGGGCGCCGTGCCCGACGACCGGGTGAAGATCCTGTCCACCGGCGGCATGCTCGACGCCGCCCGGGATACCAAGGCCAAGCAGGTGCTGGTCGCCACCGAGATCGGCATGCTGCACCAGTTGCGCCGTGCCGCACCGGAAACCGAATTTCTGGCCGTCAATGATCGGGCCTCCTGCCCCTACATGAAGATGATCACGCCGGCCGCGCTGCTGCGCTGCCTGCGGGACGGTGCCGACGAAGTTCACGTCGACGAGGACGTCGCAGCCGCAGCTCGGTTGAGCGTGCAGCGCATGATCGGGATCGGGCAGCCCGGCGGCGGGGAATAGTGATGACGGCCTCCACGCCTGGGAGGCTGGCCGCGTGCGGCGGACGCGGCTATTGGCGCCAACGAGCTGACGTCGTCGTCGTCGGCACGGGGGTGGCCGGCCTGGCAGCCGCCCGCGCGGCGCAACTGGCCGGCAGCCGCGTCGTGGTCGTCGGTAAGTCCGGCGAGACGGCAACTGCGTACGCACAGGGTGGCATCGCGGTCGTGATCCCTGACACCGACGACTCGGTGCACGCGCATGTCGCCGACACCGTCGCGGCGGGTGCCGGCCTGTGCGACGTCGAGGCGGTCACCTCGATCGTCGCCGACGGTTATGCCGCGGTGCGTGAATTGGTCGGCGCCGGTGCGGCTTTCGACGAAGTTGGGCCGGGGGACTGGTCACTGACCCGCGAGGGCGGGCACAGCCGCCGCCGCATCATCCACGCCGGCGGCGACGCCACCGGGGCCGAGGTGCAAAGAGCCCTGGCAGCCGCGACGCAGACACTGGACATCCGGCCCAATCATGTTGCGCTGCAGGTGCTGCACCACGACGGCGTGGTCAGCGGACTGCTGGTCCTGAGCCCTGAGGGACCCGGTGTGCTGACGGCGCCGTCGGTGATCCTGGCGACCGGCGGGCTGGGGCAGCTGTACACCGCGACCACCAACCCGGACGGGTCCACCGGCGACGGCATCGCCCTCGCGCTGCGCGCCGGACTACCGGTCCGCGATATCGAGTTCATCCAGTTCCACCCCACCATGCTGTACACCGGCGCGGCCGGCGGTCGTTGCCCGTTGATCACCGAAGCGCTGCGCGGCGAAGGGGCGATCCTGCGTGACCGCCGTGGCGACTCGGTCACCGACGGCGTGCACCCGATGGGCGACCTGGCGCCGCGCGACATCGTGGCCGCGGCCATCGACGCGCGCCTGTCCGCCACCGGAGACGACTACGTCTACCTCGACGCCCGCAGCGTCCCCGACGTCGCCGCAAGGTTCCCGACCGTCACGGCCGCATGCCTCGCCGCCGGTATCGACCCTGCGCGTCAACCGATTCCGGTGGTACCTGGGGCCCACTACAGCTGCGGCGGCGTGGTTACCGACGTGCACGGGCGCACGGAGATGGCGGGCCTGTTCGCCGCCGGCGAGGTCGGGCGCACCGGTATGCACGGCGGCAACCGCCTGGCCTCCAACAGCCTGTTGGAGGGACTGGTCGTCGGTGGCCGGGCCGGCCGTGCGGCAGCGGAGCAGGCCCGTGCGGCCGGCGGCGGAAACCGGGTCCCGGAGCCGGATTTGGGCAAGCGGCCCGCACTGGATCGGGATGCGCTCCAGCGCGGCATGACGCGCTACGCATCCGTCGTGCGTGACGCCGCGGGGCTGGGACAACTGGGCGAATTGCTGACCGGGGCGCGCGGCAAGGCCATGACGAACCGGGCCGCCGTCGAGGATGCGGCGCTGACGGTGACGGCGTCGGCGGTCGCGACAGCCGCGGCGGCGCGGGCCGAATCCCGTGGCTGCCACCACCGCAGCGACCGGCCGGACCGGGATTCGGCGTTCGGCGTATCCATCGATGTTCGGCTGGACGGCACCGGCTGCGCCGTCGTGGCGATGCCTGTAGGAGTGGGCAGCTCAGCTGCCCGTGCATGAGGGAGAGAAGGTTCTGATGTCGCTCAGTGCAGCGGAATTGGCGGACGCGCACGCGATCATCGATCGCGCGCTCGACGAAGACCTGCGCTACGGGCCGGACGTCACTTCGGTGGCGACGGTGCCCGCCGACGCCACCACCGTCGCGTCGATGGTGTCGCGACAGGCGGGTGTCATCGCCGGCCTGGACCTCGCGGTTCTGGTGCTGGACAAGGTGATCGGCGCGGGCGCCTACCAGATTCGGGACCGGGCCGAGGACGGCGCGGAGGTCAAACCCGGCGACGCGGTGCTGACCGTCGAGGCGCCGACGCGGGCCCTGCTGACGGCCGAACGCACCATGCTCAACCTCGTCTGCCATCTGTCGGGTATCGCGTCGGAGACTGCCCGTTGGGTGCACGCGGTGTCCGGAACTGATGCGGCCATCCGCGATACCCGAAAGACCTTGCCGGGATTGCGGTTACTGCAGAAGTACGCCGTGCGGGTCGGGGGCGGCGTGAACCATCGGCTGGGGCTCGGCGATGCCGCGCTGATCAAGGACAACCACGTCGCGGCCGCCGGTTCGGTGCTCGCGGCCCTGCAGGCGGTGCGTGCCGCGGCGCCTGAGCTGCCGTGTGAGGTCGAGGTGGATTCCCTCGAGCAGCTCGATGAAATCCTCGGCGAGAACGTTGAATTGGTACTGCTGGACAACTTCCCGGTCTGGCAGACGCAGATCGCGGTGCAGCGCCGCGATGTCCGTGCCCCCGGCACCAAACTGGAATCGTCGGGCGGGCTGAGCCTGGACTCGGCAGCGGCCTACGCCGCGACCGGGGTGGACTACCTCGCCATTGGCGCCCTGACACATTCGGTGCGGGTCCTCGACGTCGGACTCGATACGTAGCCCGGCCGCTACTATCACGGTCATGCCAGAAGACGAGAAGTCCGAAGACAAGACCACCACGCTGAACAAGGCGGCAAAGGACTCCGACGCGGCGTCGGCGTCGGGTGGCGGATCGGTGTCCGTCACGCAGATCATCGCGATCGCCGCCGTGGTCATCGGCCTGATCGCTGCCGCTATCGGGGGCTACGCCTTGTACGAGGTGAAGCATCAGGACAAGACGTATACACAGGCCGAGCAGGACACGGCCAAGATCGCGGTCTGTGATGCCATGAAGACCGTGAGCAAGGGCATCGCGATCAACACCAACCTGACGGCTCCCGGCGGGCCGGAGGACACGACGGGCGCGCTGGCTGTCGCGGCCAACGCTCGCTTGGCACTGATCACCGGTGGCCAGTACCTGTTGAACCGGATCGATCCGGCCGCCCCGGCCGACCTTGCGACGGCGGCGCGGAAGTACGCGAACACGCTGTTGGACATCGGGGCTGCGGCGACGTCCGGCGCGCAGACCGACGATCCGCAGCAGAAGGTGCGCCTGGACGACGCCGGCGCCGACAGCAAGCAGGTCAGCGACATCTGCAAGTAGTCGCTGACGTAACGGTGGCCACGCTGGTTCCAGCGTGGCCACCGTTGTCAGTGGGCGATGTCGGCGACGAAGACGCCGGTGCGCTTCGCCGCCATCTGCGCAATCCGCGGCAGCGACGGGTCGACGGTGCCTGCCGGCAGTACCCGCGGGTTGACCAGGTGCAGGTCTTTCCGAGAGACGTGGATGTCGGCTTCGCCGGCGGCCAGCACGTTCTTGACCCAGTTGGTCTTGCCGTGGGCCAGCGCGACCGCCAGCACGTCGCCCTTGCGGTACGAGGTGACGATGGTCTCGAATTCCTTGCCCGACGTGCGGCCGCGGTGCTTGATCACCGAGAACCCGGGGAGCTTCTTGGAGAGTGGGCGCAACGCCGGGTTGATGTACTTGATCTGGAAGTTCTCCAACCACACCGGGAAAATCATCGGCACGCCGGCCGCGTTGTTGGGGTGTTCCTGACGGCTTGACATTGACGCCTCCGTATTTGGTTTCTGCTTGCTCTCGGACAATAGTCCGGCGAGCTGACGCCCGAAGCTTCTGCCGGATAGCCGCCGTTCGGACCTCTAGCCCGCGGCGATGCGCCGCAGTTCGCGCCTGACCACGGTCGGGGTGTACCCCGTTTGCTCACGTAGTGTTCGGCAGAAGTGGGCCTGGTCGGCGAACCCCAGCGTGGCCGCGACATCGGCGAGCGTGGTGTCGCCGCGGTGCAGATGGTCGAGAGCCCGTCCGACGCGGACCCGGTTGCGATACCGCGTCACCGAGACTCCAAGTTCGTTGCTGAACGATCGGCTCAGCCGGTAGGGAGACACCCCGAGGGCGGCCGCGAGGGGGAACAGTCCCGCGGCAGCGGCATCGCCGTGCCTGATCGCCTCGCGGGCCCGCGCAACCAATCGCCGCTCCGAAGTCTGAGCCGGCGAATCGGAGGCTGGGATCGGCCGCTTCGCCGCGGACCGTAGTGCCCCGCCCACCAGCAGTACCAGTTGCTCGGCGACCCGATAGTCGGGGTCGCTGCCGACATTGACCAGCAACCGGCGATGTGCGAGTTCAAGTCGGGCGTCGACATAAACCGGCGCGGACCCGGTCCGCTGCGGTTCGCCGGCCAGCTGCCACCAGCTTTCGGCGCTGAGCTGGACTGATGTGCACACGTCGTCGCCGTGCGGGTGGGCGAAATGCTCGCGCTCCCCAGGCTCCCCGAGATAGCCGAGCGTCGCATCGTGTTCGACCGGACCGCCGGAGCCGCGGCGGTGAAAACTTCCCGAACGCACCAGCACCACGCGCCCATCGATCGCGCATTCCGGCTCGGACCAGGCTTCGTCCTCACCGGTGCACCGCCAGGTCGTGACGCTGAAGTGGGGTCGCGCGATCAGCGGGGTGGCGGTCAACATGTCGTGGACGTTAGCGGTGGGGACCGACACCGCCGGGGCGACCGCGACGGTCCGCAAGGATGTTCAAGACATCCACTCGGACGCTGCCCAGACTGATGCCATGGCATTCATTCGCGTTGAGTTCGATGTTGAAGCTGATTGCGCTGCGGTGTGGCAGGTGATCGGGGATTGGGAGGTCGGCCCCGTGGGCATGGCCCCGGGCTTCGTGGTGTCCTCCGAGGCGACGGGCGACGTTCGCGTTGTGACATTCGCCGACGGTTTCGTCGCCAGGGAACGCCTGGTCAGTCGCGATGAAGGCAGTTGCCGGATCGCCTATTCACTGACCGGTGACGCCGGGCCGGCGCACGACAATGCCGTGATGGAGGTGATTGCCGCCGGTCCGCAGCGCTGCCGTTTCCTCTGGTCGCGCGATGTCTTGCCCGACGAAGCGGCGGGTCCACTGCGGGCCGTGATGCACGAGGCAGCGCCGATCATCAAGAGTGCGCTGGAGCGCCTGACGGTCGGTTAGCGCGATACGTCGTGGTGGATTTTTATCAACTGGACTGATCAGGGACAATTGAACAGATGGCCGAGTTTCAGATGTCCCGTATCGACCTGCGTAACCGTGTGCTGACCGCCGCAGAGTTGCGATCCGTGCTCCCCCGGGGCGGTGTCGACGTCGATGCCGTGCTGCCGAAAGTACGCCCGATCGTCGACGCGGTGGTCGAACGCGGCGCGGTGGCGGCCCTCGAATACGGAGAGACCTTCGACGGCGTGCGGCCGGCCGCCGTGCGCGTGCCCAAGGCCGAGCTGGACGTTGCGCTGACCCGGTTGCCCGCCGACGTGCGGGTGGCGCTGGAGGTGGCCATCGAGCGGACCCGCGCCGTGCACGCCGACCAGCGTCGCACCGATACCACGACGACCCTCGCGCCGGGCGCGACCGTCACCGAACGCTGGGTCCCGGTCGAACGCGTCGGGTTGTACGTGCCCGGCGGTAACGCCGTCTACCCGTCGAGCGTCGTGATGAACGTCGTGCCGGCCCAGACCGCCGGCGTCGACTCGCTGGTGATCGCCAGCCCGCCGCAGAAGGACCACGGCGGACTGCCGCACCCGACCATCCTGGCCGCCGCCGCGCTGCTCGGGGTTGACGAAGTGTGGGCGGTCGGCGGCGCGCAGGGCATCGCGCTGCTGGCCTACGGCGGCGTAGACACCACGGGTGAAGAGCTGGCGCCGGTCGACATGATCACCGGACCGGGCAACATCTTCGTCACCGCGGCCAAGCGCATCTGCCGCTCCCAAGTGGGCATCGATGCCGAGGCCGGCCCGACGGAGATCGCCATCCTGGCCGACAACTCGGCCGACCCGGTGCACATCGCCGCTGATCTGATCAGCCAGGCCGAACACGACGAGATGGCGGCCAGCGTGCTGGTCACCACCAGTGAGAAGCTGGCCGACGCCACCGACGTCGAGGTGGCCGCGCAGGTCGCCACCACGCTGCACCGCGAGCGCGTGACGGCCGCGCTGAACGGCAAGCAGTCGGCCATCGTGCTGGTCGACGATCTCGACTTCGGCGTGCGGGTGGTCAACGCCTACGCCGCCGAGCACCTGGAGATTCAGACTGCCGACGCCGCGGAGGTTGCCGGCCGAATCCGTTCTGCCGGTGCGATTTTCGTCGGCGCCTGGTCGCCGGTGAGCCTCGGCGACTACTGCGCCGGGTCCAACCACGTGCTGCCGACCGCCGGTTGCGCGCGGCACTCCAGCGGCCTGTCCGTCCAGACGTTCCTGCGCGGCATCCACGTCGTCGACTACACCGAGGCGGCCCTCAAAGACGTTGCGGGTCACGTGATCACGTTGGCCACGGCAGAGAACCTGCCGGCGCACGGTGAGGCCGTGCGCCGGAGGTTCGAGCAGTGATGAATAGCAGAATATCTCTGTCAGACCTACCCCTGCGCGACAACCTGCGGGGCAAGTCGCCCTATGGCGCACCGCAATTGGTGGTGCCGGTGCGGCTCAACACCAACGAGAACCCGCACCCGCCGACGCAGGCGCTGATCGACGACGTCGCCGAGACCGTGCGTGCGGCGGCTGCCGAGCTGCACCGGTACCCGGATCGCGACGCCATGGCGTTGCGCACCGATCTGGCGGCGTACCTGCAGGCGCAGACGGGTGTGGCGCTGACGGCGGAAAACCTCTGGGCGGCAAACGGTTCCAATGAAATCCTGCAGCAGCTGCTGCAGGCGTTCGGCGGTCCGGGGCGCAGCGCCATCGGTTTCGTGCCGTCGTATTCGATGCACCCGATCATCTCCGACGGCACCCAGACCGAGTGGCTCTCGGCGACCCGGGCGACCGACTTCGGGCTGGACACGGATGTGGCCGTCGCGGCGATCCGAGACCAGAAGCCGGACGTGGTGTTCGTGACCAGTCCCAACAACCCGACCGGGCAGAGCGTGCCGCTCGATGACCTGCGGCGGCTGCTCGATGTCACGCCGGGTGTGCTGATCCTGGACGAGGCGTACGGCGAGTTCTCGTCGCAGCGCAGCGGTGTCGAGCTCTTGGCCGACTACCCGGCCAAGCTGATCATCAGCCGCACCATGAGCAAGGCGTTCGCCTTCGCCGGTGGGCGGTTGGGCTACCTGGTGGCCGATCCCGCGGTCATCGACGCGATGCTGCTGGTGCGGTTGCCCTACCACCTGTCGGTGCTGACCCAGGCGGCTGCGCGCGCGGCGCTGCGGCACGCCGACGAGACCCTCAGTAGCGTCGCCACGTTGGCAGCGGAGCGGGACCGGGTGGCAGCGGCCTTGTCCGACTTGGGTTTCCGCGTCATCCCCAGCGACGCCAACTTCATCCTGTTCGGTGAGTTCGCCGACGCCGCGGCGACCTGGCAGCGCTACCTGGACGCCGGTGTGCTGATCCGCGACGTCGGCATCCCCGGATTCCTGCGCACCACCGTCGGCTTGGCCTCGGAGAACGACGCCCTGCTCGAAGTCAGCGCCAAGCTCGCCGCATCGGAACTAGCCCCACAAGGAGTTTCATGACCCGCCGCGCCCGCGTGGAACGCACCACCAAGGAATCCAGCATCGTGGTCGAGATCGACCTCGACGGCACCGGCCAGGTCGACATCAGCACCGGCGTGCCGTTCTTCGACCACATGCTGACCTCCCTGGGGACGCACGCCAGCTTTGATCTGACGGTGCACGCCAAGGGTGATGTCGAGATCGAGGGCCACCACACCGTCGAGGACACCGCGATCGTTCTCGGTCAGGCGCTGGGAGAGGCCTTGGGGGACAAGAAGGGCATTCGCCGCTTCGGCGATGCGTTCATCCCGATGGACGAGACGCTGGCTCATGCGGCCGTTGACGTTTCGGGCCGTCCGTATTTCGTCCACACCGGTGAACCCGAGTCCATGGTTTGGTTCACAGTGACCGGCTCCACAGGGCCAAATTCCGCGCCGTACCACACGGTGATCAACCGGCACGTGTTCGAGTCGCTGGCCTTCAACGCCAAGATCGCGCTGCACGTGCGGACGTTGTACGGCCGCGACCCGCACCACATCACCGAGGCGCAGTACAAGGCCGTGGCCCGGGCGCTGCGCCAGGCCGTCGAGCCCGACCCGCGCGTGGCCGGGGTGCCGTCGACCAAGGGCACTCTGTGACCAAAAAACTTGTGGTGCTGGACTACGGTTCGGGCAATCTTCGATCCGCGCAGCGCGCACTCGAACGGGTGGGTGCTGACGTCGTGGTGACTGCTGACGCCGCGGCTGCTGCCGCGGCGGACGGACTGGTGGTGCCCGGGGTCGGTGCCTACGAGGCCTGCATGACGGGTCTGCGTTCGATCGGCGGGGAGCAGATCATTGCCGACCGTCTCGCCGCGGGTCGCCCCGTGCTCGGCGTGTGCGTCGGCATGCAGATCCTGTTCTCGAAGGGCGTGGAGTTCGGTGTCCAGACCGAGGGTTGCGGGCAGTGGCCCGGCGAGGTCACCCGGCTCGATGCGCCGGTGATCCCGCACATGGGCTGGAACACCGTCGACGCCGCTGCGGGCAGCACCCTGTTCAAGGGGCTCGATGCGGGTACCCGGTTCTATTTCGTGCATTCCTACGCCGCCCAGCAGTGGGGTGGTCATGCCGACGCGAAGGTCACGTGGGCCACGCATCATGTGCCGTTCATCGCCGCCGTCGAGGACGGCGCGTTGTCGGCAACACAGTTTCATCCGGAGAAGAGCGGCGACGCAGGTGCGACGCTGTTGGCGAATTGGGTTGAGGGGCTATGAGTTTGATTTTGTTGCCGGCCGTTGATGTGGTCGACGGCAAGGCGGTGCGGCTGGTGCAGGGCAAGGCCGGCAGCGAGACCGATTACGGTTCGGCGCTGGAGGCGGCGCAGACCTGGCAGCGCGACGGCGCCGAGTGGGTGCACCTGGTGGACCTGGACGCCGCGTTCGGCCGGGGCAGCAACCGCGAACTCCTCGCCGAGGTGGTCGGCAAACTCGATGTGGCCGTGGAGCTTTCCGGCGGTATCCGTGATGACGCCTCGCTCAAGGCGGCCATGGACACCGGCTGCGCCCGGGTGAACATCGGCACCGCCGCGCTGGAGAGCCCGGAGTGGTGCAAGCGGGCCATCGGCGAGTACGGCGACCGCGTGGCGGTCGGCCTGGACGTGCAGTTCGAGAACGGCAGCTGGCGGCTGCGTGGCCGTGGCTGGGAGACCGACGGCGGCGATCTGTGGGAGGTGCTGGAACGCCTTGATGGTGAAGGCTGCTCGCGCTACGTCGTCACCGATGTCACCAAGGACGGCACCCTGACCGGACCGAACCTGGAGCTGTTGAGCACCGTGGCCGGCCGTACCAAGGCGCCGATCATCGCGTCGGGCGGCGTGTCGAGCCTGGACGACCTGCGGGCCATCGCCACGTTGACCGGGCAGGGCGTCGAGGGCGCGATCGTCGGAAAAGCCTTGTACGCCGAGCGGTTCACGCTGCCCGAGGCATTGGCCGTTGTGAGATAGATGGGTGAAGTGATCGAACCGGCGAGGTTGGCAGAGCTGGTCGCGACGGCGACCGGCATCCTCGACGACGCCGTCGCCCCCTTCATCGCCGGGCACCAGGCCGATGCGGCAGTTCGCAAGAAGGGCAACGACTTCGCCACCGAGATCGATCTGGCCATCGAGCGCCAGGTGGTCGCGGCACTGACATCGGCGACCGGGATCGGTGTGCACGGTGAGGAATTCGGTGGTGAGCCCATCGATTCCGAACTGGTGTGGGTGCTCGACCCGATCGACGGCACGTTCAACTATGCCGCCGGTTCGCCCATGGCGGCGATCCTGCTCGGCCTGCTGTGGCGGGGCACCCCGGTCGCCGGGCTGACCTGGCTGCCGTTCATGGGCCAGCGGTATGTCGCGACGCTGGGTGGCCCGGTCCGCGACGGGGATTCGGTGTTGCCGGCCTTGGCGCCGACCACGCTGGCCGACTCGATCGTCGGCATCCAGACCTTCAACATCGATTCGAAGGGCCGATTCCCCGGGCGGTGGCGCAACGCGGTCCTGTCGAGCCTCACCCGGGAATGCTCACGGGTGCGGATGCATGGCGCCACCGGCCTGGATCTGGCCTACGTCGGCGCCGGCATCCTCGGTGGCGCAATCA
Source organism: Mycolicibacterium aubagnense (assembly GCF_010730955.1). Taxonomy (NCBI): domain Bacteria; kingdom Bacillati; phylum Actinomycetota; class Actinomycetes; order Mycobacteriales; family Mycobacteriaceae; genus Mycobacterium; species Mycolicibacterium aubagnense. The sequence continues at coordinate 1,093,927 of NZ_AP022577.1, read as the reverse complement.
GTTTCGGTCACCACATCTGGGACCATGCCGCGGGCGTGGCGCTGGTACGGGCAGCGGGCGGCATCGTCACCGACCTCGCCGGCGAGCCCTGGACGGTGGAGTCCAAGTCGGCGCTGGCCGCCGCTCCCGGCGTGCACGAGAGGATGCTGGAGATCGTGAAGTCCGTTGGCGTGCCGGAGGAATACCTGTGAGTCTCGCAACCCGTGTGATCCCGTGCCTGGACGTCGACGGCGGCCGGGTGGTCAAGGGCGTCAACTTCGAGAACCTCAGGGACGCCGGTGATCCCGTCGAGCTGGCCGCCGCGTACGACGCCGAGGGTGCCGACGAGCTGACGTTCCTGGACGTCACGGCATCGTCGTCGGGCCGCTCGACCATGCTCGAGGTGGTGCGGCGCACCGCCGAACAGGTATTCATCCCGCTGACCGTCGGCGGTGGTGTGCGCTCGGTCGAGGACATCGACACCCTGCTCCGGGCGGGTGCCGACAAGGTCTCGGTCAACACCGCGGCCATCGCCCGGCCCGAACTCCTGTCGGAGCTGTCGCGTCAGTTCGGTTCGCAGTGCATCGTGCTGTCGGTGGATGCGCGGACCGTGCCGGAAGGTTCTGAGCCGACACCCTCGGGCTGGGAAGTGACGACCCACGGCGGTCGTCGCGGTACCGGCATCGACGCTGTCGAATGGGCAACGCGCGGAGCCGAACTCGGGGTCGGGGAGATCCTGCTGAACTCCATGGACGCCGATGGCACCAAAGCCGGGTTCGACCTGGCGATGCTGCGCGCGGTCCGCGCCGCGGTGAGCGTGCCGGTGATCGCCAGTGGGGGAGCCGGCGCCGTCGACCACTTCGCGCCGGCGGTGCAGGCCGGTGCCGACGCGGTGCTGGCCGCGAGCGTGTTCCACTTCCGCGAGCTGACCATCGGTCAGGTGAAGGCGGCGATGGCGGCCGAGGGGATCACGGTGCGATGAGCGCTTGCGCGAAGAGCGGAGAACACTGCTGATGCTCGATCCGAATATCGCCGCGCGCATCAAGCGCAACGAGGCCGGGCTGTTCACGGCCGTGGTGCAGCAGCGGGGCACCGGCGACGTCTTGATGATCGCCTGGATGGACGACGACGCGCTGGCCCGCACCCTGGAAACCCGTGAAGCGACGTACTTTTCGCGCTCTCGCGGACAGCAGTGGGTCAAGGGCCTGACGTCGGGTCACACCCAGCACGTGCACTCGGTGCGGTTGGACTGTGACGGCGACGCCGTGCTGCTCGAGGTCGATCAGGTGGGCGGTGCGTGTCACACCGGTGATCACAGCTGTTTCGACGCCGACCTCCTGCTCGCCCCCGAGTCCTGACTCGGCTCGAGCAGGTGCTGCTCGACCAGAGCGCGGCCTTCGGTTCGCAGAGCCTCGTCGACGTCGACCCCGAGCACTCGTAGTGCGGCATCGGCGATGGCCTCTGCCACCTTTTCACCGGCCACTTCGTCACCGGTGATGTCCGGGTCGTCGACACGCTGCGCGATGACCGTCTCGGTCAGGCGCACCGGCAGGCCGCAGCGGAATTCGTCGCGGCCGCCAACGGCGTTGATCGCCAGTTCGCGGTACACGGCGTGTAACTCGCGGCGCCGGCGGTGGAAGCCCTCGATGCCGTCGACCTCCGGCAACAGATAGAGCCGGCCCAGGTTCCATGGCACCGACAGCAGATTGGCCGCGTCACCGGCCGTCACTGCCCACAGCGCCGCCTTCGGATCGTCCACCGACCGCGTCACGCGCCTCGCGAACTCCAGCGACGGCACCACCGTCGCATCGAGCAGTGCTTCGAGGATGGCTTCCTTGTTGGGGAAATGGTGGTACAGCGAGGCCTGACGGATGCCGACCGCCTCGGCGATGGACCGTGTCGAGGTCACCGTGAAGCCCTGGGTCACGAACAGTTCTCCGGCGGCATCGAGAATCTGCTCGACGGCGGTACTGCCGGGGCGTAGGGCATCGCGATGACGGGGACGGCCGGGACGGCTCATGCCACTACTGTGCCACCTGCGGTCATCCGCGCAGCGCCGCCTCGCGTGAAACCCAACTGTTACATCGCGACCCACGTCGGAAACTTCGGTGACCCATCTGCGTCACGCTTCCCATTAATTCTGTCAGTTGACAGGTATTGCGCCTCTGCAGAATCGGGATCGGATGACATTGACCAACACGTCACCGGCGGATCACGACGATCTCGCCGGTTTCGGCTACGACCAACAGCTGCACCGCTCGCTGGGCAAGTTCGCCTCGTTCGCGGCCGGCTTCTCGTTCGTCTCCATCCTGACCACGATCTTCCAATTGTTCGGCCTCGGATACAGCTTCGGCGGTCCGGCGTTCTTCTGGACCTGGCCGGTGGTGTTCATCGGACAGTTCGCGGTGGCCCTGTGCTTCGCTGAACTCGCGGCCCGTTACCCGATCTCGGGGGCCATCTACCAGTGGGCCCGCCGCCTCGGCGGTGAGGTGGTCGGCTGGTTCGGTGGCTGGTTCATGATTGTCGCCCAGATCATCACGGCCTCCGCCGCGGCCATCGCACTGCAGGTGGTGCTGCCGGCGGTGTGGTCGGGATTCCAGATCATCGGCACCGACACCGCGCTCACGTCCGCGGACGGAGCCGCCAATGCCGTGCTACTGGGTACCGCGCTGCTGGTCATCACCACCACGATCAACTGCATCGGGGTGCGCTGGATGTCGCGGGTCGCGACGATCGGTGTCTGCTGCGAGATCGTGGGTGTCATCGCGGTCGTCGGGGTGTTCTTCACCCATGCGCAGCGTGGTCCTCAGGTCGTGTTCGACACCGGGGCAACGGGTTCCGGCTACGGCTGGGCCTGGATCGCCTCCGGTCTGATGGCCGCGTACGTCATGGTCGGATTCGGTTCGGCCGGTGAACTCGCGGAGGAGACGCGCGACGCCCGTCGGGTTGCGCCGCGCACCATCCGGTCGGCGCTCACCGTGTCTGCGCTCGGCGGTGGTCTGATGATCATCGGCGCACTGATGGCGGCACCGAGCCTGACCGACGGTCGCCTCGCGACGGAGGGCCTGCCCTACGTGCTGGGCGCGGTGCTGTCGTCGCCGTGGGGCACCTTGCTCCTCGTCGACGTGGCGATCGCAATCTTCATCTGCACCTTGGCAATTCAGACCGCGGCCACCCGCCTGATGTTCTCGATGGCGCGCGATCATCGATTGCCGTTCTCGTCGGTCCTGTCCCGCGTGAATCCGGCTACCGGGACGCCCATTCCGCCGGCGGTCGTGGTCGGTGTCGCGTGTGTCGGTGTGCTCTTGGTGAACGTCGGCAACTCCGCCATCTTCGCGACTCTCGCAAGCGTCTGCATCATCGCGATCTACATCGCCTACCTGCTGGTGACTGCGCCGCTCCTGGCGCACCGCCTCCGCGGAATGCGCTGGGACGCATCGGTTACCGACGCCGGCGGTCGGCCACTCTTCTCGCTGGGCCGCTGGGGTCTGCCGGTCAACGTGTTCGCCGTGGTCTACGGCGCGGCGATGGTGATCAACCTGGCCTGGCCACGGCCGGAAATCTACGACCCGACGGGCGCCATGCCGCTACTGGTGTGGGCCGGGCCGTTCACCATCGTCGCCATCGTCGCGCTCGGTGCCCTGTGCTTCCCGTACCGCAAGGAGCACCCACGTCCCGTCGGATCACTCTGACCCCCGCCAACCAGCCACTGCCGAAAGGATTCTCATGAGTTCTTCGTCCACCTCGACCACCTCGACCACCGCAGCCGCCCGCGCGCACGCCCGCGCCCAGGCCGGCATCCAGGCGGCAGCCATGCCCGTCGTACCGGCATCACAGTGGCCGTCGCCGCCGGCCGGTGTCGACGCCGCCCGGCTCACCTGGGCCGAGACGGTGCCGGGCGGTCGCTACACCAGTAAGGTGCTGGCCCGCGGAACGCGGTTGCGGCTCACCGACCTCGACGGTCGCGCCTGCGCGCACCTGCTGCTGTGGCGCGCCGACGCCCCCTGGGAGCGGCTCAACACCGCCGACACCGTCAAGGTGCCGTGGCAGGCATACCTCGGTACCGGCCATCCACTGCTCGATGACCAGGGGCGGGTCCTGGCGACCATCGTCGCCGACACCTCGGCTCACCACGATGCACTGTGCGGCACGACAACCCGCGCCCAGAACGAAGCCCGCTACGGCGCCGGCACCGCGCACTCGGACAGCCCGGCCGGCCGGGAGCTGCTGGTGCTGGCCGCCCTCAAACACGGCCTGGGCCCGCGTGACGTCGCACCCGGGGTGTCGTTCTTCCACGGCGTCCGTGTCGACGACGAGGGCAAACTGGTGTCGACGGGTTCAGCCGGCCCCGGCACGGCAGTCGAACTGATCGTGCACCTGCCGGTGATCGTGGCGATCGCCAACACGGCTCACCCACTGGACCCGGAGCCACGCTTCACCACGTCCGATCTGGAGGTGCTCGCCTGGTCGGCGCCCGACGATCTCGCCGACCTGGCCGCTCGCGCCGAGACGATCGGACCCGAGTACGAACGCGCCCATCGCAACACCGAAGACGTCTGGAGCGCACTGCATCTCACCGAAGGAGTCCCCGCATGAGTACTGCCATCGACCCGGTCCCCGCGCTGGTGTCCGGCACGACGATCCTCGACGAGATCGTCGATGCCCGCGGACCCTGGTCGGCGATCATCACGGCAGGCGACGTCCTGACGATCGTCGACCTGCACGGCAACCAGGCCGTCGACACGCTGATCTACGGGGCGCACGACACGTCCCGGCGCTACAGTGCGCAGACCACCATCACGGCGCAGCGGTCATTGTTCGTCAGCACCGGAACGGTGCTGCGGGACAGCGACGGTGAGGCGCTGATGACCGTCGTGGCGGACGAGGTGGGCAACCACGACACCGTTGGTGGCGCCTGCTCGCAGGAATCCAACACGCTGCGCTACGGCCACCACACCCGGCACCAGCACGCCTGCGTGGAGAACTTCCTCATCGAAGGCGCGCGATACGGCCTCGGAAAGCGCGATCTGGCACCGAATCTCAACTTCTTCATGAACGTGCCGGTGGAAGCCGACGGCACCCTCGGGATCGTCGACGGTTTGTCGGCGCCGGGTCTGCGGGTGGCACTGCGCGCCGATACCGACGTCCTCGTGTTGGTGTCGAACTGTCCGCAGATCAACAACCCGTGCAACGGCTTCGATCCGACGCCCGTACGGATGATCGTCACCCGCCCGTCCTGATTCACGTTCTGACACAAAGCGTTGAGCAGAGGAGTACCCGCATGGCGCCATCGATGACCGAGCCCCCCATCACCGTGCTGCGGTCGGGACCGAGCACCACCGTGCAGGACTGGCCGGGCCGCATCGGCTACTGGCAGGTGGGCGTGCCCCCGTCAGGACCGATGGATGACCTGTCGCTGCGGCTGGCCAACCTCGCGGTCGGTAACGCCGAAGGGGCGCCCGGCCTGGAGGCGACGATGGCCGGCCCGACACTGGGATTCGACGAGGCGACCGTCGTCTGCGTCACCGGTGCCCCGGTATCGGTGACCCTCGACGGGGTGCCGGCGCGGCAATGGGCGCCCATCGCGGTCCCGGAGGGCGGCGTGCTCGAGATCGGCGCGGTCCAGGGCGTCGGGATGCGCATCTACATCGCAGTGGCCGGTGGCATCGAGGCCGAGGCCTACCTCGGCTCGCGTTCGACGTTCACGCTCGGGAAGTTCGGCGCGGGTGGTCGGGCCCTGGCCGCCGGTGACCGCCTCGATCTGGGGGCCGCCGTGGGCCGTCCGCGCCGGCTCACCGATGAGGAGGTCCCCTCGATCGGCCACGAATGGCGGCTGGCGGTCACCGAAGGACCGCATGGTGCGCCCGAGTTCTTCACCCGCGCAGATATCGAAACCCTCTACGAGGCAACTTATTTGGTGGACCACAACCTCGACCGCACCGGTGTCCGCCTGGTCGGGCCGAAGCCGCAGTGGGCCAGACCGGACGGCGGTGAGGCCGGACTGCATCCGTCCAACATCCACGACACTCCGTATTCGGTTGGCGCACTGGACTTCACCGGAGACACCCCGATCCTGCTCGGTCCGGACGGCCCCAGCCTCGGTGGATTCGTGTGCCCGGTGACGGTGACGTCCGCGGACCGCTGGAAGCTCGGGCAGCTCACCCCCGGCGACCGGGTCCGCTTCGTTCCGGTGCGGGCCAGCGCCGCGGCGCCGTTGGCGGCCCTTGGCACGTCGCGGCGGGCGGCGTCGCCGGTGGTGCGGAGCCCGCGCGGCGACGGCGACGACGGTGTGCTGCACCGTGGCGTCACCGGGGACGGCACGACCTCAATGACGTTGCGCCGCAGTGGCGACGACAATCTCCTGGTCGAATACGGCACGATGACGCTGGATCTGGTGCTGCGGGCGCGGGTGCACGCGCTGCACACCGCGATCGAGGCGCACCGGCCCCGCGGGATCATCGACCTGACGCCCGGAATCCGTTCGCTGCAGGTCAAGTTCGACGCCGCGCTCACCGACCACCAGACGATGACGGCGTTCGTGCTCGACATCGAGTCCGCGCTCGGGCCCGTTGATCAGTTGGTGCTGCCCAGTCGCTCCGTCCGGCTGCCGCTCAGCTGGGACGACCCCACCATCCGGCTGGCCATCGACCGGTACCGCAATGGCGTGCGCGACGACGCCCCGTGGTGCCCGAGCAACATCGAGTTCATCCGGCGGATGAACGGCCTGCAGACGCAGCAGGAAGTGTTCGACATCGTCCACGCGGCAAGCTATCTCGTGCTCGGCCTGGGCGATGTCTACCTGGGCGCCCCTGTCGCCACACCGGTCGATCCGCGGCACCGGGTGGTCACCACCAAGTACAACCCGGCCCGCACCTGGACACCGGAGAACGCGGTCGGGATCGGGGGTGCCTACCTCTGCATCTACGGTATGGAAGGCCCGGGCGGTTACCAGCTGATGGGCCGTACGACCCAGGTGTGGAACCACCGGTTCCCGCTGTCGGCACCGGGTTTCGAGCCCCAACATCCGTGGCTGCTGCGGTTCTTCGACCAGGTGTCGTGGTATCCGGTGTCCTCCGAGGAACTGAGCGATCTGCGCGCAGATGTCGCCGCCGGGCGCGGCACCGTGGACATCACCGATGGCGAATTCCGCATCGTGGACTATCTGGACTTCCTGTCGCGTGAGGCCGAAGATATCGCCGCGGTGCGGCAGCGGATGACCACTGCCCGGGGCGAGGAGCGGGCGCGCTGGGAGGCCAGCGGCGAGATCGGCGCACGCAAGAAGCCGCGCGCCACAACAGGACAGGAAGTCGCGTGATGGATCGGATCAGCGCCGCGTTCGCGGCTATCGCCCAGCGACCGGAAGCCTTCATCACCGTGCGCGACGAAGATGCGGTGCGCCAGGAGGTTTCGCAGGCGCAGGGCCCGCTGGCCGGTCAGCTGCTGGCCGTCAAGGACAACGTCGATGTCGCCGGTGTGCCGACCACCGCGGCGTGCCCGGGCTACGCCTACACTCCGGAGGTCGATGCACCGGTGGTGGCGGCCCTGCGGGCGGCGGGTGCGGTGGTGATCGGCAAGACCAACCTCGATCAGTTCGCCACCGGGCTCGTCGGCACCCGAAGCCCGTACGGTGCGGTGCGCGACGCGCGGCGGCCGGACCGGATCTCGGGCGGTTCGTCGTCGGGTTCGGCCGTCGCGGTCGCGATCGGCGCGGCCGACCTCGGAATCGCCACGGACACCGCGGGTTCCGGTCGGGTGCCGGCGGCATACCAGGGCCTCATCGGAATCAAGGCGACGATCGGTCTGGTGTCGACCCGTGGCGTCGTCCCGGCCTGCCCGAGCTACGACTGCGTGACAATTCTGGCGCGCGACCTGAGCACGGCAGAGCGCGCCATGGCGGTCATGGCCACGACGACACAGCGGCCGTGGCCCACCTCGACCCGCTTCGCAGCCCCGGCCGATCCGGTTCTGGCGGTGCCGACCGAACTCCCGGCGATGGCTCCCGGTTGGGCTGCCGCGTTCGAGCGGGCGGTCGACGCCGCGCGGGGGGCCGGGATGCGGATCGTGCCCGTCGACCTGACGGATTTCCTGGCCGCCGCGCGGCTGCTGTACGACGGCGCACTCGTCGCCGAACGCACAGCAGCGGTGGGAGACTTCATCGCCGGCGCGGGGGAGAGCAACGATCTCGATGCTGGTCTCGATCCGACGGTCGCGGCCATCATCTCCGCCGGCGGTGCCCACACCGCGACGGGGCTGCTGCGCGATCGACGTGCGCTGGATGACCTGCGGGAGCGGGCATTCCGCACGCTGGGGGAGTGCGACGCGCTGCTGGTCCCCACCGCGCCGATGCAGCCGACGTTGGCTGAGGTAGCGGCCGACCCGGTCGGCGTCAATGCCAGGATCGGCACCTACACCAACTTCTGCAATCTCTTCGACATGTGCGGGGTCGCGGTCCCGGCCGGCGAGGTCGTCGAATCCGACGGCACCACAGCCCAATTCGGGGTGACGGTACTGGGACGGGCATTTGATGATGCCGTGGTCGCCGACCTCGCGGCCCGGCTGAACGGTGGTGAGCGGGGTGCGGAGCCGTCCTGGCCGGAGCTGGCGGGAGCCGGCGCGCTGACACTGGTGGTGGCCGGTGCGCACCTGCGGGACCAGCCGCTCGCCGGTCAGCTGCACGACCTCGGGGCGCGGTGGGACGGCCCGGCCCGCACGGCCGAGCGCTACCGGATGACCGCGCTGCCGTCCGGAAAGCCCGCACTGGTGCGGCTGGCCCACGGCGGGCGGGCCTTCGAGGTGGAGCGCTGGGCGCTCGCGCCCGCGGCGCTCGGTCGATTCCTTGCGGCGCTGCCGACACCGATGGGCCTGGCTGCGGTGGAACTGGACGACGGGTCCTGGGAGACCGGGTTCGTCTGCGCCGATGAAGGGGCCATCGCGGCGCCGGACATCTCGGAATTCGGCGGCTGGCGGGCCTATCTGCAGTCCCGGGAGTTCGCGACGCAGTGATTTGGGCACGATATTCCGCGGCGTGCGCGGAAAATCGTGCACAAATCCCCAGCAGTTAGCCGGTGCGCGAACTCGCGGCGGCCCGGGCGGACCAGCGGCCGCCGTCATAGCCGACGGTCACCGGATGCGCGAAGGCTTCTGTCACGTGATCGCTCGTCACGGTCTCGACGGCGGGGCCTACTGCGACGGTGCGGCCACCGGCGATCAACAGCGCATGCGACGTGGACGTCGGCAGTTCCTCGAGATGGTGCGTCACCAGGATCGATGCCATCTCGGGATGTGAATGCTCCAGTGCATCAAGGGTTTCCAGCAACTGCTCGCGGGCTGCCACATCGAGGCCGGTGGTCGGCTCGTCAAGCAGCAGCAGTCGGGGCTCGGCGATCAGGGCGCGGGCGATCAGGGTCCGGCCCCGTTCGCCCTGCGACAGCGTCGGCCAGACCGCGTCGGCCCGGTGGCTCAGCCCCACGGTGCAGATCAGTTCGTCGGCGCGGGCGATGTCTTCGGCGGTGGGCGTCCAGCGGGCGGCGATGTCGATGGTGCCGGTGATGCCGGTCAGTACCACCTCGCGCACCGTCAGCGGGTACTGCAGCCGGTGCCGGGGGTTCACGTGGCCGATGGACCGGCGCAGCGGTGCCAAGTCGGTGCGGCCCATCTGCGCGCCCAGGACCCGCACGATCCCGGACGTCGGAAACGTCACCGCGCCGCAGAAACCCAGCAGCGTGCTCTTGCCGGCGCCGTTGGGTCCGAGCAGCGCCCAGTGCTCACCTTCCCGCACCGTCAGCGAGATGCCGTCGATGATCTGCTTGCCTTCGCGGCGGAAGGTCACGTCGTCGAGTTCGAGGACGGGGGTCATGAGAATGATTCCTTCAGGGTGCTCAGGTGGGTGCGGCTGGCCGCGGCGGCCGCGGCGGGGTCGCGCGCGACGATCGCGTCGGCGAGTTGCTGATGCAGGTCGTGGTCGCACGGCTCGGAACTGATCGGGTGGATCTTGAGCATGTCGATCATCGCCAGCCGAAGCCGGGGGAGGAATGCGTCGAACAACTGGATCAGCACGTCGTTGTGCGCCGCGGCGATCACGGCCCGGTGAAAAGCCATGTCCGCGTCGACATGTTCGGGGACCGACTGTCCGGTGACTCCGCGTGCGGCGAGCGTGCGGCGGATGGTGCGCAGGTCCGCCGGGGTGCGACGGGTCGCGGCCAGCGCGGCGCCCTCGGCCTCGATGGCGATGCGGGCTTCGATCACCGACGCGATGTTCGCGCTGCGCAGCACGGTGTCCCAGTCCTCGGCGACGTCCAGTGCGGTGACGAACACTCCGGCGCCCTGGCGGCTGTCGAGGACGCCCTTTCCGGCGAGTTCGCGGATGGCCTCGCGCAGTGTGGAGCGACCCACGCCGAGCTGGGCGGCCAGGGTGGTTTCTCCTGGAAGTCGCTGTCCCAGTGCCCATTCACCATCTTTGATGCGCGTCAGCAATAGCTGTGCGGCCTGCGCTGCCAGGGGCTGGCGCTGTACCTGCGAGACCATGAAACCTCTCTACTTGTCTGAGGAGTTGTGTATAGTCTAACCATCATGACGCGCGTGCTCCTCCTTGGCTGCCGCGGCGGGGTCTGAAACGACCGGCCCCCTGCCGTGGGGCTCTGTCGCGACCGGTCACCTCATCAACTGACCGAAAGCAAACCACTCATGAGCACCTCCTGGAACCGTCAACAACCGTCACCGATGCCCTGGCACCGCTACACCGATGTCTTCAACCGCGTGGACATTCCTGTGGCCCCACGGGATTGGCCCAGCAAGCGAATCACCACCGCGCCGCTGTGGGTGCCCGTCGACCTGCGCGACGGCAACCAAGCACTGGCCGAACCGATGGACCCCGGTCGCAAACGCCACTTCTTCGAACAGCTCGTCGCCATCGGTTACAAGGAGATCGAGGTCGGCTACCCATCGGCGTCCCAGACCGATTTCGACTTCGTGCGGTTGCTGGCCGAAACCGATATCGCGCCACCAGATGTCACCGTCGCGGTGTTCACCCCGGCCCGGCGCGACCTGATCGAGCGCACGGTCGAATCGGTGCGGGGCATGCGCAACGACGTCGTCATCCACATGTACACCGCGACCGCGCCCACGTGGCGAAATACCGTGCTGGGCAAGGACCGCGACGAACTGCGCAGCCTGATTCTGCACGGCGCGCTCGACGTGCTGACCTTGACAGAGGACATGCCGAACATCCGATTCCAGTTCTCTCCGGAAGTGTTCAACCTCACCGAACCCGACTATGTGCTGGAAATCTGCGACGCCGTGACACAGCTGTGGGACGCCACCGAGCAGCGGCCGGTGATCCTGAATCTGCCTGCCACCGTGGAGGTGGCGACGCCCAACGTGTACGCCGACCAGATCGAGTACATGCATCGGCACCTGGCCCGGCGCGACGCGGTGATCCTGTCCGTGCACCCGCACAACGACCGGGGGACCGGGGTGGCCTGCGCCGAATTGGCCGTGCTCGCCGGCGCCCAACGCGTCGAGGGCTGTGTCTTCGGCAACGGCGAGCGCACCGGCAATGTTGACATCGCCACCCTGGCCCTGAACCTGTATGCCCAGGGTGTCGACCCGATGATCGACTTCTCCGATATCGACGCGGTCGCCCGCACCGTCTCGCACTGCACCCGGATGCCCATCCATGAGCGGCATCCGTATGTCGGCGACCTGGTGCACACCGCGTTCTCGGGCACGCATCAGGACGCCATCAAGAAGGGTCTGATCGAACATCGCACTCGGGCCGCTGCGGAGCGCAAATCGGAGCGCGAAATCGATTGGCGGGTGCCGTATCTGCCGATCGATCCGGCTGATATCGGACGCAGCTATGACGCCGTCATCCGGGTCAACTCACAATCCGGCAAGGGCGGCATCGCCTACCTGCTGCACACCGGATACGGGCTGGACCTGCCGCGGCGGCTACAGATCGACTTCGCCCGGCACGTGCAGGCCCACACCGACGGCAGTGGTGCCGAGGTCATGGCGCCCGAGCTGTACGACCTGTTCGAGGCCACCTACCTGGACCAGAGTGGCCCGGTGGAGCTCAAGGACTGGCACGCGAGCAGCGACGAGACCACCGAGATCACGCTGACCGTCAACGGGATGGCCCACACCAGTACACATCGCGGTGTCGGACCGGTCGAGGCGCTGACCCAGGCACTGGCCGACGTGGGCCGGCCGGTCGAGATTCTGAGCCTGACCCAGCAGTCCATCGGTGCCACCGCGGTCACCTACTTGGAACACCGCGGCGGCTGGGCGTGTGGACGCAGCGATTCGGTGCTGACCGCGTCGCTGGCGGCGGTGATCGGGGCAGCCAACGTGCGCGGCGATTGACGCCCCGTCATGACCGGGTGCTCGCTTTGTGCAGCGCACGCACAATGCTGTGCTTGGCCAGATCCACCTTGAACTGGTTCTGGCTCAACGGGCTGGCGCCGTTCATGGCCACTTCGGCGGCGCGACCGAACGTCGTGACATCGGCGACATTGCCCACCAACACGGCTTCGGCGTCGGGGGACCGCCAGGGTTTGGCGGCGACGCCGCCCAGGGCAAGGGCGGCCGAGGTGACGATTCCGTCGTCGATCGTCATGCCGACCGCCACAGAGACGAGGGCGAACGCGTAACTGTGGCGGTCGCGCACCTTGAGATACCAACTGTGGAACGCATATTCGGAGGGCGGCAGCTCGACGCCGACGATCAGCTCACCCGGTAACAGCGCATTGTCCTGCTCGGGATGATCCCCCGGGAGCCGGAAGAACTCCGATAGCGCAATGCTGCGGTCACCTTCGCGCGACCGTACGTGGACGACGGCGTCGAGGATCGCGAGTGCCACCGCCATGTCCGACGGGTGCACCGCGACGCACGAAGGGCTCGCGCCGAAAAGTGCGTGCTCGCGGTTGAATCCGTCGAGCGCGGCGCACCCGGACCCGGGCCGGCGCTTGTTGCATGCCCCGAAGGTGACATCCATGAAGTACGGGCACCGGGTGCGCTGCATGAGATTGCCGCCTGCGGTGGCCATGTTCCGCAGCTGTGTGGTCGCTCCGGACAGGATTGCATGTGACAGCACGGGATACCGGGTGCGAACGAGGTGATGATTAGCGATCGCGCTGTTGGTCACGCCAGAGCCGATCATGATGCCGCCGCTGTCGGTGGCAGTGATGTCGCCCAGGTCCAGCCTGCCGACGTCGACCAATGACGACGGCTGCGTGACACCGAGTTTCATCAGATCGAGCAGGTTCGTGCCACCCGCGTAGTAACTGCCGCCGGTGGCGTCCGCCAGCGCAAGAGCATCGTCGACGTTGTGCGCGCGGTAGAAGTCGAACGTCTTCATCGGCCACACCCGGGCAGGCACGACGCGACCGCGTCCACGATGTTGGGATACGCGCCGCAGCGGCAGATGTTGCCCGCCATCCGTTCGCGAATCTCGTCGGCAGACAGGGCCTCGGGGCCCCTGGCGAGATCGGTGTACGGGCCGTCGAAGGATGCCGCGGACAGGTCGCCACGGGAGTGCTCGTCGAGCAGCGCATGCGCGGAGCTGATCTGGCCGGGAGTGCAGTAGCCGCACTGGAATCCGTCGTGGTCGACGAATGCCTGTTGCAGGGGATGGAGCCGTTCGCCGTCGGCGATGCCCTCGATGGTGAGGACAGTGGCCCCGTCGATCGACACGGCGAGCGTCAGACAGCTCACCACGCGCCGGCCGTTGACGCTGACCGTGCACGCGCCGCACAGGCCGTGATCGCAGCCCTTCTTGGTGCCGGTGAGCTGGAGACGCTCACGCAGCAGGTCGAGCAGTGTCGACCGGACGTCGGTTTGTACCGTGACCGGCACCCCGTTGATCGAGAGCTCAACGGTGTGTTCGGGATGGCATTCGGCTGTCATGATGTTGGGTCCTGGGGTGCATTGTCGAAGGGGGACAACAGGTTTTCGACAGTGATGGGCAAGTCGTACAGTCGGCGGCCGGTGGCGTGGTACACAGCATTCGCGATCGCCGCGGGCACACCGCAGATGCCGATCTCGCCGATGCCGCGAGCACCGAATGCCGTGAGGTGGCGGTCGGTACCGTCGACGAAGCTGATGTCGAAGACCGGGACGTCGGCGTGGGTGGGCAGGTAGTACTCGCCCAGGGCATGACCGGTTCCTGGGGCGTAGGGCACCTGCTCCATCAGCGCCATGCCGAGTCCAAAGGTGATGCCACCGATCACCTGACTGCGCGCGAGCTTCGGGTTGATGACCCGGCCGCAGTCCATCACCGCCACCCACCGCGTCACCGACGCCCGCCCGATGTGTTCGTCCACCTCCACCTCGCAGAAGTGGGCACCGAACGATTGCGATACCGGACCGTCCTCGGGCGCGCCGTCGCTGCCGCTGCTGAAGGTCAGCCGGTCGAGTAGTGCGCTGTCGGCTGTCGCCAGCAGCGCGGCGACGGCGGTACTGGGCACTGGCCGGACGCTGACGATCTCGCCGCCTCGGATGTCCACGGAGGCAAGGTCGCATCCGGCATGCGGTGAGCCGTCGTCGGCGACGACGTATTCGAGCACCCGACGCTTCCATTCACGGGCCGCCTCGAACACCGCCGAGCCGACGGCGGCGGTGGTTTGCGATGCTCCGCTATAGGGCGCCGTGGGGAAGTCCGAGTCACCGGAGTAGAACGCGACCCGCGACAGCTGCAGGCCGGCGGCGTCAGCGGCGATCTGGGTCATGGCGGTCCGCACGCCGGTGCCGACTTCGTGGGTGGCGGAAGAGAATTCGACAGTGCCGTCTCCTCTGGTGCGGACGTGACAGCCGGCGGGCATCCGGCGTCCGGGGTAGGTTGCGGTGGCCATGCCCCAACCGACGAGCACGCCGTCGCGCCGCAGCGAGCGGGGTCGCTGCGGCCGGTGCTCCCAACCGAACCGTTCGGATCCGCGCCGGTAGCACTCGATGAGATGCTCGTCGGACCAGGGCCGCCCACTGGCTTGGTCCTTGTCGGCGTAGTTGGTGATCCGCAGGTCCAGCGGATCCATATGGAGCGCATCGGCGAGTTCGTCCATGATGACTTCGAGTGCGAACAGTCCGGGCGCTTCACCGGGACCGCGCATGAAGCACGGCGTGGGTCGGTTCACCCGGGCAACGGTGTGCGACACCACCATTCGCGGGGACTGATAGAGGAACCGCGTCGACAACCCGGCCGGTTCGCAGAAGTGCGCGACGGTGGACGTCTCTGTGAGGGTATGGTGCTCGATGCTGGTCAGCCGGGCCTGCGCGTCGGCGACCAGACTCAGATGCTGTTCAGTGCGGGGACGGTGCCCGGTGGAGGTGAACATCTGGTCGCGGCTGACGACCAGCTTGACGGCCCGCCCTGTCATTCGTGCGGCCGTGGCACACAGGGCAACGTGCATCCACATGAAACTCTTCGAGCCGAACGCGCCACCGACCAGGGGAGCGACGATCCGGATACTGTCGACCGAGATGCCCAGATAGGTTGCCAGCGTTTGTCGTTCACCGGCAATCCAACGCGTGCTGTCGTACACGGTCAGGTGATCGCCGTCCCAACTGGCAACCGTCGAAGCCAGCTCGATGGGGTAGTGGGCGTTCTCCGGCGTGGTGAAGCGCGACGAGATTCTGGTTCCCTCAACCGGTTCGTCGGCGGGACCGCGGTGGTCTTGGAGTTTCTCTTCCGGCAGTTTCACGAAATGATCGGGCTGGTACACACCGCCGCGCACAATCCGATCGCCGCCGTGGTTCCCGTCTGCGGGCCGGTCGAGCACCTCACGGGCCGTCAGGAGGGCCGGCAACTCGTCATATGCCAGGTCCATCAACGACGCGCCGAACTGCGCATTCTCCAGGGTGTCGGCGACGACCACGGCCAGATGCTGACCGCGGTGCTGGACCGTCAGATCTGACATCGGTGGTCGGCGTTCCAACGGCAGGTCCCAGGTGAGATCTTCGGGAAGCATCTGCAGGGGAGGACAATTCAGCGGCGACAATACGCACACCACCCCTGGTGCGGCCTCGGCCCGAGCGGTAGCGGCCAGCAGCGAGTCACGGGTGACGCGGCCATGGGAAATGTCCGACTGCACCAGAACCGCATGCTGCACATCGGGCAGTGCGGTGTCGGCCGCGTAGCGTGCGCGGCCGGTTACCTTGTCGTCGCCCTCGACCCGGTTGACGGGCCGTCCGATCGCTCCGTCGGCCGTCATCGGATGGCTCCGTCCCATATCGGGGCACTGTCAGTGGTGCCGAGCCGCGATACGACCGCGCGCGTGATTCCGACGGCTGCGATGTCCTGTAGGACTCGCAATCGGTGGTTCTCCCATTGGCGTAGGGCCGATTCCGGCAGTGGCTCCCGCGCCGTGTGGGTGCTCAGGGCCTGCGCCAAGAATGCGGCGTCGCCGATCGATTTCGACGTGCCCGACGCGGTATGCGGCCGTACGGTGCCGGCGGCATCACCGATCACGAGTACCGGTCCCCGGCGGAGGCGGCTACTGGGTAGGTCCATCACCGGCTGCAGAAACGGGGCGGAGTGGTCGATGAGCTCGGCGAACAACGGCGGCAGTTCGGTCTTGGCCAACGCGTGCAGGGTGGCCGCACTCGCGGCGGATACGTCGTCGGCCGGCAGAAAGTATGCGTATCGCCGGCCGGATTGGCCAGTCATGATGTCGTCGAAGGCCTCTGGCGACGCGTTGACGTACCACACCCAGTTGACGCGGCGCAGGCCCGGCTCGATCTCCCCGGCGGGGCCAGGCACCAGATAGCACAGGAACTGCACCCCGTTGGCGCTGAACAGCGTGAATCGGTCGGTCAATTCACGGGTCAGGTCCGGCGGGAGATCGCTTTCGCGTTCCAGTCCGCGCCAGGCCACATACCCGCTGTAGCGGGGATCCTCCGGCTGAACGAATTGCCGGACAGTAGAACCGATCCCGTCCGCCCCGATCACCATGTCCCAGTCGGAGGTGGTGCCGTCCGCGAAGGTGAGGGTGGTGCTGTGGTCGCTCGCGGTCACCGTCGTCACTTCGACGCCCTGCCGGTAGTCGACGTCGCGCAGCGCACCCCGAAATGTGCGGTAGAGGGTATCCCATGCGGTCATCGTCTGCGGCTGGGCGAAGACGCGCGGCGGACTGTGTCGATGCAGGAGTTGGCGTTCGACCAGGGGCACGCTGACGGTTGCGGGCGGGATATGCGAGATCGACAGCAGCGCTTCGATTTCCGGTTGCATGACGATGCCGGCGCCGCGCCCCTCGAGCCGTCCGGCAGTCTGCTCGAACACCGTGATGTCCGCGGTGGTGACGCGGCTCAGTTCCAGGGCTGCGGCCAGCCCGGCCAAAGAGCCCCCGACAATCGCCACCTTCCAGCGTTCGCCGCTCATAAGCCGAGGATCCGTTCCGCGTTCCCCGCGGCCACCTGAGCCAGTTCCGCTACCGGAATCGGCAGTCGGCGAAGGAATTCCGCTCCGGAGACGGCGGACCGGTAGGGGTGGTCCACCGAGTACATGATGTGGTCGATACCCATGACGTCGCGCGCGCACATGAACGGTGGTGTCGTGAAATAGCCACTCGTGGTGATGGTGAAGTGCTCCAGGAAATAGTCGCTGACGGGGCGCCTGAGTCCCGTCACCGATGTCGGCAATCCGTCCTGGGCGCGCAACAGGGAATATGGCAGGTGCTCTCCGAGGTGCCCGACGATCAATCGTAACGTCGGGAAGCGATCCAGCACCCCCGCGAGAATGAGCCGCAGGCAATGCAATCCGAGTTCCGCGTGCCAGGTATACGCGGCGGTGGCCAGAAAGTACGCACTGCTGTCGGGCAGGCCGGCGGTGTAGATGTCCCGGACAGCGCGAGGCGGTGGCGAGGGGTGTACGTACAGCGGCACGTCTAGTTCTGAAGCGGCCTCGAAGATGGGGGTATAGCGCGGATCGTCGAGAAAAGACCCTCCCGTGGTGCCGTCGAGAAAGCCCCCCACGCAGCCTAATTCGCGTACCCCACGGCGTAACTCCTCTGCGGCACGGTCCGGCTGTCGGAGGGCCAGGCTGGCGAACATGCGCAACCGGCCCGGGTGCCTGCGGGTCGCGGCGTACGCCGCGTCGTTGGCGTCGCGGACCAGTGCGCTGGCGTCCGCCGGTGCCAGTCGGTGCTGACCGCCCGCGGCCAGGGAGAGCACCTGGACGTCGACACCGCCGGCGTCCATGGCGGCGATCCGGGCGTCGTCCAGATCGAGCAAAGCTGTCCGCAACGTTGCTGACTTCGCGGCGGGCGGCAGGAACTGTTCGGTGGCTGCCAGGTACTCCGCGGTGGTGTAGTGCTCCTCGAGCGTGACCACCCGAATGTCTACGCCTTCGGTACTCGCCGGTGACGGATACACCGTGATCGTCATGCCACCTCCTGGGCGCGCGGGGGAGCGGTAGTCGGCGATGATCGCCGATGCCACCATTCCAGGGCACCGTGGGTCGCGTCATCAGTCAGGTGACTGCAATCGATGCCGTGAACGGATTTCGTTCAGTCATCAAACTGATGGCTGGTGCACCAGCGTCAGCTATACAGAAGAGCCACCTTCGTGCGGGCTCGGCCGGCGGTGGCCGAACGGAATGGCCGAGGCCAACTGCAAGTGAGGACACACGCTGATGCCGACTGTCGCCGATCACGTCATCGCCACACTGCAGGCCAGCGGGGTTGACCGCGTATTCGGTCTGCCCGGTGACAGCCTCAACGGATTCACCGATGCGATCCGGCGAGCCGACGGAGTCGCTTGGGAGCATGTACGTCACGAAGAGACGGCCGCCTTCGCCGCGGCCGGTTTCGCCGCGGTGACCGGGCAGTTGGCCGTGTGCGCCGGCAGTTGTGGCCCGGGGAACCTGCACTTGATCAACGGCTTGTTCGACGCGCAGCGCAGTCGCGTACCGGTGCTCGCCATCGCCGCCCACATTCCCGCAGCCGAGATCGGGTCTCAGTACTTTCAGGAAACCCACCCGCAGGAATTGTTTCGCGAATGCAGCGTCTTCTGCGAACTCGCGAGTACTCCTGAATCTGCCCTGCGCGTGCTGCAGATGGCGATGCGCGCAGCGATCGAGGAACAGGGGGTGGCAGTGGTCGTCGTTCCCGGCGAGGTGTTCCTGCAGCGGCTGCGTGATCCGGCGCGGATCCGGCCAGTGTTGCCGAGCCGATCCGTCACGCGGCCGGACGACACAGCACTCGCGGCCGCGGCCGCGATTCTGAACCAGTCCGCAAGAATTACGATCCTTGCGGGCGCCGGCACCGCGGGGGCGCACGAGCAATTGGTTGAGTTGGCGGGAACGCTCAAGGCGCCGGTGGTGCATGCGCTGCGCGGCAAAGAGTATGTCGAGTACGACAATCCGTACGACGTGGGCATGACCGGGCTGCTGGGGTTTGCCTCCGGCTACAAGGCGATCAAGGAAGCCGATGTGCTCCTGATGCTCGGCACCGATTTTCCGTATCGCCAGTTCTATCCCGAGGATGCGATCGTCATTCAGGTCGATATTCGGGGTCGGCATCTCGGCCGCCGCACAGCGATCGACGTCGGGCTGGTCGGGACGGTGCGCGATACCCTGATCGCGCTGCGCCCGCTGCTGGCACCGAAATCGGACCAGACTCATCTCGATCGTGCGGTCAGCCATTACCGCCGGACCCGTGACCGCCTGGACTCGTTGGCGGTGAACGATCACGACCGGACCCCGATCCGACCCGAATATGTTGCCGCGCTGGTCAGCCGATTGGCCGCCACCGATGCGGTGTTCACGGTCGATGTCGGGTCGCCGGTGGTCTGGGCGGCCCGTTACCTGACGATGAACGGCCGGCGGCGACTCCTCGGGTCCTTCAACCACGGCACCATGGCCTGTGCGCTGCCGCTGGCCATTGGTGCACAAACCGCAGACCGGAACCGTCAGGTCGTCGCACTCGCGGGCGATGGTGGGCTCACCATGTTGTTCGGTGAGCTGATCACTTTGGTGCAGAACCGGTTACCGGTGAAGCTGATCGTGTTCAACAACTCGTCGCTGAACTTCGTGGAGCTGGAGATGAAAGCTGCCGGGATCGTCACTTTCGGCACGGACCTGCACAACCCCGACTTCGCGGAGGTTGCCCGCGCGTGCGGCTTGTTCACCCGCCGCGTCGAGCATCCTGCCGACCTGGAGTCAGCGATTGCCGACGTGCTCGAACATGACGGGCCGGCACTGGTCGACGTGGTGACAGCACGCAACGAACTCTCCATCCCGCCCGCGATCACCGCGGAACAGGCAAAGGGCTTCTCGCTGTATGCGATTCGCACCATTCTTGCCGGCCATTCGGACGAACTACTGGATCTGATCACCACCAATGTGGCACGCAGAATCCTCGACTGAACTCGATCCGAAGGTGATGGTGACAAACGACTCGCGGCGCCGCGCTGCCGCCGCTGCGGTATTGACGGGCGCATTGGTGGCTTCCTGTGCCGGTGGCCAGATGCATACGCCGGAGTCGAGCAGTCCGGCTCCTGCGGCCAGCCAAGCGGTCGGCCCGCAGTACGACTCGGTGCACGTCTACGTTGCGCCGGGCCAACTCGACGCCTTTGTGCGCAGTTGGTTGGCCACATTCGGCGGATCGGCGAAGCCACAAGCTGTCGTTACCGTGACCCCCACACCCAGCCAGACGAAATCGCAGCTGATCTTGTCTCCGGTCGGCACCATCTCGGCGTTCGAGTTCACCACAGCGGTGCCGTACCCGTTCGGCGCCGAACGCACCGGCTGGCTGATGGCTGACTTCGACGCCGGAGTTCAACAGGCCCGCAACGCCGGTGCCGCGGTCGTGGTCGAGCCGTTCCCGGATCCGATCGGCCGCGATACCGTCATCGAGTTCCCCGGTGGCGTGAATGCCCAACTGTACTGGCACACAACAGCACCCAGTTATCCGCCGTTGGCATCGGTTCCTGACAACCGGATATATCTGCCCGCGGCGAGAGCGGATCAATTCCTCAAGAGCTATCTACAGTTCACTCACGGACGCCTCGACGCCGACGCCGCGGCCGCGGACGGGGTCCTGATCGGCAAGCCAGGTACCACCTTTCGCCGGATACACCTCACTTCACCGTTCGGCGACACGCTGATCGCGGTGACTGACGGCCAGTTGCCGTATCCGTATGGTCGCGAACTCGCCGGGTACCGCGTCGCTGATGTCTCTGCCGTCGTCGCGAAGGCGGTGGCTGCCGGTGCGACTGTGCTCAGTGCACCCGTGCGCTCCGGCAGCACTACGTCGGCAATGCTGCAGTGGCCGGGAGGCTACATCGCTGAACTCCACTCCGACTGATCGGCCAGCGTCTCACCGGCTGGCTCGTTCGCCTACCGGCGGCCCGCGGGTGCGGTGAGGTGCTCGTCCACCCAGTTGTTGAAGGTCTGCCATCCGACCTCCGGATAGCGCTGATGCAGGTCGGCGATGTCGGCGCTGTATCCCTGCGCGGACAGGAAACTGAACATGGCCCGCATATCGGCGGAGGCGATTTGGGAGGGGTTGTAGGTGATCAGCTCGATCGGGTAGCCCAACGCGTGCTCGAGGGCCGCGGTCATTTGGCGCGGTGTCGGCGCGTCGGACGCGACGTCGATGCGCAGCCCCGTAAAGCGTTGTGGGTCATGCAGGATGATGGCGACGAACCGGCCCAAGTCGCGCCGGGAAAGCTGTTGCAGCGGAGTGGTTGCCGGAATCGGCAAAGAAAATCGGCCTGATTGGAGCTCATCGATTCCGCCGAGCAGATTGTCGTAGAAGTAGGTCGGACCGACGATGGTGTGGGGCACGCCCGAGGCGGCCAGCGCCGTTTCGATCTTGGCCTTGCTGTCGAAATGCGGGATCCCGGTGTGCTGGTCGGCATTGGACACCGATGAGTAGACCAGATGGGGGACCCGGGCTTTCGCTGCGGCGCCGATGATGTGCAAACCTTGGGCCACTTCGATATCGGGGCCTTCCTCGAAGGGGGTGGTCACCGCGAAGACTCCCGCGACGCCGGCGAAGGCGTCGCTGAGGGCTTGTTCGTCGCCGAGGTCAGCCGCGGCGACCTCGATGCCCTGTTGCAGAAGTTCCTGTGCCCGAGGCGATTGGGGGTTGCGCGCGATGGCGCGTACTCGCAGGCCACGCTCGACGAGGGCGCCGGCGACCGCACCGCCGGTGGCGCCGGTGGCACCGATAACCGCGTATGTGTGAGCCATGTTGTTCTCCTCGCTCATGCGGACTGACGTTTCAGTACGTAGATGTGTTCGCCGTCGAGCACCAGCTCGCCGCGTTGATTCCTCACGGAGACAGCAGTTTTGACTCGGCCTTCCGTGCCCTGGGTGACCAGTTCAGTGATCTGCAGTTGGGAGTACAGGGTATCGCCGGCATGCACTTCGCCCAAGAACCGGCATGCCAGACTGTCGAATCGGACGAATACGTCGCCGATCACGTGCGGGAACAGGGTTGCCCCGGGCGCGGTGAAGGCCAGCACCTGCAAACCGTGCACGACCGGTGCTGAATGACCGTGGGCCCGAGCCCACTCCACGTCGTAGTGCACAGGGTGGTTGTCGGCCGAAATCGCTTGGAAGGCCGAACCGTGGGCGTCGGTGACCGTGCGGCTGGGTGCGCGGAAGACCTCTCCGACCTTCAGTTCCTCGAATGTTCGTGCGGGCACCATGCGGTGTTCGTTCGGATCGAACGCACCAAGCGCGGCGGCATCGGACATCGCAACTCCTTTGGTCATTGCGTAGGACGGCTGGTTACGTGAAAGCTCGTCGATAATTCGGGGGATAGGCCAATTGATGTCCGAGGCGCTCAGCCGCCTGCCGGACCCACGCGGGGTTTCGTAGCAGGACGCGGGCGAGGAACACCGCATCGGCCTGCCCATCGGCGATGATGCTGTCGGCTTGCTCTGGTTCGGTGATCAACCCGACACCCGCGGTGGGTAGCTGCGCAGCTTCACGTACGCGGGCCGCGAACGGTATCTGATAGTTCGGCGCGACGGCGATGGGTGCGTCGGGAGTCGCGCCCGGCCGCGGATATCGGTGCGATCACCACGACTGAACCTGGTCGGGTGGCTTTCAGTGCGCCGTTTTCGCCCAACAGTGCGGAGGGGGTGTCACGAGACATGACCAGACACAGGACGACGCCGACGAGTCCGACAGAATGCATGATCCTCCGATCGCTGACGCCGTCTGGCCGGTTTCCTCGCGTGCACCCACGAGTGTGCAAGACGTACCGGGTGCCGGCATCAGTCGGATGACTGGGGCGTGCTGCCGATCAACCTGATCCGGCAGATTTCGCCTCCGGGGCATCGCCGTCAGTCACTGTACTGACGACATGGGGCAGGCCGTAACACATTATGGCGCAGCGACGTTGGGCCGCGAACGAGCCCGCCCACCATGAAGGGGATATGCATGCCCACGATACGGACCACCGACGGTGTCGACATCTTTTTCAAGGACTGGGGCAGCGGACAGCCCGTTGTGTTCAGCCATGGATGGCCGCTCTCGTCCGACGACTGGGACACCCAGATGCTGTTCTTCCTGCAGCACGGGTATCGGGTGATCGCTCACGATCGGCGCGGCCATGGGCGTTCGACCCAGGTCGGCCACGGCCACGACATGGACCATTACGCCGACGATCTCGCTGCTATCGTCGAGCATCTCGATCTGACCGACGCGTTGCATGTCGGGCACTCCACCGGCGGTGGGGAAGTGGTGCGCTACTTGAGCCGTCACGGCCAGGACCGCGCAGCCAAGGCGGTGTTGATCAGCTCTGTACCACCGTTGATGGTCAAGACCGACGCCAACTCAGGCGGTGTCCCCAAACAGGTTTTCGACGATCTGCAGGCGCAGGTCGCGTCCAACAGGTCCGGGCTGTACCGAGATTTCGCCGCCGGACCGTTCTTCGGCTTCAACCGTCCTGGTGTCGAGCCATCCGAAGCCATCATCCAAAACTGGTGGCGTCAAGGCATGATGGGCGGAGCCAAGGACCATTATGACGGAATCGTCGCGTTCTCGCAGACCGATTTCACCGACGATCTGAAGACGACGACAGTGCCCACGCTGGTGATGCATGGCGACGACGACCAAGTCGTTCCCTACGAGAATTCCGGTCTGCTGTCGGCCAAGTTGTTGCCCAATGGCTCATTGAAGACGTATTCCGGCTTCCCACACGGTATGCCGACCACCCATGCGTCGACCATCAATGCCGACCTCCTGGAGTTCTTCCGGTGCTAGGGGACTGACCTCGCGAAAACCCAACCGTCGCGCGTTCCGGTCATCAGTCGGATGACCGCGTGGTGCCGGTGATCAGTGCGGGCCGCAGCGATCGGCGTAGAGTCCTCGACACCGAAACCTCATCGGTTGGGAGGATGTCGTGAGCCGAGACGTGGTGCTGGATCCAATGATCGCGCGTCTGGTCGCAGCCATGGCCACGCCCCCCACGCTGGGCCAGCTGGGCCCGCAAGACGGTCGGCTGGCGCTGCGTGAGGCGCAGCAAACCGTCATCGAGCAGCCTGGAACAGTGGCGCGGTTTCACACCGCGCCGGTGGGTCCTTCTGGTCTGGTGGGGTTCTGGTTGGTACGACCGCTCAACGAGCATGGCCCACTGCCGACGGTGTTCTACGTGCACGGCGGCCGATTCATGTTCGGCGACGCGGACACTCACGGGCGCGTGGTCGGGGCCATCGCCGCGCGCTGTCGCGCCGCCGTCGTGGTTCCTGAATACAGTCGGGCGCCGGAAGCGCGATACCCGGTTGCTCTCGAAGAGTGTTATGCCGCGCTGCTGTGGGTTCGTGACAACGCGGAGTCGTTGGGTGTCGATGCGAAAGCGATTGCGCTGGCCGGTGATTGCGCGGGTGCGACGATCGCGACGGCCGTCACCATGGTCTGCAAGGCTCGCGGTGGTCCGCGGCTGCGCGCGCAGCTGCTGTACTATCCGCCAACTGATGCGCGGTGCGAATACCCGTCCCACAGCGCGTATGGGGAGGGCTATCTGCTGACCAGCGACGAGCAGGCCTGGTATTGGGATCAATACTGCGACGGTGACGTCGACTGCCCGACGGTATCTCCGCTTCGCGCACCGGTCGCGGATCTCGGCGGGTTACCGCCGACATTGATAATCACCGCCGAGGCCGACGTGGTGCGTGATGAAGGTGAAGCATTTGGTGAACGGCTGCGCGAAGCAGGGGTTTCGGTAACCTGCACCCGGTATCTGGGTACGGTGCACGATTTCGTCGTGCTCAGTCAGCTCAGTGGCACACCGTCTGCCCGGGCCGCACTCGACCAGGGCGTGAGATTCCTCGACGAAGCGATACACCGATGACAAGACGCCGCTTGATAGTGCTGCGCAGGAAGCGGATTTCCGAGTGACACTGACACATTCGCAGTCGCCGATCGTCGGGCGCGGTCAGCTGATCGGTCTGATCACCGAGGTGGCCTCTGGTGTCGCGGCCGCGCCTCAGGCAGTGATTTTGGTCGGCGAACCGGGTATCGGTAAGTCGACGCTGCTGCGTTTCGCGGTGGCATCGCTGGAACCACAGCGGGTGACTGTGCTCTTTGCCGGTGGTTCTGAGCCCGACCATGTACGGCCCTTCACCGCATTGACCGAGTTGATCTGGCCTATTACCGAGCGAATTGGCGAGTTGCCCGCGCCGCTGCGGGACGCCTTGCACGACATCGTCAATGGCGGCCCCGCCGCTGAGGGGCACGGACCGGCGCTGATTCAGCAGGCAGTGCTGGCTCTGCTGGCGATCGTCGCCGCCCATCTGCCCGTGGTGATCGTGCTCGACGACTTCGACCGGTTCGACCCGGACTCCCGCCAGGTGCTCACGTACGTGATCAGTCGGGTTCCGCACCTTGCCATCCGATTGTTGATCAGCGCCCGGCGGATGGACCTGCTCAATGGCCTGGACCGTGCCATCCGGGTGGTCGAGGTTGCGCCCCTGACCGATGCCGCGGCGGCGGAGCTGATCGAGTCCCAGTCGCTGGCCCCTGACGCGAGCGTCCGCGGTGAGATCATCCGCTGGTCCGGCGGTAATCCGTTGGCTCTCATCGAATCCGCCCGGTTTTACGGCAAAACGGGTTCGGTCAGGTTCCGGGGTAACCACATGGTCGGTTCCGGATTTGCGCACGCGTTGTTCGCCGCGCAACTGTCGGAGCTGCCGCCGGATGCGAGGCGGCTGACGTTGTTCGCCGCCGCAGGGGCCGGCTACGAGACCATCGACACCGTCACGGCCGCAGCCGGTTTCGGTGCGGACTTGTGGCGGTGGGAGCCTGCCATCGCACGGTCCCTGGTGAGCGTCACCGAGGACCGACGTGTGCAGTTCAGTCACGCCTTGCTCCGCAGTGTGGCCTACAGCGAAGGGGACCTGGCTGATCGGCGCACCGCCCATATTGCTCTGGCCGCTTCCCCGCAATTGGACGTGGCTTGCCGCGCTTGGCATCTGGCGTCGGCGGCGGCCGGTCCCGACGAGACCGTGGCAGCTCTGTTGGAGCAGGGCGCGGAGCGCTCGCGACAGCGTGGTGGCTACCTCGAGGTGGCGAGGGCACTGCAGCGGGCCGCTGAATTGAGCCCTGGTGCCCAGGATGCGGCCCGGCGATTCACGCTGGCCTCGGTGGCGGCCAACTTCGGCGGTGACCCGTCCTGGGCGCTGTCGCTGAATGCCAGTGCAGTCCAGCGCTCGGAGGACCCGGAGATAGTCGGTCATGCCGCGTTGACTCGAGCCTCGGTGCTGCTGCAATCAGCGCGGCCGGCAGAGGCAGCCGAAGTGGTTCGCAGCGCGCTCGACGGTGCAACTCCGTCCAACTCACGCGTGCGGCTGGCGTTGATGTACACCGGCGCATCGGCGGCGTACTACTCCGGAGAATTGGTGCACCGGAGCCGCCTTGGCCGCTGGCTACAGGATTCTGATCGAGATATATTGGGGGAGACCGTAATTCCTACGCCCTTCCCCGCAGCGGCCGGGCCTGTACAACGTGCATATATCGCCATGTACGCACAGGCCGCGAGCAGCGCCCACGATCGTCCAGCGTCATGGGATCGGCGTTGGCTGCATCCGATGTCCGCTCCGGTCGAGCCGTTTCGGCGCCTCGTTGTGGGAGCGATGGCGTATGCCACGGAGGACAGTGCCCTGGCGGTCACCGAATTGCGGGAAGCCGTCGAGCAGCTCAAAGCAGCCGGTGGTCTGCGCGGCTTCACGTTCGCCATCGCGCCGCTGGCATGGGGGCTGCACGATACCGGTCGGTGGTCAGAACTGCGGGCACTGCTGGACGAGACCGAAACCTTGTGCGGGGTCTACGATCTGGCGTTGCTTCACGCCGAAAGCAACGTCGTGCGTGCCCATCTGTTGTCATGTTGTGGTGATACGGACGCGGCGGACGCCGCCATCGACGCGGCGTCACGTGTCATCGCCGACAAATGCGGCACCGCAACCCGAGCCGCATCGACGTGGGCCACCGGGCGGAACGCGCTGGCCCGCAGCGAGTTCGAATCTGCCTACCTGGCGTTTCGGCAGATGTTCGACGCCGATGGCGAACCGACTCATTTCGTCGTATCCCATCGGGCAATCGCGGATCTGGCGTGGGCCGCCGCGCGCAGCAGTCGCCTGGAAGAGGCCCGGCCATTGGTGGCCTCGATCGGCCGCCAGCTCGGGTCTGATCCTCCTGTGCGACTGCGGCTTCTGCGACACCAGGCGCTTGCGCTGACGATCACCACGCATCTGGCCGAACGCCACTACCGACTGGCCGTGTTCGATCCTGCCGGTGACCAGTGGCCGATGGAACGCGCACGGGCCCGCCTGCACTACGGCGAATGGTTGCGGCGGGCGCGTCGTCCTGCCGAGGCTCGAACCCAGCTCACAGCTGCCCTTCAGGTATTCGAACGGCTCGGCGCGGCTCCGTATGCACAGATCGCGCGCGCCGAACTTCGTGCCGCCGGTGTGGGGGCATCGACGGGTACCAATGCCGTCGCCGGCCTCGATTCACTGACTGCGCAGGAACGGCAGATCGTCTCGATGGCAGCCTCGGGGCTGACGAATCCCGAGATCGGCCAACGACTCAATCTATCGCCGCGAACGATCGCTTCCCACCTGTACAACGTGTATCCCAAGCTGGGAGTCAGTCGGCGCCATCAACTGCGGGATCTGTTGGGGGACTAGTGCGTACTCGGGTCCGTGATGATTTCGACCAGTGCCGGGCCCGGATGGTTGAGCGCCTCGGTGATGGCTGCGCCAAGCTCTGCCGGGTTGGTTACCCGGCGACCGTAGCCACCGCAACTTCTCGCGTACTCGGCGAAGTCCGGATTGAGCAGTGACGTCTGCCAAACCGCGTATTCGGCCCCGCGCTGCTCCTCGCTGATCTTCGCGAGCTCGCCGTTGTTCAGCAGGATGTGGGTGATGTTCATGTCGTACTTCACCGCCGTGGTGAAGTCGGCGAGGTACTGACCGAAGCCGCCGTCGCCGGTGATCGCGACGATCGGACGCTCCGGCGCGGCCGCCCACGCGCCCATGGCTGCCGGGAAACCGAACCCGATCGAGCCGAGATAGCCGGACATGAGCACCGACTGCTCGGTGGTTTCGAAGTAGCGCCCGAACGAGTACGCGTGATTGCCGACATCGACGGCCAACACGGCATTCTCCGGGACCAGGCGGCTGAGTTCCTCGAAAACGGTTGCGGCAGCTACCCGTCCGTCCGGATGTTTGACGGCGCGCCGGCCTTTCTCCGTACGCCAGACCGACCAGCGCTCAGCGACCTCCGGGCGTTGGTCCGCCAGCGCCGGGTTCGGGCGAAGCCCGTCGAGAACGGCGGTGGCGGTGACCCCCACGTCGCCGAGCACCGGAACCGTCACCGGACGGAACCGGCCGAGCATCATGGGGTCGGTATCCACCTGGATGATCGGTTTGTACGGCGAGATCCCGGTGTGATTCGAGAAGGAGGCGCCGAACACCAGCAGGAGGTCGGACTTGTTCATCATCCACGACGCGACAGGAGTGCCCGACCGGCCCAGCACGCCGCACGCGAGCGGGTGGGCGTCAGAGATCTGTCCCTTGGCTTTGAATGTGGTCAGCACGGGCGCGTTCAAGCGTTCGGCCAGTGCGATGACTGCCGGCATGTCGAACTTCGCCCCGGCGCCGACGACGATCAATGGCCGGGTCGCTGTCGCGATCAGCTCGAGCGCCTGGTCGAGAGCGGACGCGGGGGGTGATACCCGAAGGTCGGGCATACGGCCTTGGGGCCCAGAGGCTTTCTGGTTCGGGGCCCCGAGAATCTGCACCTCGTCGGGGAGGACGAGATGGCCGACGCCCCGTTCGAGGATCGCGTGTTTGAGGGCCATGGTCATCAATTCAGCGTGGTCGGAGCCGGAGCGCACCATTGCCGAGTACGCGGAGACATCGGCGAACGCGGCGAGCAGGTCGATGTCCTGGAAGGCGCCTTTACCGGCGACCGAGGAGTCGACATTGCCCGACAGTGCCAGGACCGGGGCGCGGTCGGATTTGGCGTCGTACAGGCCGGTCAGCAGGTTGGTAGAGCCAGGGCCGGCGATGCCGAAACACGCGGCGGGCCGGCCGGTGAGCTTGCCGTAGGCGGCCGCCGCGAACGCCGCGGCCCCTTCGTGCCGGATGCCGAAATAACGCAGTTTGCCATCCGTTTCGGCTCGGTGCATCGCCTCGGCGAGACCGAGATTCGAGTGGCCGACCATGCCGAAAACGGTGTCGACTCCCCAGTTGGTCATGGTCTCCACGAGTACATCGCTCACCGTGCGCGGGTGTGCGGCCGGAGGCGGAGTTCCGACGTAGACGCCGTCCTCGCGCACCTCCACCGGATACGTGCGCACGTTGAAATCAGGGCCGCCCGCGGCCTCGCCGGTGAACGGATCGAAGTCGAAACCATGCCAGGGACAACGGATTTTGTCGTTCTCCAGGGTGCCCTGGCCGAGCGGACCACCCTGGTGAGGGCACCGGTTGTCGATGGCACCGTAGCGGCCTTCGAGTTTGGTCAGTGCCACGGTCTTGAGCCCGACCGGACACATGGCCACCTCGCCCTCGTCGAGCGTGTCGATATCGACGGCCTTGTGCCAGTTGAGATCTTGATCAGTCACAGTGGGGTGGCTCCCGCGTAGGGGACTCCGCTGAGGTAGGCGAAGTCGCGATCGAAGGTGACGAGGTCGTCGATGTTGAAGTCCGCCAGATTCCGATGGCCGCAGGCCCGGGCCAGCACCACCATCAGATCGACGGTCGAGCGCAGGAACCGGTTCAAGCGTTGTGCCCCGGCCGGTATCGGCAATCGGGCGCGCAATTGAGGGTCTTGGGTGGCGATGCCGGCTGGACAGCTGTTGGTATTGCAGGCGCGCATTCCGACGCACCCTATGGCTTGCAGTGCGGCGTTGGAGAGAGCGATGGCGTCCGCGCCCAGAGCCATTGCCTTGACCATGTCGGCCGGAGTACGGATACCGCCCGTGATCACCAACGTGACCTGGCCGGCTTGTGAGCGATCGAGGTGCCTACGGGCACGTGCCAGCGCCGGGATGGTCGGCACGGAGATGTTGTCGCGGAAAATCGTCGGGGCGGCACCGGTTCCACCACCTCGGCCGTCGAGGATGATGTAGTCGACTCCGATCTGCAGGGCGGCGTCGATATCGCGTTCGATGTGCTGGGCGCTCATCTTGTATCCCACCGGGATACCGCCCGAGATCTCGCGCACTTCGGCCGCGAATTCTTCGAAGGGCCGCAACGACGTCCAGTCCGGGAAGCGCGCCGGCGAGACGGCTGCGGTTCCCGGGGGCAGCCCGCGAACCTCGGCGATCTTGCCCACCACTTTGTTGCCCGGAAGATGGCCGCCGGTGCCTGTCTTGGCGCCTTGACCGCCCTTGAAATGAAACGCCTGCACCTGGCGGACCCGGTCGAAGCTCCACCCGAATCTGCCCGATGCGAGCTCGTAGAAGTACTTCGAATTCTGTTGCTGCTCTTCGGGAAGCATGCCGCCCTCGCCCGAGCAGATACCCGTCCCGGCCAGTTCCGCGCCGGCAGCGAGGGCGGTCTTGGCTTCCTCGGACAGGGCACCGAAACTCATGTCGCTCACGAACAACGGGATATCCAGGGTCAGCGGCCGCCGCGCCCCCGGCCCGATCACCGTCTGGGTGTTCACCGGTTCCCCGTCGAGCAGCGGCAGCCGCGCGAGTTGGGCGGTGAGCACCTGGATCGAATCCCACGACGGGAGTTGGTCTCGCGGGACGCCCATGGCCGCAGTCGGACCGTGTTCGCTGTTCAAACCGTGTGCAGCCAACTGGTGAATCTGCGTGACGAACGGTTCCTCTGCGGTGTCGGACGGTTTGATCCACCGACCTTGATATCCGTCATCGTCGTAGGTCGGCGGGTTCTCACGGGCATAGGCGTCGACCGCGGCCTGATCGACGTAGACCGCCCCGTCGGAGACCCAGGTGGGAAACGTCGCGAGCGTGACGGCGGGATTGACCGGCGCGACCCCGGTCTGGATCTCGTAGCGCCAGCCGTGTAGACCGCACACCAGCAGGTCGCCCTCGATGCGACCGTCGGACATCAGGGCACCGCGGTGTGCGCAGCGCCCATACAGCGCCCGGACGTCGTCGCCCTGCCGGACCAACACCAGGTCCACACCGGAGACGCGGACGGTGATCGGTGCGTCCTCGGCCAGCTCATCGAGCGACGCAACCCGCACCGCCGTCGTGGAATCAGGCGTCATCGGTGTGGGTCTTGGTCATGTCACTCCTGATCCGGTGGAACACCTGCGGGGCGGACGGTCAGTGTAATCAGAGGTGTCTGTTGAACTCTCGGCGATTGACGCCCATAGGCGCATCAGTCACCTGACTGATGCGTTTTGACTCCCGACGTCCAAGGCTGTGGAACGGTGAGATGGCGCGCACAACAACATTCCCATATGGTTCGTCGAGAAGAGTCACGTGATGACCGACTACTCCACCGCATCGGCAATCGTCAACGTCGAATACCTCGACAGCCACAGCGCTCGGCTGCCGATCTAGGTGAGCGCGCAGGCTCGAACCCTCGGCGTCGTTCTGGCCGCCGGTGGCGGCGAACGCTATGGGATGCCGAAAGTCGCAGCTGCCCAAGGCTTATGGCTGCAGCTCGCAGTGGCCGCGTTGGACGGCGGTGGCGTCTCCCGGGTTCCGGTCCTCATCGGGCGGTCCTACTGGGAGGAACTTCTGCCCAGCCTGTATGGCGACGTCGGCGCCGCGCCGTTTCTGGCGGCCTGCGGCGATCTGGTCAGCGTTGAATGCTCCGATCTCGCCAACGGAGATGACATCGATGCGAAATAGGGCTGTGCTGCAATGGATTTACGACAGATACCGGTACAACATGGATGTTGTCGCCGTCACCGTTCTCGACACCTTTGATCGCTCTCCGTACCCGGCCGGATCGATGATGGCCTTCGATCGATCCGAACGCTTCGAAGGCAGCGTGTCATCTGGTTGCGTCGAGGCAGACCTCTACGAGCGTGCCCACGCCGTGTTTGGTGAGCATCCGGACACGTTGGCCGGGTTCGGTTGTCAGATCATCGATTTCGATGCAGATCTGTCGGCCCGCGACCCATTTGCCCCACCGGGGCCGTGCCGCGGAACTCTCAGGGTCGCCATGCACCCGGTGACGCCGCAGCAGTTTCCGGAGTTGGCGACGCTCATGTCGGTGGTGCAGCAGGGCAGGCCTGCCACCACCTTCTTGAACCTGCGCACGGGTCAGACATCGCTGATGCGAGGTGACGATGCGCCGGTGTTTCGTGCCGACTACGAACCCAGCCCGCGCATGCTGATCTTCGGGATCAGTGACATCGCAACCGGGCTTGCCGCTCTGGCGTTGCCGTTGGGCTATGCCGTCACCGTGTGCGATCCCCGGCCCGCATTCCTGCAGGAGGAACGTTTTCCGGGGGCGGACTTGGTTCGGGACTGGCCGGACCGTTACCTGTGCCAGGAACGAAAAACGGGCCGTGTCCATGCCGATACGGCAATCGTGGATCTGACCCATGACGATCGGTTCTCGATTCCGCTGCTCATCGAGGCACTGGATTCGCGGCTTTGGGCCGAAGACACGCAGCCGACCTTCGTCGGCGCCCTGGGATCGCGGACCCGCTCGCTCAACAGGCGTCACGCGCTCCGCCGGCACGGGTTGGCGCCCGCTGACGTCAGCCGTCTCCAGGCGCCGATCGGGTTGGACCTCGGCGGCCGTGAGGCGCCGCATATCACGTTGTCGATCCTCGCTCACGTGGTGGCAGCCAACGAAGGAGGCAGCGGCCTGCCTCGCTGCCAGTTGGTCGACTGATGACGGGCCGCCCGCGACATCGGACACTCACCACGACAAAAGATCTGGACATCTTCAAGGGGCGAATATGGCTGACCTGACAGGCAAAGTAGCGATCGTGACGGGTGGCGGTTCGGGAATCGGCGAGGCCGCCGCGGTGGCGATGGCTCGCGCCGGAGCCGCCGTCGTCATCGGCGGCAGAGATGCGGGCAAGGGAGAACGCGTCGTCGAGATCATCCGGAGCAGTGGGGGACAGGCTGTCTTTCAGGCGACCGACGTCAGCAATCCCGCTGAGGTCAAGGCACTGGTCGCGCGGACGGTCAGCGAATTCGGCCGCCTCGACATCGCGCACAACAACGCCGGGGTGGACGGCGAACAGGTCCCATTGCACGAGCAGGACATCGACGGAGCGTCGGTGCTCTTCGATATCAACATCAAGGGCGTCTTCTACTGCATGAAATACGAGATCGAGCAGATGCTCGCGACCGGCGGCGGCGCGATCGTGAACACCTCATCGATCTTCGGACTGAACGGCTATCCCGGCTGGTCGCTATACACGGCCGCGAAACACGCCGTCACCGGTATGACCAAGGCAGCGGCCCTTGACTACGCCACCCAGAACATCCGGATCAACGCCGTCGGTCCCGGGCCGGTCGAAACCCCACTCCTGGCCAACGGCACCGGCGGCGACCCGCATAGTTATGCGGCGTTCGTGCCCATGGGTCGTATCGGCCAACCTGATGAGATCGCTGACGCCGTCGTCTGGCTGCTGTCGGACGAAGCGAGATACGTCACCGGCCACACACTGCCTGTCGACGGAGGCGTCTGCGCTCAGTGATTTAGGCGCGCTCCGTCACGGCCGGCGGTACGGAGCGCGCACTAAAAACGCTCAACGCGCCCGCAGTACCTCGAGCGCCTTGTCGGCGTGGGAGTCCATGGAGATCTCGCTGGCGATGACCTCGAGCACCTTGCGGTCGGTGTCGATGACGAACGTGGTCCGCTTGACCGGCATCAGCTTGCCGAGCAGGCCACGTTTGACACCGAACTGCTCGGCGACCGCACCTGAGGTGTCGGACAGCAGCGGGTAGTCGAAGCTGTGCTTCTCGGCGAATTTGTCCTGCTTCTCCACCGCGTCCATGCTGATCCCGACCCGGGACGCACCGACGGCGGCGAAGTCGGCCGCCAGGTCGCGGAAGTGGCAGGCCTCCATGGTGCAGCCCGGCGTCATGGCCGCGGGGTAGAAGAACAGCACGATCGGCCCATTGGCCAACAGTTCGGAAAGACTGCGGTTCGTCCCGGTCTGGTCGGGGAGATTGAACTCTGCGACGACGTCACCACGTTTCATGGGTGCCACGCTACTTCTGGGAGGATGGCCGCGTGAAGACGACCTCACGTGAGGAATTCCGGGCGCTGGCCGCCGAGCACCGCGTCGTGCCGGTAACGCGCAAGGTGCTCGCCGACAGCGAGACGCCGCTGTCGGCCTACCGCAAGCTGGCCGCCAACCGTCCCGGCACGTTTCTGCTGGAATCGGCAGAGAACGGGCGGTCGTGGTCCCGGTGGTCCTTCATCGGCGCGGGCGCGCCCTCAGCGCTGACCGTTCGGGACGGTGAAGCGGTCTGGCTGGGGAACACGCCGCAGGACGCGCCCAGTGGCGGCGACCCGCTGCAGGCGGTGCGCGACACCCTCGCGCTGCTGCAGACCGCACCCGTCCCGGGCCTGCCGCCGCTGTCGAGCGGTCTGGTCGGGTACTTCGCCTACGACATGGTGCGCCGTCTCGAGCGGCTGCCGGAGCTGGCGGTCGACGACCTCAAGCTGCCGGACATGGTGCTGCTGTTGGCCACCGACATGGCGGCCGTCGACCACCACGAGGGCACCATCACGCTCATCGCCAACGCGGTGAACTGGAACGGCACCGACGAGCGCGTCGACTGGGCGTATGACGATGCGGTGGCACGTCTCGATGTCATGACCACGGCACTGGGGGAGCCGCTGCCGTCGAGCATCGCGACCTTCAGTCGGCCGCAGCCGCAGCCCCGGCAGCAGCGCACGGTCGAGGAGTACACCGCGATCGTCGAGAAGCTGGTCGGTGACATCGAGGCCGGCGAGGCATTCCAGGTGGTGCCGTCGCAGCGGTTCGAGATGGACACCGCCGCCGACCCCATCGACGTATACCGGATGCTGCGGGTGACCAACCCGAGCCCGTATATGTATCTGCTCAACGTGCCCAATGCCGAAGGCGGCCTTGACTTCTCGGTCGTCGGGTCCAGCCCCGAAGCGCTCGTCACGGTGAAGGACGGGGTGGCCACCACCCACCCGATCGCCGGTACCCGGTGGCGCGGCGCCACCGAAGAGGACGACATCCTCCTGGAAAAGGAGCTGCTGGCTGACGACAAGGAGCGCTCCGAGCACTTGATGCTGGTCGATCTGGGCCGCAACGATCTGGGCCGGGTCTGCCGGCCCGGGACCGTGCGGGTCGAGGACTACAGCCACATCGAGCGCTACAGCCACGTCATGCACCTGGTCTCCACCGTCACCGGCCATCTTGCCGATGACAAGACCGCGCTGGACGCCGTCACCGCCTGCTTCCCGGCCGGGACGCTGTCCGGTGCGCCGAAGGTGCGGGCCATGGAGCTCATCGAAGAGGTCGAGCTGACCCGTCGTGGTCTGTACGGCGGCGTGCTCGGGTATCTCGACTTCGCCGGCAACGCCGACTTCGCCATCGCGATCCGCACCGCGCTCATGCGCGGCGGCACCGCCTACGTGCAGGCCGGTGGCGGCGTCGTGGCGGACTCCAACGGGCCGTACGAATACAACGAGTCGTCAAACAAGGCCAAGGCCGTGCTGGCGGCCATCGCGGCCGCCGAGACGCTGAGCGAGCCGTGAGGACCACCCGCACCGCTCAGGTGCTGCTGCTCGTCGCCGCGCTGATGCTGTGGGGCGCCTCCCGGCTGCCCTGGGTCGACGTGTCGTCGTTCGACGGGCTGGGCCAGCCCAAGACGACGACGCTGTCCGGCGCCGCCTGGTCGACGGCCCTCATTCCGCTGGCGCTGCTTGCCGGCGCTGCCGCGGTGGCGGCGCTGGCGGTGCGCGGCTGGGCGCTGCGGTTGCTGGCGCTGCTGGTCGCCGTCGCGAGTGCCGGGATGGGATATCTGGCCATCAGCCTGTGGGTGGTCACCGACGTCTCCGTGCGCGCGGCCGACATGGCGCAGATCGCGGTCATGTTCCTGGTCGGGACGCAGCGGCACTACTGGGGCGCCGGCGTGACGCTGGCGGCCGCCGTGTTGACGCTGGTCGGAGCCGTTCTGCTGATGCGTTCGGCGGGTCACAAGGCCGCCGCGCCGGCCACCTCCAAATACGCTGCGCCGGGTGCACGCCGCGAAGCCGTACCGGAAGAAGCTGCCGACGGCATGTCCGAACGGATGATGTGGGATGCCCTCGACGAGGGGCATGATCCGACCCAGAACGGGGGTGGGAGCAAATGAGCGTGGCCCGGTGGCAGTCCGCGCCGCCCCGACGACTACCCTTCGAGAAGATCATCTGGCTTGCCGAACCGGCACGGAAGGACGACGACGCGCTATGACTTCGGGGACCGTGCTCGACTCCATCATCGAGGGAGTTCGCGCTGATGTTGCCGCCCGCGAAGCCGCGCTGAGTCTGACCGAGGTCAAGGAGCGGGCCAAGCAGGCACCGTCAGCCAAGGATGCGCTCGCCGCGCTGCGTGAGCCGGGCATCGGCGTCATCGCCGAGGTGAAGCGGGCCAGCCCCAGCAAGGGTGCGTTGGCGCAGATCGACGATCCGGCCAAGCTGGCCAAGGCCTACGAGTCCGGCGGTGCCCGGGTGATCAGTGTGCTGACCGAGGAGCGTCGCTTCCACGGTTCCTTGGCAGACCTGGACGCCGTGCGTGCCGCGGTGTCGATTCCGGTGCTGCGCAAGGACTTCGTCGTCACCCCGTACCAGATTCACGAGGCCCGGGCCCACGGCGCCGACATGCTGCTGCTGATCGTCGCCGCGCTCGAGCAGTCGGTTCTGACCTCGATGATCGATCGGACCGAGTCTCTCGGGATGACCGCACTGGTCGAGGTGCACACCGAGGAGGAGGCCGACCGGGCTCTGCAAGCCGGTGCCCAGGTCATCGGCGTCAACGCCCGCGACCTGAAGACGCTGGAGGTCGACCGCGACTGCTTCGGCCGCATCGCTCCGGGCCTGCCGAGCAACATCATCCGGATCGCGGAGTCGGGGGTGCGTGGCACCGCTGACCTGCTGGCCTACGCCGGTGCCGGCGCCGACGCAGTGCTGGTCGGTGAAGGCCTGGTGACCAGCGGTGATCCCCGCAGCGCCGTCGCCGACCTGGTGACTGCCGGCACGCACCCGTCCTGCCCGAAACCAGCCCGCTGAATTGCGGGCTCCTGCGCGAAGAGCAGCCTGAGTTCTCATGTCTGATCGCACTGGTACTGAATTGCCGCGGATGAGCGCGGCGGTAGCCGAAGCCACAAGCCACGACCCCGACGCCAAGGGGCACTTCGGTGCCTACGGTGGTCGCCTGGTGCCCGAGGCGCTGATGGCGGTCATCGAAGAGGTCACCGCGGCCTACGACAAGGTCCGCACCGACCAGACCTTCCTCGACGAGCTCGACCGCCTGCAGCAGCACTACACCGGCCGGCCGTCGCCGTTGTACGAAGCGACGCGGCTGTCCGAACATGCCGGCGGCGCGCGGCTGTTTCTCAAACGAGAAGACCTGAACCACACCGGTTCTCACAAGATCAACAACGTGCTCGGCCAGGCGCTACTGGCCAAGCGCATGGGCAAGACCCGCGTCATCGCCGAGACCGGTGCCGGCCAGCACGGCGTCGCGACCGCTACGGCCTGCGCGCTGCTCGGCCTCGAGTGCGTTGTCTACATGGGCGCGGTCGA
This sequence comes from Mycolicibacterium aubagnense, assembly GCF_010730955.1. Classification (NCBI taxonomy): domain Bacteria; kingdom Bacillati; phylum Actinomycetota; class Actinomycetes; order Mycobacteriales; family Mycobacteriaceae; genus Mycobacterium; species Mycolicibacterium aubagnense. Next base: position 1,055,779 of record NZ_AP022577.1, on the reverse strand, counting down.
CACCGCCCGGCAGGCGCTGAACGTGGCCCGGATGCGGCTGCTCGGCGGCACCGTGGTGGCAGTCGAGGCCGGCTCGGCGACCCTCAAGGACGCCATCAACGAAGCCTTCCGCGACTGGGTCACCAACGCCGACAACACCTATTACTGCTTCGGCACCGCGGCCGGGCCACATCCGTTCCCCGTCATGGTGCGCGACTTCCAGCGGGTCATCGGCATGGAGGCGCGGGTCCAGGTGCAGCAGCAGGCCGGCCGACTGCCTGATGCGGTAACCGCGTGTGTCGGCGGTGGATCGAACGCCATCGGCATCTTCCACGCTTTCATCGATGACCCGGGCGTACGGCTGGTCGGATTCGAGGCGGCCGGCGACGGCGTCGAAACCGGAAGGCACGCAGCCACTTTCGCCGGCGGATCCCCGGGCGCGTTCCAGGGTTCGTTCTCTTACCTGCTGCAGGACGAGGACGGTCAGACCATCGAATCGCATTCCATCTCAGCCGGTTTGGATTACCCGGGCGTCGGTCCCGAGCACGCCTACCTCAAGGACACCGGCCGTGCCGAGTACCGGCCGATCACCGACACCGAGGCCATGGAAGCGTTCCGGCTGCTGTGCCGCACCGAGGGCATCATCCCGGCGATCGAGTCAGCGCACGCGGTGGCGGGTGCCCTGAAATTGGGTAAGGAGCTCGGGCCTTCCGCGGTGATCGTGGTGAACCTGTCCGGCCGCGGCGACAAGGACGTCGAGACCGCCGCGAAATGGTTCGGGCTACTGGACGGTGAGACTGGGGAAGCGTCATGAGCCGACTGGCTGGATTGTTCGAATCGTGCCGGGCCGAAGGGCGTTCGGCGCTGATCGGGTACCTGCCGACCGGCTACCCGGACGTGCAGACCTCGATCGACGCGATGGTGGCGATGGCCGAATCCGGTTGCGACATCATCGAAGTCGGCGTCGCCTACTCCGATCCGGGCATGGACGGGCCGGTTATCGCGGCCGCCACCAACGTCGCCCTTCAGGGTGGGGTACGGGTCCGCGATGCGTTGAAGGCCGTCGAGGCCATCAGCAACGCCGGTGGTCACGCCGTCGTCATGACCTACTGGAATCCGGTGCTGCGCTGGGGCGTCGACGCGTTCGCGCGCGATCTGGCCTCGGCCGGCGGGCTCGGACTGATCACCCCCGACCTCATCCCCGACGAGGCCGACGAGTGGTTCAGCGTCTCCGACGCCCACAGCCTGGACCGGATCTTCCTGGTGGCGCCGTCGTCCACCCCGGAGCGACTGGCTGCCACCGTCCAGGCCTCGCGCGGGTTCGTCTACGCCGCCTCCACCATGGGCGTCACGGGTGCGCGCGATGCGGTGTCGAACATGGCGCCCGAGTTGGTTTCCCGGGTGCGGGCCGTGTCGGACATCCCGGTGGGTGTCGGCCTCGGTGTGCGGTCACGGGAACAGGCCGCCGAGATCGCGGCCTACGCCGACGGCGTCATCGTCGGCTCGGCGTTGGTATCCGCGCTCGGTGACGGCGGCATCCCCGCGGTACGAGCTTTGTCCGAAGAACTGGCCCACGGAGTACGACAGAAAGTTTCCGCGTGACCACATCGTTGCTGGCATACATCCCGAGTCCGGCCCAGGGCGTCTGGCACTTGGGGCCAGTACCGATCCGGGCCTATGCGCTCTGCATCATCACCGGCATCATCGCCGCGCTGATCATCGGCGATCGCCGATGGGTCGCGCGCGGTGGTGAACCGGGAGTCATCTACGACATCGCGTTGTGGACGGTGCCGTTCGGTCTCATCGGTGGCCGCCTGTACCACCTGATGACCGACTGGCGCACGTACTTCGCCGAGGGCGGTGCAGGTATCGGGGCAGCCGTCCGGATCTGGGACGGCGGCCTGGGCATCTGGGGTGCGGTCGCGCTCGGTGGCGTCGGCGCATGGATCGGCTGCCGCCGGCACGGAATTCCGCTGCCGGCTTTTGGTGATGCCATCGCACCCGGGGTGATCCTGGCTCAGGCCATCGGCCGGCTGGGAAACTACTTCAACCAGGAGCTGTACGGCCGCCCGACCGATCTGCCGTGGGGCCTGGAGATCTTCCAGCGCAGCGACGGTTCCGGTGTGGTGAACCCGCACTTGCTCAACGGGGTCTCGACCGGGCAGGTCTACGAGATCGTGCACCCGACGTTCCTCTACGAATTGCTGTGGAACCTCCTGGTTTTCTTCTTCCTGCTGTGGGCCGACCGCCGCTTCAAGCTCGGTCACGGCCGGCTGTTCGCGCTGTACGTCGCCGCCTACTGCGTCGGTCGGTTCGGCGTCGAGCTGATGCGCAGCGACACCGCCACGCTGATCGCCGGTATCCGCGTCAACTCGTTCACCTCGACGTTCGTGTTCATCGGCGCAGTGGTCTACATGATGGTGGCGCCACGGGGCCGTGAGGATCCGGCAACGCTCGGTGGCCGGCAAGCCGACGAGGCCGAGGTCGAGGCCGATGTCGACGCCGAGGGCGCTGCGGCGTTGGCCGTCCCGGTGGCCGTCGCGGCCGGTGTCATTGCCGGCGGTGCCGCGGTAACCGATGGCGATGAGGTTGCTGACCTCGTCGAACCCGCGGCCGACAGCGATGTCGCCGACGAGGCCGACGCCGTCGAGACCCAGCCCGACGAAACCGAAGCCCTCGCCGCGCAGGCCGTCGACGCCGAGGACGCGGAGGAATCGGTCGACGAAGACGCCGTCGATGCCGAGGCGGCCGTCGAGGAATCTGGCGACGAATCCACCGAGGAGCCAGTCGATTCCGACGAAGTCGAGGAAGAAGACGAGTCGGACGCCGAGGCGGAAGAGCTGGCTGGCGACGAACCTGAGGTGGAGCCGGCCGAGGCCGATGCCGCCGAGGACGAGCCGGTCGTGGAGTCCGAGGGGGCACCGGAATCCGAGGAGGTAGCTGACGAGGCTGCTGTCGAGACGGACGTCGCGGATGCCGACGACGTTGCGGATGCCGCTGATGCTGCTGAGGGCGAGCCGGTTGTGGAGTCGGAGGGGGCACCGGAATCCGAGGAGGTAGCTGACGAGGCTGCTGTCGAGACGGACGTCGCGGATGCCGACGACGTTGCGGATGCCGCTGATGCTGCCGAGGGCGAGCCCGTCGTGGAGTCGGAGGGGGCACCGGAATCCGAGGAGGTAGCTGACGAGGCTGCTGTCGAGACGGACGTCGCGGACGCGGACGACGTTGCGGATGCCGCTGATGCTGCCGAGGGCGAGCCGGTTGTGGAGTCGGAGGGGGCACCGGAATCCGAGGAGGTAGCTGACGAGGCTGCTGTCGAGACGGACGTCGCGGACGCCGACGACGTTGCGGATGCCGCTGATGCTGCCGAGGGCGAGCCGGTTGTGGAGTCGGAAGAAGCTACAGAGTCCGACGATTCGGTTGGCGAATCCGAGACGGCCGACGAAGCTGCGCCGAAGACAGAAGCCACCGAAAAGGTTGAGCCGGTTGGGGTTCCCGTGTGGGAGCCGCCGGCGCCCCGTCGTCGTTGGTGGCGCCGGCAGGGCTGAGCCCGCACTTCGTCATTGCGAAAGTGCGCACAACCTGGACTTTCATGCAAAGGGTATGTTCCCGACTCGCCGGTTGCGTGAGCCCGTGCGGTGGTTGGATGTCCCTGTGGATGACATGGCCGACGGAGCGCAGCAGTCTCGGCAGGACCGCATCCTCAATGCGGCGCTACAGGTGTTTGCGCAACGAGGCACGTCCGATGCGACGTTGCAGATGGTCGCGGATACCGCCGGTGTCTCGGTCGGGTTGGTGCAGCACCATTTCGGTACCAAGGACGGTTTGATCAAGGCTGTCGACGACGTGGCCTTGACCCTCATCAGTGCAACGATGTTTGCTGCGCTCGAGAGCCCGGGACAGGATTCGGTTGCCGCGATCGGCCGGGCGGTGCACCGTCTGCTCACCGATCATTTGGTGGTCATGGATTACCTGGGGCGCTCGGTGGCTTCTGAAACTCCCAGTGGCATGGCGATATTCGACGCGATGGCGCGCGGCGGCATCGAGCGGTGGCAGCGGATGATCGACACCGGGGACGCGGTCGACGGGCTCGATGCGGTCTGGGCGGGTCTGAATCCCTTGGTTCTGACCCTGGGGTCGATCATCCTGCGCCGCCACCTCGACCGGCATCTGCCCGCGTCGTTCACCTCTGACGCGGAATTGACCAGGTGGGAAGACTCGGTCAACGAGCTGATCCGTCACGGTCAGTTGCGCCGATAAACCCCGCCGGGTTTGCCCGAACCGTTACAATACGGCAATATTGTCGCTGGTTCACGGCGAACGTCGGTGTCGAGGGGTCACCGACGTTCGCATTGCACATCGCGCGCACGCGTAGCGGCTTCCCCTAAGCGCCCTGGACATCAGCTGGCGCCATCCCGGACCGGCCTCATGGCGGGCATCATGGACTGATGGCGTCGGCAGGCAGGCTCGGAGGCGTGGCGGCGGTGGCCGGCACCGGAGCCGCGGCAGTAGGTGCGCTGACGTATGTCGGCCTGGCTGATCCGCACCGCCCCGGATTCGGGTTTCCCCCGTGCCCGTTCAAGGCGGTGACGGGGTGGAACTGTCCGCTGTGCGGTGGGCTTCGGATGACTCACGACGTGTTGCACGGCGACTTCTCGGCTGCGGTGGTCGACAACGTGTTCGCGCTCGTCGGACTGCCATTGTTGGTGGCGTGGCTGGTCGTGTGCTGGCGGCGCCGGCTGTCGGTGACGCCTCCACTCGTCACGGCGCTGGTGGCGATGGCGGTGTGGACGGTGGTCCGCAATCTCCCGGGCTTTCCGCTGGTGCCGACGCTCATCCAGCAGTAGACACCACGCAGCAACTCCGCGTTCCACAGCTGTTGTCGTGCCGACAGCGCTCCCGGCGGGCCGTTATCTGAATCGATCCACTATGCTCATGCACCGTGAATAGGCGCGGAAAAATCGTCTGTACGCTCGGCCCGGCTACGTCTTCCGACGAGACCGTAAGGGCGCTGGTGGATGCTGGGATGGATGTGGCGCGGCTGAATTTCAGCCATGGCGCGCACGCTGACCATGAGGCGGCGTACAAGAGCGTGCGCGCGGCTTCGGACGCGTCCGGCCGCGCGGTCGGCGTGCTGGCCGATCTGCAGGGTCCCAAAATCCGGCTCGGTCGTTTCGCTGACGGTCGCACCGAGTGGCGCACCGGCGAGACGGTTCGGATCACCGTCGACGACTGCGAGGGCACCCACGACCGGGTGTCGACCACCTACAAGCAGCTGGCCGAAGACGCCGTCGCTGGTGACCGCCTGCTCGTCGACGACGGCAAGGTCGGCCTGACGGTCGAGAAGATCGACGGCAACGACGTCGTCTGCACCGTCACCGAAGGCGGGCCGGTCAGCAACAACAAAGGCCTGTCCCTGCCCGGGATGAACGTGTCCGTCCCGGCGCTGTCGGAGAAGGACATCGACGACCTGGAGTTCGCGCTGAGGCTCGGCGTCGATCTGATCGCGCTGTCGTTCGTCCGGTCTCCGGCCGACATCGAGCTGGTCCACGAGATCATGGATCGGGTCGGCAGGCGCGTCCCGGTGATCGCCAAGCTGGAGAAGCCCGAGGCCGTCGACAACCTCGAGGCCATCGTGCTGGCCTTCGACGCCGTCATGGTTGCCCGTGGCGATCTGGGTGTCGAACTGCCGCTGGAAGAAGTGCCGTTGGTGCAGAAGCGCGCCATCCAGATGGCCAGGGAGAATGCCAAACCCGTCATCGTGGCCACCCAGATGCTGGAGTCGATGATCGAGAACTCCCGGCCCACCCGGGCCGAGGCTTCGGACGTCGCCAACGCGATTCTCGACGGCGCCGACGCCGTCATGCTCTCCGGTGAGACGTCGGTCGGCAAGTACGCGCTCGAGGCGGTGCGGACCATGGCGCGCATCGTGAAAGCTGTTGAGGCGAATTCCACCGACGCACCGCCGTTGACCCACGTGCCCCGCACCAAGCGTGGTGTCATCTCCTACGCGGCCCGCGATATCGGGGAGCGGCTGGACGCCAAGGCGCTGGTCGCGTTCACCCAGTCGGGCGATACCGTCCGCCGGCTGTCCCGTCTGCACACACCGCTGCCGCTGCTGGCCTTCACCGACCTGCCGGAGGTGCGCAGTCAGCTGGCACTGACCTGGGGAACCGAGACGTTCATCGTGCCGCAGATGGACAGCACCGACGGCATGATCCAGGAGGTCGACAAGGCGCTGTTGGAGCTGGACCGCTACAAGCGCGGTGACCTGGTGGTCATCGTCGCGGGAGCGCCGCCGGGCACAGTAGGCTCGACCAACCTGATCCACGTGCACCGGATCGGGGAGGAAGACCACTAGCACGCCGGGGCGAGCGAAGCGGCGGGAAGGAAGACAGCGACACGTGACGACAGCGGATTTCGAGGAACTGCTCAAGGTTCTCGACGTCACCCAGGTCGATGACGACACCTTCACCGGTGGTCATCCGAGCCGCAACCCGGTCCGCACCTTCGGTGGCCAGATGATGGCGCAGGCATTTGTCGCCGCGAGCCGCACCGTGCCGCCGAAGCTGCCGCCGACGACGCTGTCGACGCACTTCATCGCCGGCGGTGACCCGGAGCGCGACCTCGAGTTCAAGGTGGTCCGGCTGCGCGACGAACGGCGGTTCGCCAACCGCCGGGTCGACGTGATGCAGGGCGACACCCTGCTGGCGACGGCGCTGGTGTCACACCTGGCCGGCGGGCGCAGTCTCGAGCACGCCGTCGCAGCGCCCAAGGTGCCGGATCCGTTGTCACTGCCCACGATTGACGACCTGCTGAAGGGCTACGAGGAGACCGTTCCGCTGTTCGTCGAGGCGCTCAAGCCCATCGAATGGCGCTATACCAACGACCCGGCCTGGGTGATGCGGGACAAGGGCGGCAGGCTCGACCACAACCGAGTGTGGCTCAAAACGATGGGCGCCATGCCCGACGATCCGGTACTGCACGCCGCGGCGCTGGTCTACTCGTCGGACACGACGCTGCTCGACTCGATCATCACCACCCACGGTCTGTCATGGGGCCACGACCGGATTTTCGCGGTCAGTATGAACCACACCGTCTGGTTCCACCGGCCCATCAAGTTCGACGAGTGGGTGCTGTATTCGACGACGTCGCCGGTGGCCGCCGACTCCCGGGGTCTGGCGTCCGGCCATTTCTTCGACCGGGCCGGCCAGGTGCTGGCGACGGTGACTCAGGAAGGCATCGTCAAACACTTTCCGGGCTAACGGGTTTCGGGACCGTTAGCCCTCGACGGTCGCCGAATTGTCAGCTCAGCTGACCGCGACGCCGAACTCCTTCTCGATGCGGCTGCGGAACTCCTGGACGCAGGTGCTCTGGGCGTTCTGGTCCTGTCCGGCGCGGGTCATGCAGTCGGCGTAATCGCCGAACCCGACCTGGCGGTAGAAACCGATCACGACGAAGACGAACACCACCGCCAGCACGGTCGCGAGCGCGCCCAGCGCGATACCCGCGCCCGCCACGACGGCGTTGTTGGCGAGCCCCTCCTTGACCCGGCTGCGGCCGACGATGCCGCACGCCACCGCGCCCAGGCCGAACAGCAGCCCACCGACCACCGACCATGAGGTCAGCAGTCCCACGATGCCCAGCACCAGCGCGGCGGTCCCCACCCCGTTGCGCGGAGACGACGGGTACGCCCCGTATCCCTGGTTGGCGTACGGCGGCGGTGGCGGCGGGGGATAGCCGCCGCCGGGGTACATGCTCATGACCCCGCAGGGTACCCGTCGTTGCTGGTGTTGAGGTCCAGGACCGTACAGTCCAGGCCCGTCGGCAGGTGGTGGGTCGCCACCACCACCGCGCGCTCGGTGCCGAACAATGCGCCGGGAGTGAGAAGTTCGGTCAGCAGGCGATGGCTGTCCGCGGCATCGAGGTGCTCGGTCGGCTCATCGAGGAGCACGACGGGGAAGTCGGTCAACAGGGCGCGGGCGAGCAGGAGGCGGCGCCGCTGGCCGGCAGAGACCGCGGCCGCCCCACCGGCGAGCAGGGTCGACAATCCATCGGGCAACGTGGCCAGCCAGGGTTCGAGGCCAACTTGGGCCAGGGCCGTGGTGAGTTCGTCGTCGGTGGCATCACCCCGGGCCACCAGGAGGTTGTCCCGCAGCGTGGTGTCGAACAGGTGGGCATCCTCGGCGAAAAATCCGGCCGGTGAATCGGTTTCGCGGAAGCGACCGGCAGTGGACAGCAGCAAGGTGGTCTTGCCGCAGCCACTGGCGCCCAGCACCGCCACCCGGTCGCCGGCCGCCAGTTCGAGCGGTGGGACCGCCGCAGGGACACGGTCGGTGGGGTCCTCGGACAGCATCCCGGTCAGCCGCGCGATGGCGATGCGGGCCCGGGTCAGCTGTACCGCCGCGGCCGGCAGCGCGCCGGTGGCCTCGAACGCCGACAACGGCAGCAGCATGAGGATCGCCAACGTCGTGGGAGCGACGGACGAGGTGAGCGAAATGGCGGCGGCCACCGCGGCGATGGCACTCGCGCCGGTGGCCAGGATCGGAGCCGCCGTGGCAAGAGCGGCGGGCCGGGCGGCGCGGTCGGCGGCATCGCCCCAGCGGCGGTGGTCCTCGGTGGCCGCAGTGATGACTCCGCCGAGGCGGCCGGCCACCGCCAGTTCCGCGGCGTGGTCAAGCGCCAGCATGACGGCCCCGTTGCGATCCGAATGGTGTTCTGCGGCAAGGTACTCGGTGGCTGCCGCGGCGCGGGCGGCCTGCCACGGCGCCCACACTCCGGCGACGATCAGCCCGGCAGCGAGGGCGAGAGCCGCGGCGGGGGAGATGACGGCGATGACGACCACCGTGGCCGTCGACAGCACCGTCGCCACGGCGATGGGCAGCACCGAGCGCACCAGGGTGTCGGCCAGGTCGTCGACGGAAGCGCCGGCGCGCGAGACCAATTCACCGCTGCTCAGCCGCAACACCGTCGCCGGTGGGGCGGCGCACAGGCGCCGGTACAGCTCGGTGCGGGCCCGTCCGGCGGCGCGCAGGGCCACGTCGTGCGACGCCAATCGTTCGCAATAACCCAGCACCCCACGGGAAATGCCGAACAGGCGGACGGCCACCACCGCGACGGTCAGCTCCAGAATCGGCGGACGTTCGGCGGCTCGGGTGATCAGCCACGCCGATACCCCGGCCAGTGCGAGGGCGCTGCCGAGTGCCGCTGACCCGAGGAAGACCGCCAGCGCCAGGCGCGGCAGCCGGGGGCGGAGCAACGCGAACGCGAACCTAGCCGTGGACATGGACATCACCTCCGGCTCGGACGATCTCGTCGCCGATGGCCAGCACCGCGTCACGGTGTCCGACGACCAGGACGGTCGCGCCGGCCTCGGCCCGGGACCGGATCGCTTGCAGAACCCGGATTTCCAGCTCGGCGTTCAGATGTGAGGTCGGTTCGTCGAGCAACAGCACGGGGGTCGGCCGGCCCAGTACCCGGGCCAGGGCCAGCCGCTGTCGCTGGCCCAGCGACAACCCCGAGCCGCCGCGCCCCAGCATGGTGTCGAGTCCGGCGGGCAGGGTGGCCAGTACCTCGTCGAATCCTGATGTGCGACAAGCATCGTCGAGGTCGGGGAGAGCGCCGAGCAGTTCCAGGTTTTGCCGCACGGTGCCCGGGACCAGGACCGGCCGCCCAGGCAGCCAGCCGATCTGCCGCCACCACTGCTGCCGGTCCAGCGCGCCGACCTCGACGCGGTGGTCGTCGTCTCCGATCATCACCCGGCCCGCGTCAGGCGTCGTCAGACCCAGAATCGCCTGCAGCGCCGTGCTTTTCCCGCAGCCGTTGGGGCCGGTCAGCACGGTCACCGCGCCGGGCGCCGCCCGCAACGTCAGATGGTGCGGAGCCGGTCCGTCCCGGCCCTCGATGCTGACCTGCTCGAGGTCGATGGTCGGCCGCGCCCCGATCCGCGCGGTGCCCGATTCCGGTTGTCCCGTGGCCTCCAGCAGCCGGTAGGCCTGCCCGAAGGCGACCTTGCCGTCCTGGGCCGCATGGAATTCCACGCCGACGCGGCGTAGCGGCCAGAAGACCTCGGGTGCCAGCAGCAGGACGGTCAGGGCCACCGGCAGGGTGACCCCGCCGCTGACCAGTCGCAGACCCACGCCGACGGCCACCAGGGCCACCCCGAGCGTGGCCAGCAATTCGAGCACCAGCGCCGACAGGAAGGCAATGCGCAGCGTGGCCAGCGCCGAATGCCGGTGTGCGTCAGACAGTTCGGTGATGCGCGGCGACGCACCTTCGGCACGGTCCAGGGCCCGCAGGGTCGGAATGCCCGCGATGAGATCGAGCAGCCGCGACTGCAGCGTGGCCATGGCGGCGAGCGCGGCAGCCGAGCGCTCGGTCGTCATGACACCGATCAGCACCATGAACAGGGGGATCAGCGGCAGGGCGATCAGCACGACCGCCGCGGATTTCACGTCGTACCAGGCGATCACGATCACGGCCGCCGGCGTCAGCAGTACTGACATGACCACGGCGGGCAGGTAGCGGGTGAAGTATGGTCGCAATCCGTCCAGACCGCGGGTGAGCAGGATCGCGGCCTCGTCGCGCACCGCTTGTCGACGGTGCGGTGGCAGCGCAGTGACCGCGGTGAGGACTTGTGCGTCGAGATCGGCGATCATCGCGGTGGCGCCGTGTTGGCTCAGCCTGGCCTGCCACCACAGGGCGCCGGCCCGCAGCGCCCAGAGCGCGGCGAGCGCCAGCAGCTGTGGCACCCAGTGCGACAGCGGCGCCGGGGTCGTGATGACCCCGGCCACCACCTGTGCGGTGAGCACCGCCGCGGCGAGCGCTGCGCCGGTGATGACGACCCCGCTGCCGACCGTGGCCGCAAGATGCCGCCGCAGACCGGCGGTCATGCGGGGATTCGTCGACGGTCGGCTCAGTGCGGTAGGCCGTTTCGGGACAAGCCGATGGAGGCCGGAATGTGCTCGGCCGAAATCCGTTGCCGGAACACCCAGTACGTCCAGCCCTGGTAGCCGATCACCAGCGGGGTGAACAGCAGCGCGGCCCAGGTCATCACCTTCAGCGTGTACGGCGACGACGACGCGTTGTGGATGGTCAGGCTCCACGCCGGGTTGAGCGTCGAGGGGATGAGATTCGGGTACAGGCAGCTGAACAGCAGCACGACCACGGCGCCGACGACCACCGCCGTCGCCGCGAAGGCCCAGCCATCGGCGCGGCGCGTCCATACCAACCGGACCGCCGAGAGCTGTGCCACCACCGCGACTCCCAGGGCGATCCAGGTCACGTCGTTGCCATAGGCCATCTGGGTCCAGATGCCGAACCCGGCGACGATCACCGTCACCGGGACGGTCAGCCGGGTGGCGAAGCGGCGCGCGGTATCGTGCACGGCCCCTTCGGTTTTGAGGGTCACGAACACCGCGCCGTGGAACGCGAACAGGCTGGCCGTGGCGATACCGCCCAGCAGGGAGTACGGACCCAGTACGTCGCCGAAGGACAGCTGAATCTGATGGCGGGCGTCGACCGGCAGGCCGCGAAGGATCGAGGCGAACGCCACGCCCCACAGCACCGCGGGCAGCCAGGACCCCATCGCGATGCCGATATCGGCCCAGCGGCGCCACCCCGGATCGTCGATCTTGCCGCGCCATTCGATGGCGCAGACCCGCACGATCATGCCGACCAGGATGGCCAGCAGCGGCAGATAGAGGCCCGAGAACAGCGTCGCGTACATGCCGGGGAACGCCGCGAACATCGCCGCGCCGGCGGTGATGATCCAGACCTCGTTACCGTCCCACACCGGTCCGATGGTGTTCAGGACGGCGCGGCGGTGCTGGTCGGGATCCCCGTCGGCAGCACGGCCGAAGAACTCCATGAGCATTCCGACGCCGAAGTCGAACCCTTCCAGGACGAAGAAGCCGACGAAGAGCGCGGCCAGGATGATGAACCACAGGTGCTGAAGTGTCATGGCTGCCCCTTCCTAGTACGCGAACGACAGTGGGGCGACGTCGTCGCTGCCCGGTGGGGTGGGTGGTGTCGGTTCGGCGTCGTGTTCCAGCGGCCCTTCGAGCGTGTAGCGGCGGATCAGCCAGAACCAGACGACGGCAAGCAGCGCATACAGTGCGGTGAAGGTGATCAGCGAGATCCAGACTGTGCCCGCGCTGTGCGCCGATACGCCCTGCCGAATGGTCAGGTGCAGGTTCGGGTCGCCGGTCGGGTTGGTGGCGACCACCCACGGCTGCCGTCCCATCTCGGTGAAGACCCAGCCGGCGCTGTTGGCCAGGAACGGCATGGGCAGCGTCACGAGTGCGAAGATGCCCAGCCAGCGTTGGGTGGGAATCCGGCCCTTGCGCGTCAACCACAGTGTCGTGAGCGCGAAAAGCCCTGGGAACGCCAGCAATCCGATCATCATGCGGAACGACCAGTAGGTGACGAACAGGTTGGGCCGGTAGTCACCCGGGCCGTACTTGGCTTCGTATGCCTTCTGCAGATCCTGGACACCCTGGAGGCGGACGCCCTCGAACTTGCTCTCAGCCAGGAAGGGCAGTACGTACGGCACCTCGATGACGTGGATGACGCTGTCGCAGTTGTTGTGGGTGCCGATGGTCAGTACCGAGAAGTTCGGGTCGGTTTCGGTGTGACACAACGATTCTGCCGAGGCCATCTTCATCGGCTGCTGGACGAACATGAGCTTGCCCTGGACGTCCCCGGTGAGCGCGAGTGATGCCGCTGCGACCACCGCGATAACACAGCCCAGCATGGCGGCGGGGCGGAACATCGTGCGCGATTCTTCGGTGTTCCCGCTGCGCACCATCCACCAGGCGCTGATGGCGGCGACGAAGGTGGCGGCCGTCAGGATCGCGCCGCCGACCGTGTGCGTGAACGCCGCGATGCCGGTGTTGTTGGTGAGCAACTCCCAGATGCTGGTCAACTCGGCCCGGCCGGTCTCCGGATTGTAGTGCGCGCCAACAGGATGCTGCATGAACGAGTTGGCCGAGATGATGAAGAACGCCGACGCGTTGACCCCGAACGCGACGATCCAGATACATGCCAGGTGCACCAGTCGGGGCAGCTTGGTCCAACCGAAGATCCACAGGCCGATGAAGGTGGATTCGAAGAAGAACGCGGCCAGGCCCTCGAGCGCCAGAGGTGCGCCGAAGACATCACCGACGAAGCGTGAGTACTCGCTCCAGTTCATGCCGAACTGGAACTCCTGCACGATGCCCGTGGCCACGCCGAGGGCGAAGTTGATGAGGAACAGCTTGCCGAAGAACTTGGTGAGCCGGTACCAGGCCGGGTTTCCGGTCACCACCCAGACGGTCTGCATGACGGCCAACAGCGGCGCGAGGCCGATGGTCAGCGGGACCAGGATGAAGTGGTAGACGGTGGTGATCCCGAACTGCCACCTCGATACGTCCAGTGCGTCCATTGAGCCTTCCCCAAGCTGGAGGATTCGTCTACGACTTACTGTAGTAGTTCATGCGGGCCACGGTCCATACCTGTCGAACGGCGAAAAGTGTGGCCAGGCGCACACGTGCGCCCGGCCACACATAGTCAGACGGTCGTCCGACTCAGGCGTTGGTCGTCGCGTCGTTGATGGCCTTGTCAACAGCCTTGGCGCCCTTACGGATCCCGAAAGCGGTGATCACTTCGGCGACACCGGTGACCACCAGCCAGATGCCGGTCACCAGCGCCAGCGTGCCGATCGACTCGATCGGCGATCCCAGCACCACGAAACCGGCGATGAGGCTGATGACGCCGAGGAAGATGTTCCAGCCGCGCGCGGGCAGGCCGGGATCGCTGATCGCAGACACGGTGGTGGCCACGCCGCGGAAGATGAAGCCGATGCCGATCCAGATGGCCAGCAGCAGCACGGCGTCGCCGAGGTGGCGGAACGCCAGCACCGCGAGCACCAGTGACGCGGCGCCACTGATGAACGCGAGCACCCGACCGCCGGCCGCGACATGCAGGCTGAACGCGAACACCACCTGGCCGATGCCGGTGACGAGCAGGTAGGCGCCGAAGAAGATGGCCGCTACCGCGACCGAGATGCCGGGCTGGGCCAACACGGCAGCGCCCAATGCCACGGCGATCACGCCCGCGATGAGCTCGGTTTTCCACAGGTGCTGCAACAGACTTGGCGGAGTTGGAGTCGTCATTGACGCAGTCTCACATATTTGACGCCGGGTGCAATGAGTTCGGACATCCCGGTTTTCACCTGGTTCTAGATGTGGACAACTGGCGATTGGGCTGCTTGGTGACGACCGTGCCGATAAGGTGCTCCCAACGCAGGCGCGCAGCGATGCGCGCTGGCGCTGTGTCATGGCAGGTGGTCGGGACAGAGTGAAGCACGAAGAAAGAGGCGACGTGTCAGGTGTGAGTCAGTCCGTTCGGGGCACAGCGTGGCGCATTGCGGTGGTGGTGGCTGCCAGTGGCGCATTGGCGCTGTCGGGCTGTGCGAAGAACACCGAATCGAGTTCCCCCGCAACGAGCTCATCGGCTGCTCCCGCCGCCAAGGTCGAATCGATCGCCAACACGGTGCCGGAGGCCATCAAGTCCAGCGGCAAGCTGATCGTGGGCGTCAACCTGCCTTATGCGCCCAACGAATACAAGGATCCGAACGGCAAGGTCGTTGGATTCGACGTCGACCTTATGAACGCCATCGCGCAGACGCTCGGCCTGACGGTCGACTACCGCGAAGAATCGGACTTCTCGAAGATCATCCCGGCAATTCAGGCCGGCACCTACAACGTCGGCATGTCGTCGTTCACCGACAGCAAGCAGCGTGAGCAGCAGGTCGACTTCGTCACCTACTTCTCCGCGGGCAGCTTGTGGGCTCAGCGTGCCGGAGACCACGTCGACCCCAACAACGCCTGCGGCAAGAAGGTTGCGGTCGAGTCCACCACGGTCCAGGACACCGAGGAACTGCCCGCCAAGACCAAGGCGTGCACCGATGCCGGTAAACCGCCGATCGATGTGGTGAAGTTCGACAACCAGGACCAGGCGGCCAACGCTGTCGTCGTCGGCCAGGCCGACGCCTTGTCAGCCGATTCGCCGGTGACGTTGTGGGCGATCAAGCAGGCGGGCGGCAAGCTGGTGCAGGCCGGCGACGTGTTCAACTCAGCGCCGTACGGATGGCCCGTGAAGAAGGGCTCGCCGTTGGCGCAGTCGCTGCTGCAGGCGTTGCAGCACCTGATCGACAACGGGACGTACAAGCAGATCGCCACCAATTGGGGCGTGCAGGCCGGAATGATCGACAAGCCGGTCATCAATGGGGCCACCAGCTGACGTGACGAACGCTGACTCGGCGGCGGACGCGCACGGTCCCGCCGCCATCGACGCGATCCCGCTGCGGCACCCGTGGCGGTGGATCGGTGCGGCCGCGATCATCGTCGTGGCCGGCCTGTTCGTCTACGGTGCCGCCACCAACCCCGCCTACGGCTGGGATACCTACGTCAAGTATCTGTTCGACGCGCGGGTGTCCGAGGCAGCGTGGAACACCTTGCAGCTCACCGTCTATGCGATGGCGATCGGCTTGGTGCTCGGTGTCGTCCTGGCTGTGATGCGGCTGTCGCCCAACCCGGTGTTCCGTGCCGTCGCGTGGGGCTATCTGTGGATTTTCCGCGGCACTCCGGTGTACGTGCAATTGGTGTTCTGGGGCCTGTTCCCGTCGATCTACCAGAACATCCAGATCGGTGTGCCGTTCGGACCGTCGCTGTTCCACATCCAGCTGCAGGGGCTGTCGCTGGCGTTTCAGATGGCCTTCGTCGGCCTGGGCCTCAACGAGGCCGCCTACATGGCCGAAATCATCCGCGCCGGCATCATTTCCGTGCCGGAGGGGCAGACCGAGGCGTCGGTCGCGCTGGGCATGTCGTGGTGGATGACCATGAGGCGCACCGTCCTACCTCAGGCGATGCGGGTCATCGTGCCGCCGACCGGCAACGAGCTGATCAGCATGCTGAAAACCACATCGCTGGTCACGGCCGTGCCGTACACCCTCGAGCTCTACACCCGCACCCGCGACATCTCTGCCGTGATCTTCCAGCCCATCCCGCTGCTGTTGGTGGCCGCCACCTGGTACCTGGCCATCACCAGCGTGCTGATGGTGGGACAGTTCTATCTGGAGCGCTACTTCTCGCGTGGTGCGTCGCGCAAACTGACCGCCAAACAGCTCGAGGCGCTTGCCCTCGCCCAAACCGGGGAAGTGCACCCATGACGGCCATGGTGCGCGCTGAACAGGTGTGCAAGAGCTTCGGTGCCCTGGAGGTACTCAAGGGTGTCACGCTGGAGGTCGATCGGGGGCAGGTGCTCGTGCTCGTCGGCCCGTCCGGTTCCGGCAAGTCGACGTTCCTGCGGTGCATCAATCATCTCGAGCAGGTGAGCGCCGGGCGGTTGTACGTCGACGATCAGCTGGTCGGTTACCGCGAACGCGGCGGCAAGCTGCACGAGTTGCCGGCCAAGGACGCCGCCCGCCAGCGCCGCGACGTCGGCATGGTCTTCCAGCACTTCAACTTGTTCCCGCACCGGACCGCGCTGGAGAACATCGTCGAAGCGCCGGTCCACGTCAAAGGCGTCAAACGCGATACTGCGGTGAGCCGTGCGCGGGACCTGCTCGACCAGGTCGGACTGTCCAGCAAGGCCGACGCCTATCCGGCCCAGTTGTCCGGCGGCCAGCAGCAGCGGGTCGCGATCGCCCGCGCCTTGGCGATGGAGCCCAAGCTGATGCTGTTCGACGAACCGACGTCGGCTCTCGATCCGGAACTGGTCGGAGAAGTCCTCAGCGTCATGAAGAAGCTTGCCCTGCAGGGCATGACGATGGTCGTGGTCACCCACGAGATGGGCTTCGCCCGCGAGGTGGCCGACCAGCTGGTGTTCATGGACGGCGGTGTGGTGGTCGAGCGCGGCGTCCCGCGTGAGGTGATGGCCAACCCGAAACATGAACGCACGAAGGCATTTTTGTCCAAAGTGATGTAGTGACTGTTCACCTCGTTGCGAAACCGGAACAAGCACCGGACCCGGCTGCCCCGCTGTGGCGGGCGGCGCAGGGCTTCCGGTTGCTCAGTTGCCTGTACGCCTTCGGTTTTCAGCTCGCGGTGAATGACGATCTGCAGCACCCCGCCGTCGTGTGGGCGCTGTTCGGGGGCCTGATCGGCTGGAGCCTGGCGTGCGCGGTGGCCTATCTGCACGGCTTCGGTCGACGTAAAAGCTGGGTGCTCACCGAGGTGCTGGTGGTCGTACTGCTGGTGTTGTCGACCGATCTGGTGGCGTCCCCGGCGTGGATCGCCGGTAACCAGTCGTGGCCGACGACGTTGTGGGCCACCAATGCGACGTTGTCGGCGGCGATCCAACTGGGACCGGTGGCCGGGATGGGTGTCGGACTCCTGGTCACGGCAGCCAGTGCGGTGCTCAAGGGTTACTTCGATCCCAACCTCGGGCGGCAGGCGACACTCGTCATCGAGTTGGCGGTCGGCCTGGCGGTCGGAATGGCCGCCCAGACCGCCAGGCGGGCCCACGCCGAACTGCAGCGCGCGATCCGGTTGGCCGCGGCGACCGCCGAGCGCGAGAGGTTGTCCCGGCAGGTGCACGACGGCGCTATCCAGGTGCTGGCGCTCGTGGCTCGCAAGGGGCGGGAGATCGGTGGTGAGACAGCGGAACTCGCGCAGCTGGCCGGCGAGCAGGAGCGGTCGTTGCGCCGGCTGGTCAGTTCCGGCCTCGACGAGGTGCCCGGTGGTCTGGTCGACGTCGGTGAAATGCTTCGTGCCCGTGCGGGGGACCGGGTGGCGGTGAGCGTGCCGCCGGAACCGGTGCTGCTCGACGCGGCCGTGGCCGGCGAACTCGATGCCGCGGTGGCCAACGTGCTGGGCAACACGGCGACGCACGCCGGCCAGGAGGCCCGGGCATTTGTTCTCGTCGAGGACCTGGGGCGGCAGGTCATCGTGAGCATCCGCGACGATGGGGTGGGGATCGCTGACGGACGGTTGGCGCAGGCGGCGGCGGAGGGGCGCATGGGTGTGACGAAATCCATTGTGGGACGGATGGAATCGCTCGGCGGCGCGGCTGAGCTGACGACGTCGCCGGGCGGCGGCACCGAGTGGGAGCTGACGGTGCCCAGAACAGCAGGTACCGATGCCTGAGCCGCACCAGGCCGAGCTGACGGTCATGGTCGTCGACGACCATCCGATCTGGCGTGACGCCGTCGCCCGTGATCTCGAAGATTCCGGCTTCACGGTGGTGGCCACGGCCGACGGCGTCGCGGCCGCGGGACGTCGGGCCGCGGTGGTCAAGCCTCAGGTGGTGGTGATGGACATGCGGCTGTCCGACGGCAGCGGTGTGGAGGCGACCGTCCAGGTGCTGGCGGTATCACCCGCCAGCCGCGTACTGGTGTTGTCGGCCTCCGATGAGCGTGACGACGTGCTGGAGGCCGTGAAGGCCGGTGCCACCGGGTATCTGGTGAAGAGCGCCTCGAAGGCCGAGCTGGCCGACGCCGTCCGCGCGACGGGAGCGGGGCGTGCGGTGTTCACGCCGGGGCTGGCCGGCCTGGTGCTCGGGGAGCATCGGCGCATGGCCAAGGCGCCGGGCGCGGACCCGGCCGCAGGGCTGACCGAACGGGAGACCGAGATCCTTCGCTACGTGGCAAAAGGGTTGACCGCCAAGCAGATTGCTGAACGCCTGACCCTGAGCCACCGCACTGTGGAGAACCACGTCCAGGCGACGTTTCGAAAGTTGCAGGTGGCCAATCGGGTGGAAGCGGCGCGCTACGCCATTGAGCACGGGCTGGACTGAGCGCCGTCGGCGCGCGATGACCCGGCCTCGGACGTTCGGCCGACCAGGTACCAGGTGCGCATCAGACCCTTGCCCTTGACGTCGATCTCGCCGCGCTCCTCGAATTCGTAGGCATGCTGCAGGCGTTCATATACGTTGTGCGGCACCTGGATTCGCCCGGCGACGTCGGTGCTCTCCATCCGGGACGCGACGTTGACCGCGTCGCCCCAGACGTCGTAGAAGAACTTGCGCGAGCCGACCACACCGGCCACCACCGGACCCGCGGCGATGCCGATGCGGACCGGTACGGGGCGGCCCTTCGGATCGGTGAGTTCGCGGACCGAGTGGGCGAAGTCCAGGGCCAGGCAGGCCAGCGCCTCGAGGTGATCGGCCCTGCCGTGGGGTATCCCACTGACCACCATGTAGGAGTCGCCGCTGGTTTTGACCTTCTCGAGACCGTGCCGGTCGACGAGTGCGTCCAGGCCGGTGTAGAGCGTGTCCAGGAACTGGACCAGGTCGGCGGGGGTGGTGTCGCTGGCCCGCTGGGTGTAGCCGGCGATGTCGGCGAAAAGGATTGAGGCGTCGTCGAATTTGTCGGCGATCACCGAATGTGCCGGGTCTTTCAGACGCTGCGCGATGGACTCCGGGAGGATGTTGGCCAGCAGCGTCTCCGACCGGAGATACTCCGCCTGGATGGCGCGCTGCGCGATGGCGTTCTCCCGCAGGACGGACCAGACGGTCGCCATCACGATCAGGCAGGCGGACACCGCGGTGATCACGAACGACACCCGGCTTTCCAGTTCTGTCTGTGCGCCAGTGTGTGCCGGGATGGTGAATTCCAGGATGCATGCGGTGACGATGCCTACCGTCGCGACACCGGCCGCGAACGCGACATGCTCCAGCCCCACGATCAACAGTGCGATGGCACCGGCCACGGCGAAATACAGCAGGATTCCGGAGCCTGTGCCGACATTGATCGTCACGACGGTGACCGAGGTGTAAGCGATGAGGACGAATGCCGCCGGGGCGACGAGTTCGCCGAACCGGTAGAGCGCCGGGACGAGCAGGAACAGCGCTGCGCTGGCCAAATTGACCGCGCCGATCCACATCGCGTACGGGCCCGTCGACAACGCCTGGAAGGTGAAAAACAGGCTGAGCATCGCACCGAGGCGGCTGGTGCGGGTCAGGATTCGTCGGCTGCGGGCGACGGTCGGGCTCAGGATGTCGGCGTCCGGGCGAAGGCATTCGCGGACAGTCGCGGTCGGCACACACACCGAACGCCGCACGGCGGCGACCAACTCGGCGCTGGCCGGGGGCGCGGCGCCACTGGCGAGGCGAGCGTTGTCCATGATCGCCATGGATTAAAGGGTAGACGCGCCGGGCCGTCTTTGGGGCTTGCCTGCGGATCCTCTGCTGACGGCGAACACGGGGCCAACACGCCATTTCTGGTACGGGTGTTCGGGACTGTCGCGGTACGCCGAAAATGGCCAGTGGCTATGGCCATTTAGGCGGTCCGATGTGTGGGACATTTCATGTCCCACACGCCTCCTTCGCCGCAACGGGAGAAGGCGTACTTTTCCGATCAATATCACAATTGCCAGAAATTCTGCGAGCGCGTCGAATGATGTTTCACCAGGTATGACCATGGCTATGAGCTGCTTTGATAGACGGAGCGCCCTTGCTCATGCCAATTTCGCAAACTGATATTGATTAGCCAACGCGATACATACCTAAAGTATTTAGGCGAGCTTTTTATTTGCCTTGTCAGCACGGCCGGACTATTTCAATCAGATTTCTTATTTGTACACATTTTGTTGTTGTCAAAGCAGTAAATTACTGCCTACGTGTCGTCGCCGAGTGGCGACGACGAGGTCGAAAGGGGACTGCGGTGAACCGTCTGGTCCGTGCGCTGATGTTGAGAGTCGTCGTCGTGTTGATGCCGTTGGCCGTCATCTGCACCTACAGCCATGTGGCGCCGACGCTGCCCCGGTCGGTCTCGGCCGACGTGACACCCACCGCGACGATCGATGACTCGAATACCACCATCGGCATCGCCGACTCGAGTCTGTACGGACTGTCGCCGGCTGATATCGACGCCACTCTGACCAAGCTGCAGTCGATCGGTGTGCAGAACATCAGGGTCTTCGTCCCGTGGGGTCTGATCGAACCGATGGCCCAGGGCAGTTACAACTGGTCGTTGATGGACAACGTGATGAATGCCGCTGCCGCGCACAACATGGGCGTGCTGGCCGTGGTCAGCAGCACGCCGCTGTGGGCAGCGCCCAGCGGCACTCTGCCGGGTGCCGGGGCGCCCAATCCGCAGGACTACGTGAACTTCATGACTCAGGTCGCCAAGCGGTACGGCAACACGATCTCCGCGTATGAAATCTGGAACGAGGTCAATTCGGCCTCGTTCTATCAGCCGATGAGCGCGACCAGCTACACCGCCCTGTTGAAGGCGGTGTACCCGGTACTGAAGCAACTCGACCCGACCGCGACGGTGATCGCCGGCGCGCTGGCTCCACTGCTCGACTTCGGCGGGCTGACCGCATCGGCGCCCACCTACGTGGCGGCGATGTATGCCGCTGGAGCGCAAGGCTTTTTTGATGCGCTGTCCATACACCCATATGACTTCTCGCAGCTGGTGAAGTTCTCCCAAGGCGAGGGCATCCCGCTGACGGCGATCAGCCAAGTCGAGGGAGTCCGGGCGCTCATGGTGCAGAACGGCGATGGGACCAAGTTGATCTGGGCCACCGAGTACGGCTTCCAGACGGTGCTCGACTCGAACGGCAAGGTGACCGACGCCAGCAACCAGAGCCAGGCCGCCTTTATCCAAGACATGATCACCGCGTGGCGGGCGCTGACCTACACCGGACCGCTGTACATCTACACGACCCGTGACGGCACTCCCGGTACCGACACCGGCTACGGCATCTACCAAACCGACTGGACGCCCAAACTTGCGGTGGCCGTGATCCAGAAGGCCATTGCCGATGCGATGGTCCACAATCCGGTGACGTCACCCTTCGTGGCGTTCATTCAGTTCATTCAGCAAGCCATCGCTCAGGCTCAGCAGGCATTCGCGTCGTTCACCGCGTCGTTGCAGACCGCGTTCGCCAATGCCGTCAACGCGATCACCGCCGCCCTGTCGGCGATCTTCAAACCCGCTGCAGCGCAACCGACCACCGCCGCGAGCCTCGCCCCGGTGGCGGCGACCAGTGTGGAGAAGCTCGCGGCGGCCAGCACGTCGATCACTGAGCTGAAGGCTCAGGTGGTCGGGTCGAAAGACACCGCCGGTGACGTCAAGGCGGTCGACACCGCCGAGCCCGCGGCCGCCGGGGCCGTGGAGCCGAAGGTGACGGACACGACGGACGCAAAGTCGACGGACGCAAAGTCGACAGATGCAAAGTCGACAGACACAAAGTCGACAGATACAAAGTCCGCGGACCCGAAGGCCGAGGACTCGACGACGCCGGCCAAGTCGACGGACGAGACAAAGGGATCGACGACCGGCACCACGGGCGCGTCGACCCCGGAGACCGACACCTCCAAGACGGACCCCCCGAAATCGACAGACACCCCGAAATCTGGAACGACGCAGCCGGATTCATCCGCACCGGGAACGCCCAAGACAGGCACCCCGGCCGGCGCGACGAAGTCCGACGACACGTCCACCGGGCAGTCGGGCACCACGACGTCGACGACCAACGCTGCGGGACAGGACAAGTCCGGCACCAGTGACAAGTCGAGCACGAGTGACAAGTCGAGCACGAGTGACAAGTCGGGCGTCAACGACAAGTCGGGCAAGAAGCCGGGCAAGGTGAACAAGCTGACCCCGGCTGCGAGCGAGCCGTCAAAGCCGACGGGGCGGTCCGAGGGCGACGCCGGCGGCAAGACGTCCTCGACGGACAACAAGGCACACCAGCACCAGGGGTCATAGCCGGGGCTGGGCGAAGCCTCCCCGGCGTGTCGTGCGCCGGGGAGGCGCTCAGACCGAGTAGATCGGGGAACCGATGCCCGACATGAGCGCCCGCAGACGGTGTGCGATATCTCGGTCCAGCGCAACGAGATTCGCGGCGAAGTGCCGGATATCGGCGGCGTGATCGTCGGCCATGGACTCGCGCGACTCGCGCTCTCTGGCCACGAATCGGTACCTCACCTCGGTCACCGACAGGTCTTCGCCGACGGTGAATTCGTTGGTACGCGCCTCGTCAATTGCGCCCAGCGCCAGGCGTTTGACATCAGAGAGCGACGCCGCGCCGGTGTGGGCGACATTGGCTGCCGCCCGCAGCGCGTCGGCAGACCCGCGGACCTTGACCAGATCGCGCCAGGCGATGTCCTGCGCGTTCTCCGCGGCACTGCCTTCCCAGGTGGTGCCGCCGGGGCGCAGGGTGCCTTGCCAGACATCGTGGAATGAGTTCTCCCACAGGTCGGCGGTCTTGTTCCACTGTGCGGCAGCGTCGACCAGGTGTTGCACATCCCAGTCGGTGATCTGTGCCAGTGTCGGCAATTCGAATTCGGGCATAGGAGGCTATTCCGCCAACGCTGCCGAGGCCGAGCTGTCGGACTCGGTGTAGGCGCGACCCGCGGTGGTCAGCGAGGCAGCCACCGACCAGATGCGTTCGGCATGTGCGGCGGACGCGGCGTCGACGTGCGTCTGCATCTCGGCGACGACGTCAGCGGTGGATTGGCCGGCGGGCAGTGGTGCACCGCTGGTGATGTGTGCCGACAGAGCCTGGGCATGCTGCTCGAGTTGTCCGGCAACAGCGAACAGTCCATCCGCAGTGACTCGCAGTGCCCCCATGCGTGCAGTTTAGCGGCGAGTTTTGGTGCCCTCGGTGAGATTCGAACTCACACTGCACGGGTTTTGAATCCGTTTCCTCTGCCAGTTGGGATACGAGGGCGTTTCGCGGTGCGGTGTACCACCATAGTTGATGTGATTCTGGCGGCCACGCCGCGCCCCGAGGTCGCCTCCGGGCGCGCCTCACGCGACAATGTGGTGATGACTGGTCCAACAACTGATGCCGTCGCACCGCGCCGTGTTCTCGTGGCCGAGGATGAGGCGCTCATCCGGCTGGACCTGGCGGAGATGCTCCGCGAGGAGGGCTACGAGATCGTCGGCGAGGCCGGCGACGGCCAGGAGGCCGTGGAACTCGCCGAGAAGCTGAAGCCGGACCTGGTGATCATGGACGTGAAGATGCCGCGCCGCGACGGCATCGACGCCGCCTCTGAGATCGCCGCGAAGCGCATCGCGCCCATCGTGATCCTCACCGCGTTTTCGCAGCGTGAGCTGGTCGAACGGGCGCGCGACGCGGGAGCCATGGCGTACCTGGTCAAGCCGTTCTCCATCACTGATCTGGTGCCGGCCATCGAGGTCGCCGTCAGCCGCTTCGGTGAGCTGAGGGCGTTGGAGAAGGAAGTCCTCTCGCTCTCCGACCGGCTCGAGACTCGCAAGCTGGTCGAGCGCGCCAAAGGCATCCTGCAGACCAAGCAGGGCATGTCCGAACCTGAGGCGTTCAAGTGGATTCAGCGGGCTGCCATGGACCGTCGCACCACGATGAAGCGTGTCGCCGAGGTCGTCGTCGAGACGCTGGATCCGCCGGCCGCGGAGACGACAGAGCCGTCAGCGGGCTGAGCCGCCCAGCGGCCACCCGTTAACTCTGTGTTTCGGGCCGCAGCATTTCCACAGGTCCGTCGAACACGACGTTGGCGAGCATCGCTCAACAACAGGTATCGCCGCTCCCGGTTGGTTACTGTCTACGCGAAGTAGCGGACGTCGGACTTCACCTGCGAAGAGTCAGCACGACGTCCGGTGCCAGGTAACCATGACCCGGAGGTGAAGCGTGCGCAGTCGCGTAGCTCGGAATGCTCTTGCAGTCGGCAGTGCCGGTCTGATCGTGTTCGGTCTGGCGGGCTGCAGCCAGTCTGATCCGAAGCAGAGCGGCGCGGCAGGCTCGAATCTCAAGATCGTCGAGCAGGTGCAGATCGACGAGAACGGTGCGGAGATCAAGGCTGCAGGCGGCGCGACCCCGGCTGATCCGGCCGGCGATGGCAAGGCCACCTGCCCGCCGGTCTCGATCGCCATGGCCGGTGCGCTCAACGGCCCGGATGCCGCACTGGGCATCAACATCAAGGACGGCGTGCAGCTGGCCATCGACAAGCACAATGCCGCCAACCCGGGCTGCCAGGTGACGCTCAAGACCTTCGACACCGAAGGTGACCCGCAGAAGGCGACGGCCGTCGCGCCGCAGATCGTCGACGACAAGTTCACCATCGGCCTGGTCGGCCCCGCGTTCTCCGGCGAGACGAAGGCCACCGGCACGGTCTTCGACCAGGCCGGCCTGGTCGCCGCCACCGCGTCGGCCACCAACGTGACTCTGAGCGAGAACGGCTGGAAGACCTTCTTCCGCGGCCTGGCCAATGACGGTGTGCAGGGTCCGTCGGTCGCGAACTACCTGAAGAACACGCTCAAGTACAAGAAGGTCTGCGTCGTCGACGACAGCACCGACTACGGACTGGGCCTGGCCACCGCCGTGCGCACGACGCTGGGACCGGTCGCGGACTCGGCCTGCAACATCTCGGTCAAGAAGGGCGACAAGGACTTCTCGGCGGCAGTCACCCAGATCAAGGGCGCGGCACCGGACGCGATCTTCTACAGCGGGTACTACGCCGAGGCCGCGACGTTCGTCCAGCAGCTCAAGGACGGTGGGGTGACCGCGACGTTCGTCAGTGCCGACGGCACCAAGGATCCGGAGTTCGTCAAGCAGGCGGGGGAGTCCGCCAAGGGCGCGATCCTGTCCTGCCCATGTGGACCGGCGAGCAAGCAGTTCGCGGAGGAGTACACCAAGAAGTTCGGGCAGGAGCCCGGCACTTACAGCACCGAGGGCTACGACCTGGGCACCATCCTGGTCAAGGGCATCGACTCGGGTGCGGTTACCCGGCCGGCGCTGCTGGACTTCGTCACCAAGTACGACGGTCAGGGTGTGGCCCGTAAGTACCAGTGGAACAACAAGGGCGAGCTGACCACCAACCTGATCTGGGTCTACAAGGTCCAGTAGGAACCTGCAGACGACGACGCGTCCGGACCCCGTGCCGGGCGCGTCGTTCGTTCTCAGACGGTCACCACCGCGATAACCAAGGAGCCGCCACCCGATGACCCCCGATTGCGTCGGCCACTACGTGTGCACCGCGGCCAACATCAATTTCAACGTCGACAACCTGCTGAACGGGTTCTGGCAGTTGACGATTGACGGTTTGTCGTGGGGTGCGATCTATGCCCTGGTCGCCGTCGGCTACACCTTGGTGTTCGGCGTGCTGCGGCTGATCAACTTCGCGCACTCGGAGATCTTCATGCTCGGCATGTTCGGCGCGTACTTCGCGCTGGAGATGATTCTCGGCTTCAGGCCCAGCGGTAACGCGTACAACGTGGGTATCGGGCTGACGATCTGCTATCTGGGCGTCGCCATGGTGGTCGCGATGGCGGTGTCCGGCGCCGCAGCCGTCGGATTGGAGATCGTGGCCTACCGGCCGCTGCGCCGCCGCAACGCACGCGGGCTGACGTTCCTCATCACCGCGATCGGCATGTCATTCGTCCTGCAGGAGTTCGTGCACTTCGTGCTGCCGAAGATCCTCAAAGGTTTCGGCGGCAGTAATGCCCAGCAGCCGATCATCCTGGTGCAGCCCAAGACTCAGTTCACCCTGTTCAGCGCGAACATCTCGAACGTCACCGTCGTCATCGTGGTGGCGGCGGTCGTGCTGGCGCTGCTCACCGATATCGCGCTCAACCGCACCAAGTTCGGCCGCGGTATCCGAGCCGTCGCGCAGGATCCGGCGACAGCCACCCTGATGGGCGTGTCCCGCGAGCGCATCATCATGACGACGTTCCTCATCGGCGGCCTGCTGGCCGGCGCGGCCGCGCTGCTCTACACCTTGAAGGTGCCGCAGGGCATCATCTACTCGGGTGGATTCCTGTTGGGAATCAAGGCATTTTCGGCCGCGGTGCTCGGCGGTATCGGCAACCTTCGAGGCGCGCTGCTGGGTGGGCTGATCCTCGGCATCATGGAGAACTACGGGCAGGCACTCTTCGGTACCCAGTGGCGCGACGTGGTGGCCTTCGTGCTGCTGGTGCTGGTGCTGCTGATCCGTCCCACCGGAATACTCGGGGAAAGTCTCGGGAGGGCACGAGCATGAGCGGGCAGCATCGAAGCGAAAGTTGGGCCCGGTATGTGCTGGCACCCGGCGACCAGTTGCGCCAGTGGTGGGATCAGCAGAGCCGGCCGGCGAAATGGGCCGTCGGCGTCGTCGTGTTCACCGTGGTGGCGATGCTGCCGCTGTACACCCCGTCCTTCCTCAACACCCCCGGCATCAGCTTCGGCGGCACCATGGCGCAGTTCGCGATGGTGGCGATCATCGCGATCGGACTCAACGTGGTGGTCGGCCAGGCCGGCTTGCTCGACCTCGGCTACGTCGGGTTCTACGCCGTCGGCGCCTATACCGTCGCGCTGCTGACCAGCCCCGACAGCCCGTGGAACCAAGTGGGGGCCGACGGGTTCCTCGACAAGGACTGGGCCTGGCTGGCGTGTGTGCCGCTGGCAATGGCCGTCACAGCGTTGGCCGGTCTGGTGCTGGGTATCCCGACGCTGCGGCTGCGCGGGGATTACCTCGCCATCGTCACCCTGGGATTCGGCGAGATCATCCGGCTCCTGGCCGACAACCTCTCCGATCTGACCAACGGCGCCCGCGGTCTCAACCAGATCGCCTATCCCCGGTTGGGGGAGACCGACAAGCTGCCCACGGGTGTGTTCTCCAGCGGTAACTCCGCCGGCCACGCCAACTACGGCACCTGGTGGTTCTGGCTGGGGCTGGCGCTCATGGTCGGCATTCTGCTGCTTGTCGGCAACCTCGAGCGCAGCCGCGTGGGACGGGCCTGGGTCGCCATCCGGGAGGACGAGGACGCCGCAGAAGTCATGGGCGTCAACACTTTCAAGTTCAAGCTGTGGGCATTCGTCATCGGCGCGGGCATCGGTGGCCTGTCGGGCGCGCTGTATGCCGGCCAGGTGCAGTACGTCGCGCCGCCGACCTTCAACATCATCAACTCGATGCTGTTCCTGTGCGCGGTGGTCCTCGGCGGGCAGGGTAACAAGCTCGGCGTGATCTTCGGAGCGTTCATCATCGTCTACCTGCCGAACCGGCTGCTCGGGGTGCACGTGCTCGGCATCAACCTCGGTGACCTCAAATATCTGTTCTTCGGCCTGGCCCTGGTGGTGCTGATGATCTTCCGGCCGCAGGGACTGTTCCCGGTGCGGCAGCAGCTGCTGGCGTACGGCCGGTCGGCGCGCGGGCTGTTGCGAAACGCCGACGATTCGAAGGCGGCGGCATGAGCGACTCGCCAGAGCCCGCACCCGACGAGGAACGCGCCGCACTGCACCGTGACGTGCAGGTCGCCGAGGGCGAGAAGCTCTTGGCGACAACCGATCTCACTGTCAAGTTCGGTGGGCTCACCGCGCTCGATTCCGTGACGTTCGATATTCGCCGCGGCGAGATTCTCGGCCTCATCGGTCCCAACGGCGCCGGCAAGACCACCTGCTTCAACGCGATCACCGGGGTGTACCGGCCGTCGTCGGGTTCGGTGATGTTCGACGGCGCGCCGCTCGGCAAGATCAAGCGACACGAGATCACCCGTCGCGGCATCGCGCGCACCTTCCAGAACATCCGGCTGTGGGGCGAGATGACGGCGCTCGAAAACGTCGTCGTCGGTACCGACGCGCGGCACAAGACATCGGTACCCGGTGCGCTGCTGCGTTCCGCGCGGCACCGGCGCGAGGAGCGCGACGCCATCGAACGTGCCGCGGCGCTACTGCAATTCGTGGGGATCGCCCACCGCGGTGAGGAGAAGGCCCGGAACCTGTCGTACGGCGACCAGCGCCGCCTGGAGATCGCGCGGGCCCTGGCCACCGAGCCGAAACTGCTGTGCCTGGATGAGCCGGCCGCCGGCTTCAACCCGAGCGAGAAGTCCGCCCTGATCGAACTGATCCAGGCGATCCGGGACGACGGCTACACCGTGCTGCTGATCGAACACGACATGCGGCTGGTCATGGGTGTCACCGACCGGATCGTCGTACTGGAGTTCGGCCGCAAGATCGCCGAGGGCCTGCCGGCCGAGATTCGCGAGGACCCGAAGGTCATCGCCGCATACCTGGGGGTGCCCGATGACGAGCTCTGAATCCGTCGGCCTCGACCCGCGGCCGGTGCTGCTGGAGGTTCGTGACGTCGTCGTCCAGTACGGGAGAATTCAAGCGCTGCATGGTGTTTCGCTCGTCGTGCGGGAGGGTGAACTGGTCACCCTGCTCGGCTCCAACGGCGCGGGCAAGACCACCATGATGCGGGCCATCTCCGGGTTGTTGCCGTTGTCGTCGGGTTCGGTGTGGTTCGACGGCGCGGACGTCTCGAAGATGAAAGCGCATCGTCGGGTGACCGCCGGCCTCATCCAAGCACCGGAGGGCCGCGGCATCTTCCCGGGCATGACCATCATCGAGAACCTCGAAATGGGTTGCTACGCCCGTAAATTCGAGTCCAAGCACGACCACGACGAGCGTCTCGACTGGGTGCTGACGACATTCCCGCGGCTGGCCGAACGGCGGTCGCAAGCCGGCGGGACGCTGTCGGGTGGCGAGCAGCAGATGCTGGCGATCGGCCGCGCGCTGATGGCCCGGCCCAAGGTGCTGCTGCTGGACGAGCCGTCGATGGGTCTGGCGCCCATGGTCATCTCGCAGATATTCCGGATCATCTCCGAGATCAACACGCAGGGCACCACGGTCCTGCTGGTGGAGCAGAACGCCCAGCAGGCGCTGAGCCGGTCCGATCGGGCCTACATCCTGGAGACCGGCGCCGTCACCCGCAGCGGCAATGCCCGTGACCTGCTGAATGACGACAGCATCCGAGCCGCCTACCTCGGCGTCGCCTGAGGCCGCACTCCCGCTTCTGTGTTGACCTTGTACCCAGGGCGCATTTGATCGAGTTAGATGCGCCGTCACGTAAGGGTCAACGGCTCTGGGCGCTCAAGTCGCGTTGACGCTGCATCGCGGTCGTAGTCGTCCGATCGAGTTCTCAGCTCTGCGGGAGCCGTGCAGTGATCCGGCCGTAGACGTCGTCGTCGAACGCCACGAATGTGACGTCGGTGTCGGGGCCGGCGCCTCCGGCCACCGTCTCGACGGCGATCGCTACGGCATCGTCCAACGGCCAGCCGTAGATGCCCGCGCTGATCAACGGGAAGGCCACGCTGCGTGCGCCGAGTTCGCCGGCGACTTCCAGTGAGCGCCGGTAGCAGGATCGCAGCAGCTCCGGATCGCGTTGGCCCGCTCGGTAATTCGGCCCGACGGTGTGGATCACCCAACGGGCTGGGAGTGCTCCGGCGACGGTCCATCCGGCGTCCCCGGTGGCCAATCCGTGGGGGAACCGGTCGATACAGGACTGCAGGACTGCAGGTCCGCCGGCTCGGTGGATCGCGCCGTCCACGCCACCGCCGCCGCGCATCGCATTGTTGGCGGCGTTCACGATCGCATCGACGTCCTGCCGCGTGATGTCGCCGAGGACGGCGGTGATGTGGGGCATGACCGCAGTATGCGCGCTACGCGTCGATCCGAAACCGCTTGATCCGGGCCGCCGCACCGGACACCAACTCAACCCGCGACTTCGGCACCCCGAAATGCTCGGCCAGCACGCGGATCACCGCCGTGTTGGCTTTGCCGTCCACCGCCGGCTCACGGACGTACACGACCAGCGTGCCGTCGTCGTCGGTCTCGACGAGCGGCCCTTTGCGGCTGCCCGGCTTCGCCCGGACCGAGATCATCACCGGTCCACTGTGCAGAAAATCCCGAGAAATGGGTAATTTCTCGGGATTTTCCGCACGTTCGGCGGCGCGGAAACTAGCGCGCGACGATCACCGACGAACCGTGGCCGAACAGGCCCTGGTTCGCGGTCACACCCACACGAGCGCCCTCGACCTGACGGCCGATGGCCTGACCCTTCAGCTGCCAGGTCAGCTCGCACACCTGCGCGATGGCCTGGGCCGGGATGGCCTCACCGAAGCACGCCAGACCACCCGACGGGTTGACCGGCACGCGGCCACCGATGGTGGTGGCACCGGAGCGCAGCAGCTGCTCGCCGTCACCCTTGGCGCACAGGCCCAGGTGCTCGTACCAGTCGAGTTCCAGGGCGGTCGACAGGTCGTAGACCTCCGCGAGGTTGACGTCGTCGGGGCCGATGCCGGCCTCGGCGTACGCCGCATCGAGAATCTGGTCCTTGAACACCCGGTCCGGCCCGGGGATGGTCGCGGTGGAATCCGTTGCGATGTCCGGCAATTCGGGCAGGTGCTGCGGGTACTGCGGCGTGACGGTGCTGATCGCCCGCACCGACGGCACGCCGTCCAGCGAGCCGAGGTGCTTGCGCGCGAAGTCGGCGCTGGCCACGATCAGCGCGGCGGCGCCGTCCGAGGTGGCGCAGATGTCCAGCTGTCGCAGCGGGTCGGAGACGACCGGGCTGGCCAGCACGTCCTCGACCGAAGCCTCCTTGTGGTAGCGGGCATTCGGGTTGTTCAGGCCGTGCTTGGAGTTCTTCACCTTGATCTGAGCGAAGTCCTCGGAGGTGGCGCCGTAGAGGTCCATGCGGCGCCGGGCCAGCAGAGCGAAGTACACCGGGTTCATGGCACCCAGCAGGTGGAAGCGCTGCCAGTCGGGATCGTTCTTGCGCTCGCCGCCGACCGGCGCGAAGGCGCCCTTGGGTGTGGTGTCGGCGCCGATGACCAGCGCGACGTCGCAGAAGCCGGCCAGGATGTGGGCGCGGGCACTCTGCAGTGCCTGCGACCCCGAGGCGCAGGCGGCGTACGACGAGGACACCGGCACCCCGTTCCAGCCCAGCTTCTGGGCGAACGTCGAACCGGCGATGAAGCCCGGGTAGCCGTTACGGATGGTGTCGGCACCGGCGACCAGTTGGATCTGACGCCAGTCCAGGCCGGCCTCGGCCAGCGCGGCACGGGCGGCGCCGACGCCGTACTCGGTGAAGTCACGGCCCCACTTGCCCCACGGGTGCATGCCCGCACCGAGGATGTACAGAGGATCTGGGGTGCTCATTCTGCTGAATCCTCCGTGCTCCTCGCGTCCGCAACCGCCCACGCGTAAGTGGTCCGCTCGACACCGTCGGCGTCGGTGTACAGCGGCATGGTGGTCAGTTCCATCTCCATGCCGACCTTGAGGTCTGCCGCGAGCGTGCCCTCGACGACCTTGCCCAGCACGATGAGGCCTTCGGCCTCCAGTTGGACGGCGGCGATGGCGAACGGCTCGAACGGATCGGCAGCCGGGTACGGCGCCGGCGGGGGATAGCGGTTCTCGGTGTAGCTCCACACGGTGCCGCGGCGCGACAACGCAACGGGCTCAAGCACGTCGCTGTCACAAGCCGGGCTGGGGCAGTTGTTGGCGCGGGGCGGGAAAACGTAAGTTCCGCACTGCGGGCATTTTGCCCCGATCAGGTGCGGTGCACCGTTTTCGTCGGTGTCCCACCAACCTTCAATGGCCGGCTGACTACCGGCGTCCGTCACTCCTGGCACCAGCTCAGCGTAGCTGCCAACGGGCCAGAAACTGAAACGTGTTGCAGTTTTATCCCGGCAGCCGGGAAATCGCCTTGAACTGTACGAAACGGTTTCGTACGCTTTGCCGATGGTTCGAGGCATGGCACGGGAACAAGCGGTACTGGCGGCCACGGCCGAATTGCTCATCGAAAGGGGCTACGCGGCATTGACCACCGACGCGGTCGCTGTGCGCGCGGGCGCCAGCAAGGCGACCATCTATCGCCGCTGGCCGAACAAGGCTCAACTCGTCCGCGCCACGCTCGATGCCGCGGACGCCGCCCGGAACGCGTCGATCCCCGACACGGGGGCGCTGCGCACCGATCTGCTGGCCGTGATGGATGTCGTTGCCGCGGATGTCGCCGACCCGTTGACGCGGGTCACGGCGGAGCTCGCGATGCTCATGCGGCACGACGAACAACTGGCCGACGCCCTCCGACAGCATCTGGACAAGGAAGAGCTCTCGCCCTTCCATGACGCGCTCCAGCGCGCCATCGCGCGGGGTGACATCGCCGCCGATGCGGACGTCGAGCTGATCCATGACGTGGCCGAGGCGATGATCCTGCGACAGATGCATCTCGACCGCCCCGTCGACGCCGACTTCAGTGCGCGGCTGATCGACGACGTGCTGCTGGCGCTGCTGGGTGGTGCGCGATGACGGTCGTGATCGCCGGTGCCGGGCCCACCGGATTGACCCTCGCCATCGAGCTGGCCCGGCGCGGCGTGGCGTGTCGCGTACTCGACCGGGCGCCGACCTTGTTCCCCGGTTCGCGCGGCAAGGGACTGCAACCGCGCACCCTCGAGGTGTTCGACGACCTCGGCGTCATCGGTGCGGTGCTCGCGGCCGGCGAGGCCTTTCCGCCCATGCGCCTGTACCGCGGCGCGGAGGTGGTCTGGACCAAGCCGATCTACGAGCTGCTGGGTCTGCCCGACATCGTGGCAACCCCGGGGGTGCCATATCCCGCCACCTGGCTGATCCCGCAGTGGCGCACCGATCAGATCTTGGCGGCACGCTTCGGCGAGCTCGGCGGAACCATCGAATTCAACACCGCGGTAAAAGATTTCACGCAAGACGACGACGGTGTTACCGTGCGGACCGACCGTGGTCCGATCCGCGCCGACTACCTCGTCGGCGCCGACGGCGGCCGCAGCACGGTGCGCAGGACGTCCGGCGTCGAATTTCTCGGCGGTGCGCTGACCGAGGAACGCATCATCGTGGGCGACGTGCGGGCCACCGGACTCGACGGCCGGTGCTGTCACCTCCTGACCGCTGACGGCGACCAGGCAAAGCGGTTCTCGTTGTGGAATCTGCCGGGCAGCGAGCATTTCCAACTGGTGGTGACGATGGCGCCCGGCGAGAACCCACCCGCACTGACCCTGGCGGCCATGCAGGACCTGCTCGAGAGCAGGTCGGGCCGCCGGGACGTGGTGCTGTCGGACTTGCGGTGGATTTCGGAGTATCGCGTGAATCTTCTCATGGCACAACGGTTCCGGATGGGCCGGGTACTGCTGGCCGGCGACGCTGCCCACGTCCATTCGCCGGCCGGGGGACAGGGCGTCAACACGGGCGTGCAGGACGCGTACAACCTCGGCTGGAAACTGGCCGCGGTGCTGGCGGGCGCTCCCGACGAGCTGTTGGACAGCTATGCGGCTGAGCGAATGCCGGTCGCGGCGAGCGTGTTACGGCTCAGTGGTGCGCTACATCGTCAGGGTTTCGGTGCCACCGGCCCGGCACCGTCCGCCATCGATCAGCTGGACATCAGTTACCGGGATGGCCCGCTGGCGGGCAGCGGGTACGCGTCAGGCGTGCTCCGGACCGGCGACCGCGCGCCCGACGCCCTGCTGCCGGATGGTCGCCGACTGTTCGACGTGTTCCGCGGACCGCACTGGACGGTGCTCGACTTCGGCGGTCCCGCAGTCGATTTCGGTGTCCCTGAGCTGCGCCTGACTCCCGGCGCCGATTACGACGTGCCCGCCGGCTCGTACGTGCTGGTCCGGCCCGACGGGTACGTCGCGGCGATAACCGACTCTGCGGACGTGGTCCGCGAACAGCTCAGCCGATTTGATCCAGTTCGTGAGCCGGCCCCGTCATGACCGGGTGCTGGTGGCGGTTTCGGTGCGGTAGCGGTCGGTGACCCGCGCCAGGGCCTCAGGTGCCCGCGACGCCCCCGCGACGTGCATCTCGCGGTTGGCGGCGATGACATCGGCGGTCTCGGCGCACCGGGCGGTCTCGTAGCTGCGAAGCCCGGCGAGGCCGTGGGCGGCCAATTCGTCGGCGAGGACCCGGGCATCCACGATCGACTGCGACGCGCCGTTGGCCCCGACGGGGTACATCGGGTGGGCGGCGTCGCCGAGCAGCGTCACCAGCCCGTCGCCCCAGTGCGACAACGGGTCCTTGTCCACCATGGGGTAGCTGAACAGTGCCGGGCTCCGGCCGATCAGTGCGTCCATGTCGAGCCAGTCGAGGTGCCAGTCGGCCACCTGGGACAGGACGTCGTCCGCCGCCGCGGGTGCGTTCCACGTGGCGTCGCCGTGCAGCGGGCCGGGTTGCCCGCTGGGGACCTGGAGCACCCAGTTCACCCGAGCGCCGCCGATCGGATACGTGATGAGGTCAACGCCGTTGTCGGCCTTGACGATTGCCATGGTGTGCCCGTCAAGGAACGGAGTGATGTCGCTCGCCCCGCGGTACATCGTGATGCCGGACCACATCAACGGGTCGTGGCCCGGATGCAGGGCCGCACGCACCACCGAACCGATGCCGTCGGCGCCGACCAAGGCGTCCCCGACGACCGGGCCGGCAGCGGTGTCCGCCACGACGCCGTCGGCGCTCTGCCGGAATCCGGTGACCCCGCTATCGGTGCGCACGGAGTCGGCGCCGAGGCGTTCGCGCACCGCGCCGAGCAGCATCATCTGCAGCCGCCCGCGGTGTACCGACAGCTGCGGGTACGCGTCGCCCGCGGCCAGCCCGCGGGGTTCGGTGAACAGCAGCTCGCCGCCATGGGTGTAGAAGCGAATCGCTGACGGGGCCACGGCCATGGCGGTCAGCTCGTCACCGAGGCCGAGTTCGGTGAGTTCTCGCACGGCGTGCGGCAGCAGGTTGATGCCGACACCCAAGGGTTGCAGGTCGTGCGCTCGCTCCAGAACGAGGGCGTCGAATCCACGGGCGTGCAGGGTCAGTGCTGTGGTGAGTCCGCCGATGCCGCCGCCGGCGATGAGTAGCTGTGTCATGAGTCCAGCCTCGGCGCGGCAGAACTATAAGTCCAATACCGATCAATTCCACAAACTATAATCATCGGTTATGGAATTACGGCAGCTCGAGTACTTCGTCGCGGTTGCCGAAGAAGCCAATTTCACCCGTGCCGCCGCGCGGATCCACGTCGCACAGCCCGCGGTCAGTGCGCAGATCGCACGGCTGGAGCGCGAGCTGGGCGAGCTGTTGTTCGACCGCGGCCGGCGCGAGATTCGGTTGACTGCGGCCGGGCAGGCAGTGCTGCCGCACGCCCGCGCTGCCCTGGCCGCCATCGCCGATGCGCGCACCGCGGTGGCCGAACTGAGCGACCTGGTGCGCGGGTCGGTGACCATCGGCACGGTCACCGCGCACGATGTCGACATGCCGGGCCTGCTCGCGCGGTTCCACGACGCGCACCCTTACGTCGACATCACTCTCGGCACCGCGAACTCGGACGAACTGATCGAGGGCGTCCGCACGGGACGGTTGGACGCCGCCATCGTGTCGGTCGGCACGGAGCTGCCGGCGGGGCTCGCTGCTGTGGTGGTCACCGACCAGCCGATCGTCGCTGCGGTCGGCCTCGATGATCCGTGGCGTGGCCGGCGAACCATCCGGCTGGAGGAGCTGGCCGGCCGTCCCGTCATCGCCCTGCCCGTCGGCACCGGCATTCGCTACCAGTTCGAGCGGGCGTGCGCCGACCTCGGTGTCGACGTACACGTCGCGTTCGAGGCCAGCACGCCGCACGCACTGGCCGACCTCGCCGCGCGTGGTTTGGGGGTCGCCGTGTTGCCGCAATCGATGGTGCGGTCGCGCACCGATCTGCACCTCATCGCGCTGATCCCGGCCCTGCGCGGACGGCTGGTGTTCGCCTGGCGGTCCGGTGGCCCGATGAGTCCGGCGGCGCGTGAGCTGGTGAACATGGCGCGGCGGTTACTGGCTGTCGGTGAGGCTGAATAGAGTTAGGGCCGTGAGCCCCACCGCAACGGACGCCCCGCCCACCACCAAGCCCACATTGATGCTGCTGGACGGCAATTCACTGGCGTTCCGAGCGTTCTACGCGCTGCCCGCCGAGAACTTCAAGACCCAGGGTGGTCTCACCACCAACGCGGTGTACGGGTTCACCGCCATGCTGATCAACTTGTTGCGCGATGAGAAGCCGTCGCACGTCGCCGCCGCGTTCGACGTGTCCCGCAAGACCTTCCGGAAAGAGAAGTACCCGGAGTACAAGGAAGGGCGTGCGGCCACGCCCGACGAATTCCGGGGCCAGATCGACATCACCAAAGAGGTGCTGGGCGCGCTCGGCATCACGGTGCTGGCCGAGGAGGGTTTCGAGGCCGACGACCTCATCGCCACGCTGGCCACCCAGGCCCAGGCCGCGGACTTCCGAGTGCTGGTCGTCACCGGCGACCGTGACTCGCTGCAGCTCGTCAGCGACGACGTCACGGTGCTGTACCCCAAGAAGGGCGTCAGCGATCTGCACCGCTTCACTCCGGACGCGGTCGTCGAGAAGTACGGCCTCACCCCGACGCAGTATCCGGACTTCGCGGCCCTGCGCGGCGACCCGAGCGACAACCTGCCGGGGATCCCCGGTGTGGGCGAGAAGACCGCGGCCAAGTGGATCAACCAGTACGGCTCGCTGCAGGCCCTGGTCGACCACGTCGACGAGGTCAAGGGCAAGGTCGGCGACTCGTTGCGCGCCAACCTCTCCAACGTCATCCTCAACCGCGAGCTGACCGACCTGGTCAAGGACGTCCCGCTGCCGCACACCCCGGAGGCGCTACGGGTGCAGCCGTGGGACCGTGACCGCATCCACCAACTGTTCGACGACCTCGAATTCCGGGTGCTGCGCGACCGCCTGTTCGACACCCTGTCGCCGGTGGAGCCCGAGGTCGAACTCGGCTTCGACGTGCGCGGCGGCCTGCTCGAGCCGGGCACCCTGGCGGCCTGGCTCTCCGAGCACAGCAACGGCAGTCGTTTCGGTATGGCCGTCAACGGCACCCACAAGGCGTTCGACGGCGATGCCACCGCGCTGGCCATCGTGTCGGCCAGCGGTGAAGGCGTCTACATCGACACCGCACGGCTGGATGCCGAAGATGAAGCGGCGCTGGCATCCTGGCTGGCTGATCCCGGCCCGCCCAAGGCGTTGCACGAGGCCAAGCTTGCCTGGCACGACTTGCTCGGCCGCGGCTGGAACCTCTCCGGCGTCACCTCGGACACCGCGCTGGCCGCCTATCTGGTCCGTCCGGGGCAGCGCAGCTTCGCGCTCGACGACCTGTCGGTGCGCTACC
This sequence comes from Mycolicibacterium aubagnense, assembly GCF_010730955.1. Classification (NCBI taxonomy): domain Bacteria; kingdom Bacillati; phylum Actinomycetota; class Actinomycetes; order Mycobacteriales; family Mycobacteriaceae; genus Mycobacterium; species Mycolicibacterium aubagnense. Next base: position 1,017,909 of record NZ_AP022577.1, on the reverse strand, counting down.
TGGGCCGCGAGCTGCGGGCGGAAAGCGCAGAGCAGCAACAGCTTTCGCTGCTCGATGATCCTGATGAGGTTGATGATGCGGCGATTCAGGCGCTGATCGTGCGGGCCGCGGCCGTCGGCGAACTGGCCGACGCGCTGGACGTCCAACTCGCGGGGATCGACTCGCTCGCGCTCCTCGGGCAGATGGAACTGCCGGTGCAGCGGGCGCTCGCCGAGATGGAGAACGCGGGCATCGCCGTCGACATCGAACTGCTCGGCCGGCTGCAGAGCCAGTTCGCCGACCAGATCCGGGATGCGGCAGAGGCGGCCTACGCGGCCATCGGTGAGCAGATCAATCTGGGTTCGCCCAAGCAGCTCCAGGTGGTGTTGTTCGACAAGCTGGAGATGCCGAAGACCAAGCGCACCAAGACCGGCTACACCACGGATGCCGATGCGCTGCAATCGCTTCTGGACAAGACTGGGCATCCGTTCCTGCAACATCTGCTGGCGCACCGCGATGCCACCCGGCTCAAGGTCACGGTCGACGGTCTCCTGAACGCCGTGGCATCCGACGGGCGGATTCACACCACCTTCAACCAGACCATCGCGGCCACCGGCCGGTTGTCGTCGACCGAGCCGAACCTGCAGAACATCCCGATCCGCACCGAGGCGGGCCGGCTGATCCGTGAGGCGTTCGTGGTGGGCAAGGGCTTCGCCGAGCTCATGACGGCCGACTACAGCCAGATCGAGATGCGCATCATGGCGCACCTGTCCCAAGACGAAGGCCTGCTGAACGCTTTCAATACCGGCGAGGACCTGCACACCTTCGTCGCGTCGCGGGCCTTCGGCGTGCCGAGCGAAGAGGTGACCGCGGAACTGCGCCGCCGGGTAAAGGCCATGTCCTACGGCCTCGCCTACGGGTTGTCGGCGTACGGCCTGGCGTCGCAGCTGAAGATCTCGACCGAAGAAGCCAAGCAGCAGATGGACCAGTACTTCGACCGGTTCGGTGGGGTGCGTGACTACCTGCACTCGGTCGTCGAACAGGCCCGTAAGGACGGGTACACCTCGACGGTGCTCGGACGCCGGCGTTATCTGCCGGAACTCGACAGCAGTAACCGCAACGTCCGGGAGGCCGCGGAGCGGGCCGCGCTCAACGCGCCCATCCAGGGCAGCGCCGCCGACATCATCAAGGTCGCGATGATCAACGTCGACGGCGCCATGAAGGCCGCCGGGCTGAAGTCACGAGTCCTGCTCCAGGTGCACGATGAGTTGCTGTTTGAGGTCGCCGAAGGCGAACGGGACGCCCTCGAGAAGCTGGTCCGTGAACAGATGGGCAGTGCCTACCCGCTGGACGTGCCGCTGGAGGTGTCGGTGGGCTACGGCCCCAGTTGGGATGCTGCCGCGCACTAGGCGTCGGCCGCCAGCCCGAGGCCCAGCGCGACGAGGATCGCGCCCATCGCGCGTTCGATGCGTTGACGGATGTGGCTGCGGCTCAAAATGTTTCGCGCCTTGTCCGCAGCCAGGACCACGCCGACGCACCACGACGTGTCGATGACGAGCTGGATGCCGGCGAGCACCAGCAGCGCCGGCAGCACCGGGCCGCCGGCCGGCAGGAACTGGGGGAGCACCACGATGCCGAAGGCCGCGGCCTTCGGGTTGGCGGCGATGGACACCAGGGCCGCCCGGAAGGCCGCGGCCGGGGTCCGTCCCCGCGGGTGCGCGAGCATGCAAGAAGTATCGCTGACCCGCGCAAATGGTTAGATCAGGTCGCCCGGTAGTTGGTCAACCACTGCAGCACCGGCGCTTGTGCCCGGGTGGCGGTCAGCCAGTACGACTCCTCGGCGTGCAGCTGATAGGTCCGCTGGTCGGCCAGTCCCCGGTCGATGCGGTCTCGGACGAACGCCAACTCGACGACCTGCACGGCGAATTCCTTCACCGATTTCCCGGCTGGGGTGCCGCCGATCCGCGTCGCGGTGGCGATCGCCGCCTTGCGAGTGCGCATGGAGCCGAGCCACGTCGCCTCGTTCGGGGTGATGAGGCCGGAGGCGACGAGCCCGGGCAGCTTCTCGGCGACCACCCGCTGTTCGCGGCGGCGGCCCAGCACGCCCGTGACGATGGCGAGGGTGAAGATGGGCACCATCCAGAACAGGTAGACGGCGAAGTAGGCCCCGGCGCCGACGACGGTCGAGCCGTTCCACAACATGTGCATGACCACTGCGGCGAGGTAGCCGAGTCCGATGTACAGCACCTTGGCGCCGGCGCCGCGGTGCTGCAGTGCGAGGAACACGCCGATGCCGGTCATGCTGGTGAACAGCGGATGCGCGAAGGGACCCATGATCAGTCGCAGCGCGGCGGTCAACAGCGAGTGCGCGATGGTCTCGCCCATGGCGATGTAGAAGATGTTCTCCAGCCACGCGAAGCCCGCGGCCACGAAGCCGGCGTACACCAGGCAGTCCGTCAACGAGTTCAGTTCGTTGCGGCGCCGGCCGGTCATCATCAGCAGCAGGAACAAGCCCTTGGCGGCTTCCTCGATCACGGGAGCGCCGATGGCCATCGCGGCGAAGCCGTCTTTGCCGAGCAGCGGCGTCGACATGGTTTCCAGGACCACCGAGATGACGACGCTGATCGAGGCGCCCCAGACGAACGCGAAGATGAGCAGCCGCGGTGGCTCGGGCTCCCAGCGGTCGAACCACAGGTAGGTCAGCAGCACGACTGCCGTCGCGACGCTGGCCAGCACGAAGCCGACGGTCATGCCGATCGGATTGGTGAGTGTGGTCAGGATCAGCACACAGCCGATCAGCACCCCCAGACCGATGATCACGCCGAGGGGCGCGCCGACCTTGCGGATTCGCCGCGGCATCGGCGCCAGATACTGGTATGGCGGCGGCACAGGTGACGGGGCGGGATACACGACACGAAGACTATCGGCCCGGAACGGCATTCCCCTGCAGTGGAGCAGACCGCGTTTGGCCTGCGTCTACAGGTCTAGTACCCTCATCAAGTACCTGTGTCCACATGGGCTATGGGTATGTGTGAAACGTCTGGTGGTAACGCCGCGACGCGTCACGAGAAAACAAGCAATTTGTCCCTACGATAAGACCTGTCCGGAGCCACCCACCACATGCCAAGTCCCTCCATCACCTCGCCGCAAGTAGCCATCAACGACATTGGCTCGGCCGAGGACTTTCTCGCCGCTATCGACAAGACCATCAAATACTTCAACGATGGCGACATCGTCGAAGGGACCATCGTCAAGGTGGACCGCGATGAGGTTCTGCTCGACATCGGCTACAAGACCGAAGGTGTCATTCCTTCTCGCGAACTTTCCATCAAGCACGACGTCGACCCCAATGAGGTCGTTTCCGTGGGCGATGAGGTCGAAGCCCTCGTTCTCACCAAGGAGGACAAGGAAGGCCGTCTGATCCTGTCCAAGAAGCGGGCTCAGTACGAGCGCGCCTGGGGCACCATCGAGGAGCTCAAGGAGAAGGACGAGGCCGTCAAGGGCACCGTCATCGAGGTCGTCAAGGGCGGCCTGATCCTCGACATCGGCCTGCGCGGCTTCCTGCCCGCATCGCTCGTCGAGATGCGCCGTGTCCGCGATCTCCAGCCGTACATCGGCAAGGAGATCGAGGCCAAGATCATCGAGCTCGACAAGAACCGCAACAACGTGGTCCTGTCGCGTCGTGCCTGGCTGGAGCAGACCCAGTCCGAGGTCCGCAGCGAGTTCCTCAACCAGCTCACCAAGGGCGCCATCCGCAAGGGTGTCGTGTCCTCGATCGTCAACTTCGGCGCGTTCGTCGACCTGGGCGGCGTGGACGGCCTGGTGCACGTCTCGGAGCTGTCCTGGAAGCACATCGATCACCCGTCCGAGGTGGTTCAGGTGGGCGACGAGGTCACCGTCGAGGTGCTGGACGTCGACATGGACCGCGAGCGGGTTTCGCTGTCGCTCAAGGCGACTCAGGAAGACCCGTGGCGCCACTTCGCCCGCACCCACGCGATCGGTCAGATCGTCCCGGGCAAGGTCACCAAGCTGGTCCCGTTCGGTGCGTTCGTCCGCGTCGAAGAGGGCATCGAGGGCCTGGTGCACATCTCGGAGCTGTCCGAGCGCCACGTCGAGGTCCCGGACCAGGTGGTCCAGGTCGGCGACGACGCGATGGTCAAGGTCATCGACATCGACCTGGAGCGTCGCCGCATCTCGCTGAGCCTCAAGCAGGCCAACGAGGACTACACCGAGGAGTTCGACCCGTCGAAGTACGGCATGGCCGACAGCTACGACGAGCAGGGCAACTACATCTTCCCCGAGGGCTTCGACGCCGACAGCAACGAATGGCTGGAAGGCTTCGAGAAGCAGCGTGACGAGTGGGAGGCCCGGTACGCCGAGGCCGAGCGTCGCCACAAGATGCACACCGCCCAGATGGAGAAGTTCGCCGCGGCCGACGCCGAGGCAGCTGCCCGTCCGGCGACCAGCGGTTCCTCGCGTTCCGAGGAGTCGACCGGTGGCACCCTGGCCAGCGACGCCCAGCTGGCGGCGCTGCGCGAGAAGCTCGCCGGCAACGCCTAAGCAGTACAACGACAAATGCCCCGGCCCAATGGGCCGGGGCATTTGCCGTATCTGCGGCCGATAGTGTGTCCTGCGTGCTTCGTATCGGACTGAGCGGCGGCATCGGCGCCGGAAAATCCACGGTGTCATCGACCTTCGCGGCTGCCGGCGGCATCATCGTCGACGGTGACGTGATCGCCCGTGAGGTGGTGGAGCCCGGCACCGAGGGGCTGGCCGCCCTGGTGGAGGCGTTCGGCGAGGACATCCTGCAGCCCGACGGTTCGCTCGACCGGCCGGCGCTGGCTGCGGTGGCGTTCAGTGACGGGGAGAAGCGCAAGACCCTCAACGGCATCGTGCACCCGCTGGTCGGCCGGCGCCGTGCCGAGCTCATCGCCGCCGCTCCCGTGGGTTCGGTTGTGGTGGAAGATATTCCGCTGCTCGTCGAGTCGCAGATGGCGCCGCTGTTCCCATTGGTCGTCATGGTGCACGCCGACGAGGATGTGCGCGTCGCGCGGCTGATCGAATATCGCGGCTTCTCGGAGCAGGACGCCCGTGCCCGGATCGCGGCGCAGGCGACCATCGAACAGCGCCAGGCCGTCGCCGATGTCTGGCTGGACAACCACGGCAGCGCCGACGAACTGGCGGCCAAGGCTCGCCGGCTGTGGGAGCAGCGCATCGTGCCGTTTGCGCGCAACGTACAGGCCGGCGTCCCGGCCACCGTCGCGCCGGCGCTGGTGTCGTACGACGACACGTGGCCCGAGCAGGCCCGCCGGATCGTGGCTCGGCTGCGCACCACGTGCGGACACCGCGCGGTGCGGGTCGACCACATCGGGTCGACGGCGGTGCCGGACCTGGACGCCAAGGACATCATCGACATCCAGGTGACCGTGCCGTCGCTGGCGGTGGCCGACGAGCTCACCGATCTGCTGCTGACCGGGGGCTACCCGCGGACGGACATCACCGACGACGTCGCGAAGGACGATGCGCGCAGCACTGTTGCCGAGTTCGACCACTCCGACGACAAGGCACTGTGGCAGAAGCGTTTTCACGCGTCGGCCGATCCCGGCCGGCCGACCAACGTGCACATCCGCGTCGACGGCTGGCCCGGCCAGCAGTTCGCGTTGCTCTTCCCGGCCTGGATCGCCGCCAACCCCGACGAGCGGGTGGAGTACCTGGCTCTCAAACACGATGCGCTGGCTGCCGCGCCGGCCACCAGCGGTGAGTACGCCGACGCCAAGGAGCCCTGGCTCGCCGGTGCGTACCGACGAGCCTGGGCCTGGGCCGACGAAACCGGTTGGCGCCCTTAGTGAGCTGAGGCGGCCGGTGTTGCGGGCGTGCCCGGCAGCTCGGCGCTGTACTGCTGGCTCGGATCGAAGTCGGTCACCGAACCGCAGCTGAGCACCCCGTACCCGGGGTCCTGGTGCTGCGGCGTCAGGCGCGGGGCGACGAACTGGTCGGCCTGGGCGACGATTTCGTCGTCGACGAGAATCTCGCAGTGCAGGCTCGCTGAGTACGGCCACTGGATCGACACCTGCATGCCGGCGTTCGCCGCGTTGTTGAGGACGGCCGAGGCTTCGAACATCTCGCCGGGGAGCAAGCTCGGCGTCGCGGAGTTGAGCTGGTTGTCGGTGAGTCGGTAGGTGACGAGCGTGCCGCGGGACACCCCGTCGACGCGGGCCCGGTAGGTGATGTTGTGCGGCCCCGCGCTGGGCGGCGCGGTGTCTGCGGCCGGGACTGCCGGCGGTGTGGGCGGCGCGGGTGGTGTGGGGTCCGCCACCGCTGTCGAGGTGCTCGTGGCCACTGCGATGGCGTACGCCAGCGATGCCGCGGCTATGCCTCCGCGCGTGATCGATGTCATGGTTGTTGACATTACCGCGCGACCGGCGGTGTGCGCCTAGTTGAGGTCGCGCCAGGTCAGTGACATACCGAGACTGGCTAGCCAATCTCCCAGCTGGTATTTGTTCTGGGCCAGGCCGTCGATCGCGGTGGTCGCTGTCGTGATCGCGCGTTCGCCGTCATCGGTGCTGAGTAGGTGGTGACGTACCGCATCCAGTAGTTCGTCGACGTCCTCCAGCTCGACGCCCACGCCCGACCGCACGACCAGGTCCAGGTAATGGTCCTCCGACGTCCACACCTGTTCGTCCGCGGTGAACCGGCCGACATCGAGATAGAAGTCCTGTTCGCGTTCATGTCCCGGATTGAAATGGAAGATGCTGGCGCGTAGTCCGATGGTGGGCAGCAGCCACGACTCGAGGTAGTGGAACTGCGGGCGGCCGGGGGTTGGGCGTGCCATGTAGAGGCCCCACGGCTCGACTCGATACATGTCGACGGCGCGCACGATGCCCTTCGGATCGGTGTTCGTGCGGTCGGCCAGGTTGAACGTCTCGTGCTTGGGTGCGTGGATGGCGTCAGCGTACGCGCCCGACGCGCAGCCGGCAGCGCCTGTCGGTGCCCGCCTCTACCCTGGTACCCATGGCCTTCGCGACCGAACACCCCGTCCTCGCGCACTCGGAATACCGGCCGGTCGACGCCATGGTGCGGGCCGGCGGCAAGTTCGAGGTGGTCAGTCAGTACGAGCCGGCGGGTGACCAGCCGGCGGCCATCGACGAACTTGAGCGCCGCATCACGGCGGGGGAGCGTGACGTGGTGCTGCTCGGCGCCACCGGTACCGGTAAGTCCGCGACCACCGCGTGGCTCATCGAGCGGCTGCAGCGTCCCACGCTGGTGATGGCGCCCAACAAGACCCTGGCCGCGCAGCTGGCCAACGAGCTGCGGGAGATGTTGCCGCACAACGCTGTCGAGTATTTCGTCTCGTACTACGACTACTACCAGCCCGAGGCCTACATCGCCCAGACGGACACCTATATCGAGAAAGACAGCTCGATCAACGACGATGTCGAGCGGCTGCGGCACTCGGCAACGTCCAGCCTGCTGTCGCGTCGCGATGTCGTGGTGGTGGCGTCGGTGTCGTGCATCTACGGCCTCGGCACTCCGCAGTCGTACATGGACCGGTCCGTCGAACTGAAGGTCGGCGACGACGTGCCGCGCGACGGTCTGCTGCGGCTGCTCGTCGACATCCAGTACAACCGCAACGACGTGGCATTCACCCGCGGCTCGTTCCGGGTGCGCGGCGACACCGTCGAGATCATCCCGTCCTACGAAGAGTTGGCAGTGCGCATCGAATTCTTCGGCGACGAGGTCGAGGCGCTGTACTACCTGCACCCGTTGACCGGTGACGTGGTGCGCAAGGTCGACTCGCTGCGTATCTTCCCGGCCACCCACTACGTGGCCGGCCCGGAACGCATGGCCATGGCGATCTCGACCATCGAGCAGGAGCTGGAAGAGCGGCTGGCGCAGCTGGAGGGCCAGGGCAAGCTACTGGAGGCGCAACGGCTGCGGATGCGCACCAACTACGACGTCGAGATGATGAAGCAGGTCGGGTTCTGCTCGGGCATCGAGAATTACTCGCGCCACATCGACGGCCGCGCTGCCGGCTCGGCGCCCGCCACGCTGCTGGACTACTTCCCCGAGGACTTCCTGCTCGTCATCGACGAGTCACACGTCACCGTGCCGCAGATCGGCGCCATGTACGAGGGCGACATGTCCCGCAAGCGCAACCTGGTCGACTTCGGCTTCCGGTTGCCGTCGGCGGTCGACAACCGGCCGCTGACCTGGGAGGAGTTCGCCGACCGCATCGGTCAGACGGTGTATCTGTCGGCGACGCCCGGCTCGTACGAGATGGCCCAGTCCGGCGGTGAGTTCGTCGAGCAGGTCATCCGGCCGACGGGTCTGGTGGACCCCGAGATCGTCGTCAAACCGACCAAGGGCCAGATCGACGACCTCATCGGGGAAATCCGCAAGCGCACCGAGCGCGACGAGCGCGTGCTGGTCACCACCCTGACCAAGAAGATGGCCGAGGACCTCACCGACTATCTGCTCGAGACCGGGATCCGGGTGCGGTACCTGCACTCCGAGGTGGACACGTTGCGCCGTGTGGAGTTGCTGCGCCAACTGCGGCTGGGTGACTACGACGTCCTGGTCGGCATCAACCTGCTGCGTGAAGGTCTGGACCTGCCCGAGGTGTCGCTCGTCGCGATCCTGGACGCCGACAAGGAAGGCTTCCTCCGGTCGACGCGAAGCCTCATCCAGACCATCGGCCGCGCGGCGCGCAACGTGTCCGGCGAGGTGCACATGTACGCCGACAAGATCACCGACTCGATGCAGGCGGCCATCGAGGAGACCGAACGTCGCCGCGCCAAGCAGGTCGCCTACAACGAGGCGAACGGCATCGACCCGCAGCCGTTGCGCAAGAAGATCGCCGACATCCTCGACCAGGTGTATCGCGAGGCGGAAGACTCAGCGGACGTCGAGTCGGTGCCTGTTGGGGGCTCGGGCCGCAACGCCTCGCGGGGTCGCCGGGCCCAGGGTGAGCCCGGCCGGGCGGTCAGCGCCGGCATCGTGGAAGGCCGCGACACCGCCAACATGCCGCGTGCCGAGCTGGCGGACCTCATCAAGGACCTGACCGCGCAGATGATGAACGCGGCGCGGGATCTGCAGTTCGAGCTTGCGGCCCGCATCCGTGATGAGGTGGCCGACCTAAAGAAGGAACTGCGCGGGATGGATGCGGCCGGGCTGAAATGAGCGCTCCTTGATCTCAACCGTGGTTGAGGCCCTAGCGTCGCGGACGTGACTGAGATGCGCGCTGAAACCGTGACCGTCGGCAGCTGGCGGGAACTGCTCGGTCCCAGGTATTTGGGCGCGTCGACGGTATTGGCCGGCGGCGTTGCGCTGTACGCGACCAATGAATTCCTGACCATCAGTCTGCTGCCCAGCGCCGTCAACGACATCGGCGGCGGACGGCTCTACGCGTGGGTCACCACGGTGTACCTGGTCGCCTCGGTGATGGCGGCGACGACGGTCAGCGCCATGGTGGCCCGTTTCGGTCCACGGCTGGCATATCTGTTGGGGTTCACTGTCTTCGCGCTCGGCAGCGTCGTATGTGCCCTGGCGCCGACCATGGAACTGATGCTCGCCGGGCGCGTGGTGCAGGGTGCCGCGGGCGGCACGCTGGCCGGGCTGGGCTATGCGGTGATCAATACGGCTCTGCCGCAATCTCTTTGGCCCAAGGCGTCGGCCCTGGTGTCGGCGATGTGGGGCGTCGGGACGTTGCTCGGCCCGTCGTCCGGGGGCTTGTTCGCGCAATTGGGCGTGTGGCGCTGGGCGTTCGGGGCGCTGGCCATCCTCACCGTGGCGGTGATGATTCTGGTGCCGTTGAGCCTGCCGGGCAGGTCCGCAGACCACGAACGTGAGCCGTTGCGGATTCCGGTGTGGTCGTTGGTGATTCTCGGGTCCGCAGCAATGGCCATCAGCGTGGCGGGCATCCAGCGCAGCGTGCCGCTCATGGTGGTGCTGTTGGCCGCGGGCGTGGCGCTGGTCGGCCTGTTCATCGTGGTGGATGGGCGGACGCCGGTGAGCGTGCTGCCGAAGACCGCCTATGGGCCGGGTCCGTTCAAGTGGATCTACGTGACGTTGGGTGTGTTGATGGCGGCCACGATGGCCGACATGTACGTGCCGCTGTACGGGCAGCGCCTGGCGGGCCTGGTCCCGTTGACGGCAGGCTTCCTCGCCGTCGCGCTGAGTGTGGGCTGGACGGTCAGTGAGATCGTCAGTGCCTCGGTTACCTCGCTCGCCCGAGTGGTGCGCATCGTGGCGGTGGCGCCTCTGGTGATGGCGATCGGGTTGGGTACGGCGGCAGTCAGCCAGGTCGACGACGCCTCGGCGACTGTCGTGGCCGTTTGGGCGTTCTCGCTTTTGGTGACCGGCGTCGGCGTCGGCATGGCATGGCCGCACTTGTCGGTGTGGGCGATGGGCCGGGTCGACGATCCCGCGCAGGGCACCGTCGCCGCGGCCGCGATCAGCACCGTTCAGCTGATCTGCGGAGCCTTCGGCGCCGGGCTGGCCGGCATCGTCGTCAACACCGTCGATCGGTCCGATGCTGTCGGCGCCAGTTGGTTGTTCGCGGTCTTCGCCGGGCTTGCCGCGCTGGGTTGTGTGGCGTCGTACCGGGCGAGTAGGGGCGTGGGCTAGTCGGGTTCCCCGACTTCGGAACCGGCGTCGGTACAGTCGGCTTCGTGTCAATCCTCGCCAGGCCCGTCGTCGCCGATGCTGTCGCGCGTCTGTTCTCGTCCACCATCAATCCTGCGCCGAAGCCGGGCGTTCGATTTTCTGAAATAGGTGGCACCACAACGTCGGTGGTGATTCCGACCCGGCACGGCGATACGGCGGCGACGGTGTACTGGCCGCAGCCCAGTGGTTGTGCGGGGGTATACGTGAACGTGCATGGTGGTGGTTTCGTTGTCGGCCACCGGGAACAGGACGATCCCTGGTGCCGTTTTCTTGCCGCGCACGCGAATGTTGTTGTGGTGAACACCGATTACGTGCTGGCTCCGGGACACCGGTTCCCTGACCCCGTCGAGCAGGTGTACGACGTTCTCGTCTGGGCATCGGCTGCCGAACGGGACTGGGACGGCAGCAAGCTCTGTGTCGGCGGGCAGAGCGCCGGCGGCAGCCTGTCGGCTGCCGCGGCACGGCTGGCGTTGGATGAGGGCGGACCTGACCTCAAGTTGCAGATGTTGCACTATGCGCCACTGGATTTGGTGACGGCCAGCAAGGACAAACATTCTCCGCTGGGGGACAAGGCCGTGATGCGGCCGTGGATGAGCGAGGTGTTCGACACCGCGTACATCCCGGCCCCCGCGCAGCGCGGTCACCGGCTGGCGTCGCCGGCATGGGGTGACAACGCCGACGGCATCGACGGGATCGCTCCCGCGCTGATCGTCACCGCGGAGTACGACCGGCTGCGGGATGAGGCGTGGCGATATGCCCAGAAGCTGGACGCCGTCGGTGCTTTGGCGCAGTACTACGAGGTGCCCGGTGTCGACCACGGCTACAACATCATGAGCAACGCAACGACCGTCACGCGCGGCGTGTACGACATGATCGCCGGACACGTCAGCCGGGCGACCGCGGATTGACCAGACCCGACTCGTAGGCGACGACCACCGCCTGGGCGCGATCGCGCAGGGAGAGTTTCGCGAAGATGTTGCCTACGTGCGTCTTCACCGTGTATTCGGTGACGAACAGCCTGTCCGCGATCTCGATGTTCGACAGGCCCTGCGCTATCAACTCGAGCACTTCTCGTTCACGGGGCGTCAGCGTGGCGAGTTCGCGTCCCCAGGGCCGTGGCGTGGAGCGGCGCTGGACGATGTCGGCGATGAGCCGACGGGTGACACTCGGCGCGAGCAACGCATCGCCTGCCGCCACGACCCGGACCGCGCGGATCAGGTCGTCGGCCGGCGCGTCCTTCAACAGGAATCCACTGGCGCCGGCGCTGAGCGCGTCGTACACGTACTCGTCGATATCGAACGTGGTCAGCATCAGAACCCGTACCGGAGTCGGCATTGCCGCTGACAGGATTTCGCGAGCGGCGTCCAGCCCGTTCATCTCCGGCATACGGACATCCATCAAGACCACATCGGGTTGCAGACGCCTGACTTCCGAGACCGCGACGCGGCCGTTCGGTGCGTCGCCGACGACTGTCAGGTCGGATTGCGCGGCCAGAAGGGCGCCAAATCCCTGACGAACCATGGCTTGATCGTCGGCGATGAAGAGGGTGATCGGTCCGGTCACGGACGTGGCCCCGACGTCACCGGCAGGCTTGCAGGAATGCGAGCGCGCACCGCGAATCCGCCGTCGGCCAGACGTCGTGCGTCAAGCGTGCCGCCGATCGACGCCACCCGCTCCCGCATGCCGGCGATACCGCTCCCGCTCGATGTCGTTCCGGCTGATTCCGGCACCGCGGCCGGTCCATTGCGCACGATGACCGTCGTGGCGTCGGTCCCGTGCTCCATGGTCACCGTCACGGGCGCGCCCGGACTGTGCCGAACCGCGTTGGCGAGCGACTCCTGCACGATTCGGTACAGGACCACGCCGGCCATCTCCGAGACAGCCGGCGGATCGCCAAAAATACTGAGGGACAGGTCAACTCCGGCACGCCGACTGTTCTCGATCAACTCTCGGACACCCGCGATGCCGGGCTGCGGACCCAGTTCGACCAACTCGTCGTCGCAGCGCAACACACCGAGTACGGTCCGTACCTCGTTGAGACTGGCGCGGACGTTGGCCCCGATCGCGTCGAACTCCGCCTTGGTTTCCTCGGTCACCGAGGTGAGCCGGTAGGAAGCGCTCTGGGCCTGCACCACGACGATCGACATGTGGTGTGCGATCACGTCGTGTAGATCGCGGGCGATCCGTGCGCGCTCCTCCAGAACCAACCGGCGTGTCCGTTCCACCTCGGTGATCCCGCGCTGGCTGGCGAGCTGCTGCCGTGAGCCGACGAGCTCACGCACCAGTAGCCCGATGAGGGCTACTGCGGTCATGCCGATCGCGAATCCGGCACCGGTCTGGCCGGGGGAGGCCGCCAGCAGGGCTACGCCTGTCGACAGCCCTGCGACTACGGCCGCAGCAAGCGAGCACCGCACGATGACGGCGAACAACAGCGTCATCAAAACCGCCACGTGAACCATCTGCCACGGGAAGGTGCCGTCGACCGGCGGGCAGACGAGCGGGAGGACGAGTGCACCGGTAGCCGATATCGCCCATCCGAGCAATGGAGTCAGTCGGATAGCCACCAGTGGAAGAGCGGTGACCGCGGCGATGACGGTACGGGCGCCAGACGGCACCGCGTACGTTGCGTCGACCGTCGCCCAGGCCATCACGAATAGAAACAGCGACACCGCGTAGCTGACCACGCTCAGAGTTCGATCGAGACGTGATCGCGTCATGGTGCTCACATCTAGGACTCTATGAAAGTGATGGCGGCATTGTCCTCATCCTCCGGGGTGAAATACCCCGACCGTCAGCGCGCGGGCCACCTGCGCCGAGGACCGTACGTGGCTCGGCGGAGCACCCACTCGATCGGCCCGTAACGGTGACGGCGCGCCCACAGCTGACTGGCGCCGAGCTGCATCAGGTAGATGGCCACCGCGATCAGGACGACCAGCCAGTCAGGCAATCTCCCGACGAGCGCGAATCCGTTGCCGGTGAAGATCACCGACGTGATGACCGATTGCCCGATGTAGTTCGTCGCGGCGAATTTTCCAGCGGTTCCGAGAGTCTGTGCCAGCCGCGGTCGGTGCTGCGCCAGCCGCAGGATGGTCGCTGCATATGCCGCGGCCAGAGGCAGATTGAGGAGGGCGGTCACCCCGGCCAACGACGGGTTGTCCAGGGTCGCCGTCAGCAGTGAGAACGGGGCCGCGATACCGAATCCGATCCATTGCACCTTCGGAAGTAGGGGCAGATACCGGTCCGGCGTTTCGAGCAGCCGCGTCTTACCGGCGGCGAAACCGATTAGGAACAACGGCAGCACGTTCAGGAGTCCGAAGACCAGGAACAGGTCGAACCGTTCGAAGAACGTCTCCCATCGGTATGACGCCGCGGTGAGCCACCCCGCTCGCAGGGCAGCCATCGCGCCATCGTCGCTCATGACCGTTGTCGGCGCGTTCATGCCAAGGACGGTCACCGCGACGACAAAGGTGCCGTACAGCCCCGCAGCGCAGCGGAGCGCGGTCTTCGGCTGAATCCTGTTCATCGCCAACAGAATCAAGCCCAATAGCCCGTAGCCAAACAGCACGTCGTCGCTGAAAAGGAACGCGACGTGCAGCAGGCCGATCGTCATCAACGCCGCGCATCGGCGCATCGTGCGTAGGCGGACGTCGGCGCCGTCACGTTCGGCTGAACGAAATTGCAAAGTGAGGGAATAGCCGAAGAGAAACGAGAACAGGACGTAGAACTTGTCGGAGCAGAACGCGGTCAGCACGGTGCGGACAGGTCCCGAGGCGAGCCCGTCAGGATTCGCCATCACCGTGATGTTCACGACGAGAATCCCGCCCAGCGCGAACCCGCGCAGGACGTCGAGTGCGGCTATCCGTGGCACCGCGGCCACGAGTGGTCGGCTGGTCATGGCGCGACGGTAGGTCGCAACGACGCCGGTACGGATCGCTCCGCGGGCTGATCTGTGCCGGTCACACACTCATGCTGTGGGGTGATGCGGTCGGTGCTAGTCGGGGTCTTCCTGCAGTTGGCGGACGCCCGTCACGCCGTCGACCAGAGCCAGCACCGACGCGGCCCGGATGACTCCGGAGCCGCCGAGCGTCAGCTGAACGCCGACGTGGCCGGGTGGTGCTTCGAGGGGCTCCCCGGGTGGGTCGGTCTCGAGGTCGGTGATCTGCCAGTCGCGCCGGCCGCACGCCTGCAGCACATCACGTAGGACACCACGGTCGTCGGCATAGGTGATGTGCAGTCGGACCGATCCGCCCAGTCGCGAGGCCAGCCGCTGGGCCACCGGCATGAATCCGATGATGATCAGCAGGTGCATCGCGGTCATCACCGACGCGAGCAGTAGCAGGCCGGCACCGGCCGCCATGCCGATCGCTGCCGACTCCCACACCGAGGCCGCGGTGGTCAGCCCGTGCACCGAACCGCGGCGCACGATGATGATGCCCGCACCGAGAAACCCGATGCCCGAGACGATCTGGGCCGCGACGCGTGACGGGTCGACGACCACCAGTCCCGGGGTCAGGACGTCGCCGAAGCCGTACTTGCTGATCAGCATGATCAGCGCGGCAGCGGTGCCGACGAGGGTCTGCGTGCGCAAACCGGCACTCTTGCCCTGGATTTCGCGTTCCAGTCCGATGAGCGCGGTGAGGCCGAACGCGACCACCAGTTCGATGAGCTGTCGCGAACCCTGCCCGGGTCCACCGAAAAAGGCGGGATCTGCCAGCCATTCCATGAAGGACAAACTAACGCGCTCCGATGAGTTTTGGCGGCCGTCGAAGTCTGTCTGTTCGAGGGCCGATTTCCGATGAGGAGTGATGTCATGTCTGCGCAACCAGCTGCCTATCCCGATGTCGTTTCGCGAGAGGAGTGGGTCGGGGCTCGCACCAAGCTATTGGCTCGGGAACGTGAGGCGACGCATCTGCGCGACGCGGTCAACGCCCAGCGCCGCAGGCTGCCGATGGTGAAGGTCGAGAAGGACTACGTGTTCGACGGCGCCGACGGCGCGGTCAGGTTGCTGGACATGTTCGAGGGCCGCAGCCAGCTCTACATCCACCACTTCATGTGGGTCGACGCGATCGATGCCGGCTGTCCGAGCTGCACCGCCGCGGCGGACCTGACGTTCACCGAAGGTGATCGAAAGCTGTTGCACGGCAAGAATGTCACGTTCGCGTGCGTCTCTCGCGCGCCGTACGAGAGCATCGCCCGGTACCGCGACCAGCACGGCTGGACGTTTCCGTGGTACTCGTCGCGTGACGGGGATTTCACTTACGACTTCCACGTGACGCTCGACCCGGCACGGGCGCCCATCGATTACAACTACACGTCGCTCGACGAGCTGCACGCCGACGGCTGGACCGACGACGACCTGCGCGGAGACTGGCCCGGCGCCAGCGTTTTCCTGCGCCGCGGCGACGAGGTGTTCCATACGTACTCGGCGTATGCGCGCGGACTCGACCACTCCGCGGTGGGCTATCCATTCCTCGATCTGACCCCTTACGGCCGACAGGAGCCGTGGGAAGACTCGCCGGCCGGCTGGCCGCAGGGCGGCGCCGTGGTGGGCAGACCGGTAGGTGACTGCTGTGAGGGGTAGCAATCACCGCGATTACAACCCTGGGCGGGCGGAGGCGCGACTGGCACTGTGATGATCAGTGCGGGTGTGGCTGAGTGGCTAGGCACCGGCCTGCAAAGCCGTTCACACGGGTTCGAATCCCGTCACTCGCTCCACTACTGGAAGCTCGGCAGGTGCCACCACCTGCCGAGCTTTCAGGTGCGACGCCTGGTCTCTAATGTGGGGTGGCACGCGTCAATACCCCTGAAAGTCTTGCTTTCTCAGGGGTATTCACTCGTTAGTGCGAGGGTGGCGGGATGTCGGCTTCTTGTAGTTCTCCGGCTTCGCGGCGGGCTTCGCGTTCTTCGCGTTCTTTGCGTCTGCGGGCGGCGGCTTCTTGGGCGGCTGCTGCGGCGTGGAGGTCGGCTTCGTTGAGGGCGCGTTCGTAGGCGATCTGCTGGGCGAGGTCGTGGGCGCGGGTGCGGCGGCGGGTGGGCATCATGATGCCCCGGCCGGGGGCCGGTGGGGTGTCCAGATCGGCGACCTCTGGTGGTGGGTTCGGCAAGGGTGTGTCGGTGATCTTGTCGGGGAACAGGATTCGACTTTCCGGCACGCTGGTGTAGGTGTGGCCGGTGGGTGCGGTCCACACGATGGTGCCGTCGGGTTGTTGACGGTCCTGCCAGCCATCACGGCCGCCGTAGAAGGTTTTGAGTAGGTGGTGTTTTCGGCATTTGGGACCCAGGTTGCCCGGATGCGTCGGCCCGGCCGGCCACGGGATCGTGTGGTCGAGGTCGCAGGCGGTGGCGGGCTGATCGCAGCCGGGGAACATGCACGTCATCGCCCGCATCCGAACGAACTCATCCAGCGCGGCCGAGGGCCGGTAGCGGGGCACTCCGTCGAGATCGGTGGCGGAGGCGACGGCGCGGACTGTGGCGCCGCGCGCGGCCAGATCGGCCAGCAGCGCCGGTGGCACGACGGCACCGCCGATCATGTAGCCGATCGGGGTGCGCACCGGCGCCGAGGCTTTGGCGAGCGCGAGGACCGGAGCCGGCGTGGGCGCCGCGTCAGGCACAGCGTCATTCACCGGCGCCGGCTCAGGTGCGGGCGAGGGTGGCAGTGGTGTCAGGGGCGCGGCCGGATCCCCGCTGAGCAGCGGGTCAGCCACCGGCGCGGGCAGCGCATCGGTGAGAACGTGGATCACCACCGCCGTCGCGCGGGCATCCGGCCCGGCCGCCGCGCAATCGGGACTGCCACACTGGCAGGCCAACCGGTCCCCGCGGGCGGCGAGCACCCCCAACGCATCCGCGCGGCGCTGCCCGAAGGTGCGCGGATCGCTCTCACACACCTGCCGGGCCATCTCCGTCAACACCCGATTCAACAACTCGGCATCCGTGGCCAGCAGCGCACCCCAGATCGACGCCACCCCGGTCTCATCATCAGGTTTGCCGACCCCGACCCCACGGCGGCGGGCCGCCGACCGCACCTTCAGCACCGCAGCCGGATCGAACTTATGCACCCAACCGTCGATCTTCTTCTCAATCTTCTTGCGGGACAAACCCACCCACTCACACAGCGCCCCCGCCAACGCCGCATCCAGCACGGCCAGCGTGTTGGCGTCCTCCACCAGGCGGGTGCGCCAGCAGATCGTGCCGACCGTTCGTGCCGAGACGCCACCGTCGGCAAACACCGCCGCCACCCGACGCAGGCGGTCGCGCAACGCGACGGCGGTCGCCATCTGCCCGGACGCTTCCCGAGACCCGATGCCCAAGGCGGCCCCGACTTCAGCGGCCGCGGCATCCCAGCCATCACAGGCCCACCACTGCCGATCACCCTGATCATCAACCCGCAACGCGACCAGGTCAGCGATCGCCGCGAAGCGGATGCTCGCGGCCCGCGCTTCCACCCGGGCACTGTGGCTGATGGCATCGACCACGGAAGCGTCGTGGACCAGCGCACCGCCGGCCCCGATCCCTATGTGTTCGAACATATGTGCGATATTACCGATAGATCTGCCGCGCCGCAACAGAATTCGACGAGGTTGTGGATAACTCACGGGAATGGAGGTCGCTCGTCGAGGCGATCGGCACCACCGATCAGTTGGGTGCGTCAACGCCTCAGGCAAGATGCCTCAGGTGACGTACAGTTCGCCGACCCTGTCTGATCTCGTCAGCACGCTGCTGGTGGATCAGACCGACGACCACCACTTCGTGGCCGCCCAGCTCGACAACCCCAGCCACCACATCGCCGGCGGCCACCTCGCCGGTCAGGTGCTGGTGGCGGCGAGCCGGACCACGCCAGGTCGCAGCGCGCACAGCCTGCACGTCTACTACCTGCGGGCAGGGGATTCCCGCTACCCGGTCGAGATCCAGGTCGATGCCGCGCGCGACGGCGGCACGCTCGCAACCCGGCGGATCACCGCCCGCCAGGACGGGGAGATCCTGCTGGAGGCGTTGGCGTCGTTCAGTACCCAGGTCGGCGCGCTCGACTACCAGGCTGCCATTCCCGATGTGCCGGAACCGCTTTCGGTTCCGACCATGGCCGAACAGCTTGCTGACTACGCCGAGGAATCCGGTGGGTTCTGGGTTCGCGACCAGCCGTTCGAGCTGCGCTACATCGATCCGCACCCGCGGCTGGCCAAAGATTCGCCGGACCCGGCGCCGCATCTGCGGATGTGGTGGCGCCCGACCGATGTAATTCCGGACGACCCGGCGCTGCACGCCGGCCTGCTCGCGTACCTGACCGGCACCACGATGCTGGAGGCGGCGATGATCCCGCGCGGTGCGCTGCCGGCCCATACGTTTTCGGCGCTGATCGACCATGCGCTGTGGTTCCACCGGCCGGTCGACCTGAGTGACTGGGTGCTGTCCGACCAGACCTCGCTGAGCGGTATCGGCGGGCGCGGCCTCGCGAGCGGGACGATGTACAACCGCGCCGGGCAGTTGGTGTGCGTCGCCACACAGGAGCTGTATTTCGGTCGTGGCTAACGATCACGGGCCTGAAGCGGTCCCGCTCACCGGGCGAAACACCCGACCGATTCGTCACCATTAGCAAGCCCGTTGCCGTGGCTGCCGCTAACATCGGTGCCGGTAAAACACATTTTTGACGGTGTCCCCGGCGAACTCGTGTGGTGAAACCGCACCAACGGCCGCACTTCAGCGGCTACTGTCTGCGGTGACGCCGGCCGGAACGCCGGATACACAAACCTGCATAACGGGAGGCCATTGATGAGCGGCTACCAGACCGTGGTCGTCGGTACGGACGGATCGGATTCGTCACTGCGTGCGGTGGAGCGCGCTGCCCAGATCGCCGCGGGGGCCAATGCGAAGTTGGTCGTGGCAACCGCCTACTTCCCGCACGCCGATGATCAGCGTGCAGCCGACGTCCTGAAGGACGAGGGCTACAAGGTGCACGGCGATGCGCCCATCTACGCGATCCTGCGCGAAGCCCGCGACCGTGCCGAGGCGGCCGGTGCCACCCAGGTGGAGGAGAAGGCCATCGTCGGCGCTCCCGTCGACGCGCTCGTCGACCTTGCCGAGAGCACCGGCGCCGACCTGCTGGTCGTCGGTAACGTCGGTTTGAGCACCATCGCCGGCCGTCTGCTCGGCTCGGTGCCGGCGAACGTGGCCCGTCGCGCCAAGATTGACGTGCTGATCGTCCACACCTCGTAGGTTCGGATTTTCCCTGAGGCCCTCGGCGTACTGCCGGGGGCCTCAGGGTTTTTCGTGCCCGTAAAGTTTCCAGCCATGGCCCGAAGAAGTCTCGTCCTTGCGCCGTGGGTGGCGTTGTCACTGACCGCCGTCACGCTGGTCGCCGGCTGCGGTGGAAACGATCACGCCGCCGCACCCGTGACGACCTCCGCGCAATCGTCCGAGACCGCGTCGACGATCCCAGCCGTAGCCCCGCCGGATCCGAACGTGGCACAGCACCCCGCGGTCGTCGCGGCGCAGGCGAGTGTGGTGCGGGTGCACGGGGTCGCGCACAGCTGCCGAAAGCGGTTGGAGGGCACCGGGTTTGTGGTAGGTCCCAAGCGAGTCATGACGACGGCGCACGGCGTCGCGGGGACCGACGCCGTCTCGGTCGAGGTGAACGGCACCAAATATGACGGCCAGGTGGTGTCGTTCGACCCGAACATGGACATCTCGATTCTCGCGGTCCCGGACCTGCCGACCGCTCCGTTGATGTTCTCCGAGGCACCTGCGGTCAGTGGCGCCGATGCGGCGGCGCTCGGGTTTCCGCACGGGGGCGCGTACGAGGCCAAACCGGTGCGCGTCCGCCAGATCATCGAACTCCAGGGACCGGACATCTTTCGGACCGGCACGGTGACCCGCGAGGTGTATGCCCTCAGAGGTGCTGTGCAGCAAGGCAATTCAGGCGGGCCGGTGATCGACCTGGACGGCCGCGTGCGTGGGGTGATCTTCGGTGCGGCGCAGGACGATCCCGACACGGGTTTCGCGCTGACCGCGAAGGAAGTCGGACCTCAACTGGCGCTGGTCGGTAACACCCAGCCCGTCCCGACGGGGCAGTGCGTGGGCTGACCGCTCCAGCGGCTACCAGCCGCGCGCCCGCCATTCCTCGAGATGCGGCCGCTCGGCGCCGAGCGTGGTGTCGTCGCCGTGGCCGGGATAGACGACCGTCGAATCGGGGTAGACGTCGAAGACCTTGCGGGTGACGTCGCCGAGCAGTCGCTCGAAGTCGCCCTCCTGCCAGGTCTTGCCCACGCCGCCCGGAAACAGGCAGTCGCCGGTGAACAAGTGGGTGATCTCACCGTCGGCGCCGCGCAGCGCCAGCGCTACCGAGCCCTCGGTGTGTCCCTGCAGGTGGATGACATCAAAAGTCAGCTCGCCGATGGTGATGGTGTCGCCGTCGGCCAGGATCCGGTCGGGTTTGACCGGCAGCGGCTCGGCGTCCAGGGCATGGGCGGCGGTGGGCGCACCTGTGGCTTCCGCCACTTCGGCGAGGGCCTGCCAGTGGTCGAAATGCTGGTGGCTGGTGACGATGAGTTCGACGTTCGGTGCCTGTGACCTGATCAGCTCGACGAGCGCCGGTCCGTCGTTCGCGGCATCGATGAGCAGCGTTTTTCCGGTCTTGGAACACGTGATCAGGTACGCGTTGTTGTCCATCGGTCCGACCGATGCCTTGATGATCGTCGCGGCAGGCAGCGTGCGACGTGCCGCGGTGCCCGCATCGACGTGGCCGGTGTACGTGTCATTGACGACGGTCATGACGCCACCGTATCCGGACTTGTCGGTGGGGACACATAGCATGGCGCTGTGGTGTCTGGATTGCCCAGACTGGTGAAGGGATACGTGTGTCGGACCGTCTGATCGTCAAAGGTGCGCGCGAGCACAACCTGCGGGGAATCGACCTTGACCTGCCCAGAGACTCGTTGATCGTGTTCACGGGCCTCTCGGGTTCGGGTAAGAGCTCGTTGGCGTTCGACACCATCTTCGCCGAGGGGCAGCGCCGCTACGTCGAGTCGCTGTCGGCTTACGCTCGCCAGTTCCTGGGCCAGATGGACAAGCCGGACGTGGACTTCATCGAAGGTCTGTCGCCGGCGGTGTCCATCGACCAGAAGTCGACCAACCGGAATCCGCGCTCGACCGTCGGCACCATCACCGAGGTGTACGACTACCTGCGTCTGCTCTACGCGCGCGCGGGCACGCCGCACTGCCCGGTGTGTGGGGAGCGCATCGCCCGGCAGACGCCGCAGCAGATCGTCGACCAGGTGCTCGCCATGGACGAGGGCATCCGGTTCCAGGTGCTGGCTCCCGTCGTGCGGACGCGCAAGGGCGAGTTCGTCGACCTCTTCGACAAGCTCAACGGTCAGGGTTACAGCCGCGTCCGGGTTGACGGTGTCGTGCACTCGCTGACCGATCCGCCGAAGCTCAAGAAGCAGGAGAAGCACGACATCGAGGTGGTCGTGGACCGCCTCACCGTCAAGGCCAGTGCCAAGCAGCGGCTCACCGACTCGGTCGAGACCGCGCTGGGCCTCGCCGACGGCATCGTCGTGCTCGAGTTCGTCGACCGTGACGACAACCACCCGCAGCGCGAGCAGCGCTTTTCCGAGAAGCTGGCCTGCCCCAACGCACACCCGCTGGCCGTCGACGACCTTGAACCGCGGTCGTTTTCGTTCAACTCACCGTACGGCGCCTGCCCGGAGTGCACCGGTCTGGGTATCAAGAAGGAAGTCGACCCCGAACTGGTCGTGCCGGACCCGGAGCTGACGCTCGCGGAGGGTGCCGTCGCGCCGTGGTCCATGGGCCACAATTCCGACTACTTCACCCGCATGATGGCCGGTCTGGGCGAAGAGCTGGGCTTCGACATCGACACCCCGTGGAAGAAGCTCCCGGCCAAGGCGCGCAAGGCGATCCTGGAGGGCTCCGACCACCAGGTGCACGTCCGGTACAAGAATCGGTACGGCCGTACCCGTTCCTATTACGCCGACTTCGAAGGTGTGCTGGCGTTCCTGCAGCGCCGCATGGAGCAGACCGAGTCCGAGCAGATGAAGGAGCGTTACGAGGGCTTCATGCGGGACATCCCGTGCCCCGAGTGCGCCGGCACGCGCCTCAAGCCGGAGATCCTGGCCGTCACGCTGTCTGCGGCTGACGATGCGAAATCCATTGCGCAGGTGTGTGATCTGTCCATCTCGGACTGCTCGAAGTTCCTCAACGCGTTGACGCTCGGCTCGCGCGAACAAGCCATCGCCGGGCAGGTGCTCAAAGAGGTGCAGTCCCGGCTGGGCTTCCTGCTCGACGTCGGTCTCGATTACCTGACGCTGTCCCGGGCCGCGGGCACGCTGTCCGGCGGTGAGGCACAACGCATCCGGCTCGCCACCCAGATCGGTTCGGGTCTGGTCGGTGTGCTCTACGTGCTCGACGAGCCGTCTATCGGGTTGCACCAGCGGGACAACCGCCGGCTCATCGACACCCTGGTTCGGCTGCGCGATCTCGGCAACACGCTGATCGTGGTCGAGCACGACCTCGACACCATCGCGCATGCCGACTGGGTCGTCGACATCGGTCCTGCCGCGGGTGAGCACGGTGGCCAGATCGTGCACAGCGGCACCTACAAGGAGCTGCTCAAGAACACCAAATCGCTTACCGGCGCCTATCTTTCGGGCCGCGAGCAGATCGAGGTGCCGGCCATCCGCCGGCCCGTCGACCGTAAGCGGCAGATCACGGTGGTCGGTGCGCGCGAGCACAACCTCAAAGAGGTCGACGTGGCGTTCCCGCTGGGTGTGCTGACGTCGGTCACCGGCGTCTCGGGGTCGGGCAAGTCGACGTTGGTCAACGACATCCTCGCGACGGTCATGGCCAACAAGCTCAACGGCGCCCGGCAGGTGCCGGGCCGGCACACCCGGATCAACGGGCTCGACCAACTGGACAAGCTGGTGCGCGTCGACCAGTCACCGATCGGTCGCACCCCGCGGTCCAACCCGGCGACCTACACCGGCGTGTTCGACAAGATCCGCACCCTGTTCGCGGCGACGACCGAGGCCAAGGTCCGCGGCTACCAGCCGGGCCGGTTCTCGTTCAACGTGAAAGGTGGCCGCTGTGAGGCGTGTTCGGGTGACGGCACCATCAAGATCGAGATGAACTTCCTCCCGGACGTCTACGTGCCGTGCGAGGTGTGCCACGGTGCCCGTTACAACCGGGAGACCCTGGAGGTGCACTACAAGGGCAAGACCATCTCCGAGGTCCTCGACATGCCCATCGAGGAGGCCACCGAGTTCTTCGAGCCCATCAGCTCGATCCACCGGTACCTCAAGACGCTCGTCGACGTCGGTCTGGGCTACGTCCGGCTGGGCCAGCCTGCCCCGACGCTGTCCGGCGGTGAGGCACAGCGCGTCAAGCTCGCCGCCGAACTGCAGAAGCGGTCCACCGGGCGCACCGTCTACATCCTCGATGAGCCGACCACCGGCTTGCATTTCGAGGACATCCGCAAGCTGCTCAAGGTGATCAACGGTCTGGTCGACAAGGGCAACACGGTCATCGTCATCGAGCACAACCTCGACGTGATCAAGACGTCGGACTGGATCGTGGACATGGGACCGGAAGGCGGCGCCGGCGGTGGCACGGTCGTGGTGTCCGGCACGCCGGAAGACGTCGCGGCCAGCCCCGACAGCTACACCGGACAGTTCCTCGCGGAGTTGTTGCCCACGGTCGTGCTGTCGGACGCACCCGCTAAGCGACGGCGCAAGGCCGCCGCGCTTTAGCCGGCACCGATCAATCGACCGTGGGAGACCAGTGAGCCGACCTGCTTGAGCCGCCTGCTGCGGATGCTCACGTCGAACGCTTGAATGTGGTCGACTGTGGCCAACTGCTCGGCGAGGTAGCGGTAGAGATGTCGTTCGTCGTAGCAGATCACTACGGCCATCAGGTTTGCGGGACCGCTAACTGCGGCAACCGAGGCGACCTCGTCATGGCGCGTGATCTGTTCGCCGACCGACGCGAGGTGTAGAGGCGTCGTGGAAATCCAGATCATCGCGTTCAGCGTGAAGCCCAGGCGCTCCGGCAACACGTCGAGGTCGTAGGTCAGGGTGTCGGACGCTGCCAATGCCGCCAGTCGGCGCTTCACCCGGGCCGGTGACCAGCCGGTGAGTGTCGCCAGTGCGCTGTCGGTGATTCGACCGTCGTCGGCGAGTGCGTCCAGCAGTGCTCGGTCATCGGCGGTTGGCGCGGCCGGCTGATCTGGGCGGGCACGTTCGAGTGGTCGCAGCCTGGCGATCTGGTCGGGCGCCAACGCTTGTCCGTATCCGGTCCAGTACCCGCCCGTAGGTGAGCCGAACACGTTGAGTACCAACTCGATTCGCATGTCGAGGACCGCCGATGTGCGCGGCAGCCGGTGCAGTAGTCCGTCGGCGGCATCACCGATCGGGGCACGCACCGCACACACCAGTTCGGTGCCACCTGACAACGTGTTGACGTGTGTGACGTCGGGCCGACGGACCAGCGCTTCGGCGAGCCGAGGGAGATCGGCGGGCTTGGCGCGGACGCGGACGATCCACTGACATTCGCCGTAGACCCGCGGGTTCACCACGCCGACCACACGGAGCACGCCGTCGCGTCGCAAGGCCCGGTAGCGGCGCGCCACGGTCTGTTCTCCGACGCCGATGGCTTCGGCGATGTGTCGAAACGATGCGCGCGGTGCCACCTGCAGTGCGTGCATAATATGACCGTCTATCGCCTCCATGGTGAGGATAATCTACCGAATATTGCTATCAGTTGCCTGTTTTTGACGATCAGGGCCAGTCTTGTTGTCGAAGTTCGACGTGTCGCCGAAGCTGGAGTCCGGCCAGTTGACGTCAACCGAAGGAGGCACGATGGAACTGGGAATCGGGCTGCCAAACCACATCGCCGGTGTGTCGGGTGCGACCTTGATCGATTGGGCCCGCCGTGCCGAACAACGTGGGTTCGAATCGGTCACCGCAATAGACCGGATGTTGTACCCGGGCGTTGACCCACTGATCACGCTGGCAGCGGCGGCGGGTGCGACCAAGGGGCTGACACTGGTGACGAATGTTCTTCTGGCACCGTTGTATCCGGTTGTTCCGCTCGCGAAACAACTCGCCAGCGTGGATCAGATGTGCGGCGGCCGACTGGTCGTCGGTCTTGGCGTCGGCAACCGGCCTGACGACTATGCCAGTACTGGTTCGGATTTCGGACGGCGTGGCCGGATTCTCGACGAGCAGGTCGAGCGGATGCGCCGGCTGTGGGCCGGCGATCCGGTCGCCGATGGCGGCGCGTTATGCCCTGCGCCCGCGAGTATTCCGCTGCTTTTCGGCGGCCGGTCGCCGGCCACAGTGCGGCGGGTCATCGCCGTCGGCAACGGGTGGGCAGCCGGTGCCGTGCGTCATTACGATGCCCAGTCAGAGTTGGCCGAGCAGATCCGCACCGGCTGGCAGGCCGCCGGGCGACCCGGCCGTCCGTACCTGCAGGCATCGGTGAACTTCGGCCTCGGGCCGGCTGATGCGGTCGCGGCAGGTCGGGAGCACTTGGCCCGCTACTACGGCTTCTCTCCGGAGTACGCGCAGGTGAATGTCGACGATATGGTCTGTTCCGCGGAGGATGCCCGCCAAACGGTGCGCCGGTATCGCGAACTCGGTTTCGACCGGCTGCTGTTCCATCCGACCGGCGCGGCCGTCGAACAACTGGATCTACTGGCCGATGCGATTCTTTAGCTGCCTGACGATCAAGGCGTTCTGGCCTTTCCTGACAGGAACTGTGCGAGCGGCGAGGGAAATCGCGGCTTGATCCGTACCCCGTCGAGCCAGTCCGTCAGCTCGGAGGCCTTGCGCTGCAGCACCTTCCGTGCCGATGCCCCGACGTCTTCGACGTACTCGAGCCGCACCCGGCCGTCGGCGTCCTGACCCCAGGCGCCGACGAGGCGGCCGTCCCACCAGATCGTGGGCCCGGCATTGCCGGAGCGGTCGAACAGCTGCCCGGCGTGCGGGCCGAGGTACCACGAACGGGCCTGCCAGCCCATGACGGTCGGGTCCAGCCCGGGCAGCAGTGCACCCCAGGGGGAAACCGGGGGAGCGGCGTCGAGATCATCGGGCAGTACGTACCCGGCGTCATCGCAGCCTTCCAGCGCCACTGCCACTGCATCGATCGAGCGCAGCCCCTCGCGGGCCCATGACAGCGTCTGGCCGAACCACCACTTCACGTCGGTGGCAGTGGCGGGGCCGAAAGTGCGCAGCCAGGGGCGCAGCAGCGCTGCGCGGGCTGCGTCGGGGTCCAGGGCAGCGGCCGGTTCAGGTAACCAGTGCGCCGCCGCGGCCCACAGCGGGCGCGCCGTCGTCCACATACCGTCGTTGGGGCCGCGCAGTACCTGGCCCTGCGCGGACAGCACGGTCATGACCCGCGGCGCAACGGGAGTACTCCCGCCCCAGGTCTTTCCGGGCGCCGGATCCCAGCTGCCCGCCAGCTCGGGCAAGGCAGCTCGGAGCGCAGCGGTCCCGGCCACCAAACCCGCGTCCAGGTGCCCGCGGACCGCGGCCGACGCGAGCTCCAGCCAGGCCTCGCCGTCGGCCGCGATACCTGCTTTCTCGACGTCGCCGATCAGTCGTTTGCGCTCGGTGGCCGCCACGCGATCGCTGGCCGCGGCCTGCACCGCGGGCAGGTCCGCGGTGTGCACGACCCACAGCGTTCGGCGCATGGCCATGTGCTTGACCAGACCGCGGTCGCGGTAGAGCGCGCTGTCCAGATCGGTGACGGTGAAACCGGGCAGCCGCGCCCACAGCGACAGGTACGGCGTGGCGGGGTCGGTGCCGTGCAGGCCGACGAGTGACCGCGTCACCTCGTCCAGGCTCGATGCCGCGCCGCTCGGCGATGCTGAAGGTATGCAAGTCAGCTGTCGTGCATCGAGCGACGGATCTGCTCGAGCCGTTCCGCGGCGGCCTTCTGCCGGGCCTCGTACTGTTCCTCGACCGATCGGACCTCGGGCGTCTCCGCGGCCAGCTCGGCAGAGCCGATCGCCGTGCCGTACCGGTTCTCGATCTTCTCCCGCACCGACTCGAATGTCGGGACGCCGTCGGGGGTGTAGCCCGGATCGATCGAAACGGCCGGCGGGGCGGTGACGGGTGACGTGTCCAGCGGCACGATTTCCGCGTCGATCGGCTCGTTTGGATCCTTCGACGGCTGCTCGGCGGCGGTTTCGTCGGCCATGGCTTCACCGTACCGCGCGGGAAACTTGGGATCGGTAGCCGCGGCGCCCACGTGTACTGACGGCACGACGACGCCACCGGGGCGGCGTACAAGGAAGGGAAACCCTCTGACATGAACATCAATCGCACTCTGGCCGCTGGTATTGGCATGCTGGCCGTGGGCGCCACCCTGATCGGCTGCTCCACCGACAAGGGGGACGGTCCGAAGGCGTCCGGCCCGGGTTCGGTGAGCAATGGCGGCAACACTGTGGTGAAGGTCGAGGGCCAGGACCTGGCCGGCCTGGACCTGAAGTCGGTGACCTGCGTGAAGCAGGCCGGCACCATCAATATCGCCAGTGCTCCCATCGGCGGCGGCGCGCAGGGCCTCGGCGTCGTGATGACCGACGCGGCACCGCCGAAGGTGCAGTCCCTGGGCCTGGTGGTCGACGGCAACGCACTCGCGGTGTCCGAGATGGGCGGCATGAAGACCGGGTCGGCCGACGTCAAGGTCGACGGCAGCACGTACACCATCACCGGTCAGGCCGCGGGTGCTGACATGAAGAACCCGATGGCCGGGATGATCTCGAAAAACTTCGAGATCAAGGTGACCTGCGGCTGACATGCCCAGGGCTGCCCGGGCGGGTGCATCCATGAAGTCGGATGCACCCGCTCCTGGTCTTCCCGTCGCTGCGCTCGCCAGCCTTATGATGCGGCCGTGTCGATCACCGGCGAACTCTCCCGCGCCCGCGCGCTGATGTTCGCCGCCGACGAGCCGACAGCCAAAGAACTCCTGCTGTCGCTGATGCCCGCCATCGAAGCGGCCGACCGCGACGACCAGATGCTCGAGGTCTTCGCCCAGCTCGGCGAGATCTATCTGATCCGCAGCGCGCTGGACGGCGTGCGCGAATGCATCCGGCGGATCGACGACTGCCTCGACATCTACGCGTCGATCCTGGCCGGCCGCGCGCCGGCCGAGATCGTCGCGCAGATGACCATCACCCCCGAGGACGCGGATCACATGCTCAGCCGCTACCGCCGTCGGGCCACGTTCCTGCGGACTGGCCTGGCCGCCGCCATCGGCGACCACGAGGGCGCGGCGCAGTCCCTGACCGCGCTGGACAACCGGTCGCCGTACTCCGATCTGGAGGACGAACACGCGTACCTCCTCACCCACGCCCGCATTCTGTGTGCGCTGGCGCTCTGCGACGACGACCTGCACGTTCGCTCGGTGCCGTTGTGGGAACGGGTGCTGGCGACGGTCGCCACGCCGGCGGACGGCCCGGAGCGTGAATATCTCTGGCTGACCGGGGCACTCGGCTACGCGCGGTTCTGCATTGAAACCGGCAGGGTCGACGAGGCCCTGCCGTGGCTGCGTCGCGCCGAGGCCCGGGCACAGGCCCGCGGTTGGGAATTGGCCACGGCCAGAGCACAATTGGAGCGAGCGGCGGTGAGCTGGCTGGCCGGTGACCAACAGTCCACCGAGGCACTCGTCACCGCTGCGTATCCCGAGATCGCGCGGCAGGCGCGGGCCCACGAGGTATCCCGCTGCTGGCTGTACTTCGGGCTGACCCGGCTGGCGGTCGGTGCGCTGCAGGCCGCCGACGAATGCTGGGGCCATGCCGAGCGGCACTGGCGAGAACTCGGCAAGCCGCTGCACGTGCACCGCATCCTGTTGCAGCGCAGCTGGATCGCCATTTTCCGTGGCCACTATGACGAAGCGCGGGCGCTCGTCGGTCAGGCCCGCGACTGCCTGGATTCCTCGCCGCGCAGCAGTTGGCTGCAGTACGCCCGGTTGGACGACCAGCTCGGTACGGTCTGGCGCGCCGAGGGACTCGCGGACCTGGGCTTTGACGCTGCGGGGAATCCGACCGATACGTGGGCGCAGGCCGAAGCGCGCTATCGCAATGCCGTCGGGGCCTGGTCCGCCGAACCGGGCACCGACCAATACCGGGCCGGTATGGCCAAATTGGCCACCGCGGCCGACCTGAAGGTGCCGGCCGCCCTGGCCGTCGATTCGGTGCGGTATTCGATCACCGATGCCGACGCCCGCGCACGCTGGGCCACCGGGGTCGCCGCACCGCTGCTTGCCGGAGCGTTCGCGGTGGCGTGGGAATCGCAGGATCCGGTCCTGGTCGGCGAACTGATCGAATATCACAGCGCCCGAGGTGCGTTCAGCGTCGGCGCTGCGAAGGACGCGACGAGGGAGTGGGCCCGGGCCACCACGACGGCGGCGCCGGTCATCGATGTCGAGCAGCTGGCCGCGGTCGCCTCCGGGCCGGTCGCTGTCGGCGCTGCCGGCCTGATCCGCCTCGGGCCGCTGCCGCCGCTGCGGATGGAACCGGACGGTGAGCCGGTGCTGGCGCGTTACCGTGAGCTGGCCGCGGCCCGGTATGGCCGCGCCGTCACCGCGGATCAGGACGCGTGGTCGACATGCCCGTAACCGACACCACCACAATGACGTTGGTGCTGCGCTTCGCCGATGTCGGGATCGCGACGTATGTCAGCCTGCGGGTGGTCGGCTCGCCCGAGCGGCTGGTCACCTGGACGGTGGCCGAGGATATTCTCCTCGCGGTAACCTCGGCGCTGGCCGAGGCGTTGCCGGATCCGCTTGCCGACGAACACATTTCCGATGCACTGATCCGGTCTCTCGCCGCCGGCCCGTTCTCGACCGTCGCACGGGAGCGCGAACTCGCCCGGTTGCTGGGTGCACTGCTACCCGATGAGGCGTGGGATCTGGTGCGGCAGTACACGGGCGAGCCGGAGCCGCCGGTGCTGTTCGTGTCACCGAGCGCCCGCCTGAGCCGCGTGCCGTGGGGCCTGCTCGCCCAGCCCACGGGCAACGACGACCGGCGCCTGATCGAACTCACCGACCTCCTGCTCGCGGTACCGCCGAACATCGCGAATGCGCCCCGTCGCCAAGCGAATCCGGCCGGGCCACCACTTCTGCTGCTGGACCCGAAGGTACCGGGCCAACGGCCGGATTCGGCACTCGGCTCGGTGCTGGGGCGACCTTCGTCGGATACCGTGCTGGCCCGGCACTTCGCCGGGCGCCCCGCGCTGCCGGCGGTCACCGAACCCGGGCAGCTCTTCCGCCGCGCTGACGCCGACCGGCACTGGCTGGCGGATCAGTTGGCGCAGCAGCCGGCACGGCTGGTGTATGTCGGCCACGCCAGCGCGGCCCCTGACCGCGATGGCTCGGCCGACCAGGCCGCGCTGCATCTCGCCGAGCCCGAGCCGCTGACCGCCGCCGACATCATGGTGAAGGGATGGGCAGTCCCGCCCCGGGTCGCGTTGTTGGCATGCGCATCGGGCGCCGACTACCGGTTCGACGAAGCCACCGGACTGGTGGCGGCGATGATTCTGGGTGGCGCACAGGTGGTTACCGCGACCCTGTGGTCACTGCCGACGACGGCCGGATACCGGACTGCCACCTCTGGGGACTCTGATCCGATGTCCGAGGTGATCATCGCCGTCGACACGGCACACGAGGCGGCGACGCCGGCCCGTGCCGTCAACCGCTGGCAGCGAGACTGCCTGCGCCGCTGGCGAACCGGTGACGCCGCGCTCAGCCCCGTCTACTGGGCGGCCCTGATGACCTTCACCGTCGACGGCGCGCGCTGACCATGCCGCCGACCGCCTATCCTGAGCCGATGACCAGCGGGCCGCAGCCACGTCGCGCCGTCATCGACGCCGCGTGGCGTGCGATCGGGCCCGGGCTCGAACTGCTGAGCAGTCCCGACGGCGGTCCGCTGAGCCGCGCGGTGAAGCGGATCATCGATCCGTTGGTGCTCCGGCTCCGGGTGCACCCCGAATATTCGGCACCCGTGGTCGCCGTCGATATCGCCGACGAGATGCGCCGGGTGATCATCGATCACGCGGCTCAGCTGCGCGCTGCGGCAATGTGGTTCGCGCTGCTCAAGGCGCAGCGCCGCCGCGACCGCATCACCACCGGTAACGCCCAAGAGCTCTATTTCCCGGTGTGTTTCGAACTGGCTGCCACCAGAGGCGAACCGGGACAGGATGATTCACACGTTGTCGCAGAAGCGCTGCGCGACGTGCACGGCGACCGGGACCGCACCGCGGTGGAGCGGCTGCACGAGTATCTCGCCGATCCGGCAGTGCTGGAGACGTTGTCGCGCCAACTCGACGCCTGCTGGCGTGACGTCCGGGCTGGAGGCGAGCCCTCCGCGCCTTTTTTCGCCGGGTTGACGACGGTGCTCGGTCCGTCGGGCGGACACAACGCCGACGCCGCACGGCAGCGCGTCTGGACCGCATTGATCAGCGATGCCACCCCGTACAACTTCGGTGCCCGGATGCGTGACGCCTCGGCTGCCGCGCCGTGGTCGGTCGACCAGATCGGATTGTCCGCGGCGGCACCGCAATCGAAGCCGGCGGTCGTCGGCTCCCGCGCTGCCGAACGTCCGCTCGATCGCAGCGTCGTCGACCGCGTCCGGGCGACACTGCGCCGAGCTCTCGACCGCGACGAGCTGCCCGACCTGCCGACCCTGTGCGCCGAAGAGGCGGACCGCGCGGCTTCACCGTGGGGCCTGCTGGCCGAGGACAATCAGGCCACGCTGGTCGCCGGCATCGAGATCGGGATGGACCTGGCACCTCTGGAGGTGCACCACCGGTCGCGCTACCACCTGGCAGGCCAGATCCAGGCCCGGCTCCGCAAGGAAGCGTATGTGCTGCACGCCCGCCGGTACCTGACCGACGGCGGCCCGGTCCACCCACGACAGCAGCACGTCGTGGACGACCTCGCGGCGTTCGTCCGTCCCTACGTCTCCCGGCTGTGGGCACGACTGCACGGACGTGACGTCTGGCAGGAATCCTGCGGTGATGCCGGCGAGGTGCGTGGCCTCTTGGACGGGGTCGCCAGATCGGTCAGCCTCGATCACCGCCAGCGCATCAAGGCGATGCTGGAATTGGAGGCGACAGGATGAAACTGACTGTCGATTCCGGGTTGTGGGCCTTGGGGTCCGAGGTCGAGGCACCACCCGAGGTTGCGGTGCTCGAAGTCAGCGGCGCGGTCCTGGCGTGGACGATCCACGACGCAGCGCAGGTGGTCCGGATCACGTTCACGGATCTGCCTGCGGCCGACTGGTTGTGGCGGCTGGTCGGGGAGGCCGGGCACGTGGCGGTGGTCGCCGCCGCTGAAACAGCCACGGAAGCCGGCAGCGTCGACCTTGCCGACGTGCTGCCGCTACCCGAACCCCTTGCCGCACTTCGACGTCTGGCCGTCGGGCACTGGCTGCGGCGATGGTGGCCCGCCAGTGCGCGTGACGGCATCGCCCCGCTCGACGCCGCGGTGCTCGACGCCGAGGTCGCGCTGTCGACGGCGGTGTCGGAGGACTACTTCAGCCAGGACACTCTGGATTCGGATATCGCCGGACTACTGACCCCGCACCGTGAGGCGTTGGCGCGCCTCGCGGCCTCCGGTGATCCGCGGGTGCTCGATCTGGTCGGGCGCTGCATCGGCCTCGCCGACGACGCCGGCCTGGGGGACTGGTCGGAAGTCCTTGGGGCGCGGGCACAGTCGAGGCGGGACGACTATGCGCTCGCCGCCGGGCAACCCGGTGGCGGCGACACCGGCGCCATCGCGGGCGGCGTCGCATCGGTCTCGTGGACCGCGGTGCCACCGCGGATATTCGACGCCGCCGAGCACACCATCGACTGGTCCGTGCACGCGCGTGACGGTGCCGTCGTCGCCGATATCCGCGTCGCCACAATCGGCCCTGCAGACGGGATACCGGTACGCCTGGACTCGGGGCCCATCACCGGTGGCGGCACGCTCGACGTCGACGGCAATGCCACTTTGCCGTTGCCGGCCACCGAAACCCAAGCGTGGGGCCATGATTGGACCGATACCACGGTGACCGTCGGTGCGCAGACCGGCGAGACGGAAGCCGTTCGGGACCGGGTCCGGCGCTATGTCCGTGCCCGGCTCACGGCGCCCGGCCCCGATGCCTTCCTTGCCGAGATTCTGGCCGCTGAAGCCGACTACTAGAGCGTCACCGGCGTGCGGCGTCAACAGGGACCGCGACGACGCTGCCCCGATCGTCACCGTGCCAGGGTGACGCGGAAAGCTGGGAGGTGTCTGTGTGCTACCTGGGCTTCGCGAGGGGGAACGGGAGTGTCTCGCGGATGCTGCGACCGGTGATCATCATGACCACGCGGTCGACGCCCATACCCAGTCCACCCGTCGGCGGCATGGCGTACTCCATGGCCTGCAGGAAGTCCTCGTCGAGCTCCATGGCCTCGTGATCGCCGCCGGAGGCCAGCAGAGACTGTTCCTCGAGCCGCCGGCGCTGTTCCACCGGATCGGTCAGCTCGCTGTAGGCGGTGCCGAGCTCGACGCCCCAGGCCACCAGGTCCCACCGTTCGGCAACGCCCGGGATGCTGCGGTGCGGCCGGGTCAGCGGCGACACCGAAGTGGGGAAGTCCTTGTAGAACGTCGGCGCCTCGGTGCGGTCTTCGACCAGGTGCTCGTACAGCTCCAGCACGATGGCGCCGGCGTCCCAATGGGTCCGGTACGGGATCGTCGCGGCGTCGCACAGCTTGCGCAGCGTCGCCACGTCGGTCTCTGGGGTGACGTGCTCGCCCAGCGCCTCGGAGACCGCGTCGTGCACCGTCTTGACGGGCCAGACCCCCGAGATGTCAATAGGCGTGAGGGTTCCGTTCGGACCCGGCCGCATGACGACCTGGGCGCCGTTGGCCGCCGCCGCGGCGTTCTGGATGATCTCGCGGCAGCCGTCGATCCAGACGTTGTAGTCGGCGTGTGCCTGGTACGCCTCCAGCAGGGTGAATTCGGGGTTGTGGCTGAAGTCCACACCCTCGTTGCGGAAGGCGCGGCCCAACTCGAAGACGCGCTCGACGCCGCCCACGCAGAGCCGCTTGAGGTACAGCTCGGGCGCGATGCGCAGGTACAGGTCGAGGTCATAGGCGTTGATGTGGGTCTCGAACGGCCGAGCGTTGGCGCCGCCGTGGATCTGCTGCAGGATCGGGGTCTCGACCTCCAGGAAGCCCTTGCCCACCAACGTTTCCCGGATGGCGTGCAGCACCCGGCTGCGCGCGGTGATCAACTCCCGCGACTCGGTGTTGATCGCCAGGTCCAGGTAGCGCGTGCGGACCCGGGCCTCGGGGTCGGTCAGACCCTTCCACTTGTCGGGCAGCGGGCGCAGGCACTTGCCGATCAAGCGCCAGTTGTGGGTCAACACCGACACCGTGCCGTTGCGGCTGGTGCCCATGACGCCGGAAACCTCGATCAGATCACCCAGGTCGATCGCCGCCGTGAAATCGGTGACGGTGCCCTCGGTGAGCAGCGAATTGTCCAGCAGCAGTTGTACTTCGCCGGACCAGTCGCGCAGTTGGGCGAACAGCACGCCGCCATAGTCACGCAGCCGCAACACCCGTCCGGCGACGCAGACCGCGGTGTCCGCGCCGGACTCCAACGCTTCGGCGATCGTGTGGCTGGGTGCCTGACCGACCGGGTAGGCGTCAATGCCGTTGTCCTGCAACGCCTGTAGCTTGGCCATCCGGACCCGCACCTGATCGGGCAGGCGGCGCGCCTCGGTGGTTTCGGACACCCCCGCCGCCAGATCGGCCATATCGGGAGCGCTGCCGTCGGCATGCAACCGGCCCGACTCGATCAGATTCTTGGGGGCCGCGGTGTAGTGGCCGGTATGGGGTTGTTCGTCGCGCCGGGAGAAGGGCAACACCAGGAAGCCCTCCGCGATCACCGACGCGACGCCGACGCGCGGGATCAGGCGCGCATCCTCGTAGCAGGCATAGCGCGGCACCCATTCGGGCAGGTACTTCATGTTTGAGCGGTACAGCGTCTCCAGCTGCCACCAGCGCGAGAAGAAGATCAGCAGTGCGCGCCACAGCCGCAGCACCGGGCCCGCACCGAGCTGCGACCCCTGTTCGAATGCCGACCGGAACATCGCGAAGTTCAGCGAAATCCGGGTGACGCCAATCTCTTCCGAGCGCTGGCACAGCTCGCTGACCATCAGTTCGATGGTGCCGTTGGGCGAGGCGGGGGAGCGGCGCATCAGGTCCAGCGACACCCCGTTGGTGCCCCACGGCACCAGTGACAGCATGGCCACCACCTGCCCGCCACCCTGCACGGCTTCCACCAGCAGGCAGTCCCCGTCGGCGGCGTCCCCGAGTCGTCCCAGCGCCATCGAGAAGCCGCGTTCGGTCTCCGTGTCGCGCCATGCGTCGGCGTTCGTGATCACCTGGGCCATCTCGGCGGCCGTGATGTCGCGGTGCCGGCGCATCCGCACCGTCAATCCGGCCCGGCGCGCGCGGGTGACGGCCTGCCGCACGGCGCGCATCTCGGGCCCGGACAGCTTGAACTGGTCGGGATACAGGATGGCCTCGTCACCCAGTTGCAACGCGTTCAGGCCGCCTTGCCGATAGGCCTCGGCGCCGGCCGAACTGGCGCCCATGACTCCCGGTGCCCACCCGTAGGTCTGGCACAGGGCCAGCCAGGCGTCGACGGCTGCGGACCAGGCCCGTGGGTCGCCGACAGGATCGCCGCTGGCCAGGCAGACGCCGACCTCGACCCGGTAGGTGATGGCCGCGCGGCCGTTGGGCGCGAACACCACCGCCTTGTCGCGGCGGGTGGCGAAGTAGCCCAGCGAGTCGTTCTTGCCCCACAGCTCCAGCAGCCCGCGGATGGCGGACTCGTCCTCACCGGTGAGGGCGTTCTCGGCGCGCTGGGACTGGAACAGCACGATTGCCGCCACGATCAGCGCCACCGCTCCGAACAGACCGAACAGCGCGTTGAGGAACGCGTGCGGATGGCCGCCCTCGAACGCTTCTTTGCCGACCGCGGCGAAACCGCTGACCCGGTTCACTGCGTAGGCCAGCCGGTAGTCCGGGTCCAGCGGGGGCCGCCCCGGGAACATCTCCAGCAGGCCCCAAGCCGCCAGGATGCCGACGGCCATGCCGGCGACCAGGGTCAGGGCAGCTTTGAGCAGCGCCCCGCGCCGGACCTTGGCCCAGAACTGCTTCCGCGACAGCAGCAGCACCACGATGACGCCGATGTGGAACACCAGACCCAGCGCCTCGCCGAGGTCCTCCATCACGGTCAGGTCGACGACCGGGCGGTTGCCGGACAGCAGTCCGTAGACATTCCAGCCGATGGCACCGACCATGTAGACCAGCAGGATCCACCAGGCGATCCGCTTGCGCGCGGCCAGCGCCGCGGCCAGCAGGACCAGCACGAACGACCACGCGAAGCTGGTGTCCGGAAAGTTGAACAGGTAGTCGTTGACGAACTCGCGCGGGATGCGGATGATCCACCGGATCAGCGGCGACAGGCTGGCGAACAGCGACAGCGTCGCGACGACACCCACGGTCCAGCCGGCCGCGGCCGGAACCCACCCCAATGTCGTCGGGCGCTGCTGCGGTCTGCTCGGCGTCAACGTCATAAGTTCGGACAATATGCGGTGAAACCTGAAAGTGTCTGCAGGACCCCGGGCTACCAGACCGGGCCGGTGTACTTCTCGCCCGGACCCTGGCCGGGCTCGTCCGGCGCGACGCTCGCCTCTCGGAAGGCCAGCTGCAGGCTCTTGAGCGCGTCCCGGACCGGGCCGGCGTGCAGTCCCAGATACTCGGCCGAGGCCTGAACCAGACCGGCCAGCGCGGTGATGAGGCGACGGGCCTCGTCGAGGTCGCGGTGTGGGCTCTCGTCGGGATCTGCGTCGGCCAGCCCGAGCTTCTCGGCGGCGGCGCTCATCAGCATGACGGCGGCGCGGGTGATCACCTCGACCGCGGGGATCTCGGCCAGCTCCCGTACCTGGGCTTCATCAGCTGCAGTCACTGAGTTGGTGGTGGCGTCACTGGTTAGGTTCGGGTCGGTCATGACTGCTAGAGTGTCATGCGCGACCGTCCTGGCTTACGTCAGGACAGCAAGTGGAGTCCCACCTCCCACCGTCGGCTTCGCGGCTTGGCGGTCCGGTCACAGGCACTTGATCGTGCCTGATCTGCGCTGTGCGCAGGCGGCGTCAGCCGTGATCGGTCGGCTTTGGGCCCTGCTATATGCAGGGCTTTTCTGTTCATGCGAACGGATGGCCGGGCCGGGTGTGACCTCTACTGAACAAGTACTGGAACAACCCGGGAGGCCCCATCAGCACTGAGACACGCGTCAACGAGCGCATTCGAGTACCTGAAGTTCGGTTGATCGGACCGAACGGTGAACAGGTAGGCATCGTGCGCATCGAAGATGCCCTCCGCGTCGCCGCAGACGCCGATCTCGACCTTGTCGAAGTTGCGCCAGGCGCCAAGCCGCCGGTTTGCAAGATCATGGACTACGGCAAGTTCAAGTACGAGACGGCTCTCAAGGAGCGCGAGTCTCGCAAGAACCAGCAGCAGACCGTCGTCAAGGAACAGAAGCTGCGACCCAAGATCGACGATCACGACTACCAGACGAAGAAGGGCCATGTGGTCCGCTTCCTGGAGGCCGGGTCGAAGGTCAAGGTGACCATCATGTTCCGTGGACGTGAGCAGTCGCGGCCCGAACTGGGCTACCGACTCCTGCAGCGGCTGGGCGCCGACGTCGCCGAATTCGGCTTCATCGAGACGTCCGCCAAGCAGGACGGCCGCAACATGACGATGGTGCTGGCTCCGCACCGCGGCGCGAAGACTCGCGCCAAGGCGGCGCACGATGCCGACACGCCGGCCGGACGGCCGGCGCCCGAGGCACCTGAATCTGACGCAACCGCGTAACAGCAGTCGCGATCACCCGCAGCGGCCTGCAGCCGCCGCGGGTGACCGCTTGGAAAGAAACTGAGGACACATGCCCAAGGCCAAGACCCACAGTGGCGCATCGAAGCGGTTCCGTAAGACCGGAACCGGCAAGATCGTGCGCCAGAAGGCCAACCGTCGCCACTTGATGGAGCACAAGGCCACCAAGCGCACCCGTCGTCTCGACGGTCGCGCCGTGGTTGCTGCCAACGACACCGCGCGTGTCGCCAAGATGCTGGCCGGCTAGTACAGCCCCGCTACCCGAACGAACGATAGGAACATCTCATGGCACGCGTGAAGCGCGCACTGAACGCTCAGAAGAAGCGGCGCACAGTACTGAAGGCCTCGAAGGGTTACCGCGGCCAGCGCTCGCGGCTTTACCGCAAGGCCAAGGAGCAGCAGCTCCATTCGTTGACCTACGCCTACCGCGACCGTCGCGCCCGCAAGGGTGACTTCCGCAAGCTGTGGATCACGCGTATCAACGCTGCGGCCCGCGAGAACGGCGTCACCTACAACCGCCTGATCCAGGGTCTGAAGCTGGCCGGCGTCGAGGTCGACCGCAAGAACCTGTCGGAGATCGCGATCAGCGATCCCGCCGCGTTCACCGCGCTGGTCGAGGTGGCCAAGGCCGCTCTGCCCGCCGATGTCAACGCTCCGTCCGGCGAAGCCGCCTGACACCCCTCACTGAACGCTCCAACCGGGTAGCTGCGGCGCTGAAGCTGCAGCGCCCCGCGGGGCGTCGTCACGCCGCACGCTTCCTCGCCGAAGGTCCCAACCTCGTCGAGGCAGCGCTGCGGCGTGGTGTCGTTTCTGAGGTCTTTGCGACCGAAGCCGCGCTGGACCGGTTCGGCGCGCTGCTGGACGGTGCCCCGGTTTCGGTGGTCACCGAGAAGGCCGCAAAGGCGTTGTCGGAGACCGTCACTCCGGTGGGGCTCGTTGCGGTGTGCACGCTGCCCGCGGCGACCCTGGAGTCCGTGCTGGCTTCGCAGCCGCGGTTGGTGGCAGTGGCGGTCGGCATGTCCGAACCGGGCAACGCCGGCACTCTGATCCGCATCGCCGACGCCATGGGCGCCGACGCCGTCGTCTTCGCCGGCCACAGCGTGGACCCCTACAACGGCAAGTGCCTGCGCTCCTCGGCGGGCAGCATCTTCTCCCTGCCGGTCGTGGTGGATCCGGATGCGGCCGCGGTGGTTTCGGCCATGCGCGACAGCGGCATCGAAGTGCTGGCCACCGCACTCGATGCATCCGTGGACATCCGCTCCGCCGATCTGACGGCGCCCACCGCATGGCTGTTCGGCCCCGAAGCGCACGGCCTGCCCCCCGAGGTTGCTGCCGTCGCGACCCGCCGCGTCCGCATTCCGATGCGGGGGAGTGCCGAGAGCCTCAATGTGGCTGCCGCAGCGTCGATCTGCCTGTACGAAAGCTCCCGCGCC
Organism: Mycolicibacterium aubagnense; assembly: GCF_010730955.1. NCBI lineage: Bacteria > Bacillati > Actinomycetota > Actinomycetes > Mycobacteriales > Mycobacteriaceae > Mycobacterium > Mycolicibacterium aubagnense. The sequence continues at coordinate 977,897 of NZ_AP022577.1, read as the reverse complement.
CAGTCCTGACCTACGCCAACAGCCCCTTGGCGACGTGGGTGATCTGCACTTCGTTGCTACCGGCGTAGATCATCAGCGACTTGGCGTCACGCGCCAACTGCTCGACCCGGTACTCGGTCATGTAGCCGTTGCCGCCGAACAACTGGATGGCGTCCATTGCGACGTCGGTGGCGGCCTGCGAGCAGTACCACTTCATCGCCGAGGCCTCGGCGAGCGGAATCTGGCGGCCGGCTTGGCCGGACTCGATCACGCGGAACAACATGTTGCGCACGTTCATTCGCGCGACCTCCATGCTGGCCAGCTTGAGTTGGATCAGCTGGAACTGCCCGATCTCCTTGCCCCACAGCGTCCGGGTCTTGGCATAGTCGACGGACAGCCGAAGGCATTCCTCGATGATGCCCAGCGACATCGACACCACGCCGATGCGCTCGGCCGAGAAGCTCGAGCGGGCGCTGTCCCGGCCGTCGCCGGCCTTATTGTCCTCGGTCTCGCCGAGCAGCCGGTCGCGGCCCAGCCGGACGTTGTTGAAGAACAGCTCGCCGGTGCGCGACGAGTGAATTCCCATCTTGCGGAACGGCTTCGACTGGACGAAGCCCTCCATACCGCGGTCCAGTACGAAGGTCAGCACCTTGCGGTCGCGCTTGTCGGCCCCGTCGCCCTCGTCCAGCTTGGCGTAGACGACGACGACGTCGGCGTCGGGTCCGTTGGTGATGAACGTCTTCTGGCCGTTGAGGATGTAGTCCCCGTTTCCTGAGCCATCGCGCACCACGTAGGACTTCATGCCGCCGAAGGCGTCCGAGCCGGAGTCGGGTTCGGTGATGGCCCAGGCGCCGACCTTCTCGTAGGTGACCAGGCCGGGCAGCCAACGCTCCTGCTGGGCCAGGGTGCCGCGGCTCTGGATGGTCGGCACCGTCAGGCCCAGGCTGACGCCCACGCCGGTGACGAGACCCGAACTGACGCGGCATAATTCGCTGATCAGCACCATGCCCATGCCGGCCTGGTCGGGCCCGCCACCGAACATCCCGCCCGACGCGCGCTGCTTGCCGTCCGACGCTTCACCGGAGCGCAGGCGGGACAGCCGCCGCTCCAGCGACTCCCGAGCTATCACGTCGATTCCGAAGGTGGCGAACAGCTTTCGGATGATTGGATACGGTTCCATGTCGCCGCCCTCGAGCTCATCGAGGTGCGGCCGGATTTCCTTGTCCACGAACTCGCGAACGGCGTCGCGCACGGCGATATCGACGTCGGACCAATCAAGCATGTATTCAGGCAGCCTTTCCGGGGACAGAACGGTTGCGCGCGGGACGCAGACCGGCCAACGAGAACGTGGTGTGTACCAGTGACCCAGCACGCTCCATCAACGATTTGTGACGTGGCACATAATGCATCGGCAGGCCCCAGCGGTCTTTGGGCGGGGCCATGAATCCGGGCGCCTCGACGAGTGGGGAGTCGGGCGGCAGCTGCCCGGCGGCGCGGCGATAGGCGGCCAAAGCCCTTGGGTGCAAACGGATTTCATCTGGCACGGCGAGGAAGGCGAGTTCGACGGCCTTGCCCAGTAGCCGCAGCACGACCTCGTCTCCGGGTGTCCAGCGCATGCCGGCGCGCTCCCGGACCGCGGGGTCGAAGACGCCGGCCGCGACCCAGCGCTGCCCGGCCACCAGCGGTTTGAACATCTGATCCCACACCGGGGTTGGCATCAGCACGAACCACGGCTTGGGAATTCTGATGGTGAAGATGTCGAGCGTCGCCCGGTTGATCTCCAGTTCTTCGGAACACTTTTGCTCCCAATAGGTTTGGAAATCTTCCCAGGTCTCCGGGACCGGACGCATGCTCATGCCGTACATCCGGTACCACTGCACGTGCTCGTCGAACAGCTGACGCTTCTCGGCTTCGGTCAGCCCGCCGCAGAAGTATTCGGCGGTCTTGAGGATCAGCATGAAGAACGTCGCATGTGCCCAGTAGAACGTTTCGGGATTCAGCGCGTGGTACCTGCGACCGTCGTGATCGACGCCCTTGATGGTCTCGTGGTAGCCCCGAATCTGCGCCCCGGTATCGGCGGCTCGGTCGCCGTCGTAGACCACGCCCATGATCGGGTATACCGAGCGCGCCACCCGTTGCAACGGTTCGCGCAACAGGATCGAGTGGTCCTCCACGCCGGCGCCCAGCTCCGGGTACATGTTCTGGATCGCGCCGATCCATACGCCGAGGATGCCGGTGCGCAAGTCACCGAAGTACTTCCAGGTCAGGGAATCCGGGCCCAGTGGCTCGGCCGGCTTGGCAGCGGGTGTCGTTCGTGAGGTCATCGTGTCCTCGCTCAGCGTTGATACCGAGGGTTCTGTGTCGTCACGATAATCGTGACAACGTGTGTTGTCCACGATTTGCGGCGGGTGTCGCCGGGACCGTTACGGAGCGGCTATCGGCCCGCCACAACTCGGTGACCAGCCGCTTTTCCGAAAGCGCTCTAGGCATGAGGTGCGTCAACGCCGACGCTCCGGTCGCGATCGTTGCCGGTGCCGCGGACCGCCACCTAGGGTGGCGTCGTGGAAGTCGAATCGTTCGAAGAACGATCCGACGGTGTCGGAGAGATCGGCCCAGCGTCGCACGCTGCGCCAGGATCAAGTGGACCGTTGGGGTGGTTGCAGAACACCAATCACAGTCCGGCTGTCGTCGGATTCATCCGACGGGCTCGCCGTGCGCTACCGGGGGACCCCGAATTCGGTGACCCGCTGTCGGTGGCCGGGGTGGGCGGGCCCAGCGCGGCGGCGCGTGCCGCAGATCGGCTGCTGCCTCGCGGCGGCGCGTCGCACGAGGTCAGCCTGGCGGGGCTGCAGGTGTGGCAGGCGCTCACCGAAAGGGTCTCGGGGCGGCCGGCAAACCCCGAAGTGACCGTCGTGTTCACCGATCTGGTGGGCTTCTCGAAATGGTCGCTGAGTGTCGGTGACGAGACCACGCTGCGGCTGCTTCGTCGTGTGGCCCAGGTCTTCGAGCCGCCGCTGCTGGAGTCCGGTGGCCACATCGTGAAACGCATGGGCGACGGGTGCATGGCCGTGTTCAGCAACCCGGTCACCGCGCTGCGGTCGGTCATCCGCGCACTCGATGCGCTCAAAGACGTCGAGATCGACGGATATCACCCAAAGATGCGGGCCGGCATTCACACCGGGCACCCGCAGCGCATCGGGTCGGACCTGCTCGGCGTCGACGTCAACATCGCGGCCCGCGTCATGGAGCGGGCCACCAAGGGCGGGCTGATCATTTCGCAGGCCACGCTCGACCGGATCGACCAGCAGTACCTCGACGCCCTCGGCGTCACGCCCAAGAAGGTGCGCAAGCAACTGTTCGCCGCGAAGGCGTCGGGCGTGCCCGAGGATTTGGCCATGTACTGGATCAGGCCGCGCAAGGACGCGGGCACCGAGCCCGATGACGGGGAGCTCGCTGAGGCCTAGGGTCGGCACGGTGTGGCGCCACCTGCACCGCGTCCCGGTCACCGTCGCCTACGCCGTCTTGCTGGTCGCCGTCACGGCCGTCATGGCGGCGCTGGGGCCTGGCGTCCATGACCGGGTGATCGAGTACGCCAGTACCAATCTGCACAACCTGGCCCACGGCCGCTTCGGCACCTTGCTCAGCAGTGCATTCATCGCCGATGACGACTTGTTCTACTTCTGGCTGCCCGGCCTGATCTGCCTGCTCGCGGCAGTTGAACTGCGCTGGCGAAGCCGCCGGCTGGTGGTGATGTTCTTCGTCGGCCATGTCGTCACCACGCTCGTCGTCGCCGCGGGGTTGGTGGTCGCGGTCGAGCTCGGATGGTTGCCGCGGTCCATCAGCCGAGTGGCCGATGTCGGGGTCAGCTATGGGGTGTTGACGGTGGTCGGAGCGCTGACCGCAGTGGTGCCCGCGCGACTGAAGCCGGTGTGGCTCGGCTGGTGGCTGGCCGGCGCCGTCGCGGTACTGGTGGTCAGCAGCGACTTCACCGAGGCTGGTCACGCGATCGCGTTCGCAGTCGGTTTGTTGATGTCGACCCGGCTGGAACCACCAGCGCACTGGACGCGTGGCGAAGCCGTCGTGTTCGGCGTGGGCGTGTGCTTCGGTTACGCCGTGTTGGTCCACACGCCGGAGCTGGCGCTGATCGGACTACCGGCAAGTTCGCTGTGTGCCACCGTCACCGCCGTGGTGTCCCGACGTGTTCAGACGAAATCGTCGGGTCGGGACACGGCCCAGTCGGCGCGCCAGGATTCGGGTGGATGAGTCAGCAGTTCACCCGGTGCGAGCCAGCGGTAGATCTCGGCGTAGCTGTAGGTGTGCTGACCGTCCACACGCCGGTTCAGCATCGTCGGTGCCAGCTGATGAAAGCCGTCCAATCCCATCGACGCGACGATCTGTGCCGCGCTGGCCACCGTTGCGCGCTGGAAGTTGTAGGTCCGGTCGGCCTTGTCCGGAACGTCGAGCGCGTGGGCCCGTCCGGGATCTTGGGTGGCCACTCCCGTCGGGCAGCGGTTGGTGTGGCACGCGCGGGCCTGGATGCAGCCGACGGCGAACATCATCGCCCGGGCCGCCAAAGTGAAATCGGCGCCCTGGCAGATCCGGCTGACGATGTCCACGCCGCTGGCGACCTTGCCCGAGGCGCCCACGCGGATCCGTTCGCGCAGCCCGGTTCCGACCAGCGCGTTGTGCACCAGCATCAGGCCTTCGGTGAGTGGCATGCCGACGTGGTCCTCGAACTCCTGTGGCGCCGCGCCAGTACCGCCTTCGGAGCCGTCCACGATGATGAAATCGGGTGTGATGCCGGTCGCCAGCATCGCCTTGCAGATGGACAAGAACTCGGTTCTGGCGCCCACGCACAGTTTGAATCCGACCGGCTTGCCGCCGGACAGCCGGCGCAGCTCGGCGATGAACTCCATCAACTCGGTCGGCGTGTGAAACGCGCTGTGCGACGGCGGAGACACCACGGTGCGTCCCGCCGGGACTCCACGGCTGGCCGCGATCTCCGGGCTGACTTTCGCGCCGGGCAGTACGCCGCCCAGGCCGGGCTTGGCGCCCTGCGACAGCTTGACCGAAATGGCCTTGACCGTCGGCAGCGCGGACTTCTCGGCGAACGCCTCTGCATCGAAACGACCTTCGGCGTCCCGACAGCCGAAATACCCTGAGCCGATTTCCCAGATCAGGTCGCCGCCATGCAGGTGGTAGGGGCTGATGCCGCCTTCGCCGGTGTCGTGGGCGAATCCGCCGAGTGCCGCGCCACGGTTGAGTGCCTCGATGGCATTCGCCGACAACGCACCGAAACTCATTGCTGACACGTTCAGTAGGGCGATGTCGTACGGCTGGGAACAGTCTGGCCCGCCGAGCCGCACCCGCGGGGTGAGTTCGTCGGCGGCACGGGCGCGCAGCGAATGCCGGAGAAACTCGTATCCGACCGCGTTGACATCACGGGGAGTGCCGAACGGCTCGTTGCCCTTGGTGCCTTTGGCCCGCTCGTAGACCAGATCGCGCGTCTCACGGTCAAAGGGTGTGGCGTCGGTGTCGGACTCGATGAAGTACTGCCGCACCTCTGGGCGGACGAGTTCCATCAGAAACCGGATGTGGCCCAGCACCGGGTACGCCCGCAGGATCGAATGCCGCTTCTGCATCAGATCTCAGGTGCCGATAACTGCCGGGGCCACGATCAGCGCCGCAGGCACCGCCCATCGCAGATCGACGAGCACTGCCGCGACGGCGGCGAGCGCCGCGCACAACCACAGACCCGCGATGAGTACCGGTCGCAAGAGCACTGAGTGAGGGTATCTCGGTCGGCCGGGTGTGCGTCGCTATGATCTCGGGGTGGCTGAGCAGGGTGAAGAACGCAGTGACGGGCCTTCCGCGGGTCTATCAGAAGAAGCACTGACTGCGGCGGTCGATGCCGCCCGGCTCGCCTTCGACCAGGCCGCTGACCTCGACGCGCTGGCCCGCGCCAAGACCGAGCACCTCGGTGACAAAGCACCCATCGCACTGGCCCGGCAGGCACTGGGCACGCTGGCAAAGGCAGATCGGGCCGACGCGGGCAAGCGCGTCAACATCGCCCGCAGCGCCGCGCAGCAGGCGTATGACGACCGCATCGTGGTGCTGCGCGCCGAGCGTGATGCGGCTGCGCTGGTGGCCGAGCGCATCGACGTCACGTTGCCGACCACCCGGCAGCCCATCGGTGCCCGTCACCCGATCACGATCCTCGCCGAGCATGTCGCCGACACGTTCGTGGCGATGGGCTGGGAGCTGGCCGAGGGTCCCGAGGTCGAGACCGAACAGTTCAACTTCGACGCGCTGAACTTCCCGCCCGACCATCCGGCCCGCAGCGAGCAGGACACGTTCCACGTCGCGCCCGAAGGTTCGCGGCAGGTGCTACGCACGCATACGTCCCCGGTGCAGATCCGCGCCCTGCTCGATCGCGAACTGCCCGTCTACATCGTGTCGATCGGCCGCACCTTCCGGACCGACGAACTCGACGCCACCCACACCCCGGTGTTCCACCAGGTGGAGGGTCTGGCCGTCGACAAGGGCCTGACCATGGCCAACCTGCGCGGCACCCTGGATGCGCTGGCGCGTGCCCAGTTCGGCCCCGAGGGGCGCACGCGGTTCCGTCCGCACTTCTTCCCGTTCACCGAGCCGTCGGCCGAGGTCGACGTCTGGTTCCCGGACAAGAAGGGCGGCCCCGGTTGGGTGGAATGGGGCGGCTGCGGCATGGTCAACCCGAATGTGTTGCGGGCCTGCGGCATTGACCCCGACGAATACTCCGGATTTGCCTTCGGCATGGGATTGGAGCGAACCCTGCAGTTCCGCAACGGAATTCCCGACATGCGCGACATGGTGGAGGGCGACGTGCGCTTCTCCCTGCCGTTCGGGGTGGGTGTCTGATGCGTATTCCCTATAGCTGGCTGCGGGAAGCCGTCCAGGCCGGAGCGCCCGGTTGGGACGTGTCGCCGGAAGACCTGGAAGCGGCCTTCATCCGGATCGGCCACGAGGTCGAGGACGTCATCGCCGCCGGGCCGGTCACCGGCCCGCTGACGGTCGGCCGCGTCGTCGAGATCGAGGAACTGACCGAGTTCAAGAAGCCCATCCGGGCCTGCAAGGTCGACGTGGGTGAAGCCGAACCGCGCGACATCGTCTGCGGCGCACGCAACTTCGCGGTCGGTGATCTGGTCGTCGCGGCCCTGCCCGGCACCGTGCTGCCCGGTGAGTTCAAGATCGCCACCCGCAAGACCTACGGCCGGGTGTCCGACGGCATGATCTGCTCGGCAGCCGAATTGAACTTCGGCTCAGACCATTCCGGCATCATCGTGCTGCCGCCGGGTACCGCGGAGCCGGGTGCCTCGGGCGCCGAGGTGCTCGGTCTGGACGACGTGGTGTTCGACCTCGCCATCACCCCGGATCGCGGCTACTGCCTGTCGATCCGCGGCATGGCTCGCGAAATTGCGTGCGCCTTCGACCTGGATTTCGTCGACCCTGCTGATGTGCCGGCGCTGCCCGCCGAAGGCGAGGCGTGGCCGCTGACGGTCCAGCCCGGCACCGGCGTGCAGCGTTTCGGGCTGCGTCCGGTCGTCGGTATCGACCCGACCGCGGTATCGCCATGGTGGCTGCAGCGCCGGCTGTTGCTATCGGGCATCAGGGCCATCTCGCCGGCCGTCGACGTCACCAACTACGTGATGCTCGAACTCGGGCACCCGATGCACGCCCACGATCGCAAGCTGATCACCGGCGGCTTCGACGTGCGCTTCGCGAAGCCGGGGGAGACGGTCGTCACCCTCGATGACGTTGAGCGCAAACTGGATCCGGGCGACGTGCTGATCGTCGACGACGTGGCCACCGCCGCCATCGGCGGGGTGATGGGCGCCGGCACCACCGAGGTCCGCGACACCACGACCGACGTGCTGCTGGAAGCGGCGGTCTGGGATCCGGCCGCGGTGTCGCGCACCCAGCGTCGCCTGCACCTGGTCAGCGAGGCCAGCCGCCGCTACGAGCGCAGCGTCGATCCGGCGATCTCCCGCGCCGCATTGGACCGCTGTGCCGCGCTGCTGGCGGAAATCGCCGGTGGTGCAGTCGAACCCACGTTGACGGACTGGCGTGACGCCGATGCTGCACAAGATTGGTCGCAGCCGCCGGTGACCATCGCCGTCGACCTGCCCGACCGGATTGCCGGGGTCAGCTACCCGGACGGCACCACGGCCCGTCGCCTCATGCAGATCGGCGCGAGCGTCACGGTGTCCGGGGACGCGGCTACCGTCGTTCCGCCGAGCTGGCGGCCCGATATGAAACAGCCCGCCGACCTGGTCGAGGAAGTGCTGCGCCTCGAGGGGCTCGATGCCATTCCGTCGGTGCTGCCGCAGGCGCCCGCCGGCCGCGGTCTGACGGCGACGCAGCAGCGTCGTCGTGCCATCGGAAAGTCGTTGGCGCTGGGTGGTTTCGTCGAGGTGCTGCCGACGCCGTTCCTGCCTGCCGGTGTGCTGGACGCCTGGGACCTGCCGGCCGACGACCCGCGGCGTGCCACCATCTCGGTGCTCAACCCGCTCGAGGCCGACCGGCCCGCGCTGGCCACCACGCTGCTGCCGGGCCTGCTGGAAGCATTGGTACGCAACGTGTCTCGCGGCGCGGCCGACGTCGCGCTCTTCGGTATCGAGCAGGTCGTGCAAGCGACGCCGAACACCAAGGCCGTGGCACCGATCCCGGTGGATCGTCGTCCGACCGAGGCAGAGCTGGCCGAGATCAACCAGGCCCTGCCGTATCAGCCGCTGCATGTCGCCGCGGTGCTCACCGGCCTGCGCGAGCTGCCCGGCCCATGGGGTCCGGGCCGGGCGGTCGAGGCCGCCGACGCTTTGGAGACCGTGCGGATCATCGCCCGGGCCTGCGGTGTCGAGGTGACGCTGCGCGCCGCGCAGGAACTGCCGTGGCACCCGGGACGCTGTGCCGAGGTGCTGGTGGGCGACACCGTGGTCGGCCACGCCGGCCAACTGCATCCGGCCGTCATCGAGCGCATGGGTCTGCCGAATGGCACCTGCGCCGTCGAGTTGAACCTGGACGCCATCCCGGTCATCGAACGCGCCATCGTGCCGTCGGTGTCGCCGTACCCGGCGGTGTTCCAGGACGTCAGCCTGATCGTCGTCGACGAGGTGGCGGCCCAGGCCGTGGTCGACGTCGTGCGCGAGGGCGCCGGGGAGCTCCTCGAGGACGCGCGGTTGTTCGACGTCTACACCGGCCCGCAGATCGGGGAGAGCCGCAAGTCGCTGACCCTGGCCCTGCGGTTCCGGGCGCCCGACCGCACGCTGACCGAGGACGAGGCCAGTGCTTCCCGCGACGCGGCGGTGGCCCTGGCCATCGAGCGGCTGGGTGCCGAACAGCGTCGCTAATTGGTTTGCAAGTTGATGCATAACCATGCAGAATTGCTGTCATGACTTCTGTGGCGGTGGCCGGCGCCAGTGGGTATGCCGGCGGCGAGATTCTGCGGCTTCTGCTGGGCCATCCGGCCTACACCGACGGCCGCCTCACCATCGGTGCGCTGACCGCGGCGGGTAATGCCGGCACCACGGTCGGCGACCATCACCCGCACCTGCTGCCGCTGGCGCAGCAGGTGCTCCAGCCCACCGAGGTCGACGTCCTCTCCGGGCATGACGTGGTGTTTCTCGGCCTGCCGCACGGACATTCGGCCGCACTCGCGCAGCAGCTCGGTCCCGACACCCTGATCGTCGACTGTGGCGCCGACTTCCGGCTCACCGACGCCGCAGCCTGGGAGAAGTTCTACGGCTCCGAGCACGCCGGCAGCTGGCCCTATGGTCTGCCCGAGCTGCCCGGCGGCCGCGACAAGCTCGTCGGCACCAAACGCGTTGCGGTACCGGGCTGCTACCCGACCTCGGCCCTGCTGGCCCTCGTCCCTGCCGTCGCCGCCGGGCTCGTCGAACCCAACGTCACCGTGGTCGCGGTCAGTGGCACCTCGGGCGCCGGCAAGTCGGGCAAGGTCGACCTGTCGGCCGCCGAGGTCATCGGCTCGGCCCGGGCCTACAACGTCGGCGGCGCACACCGGCACACCCCGGAGATCGCCCAGGGGCTGCGGGCCGTCACGGACAAGGACGTGACGGTCTCGTTCACCCCGGTGCTGATCCCGACCTCGCGTGGCATCCTCGCGACCTGCACCGCGCGCACGACGGCGACCGTCGAGGAAATCCGCGCCGCCTACGAAAAGGCTTACTCGAGTGAGCCGTTCATCCACCTGCTGCCGGAGGGGCAGCTGCCCAAGACCGGTTCGGTCATCGGCAGCAACGCCGCGCAGATCGCCGTCGCCGTCGATGAGGACGCGAAGACTCTCGTCGCCCTCTGTGCCATCGACAACCTGACCAAGGGCACCGGCGGCGCGGCAGTACAGTCCATGAACATCGCACTCGGCTGGCCGGAAACCGAAGGACTATCCACCGTGGGAGTAGCACCGTGACCTCGTCGCTGACCCCGTCCCTGCACCGCAACCAGGGCGTCACCGCGCCGGAAGGCTTCCGCGCAGCCGGAATCGCCGCCGGCATCAAGGCTTCCGGGAAACCGGATCTGGCGCTGGTCTTCAACGAGGGACCCGACCTGGCAGCGGCCGGGGTGTTCACCCGCAACAAGGTGCGGGCCGCTCCGGTGCAGTGGAGCGAACAGGTGCTCACGAGCGGCCGGCTGCGGACGGTGATCCTGAATTCCGGCGGCGCCAACGCGTGTACCGGTCCGGGCGGTTTCCAGGACACGCACCAGACCGCGGAAGCCCTGGCCGCGGCGCTCAGCGACTGGGGGACCGAGACCGGTGCCATCGAGGTCGCGGTGTGCTCGACCGGGCTGATCGGCGACCGGCTCCCGATGGACAAGGTGCTCGCCGGTGTCACCGAGATCGTGCATGAGATGGCCGGTGGGCTGTCCGGCGGTGACGAGGCCGCGCGGGCCATCATGACCACCGACACCGTGCCGAAACAGGTTGCGCTGCACCACCCGGGCAAGTGGACCGTCGGTGCCATGGCCAAGGGGGCCGGCATGATGGCGCCGTCGCTGGCGACCATGTTGGTGGTCATCACCACCGACGCCGTCGCGGACGCGGAGGCCCTCAACCTCGCGCTCAAGAACGCCGCCGGGAAGACCTTCGACCGGCTCGACATCGACGGCAGCTGTTCCACCAACGACACCGTGCTCCTGCTGTCGTCGGGTGCCAGCGAAATCCGGCCCAGCCAAGGCGAATTGGACGAGGCAGTCTTCACCGTGTGCGACGATCTGTGCGCGCAGCTGCAGGCCGACGCCGAAGGTGTCACCAAGCGCATCGCGATCACCGTCAAGGGCGCGGCCAGTGAGGACGACGCCCTGGTGGGTGCCCGGGCACTGGCCCGCGACAGCCTCGTCAAGACTGCGCTGTTCGGGTCCGACCCCAACTGGGGCCGCGTCCTGGCCGCCATCGGCATCGCGCCGATCGAACTCGTGGCGGACCGGATCAGCGTGTCGTTCAACGGTTCCGCGGTGTGCATCGACGGCGCCGGTGCGCCCGGTGCCCGTGAGGTCGACTTGTCCGGCGCCGATATCGAGGTCATCGTCGATTTGGGGATAGGCGAGCACGAGGCGACCATCCGGACCACCGATCTATCACACGCGTACGTCGAAGAGAACTCGGCGTACAGCTCATGAGCACCAGCGAGGAGCCGAAGGCGGATCGCGCATGACCACGGCGGGACTTTCCACTACCACCAAGGCGTCGGTCTTCGCTGAGGCGCTGCCGTGGCTCAAGCAGCTGCACGGCAAGATCGTCGTGGTGAAGTACGGCGGCAACGCCATGACCGACGACACCCTCAAGGCGGCCTTCGCCGCCGACATGGCCTTCCTGCGGAACTGCGGGATCCACCCGGTGGTCGTGCATGGCGGCGGCCCGCAGATCAGCGCGATGCTGAAACGCCTTGGTATCGAAGGTGATTTCAAGGGTGGCTTCCGGGTCACCACGCCCGAGGTCCTCGAAGTCGCGCGCATGGTGTTGTTCGGCCAGGTCGGTCGCGAACTCGTCGGTCTGATCAACGCCCACGGCCCGTACGCGGTCGGCATCACCGGCGAGGATGCGCACCTGTTCACCGCGGTGCGGCGCAGCGTGACGGTCGACGGGGTGCTCACCGACATCGGACTGGTCGGCGACGTCGAGCACGTCAACACCGCTGCCGTACTCGATCTCATTGCCGCCGGCCGGATTCCGGTGGTGTCCACCATCGGTCCCGACGCAGACGGCGTGGTGCACAACATCAATGCCGACACCGCGGCGGCCGCACTGGCCGAGGCGCTGGGCGCGGAGAAGCTCCTGATGCTCACCGACGTCGAGGGCCTGTACACCGACTGGCCGGACCGTAATTCGCTGGTCACCGAAATCGACACCGCAGCGCTGACGCAACTGTTGCCGAAGCTCGAATCCGGCATGGTGCCGAAGATCGAGGCATGCCTGCGGGCCGTGGAGAACGGTGTCCCGAGCGCGCACGTCATCGACGGCCGGGTCGAACATTGTGTCTTGGTCGAGTTGTTCACCGACGATGGCACCGGTACGAAAGTGGTAGCAGCATGACCATCGATATGAGCGCAACCCAAGCACTGCAAGCCCGTTGGCAAGCGGTCATGACGAACAACTACGGCACGCCGCCGGTCGCGCTGGTCAGCGGCGACGGCGCCGTGGTCACCGACGCCGACGGCAAGAGCTATGTGGACTTTCTGGCCGGCATCGCGGTGAACGTGTTGGGCCACCGGCATCCGGCGGTGATCGAGGCCGTCACCACCCAGCTGAACACGCTGGGGCACACGTCGAATCTGTATGCCACCGAACCCGGTATCGCCTTGGCGGAAGCCCTCGTCGCCCTGCTCGGGTCGCCGGCCCGGGTGTTCTTCTGCAACTCCGGTGCCGAAGCCAACGAAGCCGCATTCAAGATCAGCCGGCTCACCGGCCGCACCAAAATCGTTGCGGCCCAAGGCGCTTTCCATGGCCGCACCATGGGATCGCTGGCGCTGACCGGCCAGCCTGGCAAGCAGGAGCCGTTCCTGCCGCTGCCTGGTGACGTCACCCATGTGCCCTACGGCGACGCTGATGCGCTGGCCGCGGCTGTCACCGACGAGACCGCGGCGGTGTTCCTCGAACCGATCATGGGCGAGGGCGGCGTCGTCACGCCGCCGGCCGGCTACCTGGCCAAGGCACGGGAGCTCACTACGAAACACGGTGCGCTGCTGGTGCTCGACGAGGTGCAGACGGGGATCGGGCGTACTGGAGCCTTTTACGCGCACCAGCACGACGGCATCACGCCCGATGTCATCACGCTGGCCAAGGGCCTCGGCGGCGGCCTGCCCATCGGCGCCTGCATCGCCATCGGACCCGCAGCCGACCTGCTGCAGCCGGGCATGCACGGCAGCACTTTCGGCGGCAACCCGGTGTGCACGGCCGCCGGTCTCGCGGTGGTCAAGACCCTGGCCGACGACGACCTGGTGCACCGCGCCGACGCCGCGGGCAAGACGCTGGCGCACGGCATCGAAGAGCTGGGCCACCCGCTCGTCGATCACGTCCGGGGCCGCGGACTGTTGCTCGGCGTTGTGCTGACCGCGCCGCAGGCCAAGGCTGTCGAAAACGCCGCGCGTGACGCGGGTTTCCTCGTCAATGCCGCAGCGGCCGACGTGGTGCGGCTCGCGCCGCCGCTGGTCATCACCGACGCGCAGATCGACGCGTTCCTGACCGCACTACCCACCGTTCTCGACACCGCAGCAGGGGAGTCCCAGTGATCCGCCATTTCCTCCGTGACGACGACCTGACTCCCGAGGAGCAGGCCGAGGTCCTGGCGCTGGCCGCCGAACTGAAGAAGGCGCCTTTCAGCCGGCGTCCGCTCGAGGGGCCGCGGGGCATCGCCGTGATTTTCGAGAAGAACTCCACCCGCACGCGGTTCTCGTTCGAGATGGGCATCGCCCAGCTCGGCGGGCACGCCGTCGTCGTCGACGGCCGCAGCACCCAGCTGGGGCGCGAAGAGACGCTCGAGGACACCGGTGCCGTGCTGTCCCGCTATGTGGACGGCATCGTCTGGCGCACCTTCGCCCAGGAGCGCCTCGCGGCCATGGCCTCCGGCTCGACGGTGCCGATCATCAATGCCCTGTCCGACGAGTTCCACCCCTGCCAGGTGCTGGCGGACCTGCAGACCATCGCCGAGCGCAAGGGCACGCTGGCCGGGCTCAACATGGCCTACCTCGGTGACGGCGCCAACAACATGGCGCACTCGCTGATGGTCGGCGGCGTCACGGCCGGCATCAACGTGACCATCGCCGCGCCGAAGGGATTCGCACCGGACCCGCAGTTCGTCGAGGCCGCCAAGAAGCGGGCTGCCGAGACGGGCGCGACCGTCACGGTCACCACCGACCCGCAGGCCGCGGCCGACGGTGCCGACGTCCTCGTCACCGACACCTGGACCTCGATGGGCCAGGAGAACGACGGCCTGGACCGGGTGCGCCCGTTCCGTCCGTTCCAGGTCAACAGCACGCTGCTGGGCCGTGCCAACGCTGATGCCGTCGTGCTGCACTGCCTGCCGGCGCACCGCGGGGACGAGATCACCGACGAGGTGATGGACGGCCCGCAGAGCGCGGTGTTCGACGAGGCCGAGAACCGGCTGCACGCCCAGAAGGCCATGTTGGTCTGGCTGCTGGAACGCAACGCGCGGTGAGGCTCCGATGACAGCACCGACCCGGGCTGGACGGCAGTCGCGCATCGTCGCGCTGCTGTCGTCGAACCCGGTGCGCAGCCAGACCGAGCTCGCGGCCCTGCTCGCCGAGGAGGGCATCGACGTCACCCAGGCGACGCTGTCGCGGGACCTGGAGGAACTGGGTGCGGTCAAGCTGCGCGGCGCCGACGGCGGTACCGGCGTTTACGTCGTTCCCGAGGACGGCAGCCCCGTCAAGGGCGTTTCCGGCGGCACCGAGCGGATGTCCCGGCTGCTCGGCGAGCTGCTGGTGTCCACCGACGCCAGCGCCAATCTGGCCGTGTTACGTACGCCACCTGGGGCGGCGCAGTACCTGGCCAGTGCGATAGATCGGGCGGCTCTGCCTTATGTTGTGGGCACGATTGCCGGTGATGACACCATTTTCGTCGTCGCCCGCGAACCGATGAGCGGCGCCGAGCTCGCCGCCACCTTCGAGAACCTGTAGCAGTACTAGACAAGGAGATTGACACATGTCCGAGCGCGTCATCCTGGCGTATTCCGGCGGTCTGGACACTTCGGTCGCGATCAGCTGGATCGGCAAGGAGACCGGCAAGGAAGTTGTGGCCGTGGCCATCGACCTGGGCCAGGGCGGTGAGGACATGGAGGTCGTCCGGCAGCGTGCCATCGACTGCGGCGCCGTGGAGGCGGTGGTGGTCGACGCCCGCGACGAGTTCGCCGACGAGTACTGCCTGCCCACCATCAAGGCCAACGCGCTGTACATGGACCGGTACCCGCTGGTCTCGGCCATCTCGCGGCCGCTGATCGTCAAGCATCTGGTCGAGGCTGCCCGTAGCCACGGCGGCACCGTCGTCGCGCACGGTTGCACCGGCAAGGGCAACGACCAGGTCCGGTTCGAGGTCGGTTTCAATACCCTCGCACCGGAACTTGAGGTGATCGCCCCGGTTCGCGACTACGCCTGGACCCGCGAGAAGGCCATCGCCTTCGCGCAGGAGAACGACATCCCGATCAACGTCACCAAGAAGTCGCCGTTCTCCATCGACCAGAACGTCTGGGGCCGCGCCGTCGAGACCGGCTTCCTCGAGGATCTGTGGAACGCCCCCACCAAGGACGTCTACGACTACACCGAGGACCCGACGGTCCACTTCAACACCCCCGACGAGCTGATCATCAGCTTCGACAAGGGCCGCCCGGTCGCCATCGACGGCCGCCCGCTGAGCGTGCTGCAGATCATCCAGGAGCTCAACACCCGCGCCGGTGCGCAGGGCGTCGGCCGCCTGGACGTCGTCGAGGACCGCCTGGTCGGCATCAAGTCCCGTGAGATCTACGAGGCCCCGGGCGCCATGGTGCTGATCACCGCGCACACCGAACTCGAGCACGTCACCCTGGAGCGCGAGCTCGGCCGCTACAAGCGCGGCGTCGACCGCAAGTGGGGCGAGCTGACTTACGACGGGCTCTGGTACAGCCCGCTGAAGGCCTCGCTGGAGGCGTTCGTCGAGCACACCCAGCAGCACGTCTCCGGTGACATCCGCCTGCTCCTGCACGGCGGCCACATCACCGTCAACGGCCGTCGCTCGGGCGAGTCGCTGTACGACTTCAACCTCGCCACCTACGACGAGGGCGACAGCTTCGACCAGAGCGCGGCCAAGGGCTTCGTCCAGCTGCACGGTCTGAGCTCCAAGATCTCCGCCAAGCGCGATCTGGGACTGTAAGCACACTTACCGCGAGCGTGCGTGTCTGCACCCGACACACCGCGTTTAGGTGTGCAGCACCGCACGCTCGCGCTCGACGAGGGGCACGTTTATGAGCACCGGTGGCACCAACGAAGGCTCGCTGTGGGGCGGACGGTTCGCCTCCGGCCCGTCCGAAGCGCTTGCCGCACTGAGCAAGTCGACGCACTTCGACTGGGCGCTGGCGCCATACGACGTCACCGCGTCGAAGGCACACGCCCGGGTGCTGCACAACGCCGGCCTGCTCACGGATGACCAGCGCGACGGTCTGTTGGCCGGGCTGGACAGCCTGGGCAACGACGTCGCCGACGGGTCTTTCGGGCCGCTGCCGACGGACGAGGACGTGCACGGCGCGCTGGAGCGCGGGCTGATCGACCGCGTCGGTGACGACCTGGGCGGGCGGCTGCGTGCGGGCCGGTCGCGCAACGATCAGGTCGCCACGCTGTTCCGCATGTGGTTGCGCGACGTTATCAAGGTCATCGGTAACGGCGTGCTCGACGTCGTGGCGGCGTTGGCAACCCAGGCTGCGACGCACCCGACCGCGATCATGCCCGGTAAGACGCACCTGCAGTCCGCTCAGCCGGTCTTGCTGGCGCATCACCTGCTCGCGCATGCGCACCCGCTGCTGCGCGACGCCGACCGGCTGCTCGACCTGGACAAGCGGGCGGCGGTGTCGCCCTACGGATCCGGTGCGTTGGCCGGCAGCTCGCTGGGCCTGAACCCCGACGCCATCGCCGCCGACCTTGGTTTCACCTCGGCGGCCGACAACTCGATCGACGCGACATCTTCGCGGGACTTCGCCGCCGAGGCCGCTTTCGTGTTCGCGATGATCGCGGTGGATCTGTCCCGGCTTTCCGAGGACATCATCCTTTGGAGCACAACAGAATTCGGCTACGTTCGGTTGCACGACTCCTGGTCCACCGGCAGCTCGATCATGCCGCAGAAGAAGAACCCGGACATCGCCGAATTGGCCCGCGGCAAGTCCGGCCGGCTGATCGGCAACCTCGCCGGCCTGCTGGCCACCCTCAAGGCCCAGCCGCTGGCCTACAACCGGGATCTGCAGGAGGACAAGGAGCCGGTCTTCGACTCCGTCGCTCAGCTCGAGTTGCTGCTGCCCGCGATGGCCGGACTGGTCGGCACCCTGACGTTCGACACCGACCGCATGGCCGCGCTCGCGCCGCTCGGTTACACGCTTGCCACCGACATCGCGGAATGGATGGTGCGCCAAGGGATTCCGTTCCGGGTTGCGCATGAAGCAGCCGGCGCCGCGGTCAAGGCCGCCGAGGCCAGAGGCGTCGGGCTCGAAGAGCTGGGCGCCGATGAGCTTGCCGGCATCCACCCCGGACTCACCGCCGAAGTGCGGGACGTGCTGACCATCGCCGGTTCGGTGGAGTCCCGTGACGCCCGCGGTGGCACGTCTCCGACGCGCGTCGCCGAGCAGCTCGTCACCGTGCGCGACACCGCCGATCGGTTGCGGGCCCGCCTGCACGGCTGAGCCCGGATGCGGCCGTAGGCTCGGGCGGTGCCAGCTCGCAGCCGCGCCGCGGTGTATGCCAGACGTCGCAAGCGTCGGATGGCGAAGGTCGACCACGACCTGACGCCGCAGCAGTGGGCTGCCCTGCAAGAGATTTGGGGTGGCTGCGCCTACTGCGGTGCGGGCGACACCGATCTGCAGAAAGACTGTGTGCAGCCCATCTCGCGGGGCGGGCGTTACACGCTCGACAATGTGGTGCCCGCGTGCCGGTCGTGCAACGCGAGCAAGTGCAATGCCGAAGTCACCGGCTGGTTGCGCCGAAAGAAGTTGGACGAAGGCAGGTTTCTGCTGAGGAAGGCGACCATCGCCAGGGAACTGGCGGGCTACGGCCGGTGTGCGGACGAGCCTTAGCCCACTTCCTCGGACAGTTCCATCCAGCGTTCCTCCTGCTCGGTCACCTCGGTTTCGAGCTCGCGCAGCGACGCCGTAAGACGTTGCAGGCCTTCGTAATCACCCTGGTCATGCTCGGCAAGACGCTGGTGCGCGGTGTCGATCTGGCCGGCGAGTTTCTCCAGCCGTCGCTCGATGGCCGTGATCTCCTTCTGCGCCGCGCGCAGTTCGGCACCTGACAAACCCTCAGCTACCGCCGCAGCCGGTTTGGCTGCGGCGGTACCGGTTTGAGCTGCATGCGAAGCCCGCAGCCGCAGGTATTCGTCGACGCCGCCGGGGAGGTGCCGCAGCCGGCCGCCGAGGATGCCGAACTGTTGATCGGTGACGCGCTCCAGGAAGTACCGGTCGTGGCTGACCACGATCAGTGTGCCCGGCCAGGAGTCCAGCAGGTCCTCCATGGCGGCCAGCATGTCGGTGTCCAGGTCGTTGGTCGGCTCGTCGAGGATCAGCACGTTGGGTTGTTCCAGCAGGATGAGCAGCAGTTGTAAGCGGCGCTGCTGCCCACCGGACAAATCCCGCACCGGAGTGGACAGCTGTGCACTGGCGAAGCCGAGGCGCTCCAGCAGCTGGCTCGGTGTGAGTTCGGTTGCCTTGGAACCGGATCCGAACGTGTAGGTCGTGGCCAGCCGGCTCAGCACCACCCGCACCGGCTCGTCGAGATGGTCCGCCAACTTCTCGACGCCCTGGGTCAGCGCGGCGATCTGCACCGTCTTGCCATGCTTCACCCGGCCGCTGGTCGGCTCGACCGACCCGTCGATCAATCCGAGCAGCGTCGACTTGCCGGCGCCGTTGACGCCCAGGATGCCGGTGCGCTCGCCCGGGGCGATCCGCCACTCGATGTCCTGCAGCACCTCGCGCTCGCCGTATGTCACCGACGCGTCCAGAATGTCGACGACCTGCTTGCCCAGCCGCGTCACGGCCAGCGACTGCAGCGCCACCTTGTCGCGGATCTCGGGGACGTCGGCGATCAGCGCGTTGGCGGCGTCGATGCGGAATTTCGGTTTCGACGTCCGCGCCGGTGCGCCGCGCCGGAGCCACGCGAGTTCCTTGCGGGCCAGGTTCTGCCGGCGGGCCTCGGACGCCGCCGCCTGCCGGTCCCGCTCCACCCGTTGCAGGATGTAGGCCGCATAGCCACCCTCGAACGGTTCGACGATGCGGTCGTGCACCTCCCAGGTGGCGGTGCAGACCTCGTCGAGGAACCAGCGGTCGTGGGTGACGACCAGCAGGCCGCCGGCATTGGCGGCCCAGCGCTTCTTGAGATGCGCGGCCAGCCAGGTGATCGCTTCGACGTCGAGGTGGTTGGTCGGCTCGTCGAGGATGAGGACATCGTGGTCACCGGCCAGCAGTTTCGCGAGCGACACCCGGCGGCGCTGGCCGCCCGACAGGGTGCCGATCACCGCGTTCCAGTCGAGGTCGCCGAGCAGTCCGGCGATGACGTCGCGACCGCGGGGGTCGCCCGCCCATTCATGCTCGGGGACGTCGCCGACGACGGCGTGCCCGACGGTGTCGGTGTGGTCGAGGGTGTCGCCCTGGTCGAGCATTCCGATGCGGACGCCGCCGCGTACCGTCACCCGGCCGGAGTCGGGTTTCAGCCGGCCGCCGAGCATCGCCAGCAAACTGGACTTGCCATCGCCGTTGCGGCCGACGATGCCGATCCGGTCACCCTCCTCGATCCCGACCGTCAGCGAATCGAAAACCACACGGGTCGGAAACTCGAGATGCAGGGCTTCGGCCCCCAATAGATGCGCCATCAGGCGCCGATCATATGCGGCGGCCGGAGGTGCTTGCGCCACGCCGTAACACCGGGGTAACCAGCACGTTGTGCCATGATGGCGTCTTAGCCAGGGGGATTTGTACCGATTTGATCAAAAGGGAGTGCCCGGTGGTGGACTTTTCAGCGATCACCGCTCCGGTGGAGCGGTTGGTGGCTACCGCCCAGAACGGGCTGGAAGTGCTGCGCTACGGCGGGCTGGAGACCGGTGCCGTGCCGTCGCCGTTCCAGATCGTCGAGAGCGTGCCGATGTACCGGCTGCGGCGGTACTTCCCGCCGGATGCCCGTCCGGGCGCCGCCCCGGCAGGTTCACCGGTGCTCATGGTTCATCCGATGATGATGTCCGCGGACATGTGGGACGTGACGCGTGACGACGGCGCCGTCGGGATCTTGCACGCCGCGGGCCTGGACCCGTGGGTCATCGACTTCGGCTCGCCCGATCAGGTCGAGGGCGGCATGGACCGCAATCTGGCGGACCACGTGGTGGGGCTGAGTGCCGCCATCGACACCGTGAAGGCCACCACCGGCAAAGACGTGCACCTGGCCGGCTACTCGCAGGGCGGCATGTTCGCCTACCAGACCGCCGCGTACCGGCAGTCCCGCGACCTGGCGAGCATCGTGGCCTTCGGTTCGCCGGTGGACACCTTGGCCGCGCTGCCGATGAACATGCCGGCCAACTTGGCATCCGGTGTCGCCGATTTCATGGCCGACCACGTCTTTAGCCGCCTCAACATCCCGGGTTGGTTGGCGCGCAACGGTTTCCAGATGCTGGACCCGATCAAGACCGCGCAGTCACGGCTCGACTTCCTGCGCCAGCTGCACGACCGCGAGGCGCTGTTGCCGCGCGAACAGCAGCGCCGGTTCCTGGCCAGCGACGGTTGGATCGCCTGGTCCGGGCCGGCCATCGCGGAGCTGCTCAAGCAGTTCATTGCGCACAACCGCATGATGACCGGCGGGTTCGCCATTCACGGCAACCTGGTGACGCTGTCGGACATCACCTGCCCGGTGCTCGCCGTCGTCGGCGAGGTCGACGACATCGGCCAGCCCGCCGCGGTGCGCGGCATCAAGCGGGCCGCCCCCGATGCCGACGTCTACGAATATCTGATCCGTGTCGGGCATTTCGGTCTTGTCGTGGGTTCCAAGGCGGCCAGCCAGAGCTGGCCGACGGTGGCGTCGTGGGTCAAGTGGCTCGATGCCGGCGGCCCGATGCCGGCCGACGTGGTGCCCATGCCGCTGCAGTCCGAACTGCCGCGCGAGTCGGTGCCGTTGGCGACACGCGTGGCGCATGGTGCCGCGGCCGCCACCGAGATGGCCTTCACCTTCGCCAGCACCGCGGCCGACGCCGTGGTGTCGGCCGGCAAGTCCACGCGGGCGCTGGCCATCGAGACGGTTCGCACCCTGCCGCGCCTGGCCCGGCTGGGGCAGATCAACGACCACACGCGAATCTCGTTGGGCCGCATCATCTGTGAGCAGGCCGAGGGTGCGCCGGACGGTGAGTTCTTGCTGTTCGACGGTCGCGTGCACACCTATGAGGCGGTGGACCGCCGCATCAACAACGTCGTCCGGGGCCTGATCGAAGTCGGTGTCCGGCAGGGCGTTCGGGTCGGCGTGCTCATGGAGACCCGGCCCAGCGCGCTGGTCGCCATCGCCGCGCTGTCGCGTCTGGGCGCGGTGGCGGTGCTGATGCCACCCGACGCCGACCTGGCCGTGGCGGCCCGCCTCGGTGGCGTCACCGACATCATCTCCGACCCGGCCAATCTCGATGCGGCACGCCGGCTGCGGACCCGCGTGTTGGTGCTCGGTGGCGGCGAGAACCGCGACCTGCAGGTGTCCGACGACGCGGACGTCGTGGACATGGAGCAGATCGATCCCGACGTGGTCGAGTTGCCCGGCTGGTACCGGCCCAACCCGGGCTACGCGCAGGACCTGGCCTACGTCGCGTTCGCCAATATCGGCGGCGAGTTGGTGGCCCGCCAGATCACCAACTTCCGTTGGGCCCTTTCGGCTTTCGGCACCGCCTCGGCGGCCAACCTGGGCCGCGGCGACACCGTCTACTGCCTGACTCCGCTGCATCACCAGTCCGGACTGCTGGTGTCGCTGGGCGGCGCGGTCGTCGGCGGTGCCCGCATCGCGTTGTCTCGTGGCCTGCGGCCCGACCGGTTCGTGCACGAACTGCGGCAGTACGGCGTCACCGTGGTGTCCTACACCTGGGCCATGCTGCGCGACGTCATCGACGATCCGTCGTTCGTGCTCAACGGAACTCACCCCGTGCGGTTGTTCATCGGCTCGGGCATGCCGGCCGGGTTGTGGCGCCGTGTCGAAGAGGCGTTCCAGCCCGCCCACGTCCTCGAGTTCTTCACGACCACCGACGGCCAGGCCGTACTGGCCAACGTGTCGGGTCTCAAGATCGGCAGCGAGGGCCGGCCGCTGCCGGGCGGCGGCCAGATCGCCCTCGCCGCCTACGACGTCGACGACGACCTCATCCTCGAAGGCGACGACGGTTTCGTGGCGCGCGCCGAACCCAACGAGGTGGGCGTGCTGCTGGCCAAGCCACGTGGCCCCGTCGACCCGACGGCGTCGGTCAAGCGCGGCGTCTTCGCGCCGGGTGACACCTGGGTGTCCACCGAGTTCCTGTTCCGTCGGGATGACGACGGCGACTACTGGATGGTCGACAACCGGCGCTCGGTCATCCGCACCCCGCGTGGCGCGGTGTTCGGCAAGGAGGTCGGCAACGCTCTCGGCCGCCTCGATGCGGTCGACATCGCCGTCACCTACCGGGTGCCCGTCGGTGATCGCGAGCTGGCGGTCACCGCGTTGAGCTTGCGTCCGGGCGGCAGTGTGCTGCCCGCCGACCTCCGTGAGGCGTTCGTCGACCTGCCGGTCGGGGTGGTGCCGGACCTCATTCACGTGGTGCCGGAGATGACGCTCAATTCGTCGTACCGCCCGGTGCTCGCCGAGTTGCGGGCCGCCGGCGTGCCCGAATCATCGGGCAACTCGTGGCAGTTCGACGTCGACAGCGACGCATTCGTGCCGTTCACGCCGGCCGCGTACGCAGCGTTGGCCGCGGAGGGCACTCTGTCGTGACCACCCGCCCAACCTGGTCGGCGCTGTTAGGCTGCGGTTTGTCGGACGGAGCACGCGCCGTCTGCGCAGTTACCCGAATGGAGGACGCATGACGTCACACACCAGCCGTCGCCGGCGCGGTGTTGCCGGCGCGATTCTGGCGGGAGCTCTGGCTGCCGGTGTGATGATCACTCCCGCGGCTGCGCACGCCGACGTGCTCGACGACCTCGACGGTCAGTACGACATCGGTTCCAGTGGCGGTGACCTCTCGAACTTGCTTCGTACGGCGCTCAAGCTGCGTGCCCAGGGCTTCGGTCCCTCGAAGGGCAACCTCGCCGATATCGAGGCTGCGCTCGACCAGCGCCCCAACCAGGTGCCGCTGATCCACGCGTTGCAGGACACCGTGAAGTTCCAGAAGCGCAACCAGGCACGGGCCGCCGGGGTGAAGCCGCAGAGCCCGATCGTCATCGGTGGGCCCGGTGGCCTGCCGCCCGGCCTCGTGCCGGGCACTGGTGGCTCGCAGATTCCGTTGGGTGGCTGACGAACGATGATCGATGAAGCGTTGCGCGCGATCTTGGTGTGCCCGCAGGACCGGGGTGAACTGCTGCTGGTCGGGGACGAATGCCTGTACAACCCGCGGTTGCGCCGGGCCTATCGGATCGACGGCGGGGTACCGGTGTTGCTGATCGACGAGGCGGTCGACGTCACCGACGACGCCGAACACCAGCGACTGATCGACGCCGCCCGGAGCTAGCTGGGCGCCGGCAGATCGCCGGTCAGATAGCGCTGCAGATTCGGGCCGATCGTTTCGGCGATCTGTTGCACCGGAAGCGATCTGAAGGGCTCCAGCTCCAGGATGTAGCGGGCCATCACCACGCCGATCAGCTGGGATGCCACGAACTGCACCCGGATTCGTCCGGTGCCCGGCGGATTGTCGACGCGCGCACCGACTTCGGTGGTGATGATGTCTTCCAGGAAGATGCGCATGAGGTTCACCTCGTCGCCGGCCAGCATCGATCGCAGTGCCGCGATGAATCCGACGCCGAGTTCTGAGTCCCAGATCGGGAGCAGCAGCGACGGCAGCGTGCGGCCGAGTTCGTCGATGGGGGTGCTCCGCAGCGGGCCCAGTACCAGTTGCGGGTCGACGGGAATGTGCACCGCCGCGGCGAAGAGCTGCTGCTTGGTCCCGAAGTAGTGATGTACCAGCGCCGCGTCGACATTCGCCGCAGCGGCGATCGCCCGCACCGATGTGTTGTTGAACCCGTTGCGGGCGAACAGATCCCGCGCACACGTCAGGATGGTGTCCTTGGTGTCGGACGGCCCGGTGGGACGGCCCGGGGGCTTGCGGCGGGGCCGCGGGTCCGTGGTGGTCATGGCGTCCGACGGCGCAGGGTCGCGGCGGCCAGGACCATGGTGACCACGACGAACGCGATCACGATGACGATGTCGCGCACCGTCGTACCGGTGATTTCGGCGTGGTCGGCCACCTCTTGGAGTGCCTCCAGCGCGTAGGTTGCGGGCAATGCGTCACTGACCCACCGTAGCCAGTCGGGCAGCACCTCGCGAGGAACGATGATGCCGCACAACAACAATTGCGGCACGATCACCAGCGGCATGAACTGCACGGCCTGGAATTCGGTCTGCGCGAAGGCACTGCACAGCAGACCGAGCCCGACACCGAGCACGGCGTTGATGATCGCGATCAGGAAGACCAGTGCGGGGCTGCCCGCAGTGTCGAATCCCAGGAACCAGAACGACACCAGGCAGGCCAGCGTCGCCTGGGCGGCAGCGGCGACGGAGAACGCCGAGCCATAGGCGGCCAGCAGATCCAGCCGACGCAGGGGAGTGGTAAGAATCCGTTCCAAGGTTCCCGAAACCCGTTCGCGCTGCATGGTTATCGAGGTGATCAGGAACATCACGATCAACGGGAAGATGCCCAGCAGGATCAGGCAGGCGTTGTTGAACGGGGACAGCGTGCCGGGGCGGTGCGGCAGTTCGTCGAACATGAAGTACATCAAGGTGATGACGGCGCTCGGCACCACCAGGATCATGGCCATGCTGCGGTGGTCGGCACGGAGCTGCCGCAGGATGCGGGTGGTCGTGGACAGGTAGGGCCGCAGCGTCAACCGGCTTTGGCTGCGGTGCTGCGCCGGATGATGGTCAGAAACGCTTCCTCCAGCGATGAACATCCGGTGTCCTCTCGTAGTTGGGTGGGCGTGGTGTGGTCCAGCAGCCGGCCTTCGCGCATCAGCAGCAGTTCACCGCAGTGGTCGGCCTCGTCCATCACATGACTGGACACCAGCAGCGTGGTGCCGCCGCGGGCCAGTCGGTCGAACTGTTCCCACAGGTCGACACGCAGCAGAGGGTCCAGGCCGACGGTCGGTTCGTCGAGGACCAGCAGGTCGGGCTGGGACACCAGCGCACAGGCCAACGACGCCCGCGTCCGCTGACCACCAGACATGTTGCCGCACAGCGTAGTTCGGTTCTCGTGCAGGCCGACGGCGGCGATCGCATCGTCGGCGGCGGTCTTGTCGGCGCCCGTCAGTGCGGCGAAATACCGGACGTTGTCGATGACGCGCAGGTCGTTGTAGACCGTCGGCTCCTGGGTCACGTACCCGACACGGCGGCGCAGTTCCGCTGATCCAGCCGGCCTCCCGAGCACGGTGACCGTGCCCTTCGTGATGATCTGGGTGCCGACGACGGCGCGCATCAGGGTGGTCTTGCCGCAGCCCGACGGGCCGAGCAGTCCGGTGATGCTGCCGCGCCGTACCTGCAGCGACACCCGGTCGATTGCGCCTCGCTTACCGCGGACGACGGTCAGGTTGTCAACCCGAATCGCCACGTCAGAGGCGCGGCACGTTAATTCATCGTGCGATGAACTCATCATATGGTGAATAGTCCGCTCGCGGCGTGCACGTGTCAATGGCGGGCTTGGGCCGGGCAGAATGACAGGCCATGAGCGCCGAGCAACTCGCCGTCGATCCGGTTACCGCGGCGCGACGCCTGCTCGGCGCCACGTTGTACGGCCGCGACGTGGTCGCCACCGTGGTGGAGGTCGAGGCCTACGGCGGGCCGCCGTCGGGGCCCTGGCCGGACGCGGCAGCGCACTCGTTCCGCGGTCCGACGCCGCGAAGTGCAGTGATGTTCGGTCCGGCCGGCCACCTGTACACCTACCGCAGTCACGGAATTCACGTGTGCGCCAACGTCGTCTGCGGTACCGACGGGGTAGCGGGTGCCGTCTTGCTCCGGGCGGCCCGCGTCGTCGACGGCGGTGCTGTCGCCGGGGTACGCAGGCGGGCCGGCGTTGCGCCTGCCGCGCTCGCCCGTGGGCCGGGGAATCTGTGTGAAGCCTTGGGAATCACCTTGGCGGACAACGGTATTGATCTCATGGATCGCCGATCTCCGGTCCGGCTGGAGTTGAATGCGCCGCAGGGCGGGCACGCCGGGCCGCGCGTCGGCGTCAGCCAGGCTGCCGACCGGCCCTGGCGGTTCTGGTCGCCCGGCACCCCCGAGGTGTCGAACTACCGGCGCAGTCCCCGGGCGCCCGTACCGGGTGCCAGCGACTGATGACAGCCCGTGACCTGCAATAGGGGAAGATCAACGTCGTGAGTACTGGCATCCTCGATGAACTGGACTGGCGCGGGCTGATCGCGCAATCGACCGACCGCGAAGCGCTCGCCGCCGCAACCACGGACGGACCGCTCACCGTGTACGCCGGCTTCGATCCGACCGCGCCCAGCCTGCACGCCGGCCACCTGGTTCCTCTGCTCACGCTGCGGCGATTCCAGCAGGCCGGGCACCGGCCCATCGTGTTGGCGGGCGGTGCGACCGGCCTGATCGGCGATCCTCGGGACAACGGCGAGCGCACCATGAACACCGCCGACACCGTCGCCGACTGGGCTGAACGGATCCGCGGTCAGCTGGAGCGATTCGTCGAGTTCAACGACTCCGGCAACGGTGCGATCGTCGAGAACAACTTGTCCTGGACCGGGCCGATGTCGGCCATCGAATTCTTGCGTGACGTGGGCAAACACTTCTCGGTCAACGTCATGCTCGACCGCGACACCATCAGACGGCGGCTTGAGGGCGAGGGCATCTCGTACACCGAGTTCAGCTACATGCTCCTGCAGGCCAACGACTTCGTCGAACTGCACAAGAAGCACGGTTGCAGCCTGCAGATCGGTGGCTCCGACCAGTGGGGAAACATCATCGCCGGCGTCCGCCTGGTGCGCCAGAAGCTGGGTGCGACCGCACATGCGCTGACGGTTCCGCTGGTCACCTCGGCCGACGGCAAGAAGTTCGGTAAGTCGACCGGTGGCGGCAATCTGTGGCTCGACCCTGAGCTGACCAGCCCATATGCCTGGTACCAGTACTTCGTGAACACAGCCGACGCCGATGTCGTCAGGTACCTGCACTGGTTCACCTTCCTGTCCGCCGACGAACTCACCGAGCTGGCGACCGCAACGGCGGAGCGTGCCCACGAACGAGCTGCCCAACGTCGGCTGGCCCGGGAATTGACGACGTTGGTGCACGGCCAGGCCGCGACCGACGCGGTCGAATTGGCCAGTCAGGCCCTGTTCGGCCGCGCCGAACTTACGGATCTCGATGAGTCGACGCTGGCGGCGGCGCTGACCGAGGCCAGCAATGGCCAGGTCGCGGAGCTGGCACCGGGTGGTCCCGACGGGATCACCGACCTGCTGGTTGCGACGGGTCTGTCCAAGAGTCGCGGGGAAGCACGCCGAACGGTCGCCGAAGGTGGCGTCTACGTGAACAACGCACGGGTGGAAAGCGACGAGTGGGTACCACAGCCGACCGATTTTCTGGGTGATCGCTGGCTGGTGTTGCGGCGTGGCAAGCGCCACATTGCCGGGGTTCAGCGGGTTACGGCCCCGACCAGGGGGAATGACCCCCGGTGACCAGGGGAAACGGCCTTCTGACCTGGCGATTTGACTCGCTGTTAGCCCTGCCGTAACTTATTCCAGGTCAGAGCGACACGGACAAGCGCCGGAGAGCGAAGACCAAATCCGAGAGTAACACCCATTAAGTTGGGAGTTCCTCACTGCCCGCACACCGATCGCGGCTTTTAGCCGCGGGTTTGTTGCGCGGTCAGGCCGGGCGTGTTGTTTGAGAACTCAATAGTGTGTTTGGTGGTTTTTGTTTGTTGTTTTTTGACTGCACTCCGTGTTTTCCCGTTTGTGGGGTGTGGTTGTTGTTTTTTTGATGCCAGTTTTTGGTGTCTTTTGTTTGTGATCGGATTTTTCTGATTCGAATTCCACCTGGCCTTTTGGGGTTGGGTTGTTTTTGTTTGGAGAGTTTGATCCTGGCTCAGGACGAACGCTGGCGGCGTGCTTAACACATGCAAGTCGAACGGAAAGGCCCTTCGGGGTACTCGAGTGGCGAACGGGTGAGTAACACGTGGGTGATCTGCCCTGCACTTTGGGATAAGCCTGGGAAACTGGGTCTAATACCGAATAGGACTACGCTCTTCATGGGGTGTGGTGGAAAGCTTTTGCGGTGTGGGATGGGCCCGCGGCCTATCAGCTTGTTGGTGGGGTAATGGCCTACCAAGGCGACGACGGGTAGCCGGCCTGAGAGGGTGACCGGCCACACTGGGACTGAGATACGGCCCAGACTCCTACGGGAGGCAGCAGTGGGGAATATTGCACAATGGGCGCAAGCCTGATGCAGCGACGCCGCGTGAGGATGACGGCCTTCGGGTTGTAAACCTCTTTCACCAGGGACGAAGCGCAAGTGACGGTACCTGGAGAAGAAGCACCGGCCAACTACGTGCCAGCAGCCGCGGTAATACGTAGGGTGCGAGCGTTGTCCGGAATTACTGGGCGTAAAGAGCTCGTAGGTGGTTTGTCGCGTTGTTCGTGAAAACTCACAACTCAATTGTGGGCGTGCGGGCGATACGGGCAGACTAGAGTACTGCAGGGGAGACTGGAATTCCTGGTGTAGCGGTGGAATGCGCAGATATCAGGAGGAACACCGGTGGCGAAGGCGGGTCTCTGGGCAGTAACTGACGCTGAGGAGCGAAAGCGTGGGGAGCGAACAGGATTAGATACCCTGGTAGTCCACGCCGTAAACGGTGGGTACTAGGTGTGGGTTCCTTCCTTGGGATCCGTGCCGTAGCTAACGCATTAAGTACCCCGCCTGGGGAGTACGGCCGCAAGGCTAAAACTCAAAGGAATTGACGGGGGCCCGCACAAGCGGCGGAGCATGTGGATTAATTCGATGCAACGCGAAGAACCTTACCTGGGTTTGACATGCACAGGACGCTGGTAGAGATATCAGTTCCCTTGTGGCCTGTGTGCAGGTGGTGCATGGCTGTCGTCAGCTCGTGTCGTGAGATGTTGGGTTAAGTCCCGCAACGAGCGCAACCCTTGTCCTATGTTGCCAGCGGGTTATGCCGGGGACTCGTAGGAGACTGCCGGGGTCAACTCGGAGGAAGGTGGGGATGACGTCAAGTCATCATGCCCCTTATGTCCAGGGCTTCACACATGCTACAATGGCCGGTACAAAGGGCTGCGATGCCGTGAGGTGGAGCGAATCCTTTCAAAGCCGGTCTCAGTTCGGATCGGGGTCTGCAACTCGACCCCGTGAAGTCGGAGTCGCTAGTAATCGCAGATCAGCAACGCTGCGGTGAATACGTTCCCGGGCCTTGTACACACCGCCCGTCACGTCATGAAAGTCGGTAACACCCGAAGCCGGTGGCCTAACCCTTGTGGAGGGAGCCGTCGAAGGTGGGATCGGCGATTGGGACGAAGTCGTAACAAGGTAGCCGTACCGGAAGGTGCGGCTGGATCACCTCCTTTCTAAGGAGCACCATTTATCGATTCCCCCGTGCCGGCAATAGTGTCGGGGTTCATGGTTGGGAGATGGCCGGCGCCTGTAGTGGGTTGTTCGGTGGGTGCATACAACAAACGTTCGTCCCGGTGGAAAGCCTTGGGGCGTGAAGATTGCCGAACACACTGTTGGGTCCTGAGACAACAGGCCCGTTCGCTTCCTCTCTTTGTGGGTGGGAGACATCGTCCCGTTGGGGATGGTGGGGGTTGTTGTTGCCTCACCGGTTTTGGTGGTGGGGTGTGGTGTTTGACTTGTGGATAGTGGTTGCGAGCATCTAATGCGCAGCGAATGGTTGCCGGCGGCTTTCGGGTCGTTGGTTTCTTGTTCTGTTGTGTGTTGATGTGCAATTTTGATTCTTGTTTTCAATTGGTTTTTTGTGTCGTAAGTGTTTAAGGGCGCATGGTGGATGCCTTGGCATCAGAGGCCGATGAAGGACGTAGGAGGCTGCGATAAGCCTCGGGGAGCTGCCAACCGAGCGTTGATCCGAGGATGTCCGAATGGGGAAACCCAGCACGAGTGATGTCGTGTTACCCACGCCTGAATATATAGGGTGTGGGAGGTAACGCGGGGAAGTGAAACATCTCAGTACCCGTAGGAAGAGAAAACAATTGTGATTCCGTGAGTAGTGGCGAGCGAAAGCGGATGAGGCTAAACCGTATGCATGTGATACCGGGTAGGGGTTGTGTGTGCGGGGTTGTGGGACCTATCTTTCCAGTTCTATCCGGCTGGAGGGCAGTAAGAAAATGTCGTGGTTAACGGAAGTGGCTTGGGATGGCCTGCCGTAGAGGGTGAGAGTCCCGTACGTGAAAACCCGATGTCTGCCTTGATGGTGTTCCCGAGTAGCAGCGGGCCCGTGAAATCTGCTGTGAATCTGCCGAGACCACTCGGTAAGCCTAAATACCTTCTGATGACCGATAGCGGATTAGTACCGTGAGGGAATGGTGAAAAGTACCCCGGGAGGGGAGTGAAATAGTACCTGAAACCGTGTGCCTACAATCCGTCAGAGCCCTCGTTTACGTGGGGTGATGGCGTGCCTTTTGAAGAATGAGCCTGCGAGTCAGGGACATGTCGCGAGGTTAACCCGTGGGGGGTAGCCGTAGCGAAAGCGAGTCTGAATAGGGCGTATCCCATTATGGGTGTAGTGGCATGTTCTGGACCCGAAGCGGAGTGATCTACCCATGGCCAGGGTGAAGCGCGGGTAAGACCGCGTGGAGGCCCGAACCCACTTAGGTTGAAGACTGAGGGGATGAGCTGTGGGTAGGGGTGAAAGGCCAATCAAACTCCGTGATAGCTGGTTCTCCCCGAAATGCATTTAGGTGCAGCGTTGCGTGTTTCTTGCCGGAGGTAGAGCTACTGGATGGCCGATGGGCCTCACCAGGTTACTGACGTCAGCCAAACTCCGAATGCCGGTAAGACAAAAGCGTGGCAGTGAGACGGCGGGGGATAAGCTCCGTGCGTCGAGAGGGAAACAGCCCAGATCGCCGACTAAGGCCCCTAAGCGTGTGCTAAGTGGAAAAGGATGTGCAGTCGCGAAGACAACCAGGAGGTTGGCTTAGAAGCAGCCACCCTTGAAAGAGTGCGTAATAGCTCACTGGTCAAGTGATTGTGCGCCGATAATGTAGCGGGGCTCAAGCACACCGCCGAAGTCGCGGCATCCGCAAGGATGGGTAGGGGAGCGTCCTGCATCCGGTGAAGCAGCCGAGTGATCGAGTTGTGGAGGGTGTGGGAGTGAGAATGCAGGCATGAGTAGCGAATAGGCAAGTGAGAACCTTGCCCGCCGAAAGACCAAGGGTTCCTGGGGCAGGCCAGTCCGCCCAGGGTGAGTCGGGACCTAAGGCGAGGCCGACAGGCGTAGTCGATGGACAACGGGTTGATATTCCCGTACCCGTGTGTGTGCGTCCGTGATGAATCCATTGTGCTAACCATCCAAATGGCACGTGATGATCCTTTCGGGGATCACGTGTTGCCGGCTGCGTGGGACCCTGGTGGGTAGTAGTCAAGCGATGGGGTGACGCAGGAAGGTAGCCGTACCGGTCAGTGGTAATACCGGGTAAGCCTGTAGGGAGTCAGATAGGCAAATCCGTCTGACATATATCCTGAGAGGTGATGCATAGCCGAGTGAGGCGAATTCGGTGATCCTATGCTGCCAAGAAAAGCCTCTAGCGAGTGCACACATGGCCCGTACCCCAAACCAACACAGGTGGTCAGGTAGAGAATACTAAGGCGTACGAGTTAACTATGGTTAAGGAACTCGGCAAAATGCCCCCGTAACTTCGGGAGAAGGGGGACCCACATGGTGTGTAAGCCCTCGCGGCCCAAGCATGAGTGGGTGGCACAAACCAGTGAGAAGCGACTGTTTACTAAAAACACAGGTCCGTGCGAAGTCGCAAGACGATGTATACGGACTGACGCCTGCCCGGTGCTGGAAGGTTAAGAGGACCTGTTAACTCCTTCGGGGGTGAAGCGGAGAATTTAAGCCCCAGTAAACGGCGGTGGTAACTATAACCATCCTAAGGTAGCGAAATTCCTTGTCGGGTAAGTTCCGACCTGCACGAATGGCGTAACGACTTCTCAACTGTCTCAACCATAGACTCGGCGAAATTGCACTACGAGTAAAGATGCTCGTTACGCGCGGCAGGACGAAAAGACCCCGGGACCTTCACTACAACTTGGTATTGGAGTTCGGTACGGTTTGTGTAGGATAGGTGGGAGACTGTGAAGCGCACACGCCAGTGTGTGTGGAGTCGTTGTTGAAATACCACTCTGATCGTATTGGGCTTCTAACCTCGGACCATATATCTGGTCCAGGGACAGTGCCTGGTGGGTAGTTTAACTGGGGCGGTTGCCTCCTAAAATGTAACGGAGGCGCCCAAAGGTTCCCTCAACCTGGACGGCAATCAGGTGTTGAGTGTAAGTGCACAAGGGAGCTTGACTGCGAGACCTACAAGTCGAGCAGGGACGAAAGTCGGGACTAGTGATCCGGCACCCCCGAGTGGAAGGGGTGTCGCTCAACGGATAAAAGGTACCCCGGGGATAACAGGCTGATCTTCCCCAAGAGTCCATATCGACGGGATGGTTTGGCACCTCGATGTCGGCTCGTCGCATCCTGGGGCTGGAGCAGGTCCCAAGGGTTGGGCTGTTCGCCCATTAAAGCGGCACGCGAGCTGGGTTTAGAACGTCGTGAGACAGTTCGGTCTCTATCCGCCGCGCGCGTCAGAAACTTGAGGAAACCTGTCCCTAGTACGAGAGGACCGGGACGGACGAACCTCTGGTCTACCAGTTGTCCCACCAGGGGCACGGCTGGATAGCTACGTTCGGACAGGATAACCGCTGAAAGCATCTAAGCGGGAAACCTCTTCCAAGACCAGGTTTCTCACCCTTTTAGAGGGATAAGGCCCCCCGCAGACCACGGGATCGATAGACCAGACCTGCACACCCAGCAATGGGTTTAGGGAACTGGCACTAACCGGCCGAAAACTTACACACACCAAAAAACAACCAATTGTGTGTAAAACAAGACGAAGAACATTGCACATCGTGCCCGCAACCACATCCACGACAAAAGTCGAACAGACCACACCCCACCACCAAATAACACCCCCACAAAAGGGGGTGCCAAAAAACCGGTGGAGGCGTAATTAAATAGAGTTACGGCGGCAACAGCGGCAGGGAAACGCCCGGTCCCATCCCGAACCCGGAAGCTAAGCCTGCCAGCGCCGATGATACTGCCCTGCACGGGCGGAAAAGTAGGACACCGCCGAACACAAATTAGGAATCACCCCCCACATTTATGTGGGGGGTGATTCTATTTGAGGAATTTCTATTTCTCGGCGCGGAAACGGGCCCCGAGAAGGCAGCGGATCTGTTCGTTGCCGGCGATCGGATCGCGAGTTTTGCGGCTGGGGGCCGTATTCTGACCTGAGGTTTCGTAGGAAAGGTTCCAGTGGTCGACAACAGGCAGGGCGGCGATCGTCGC
Source organism: Mycolicibacterium aubagnense (assembly GCF_010730955.1). Classification (NCBI taxonomy): domain Bacteria; kingdom Bacillati; phylum Actinomycetota; class Actinomycetes; order Mycobacteriales; family Mycobacteriaceae; genus Mycobacterium; species Mycolicibacterium aubagnense. Next base: position 943,906 of record NZ_AP022577.1, on the reverse strand, counting down.
CCCTCGCGCAGAGACGACGGCGACGCACGGCGGGGACAGCGGCCTCAGCGTGACCGTACGCAGGCACCGCGACGGCCGGGCTCCGATCGGAACGGCCGGCCGCCTCAGTTCCGTGACGCTGACACGAACGCGGACCGGCCGTCTGGTCCCAGGCTGCCCGATGATGTCGAAGCCAAGCAGCTGTCGCCCGAGGTGCGTCGTGAGCTGACGACCCTCGACAAGGCGACCGCCGACTACGTGGCCAAGCATCTGGTCATGGCCGGCGACCTACTCGAGGAAGATCCGGAAGCGGCACTCGAGCACGCACGTGCGGCACGGCACCGGGCTTCGCGTATCGCGGCGATTCGCGAAGCCGTCGGTATCGCGGCCTATCACAGTGGTGATTGGGCGCAGGCGCTCTCTGAACTGCGAGCCGCCCGCCGGATGGGAAGCAAGTCACCGCTGTTGGCCCTCATCGCCGACTGCGAGCGCGGGGTCGGCCGTCCGGAGCGCGCCATCGAACTGGGTCGCAGCCCCGAAGCCGAGCAGCTCACCGGTGACGACGCCGACGAGCTGAAGATCGTGCTCGCCGGTGCGCGCTGCGACCTCGGTCAGCCGGCACAGGCGCTCGCGTTGCTGCAGAACCCCCCGCTGGATTCCACGCGGACCGGACAGACCGCGGCGCGGTTGTTCTATGTGTATGCCGAGACGCTGCTGGCCCTCGACCGCACCAACGACGCACTCCAGTGGTTCCTGCATGCCGCGGCCGCGGATCTGGAAGGCGTCACGGACGCCGAGGACCGCGTCGCCGAATTGGGCTGACGTGACGACGCTGGCTCAGCTGCACGACTGTCTGCTCCTGGATCTCGACGGCACGGTGTTCCGTGGTCATGAGGCCACGGAAGGAGCGGTGGACGCCCTTGCCGCGGTGACAGCGCGCAAGCTCTACGTCACCAACAACGCGTCACGAAGCCCGGTCGAGGTGGCGGATCACCTCGACGCGCTCGGGTTCTCCGCCCATGCCGACGATGTGGTGACCAGCGCCCAGAGTGCGGCGCACCTGTTGGCGCTGCAGCTTCCCGTGGGAGCAAAGGTCCTGGTCATCGGGACGGATGCGCTGGCTGCCGAGGTCGCCAATGTCGGCCTGCGGCCGGTGCGGCAGTTCACTGACGGTCCGGTCGCGGTCGTGCAGGGCCATTCGCCGCAGACCGGTTGGGCCGACCTCGCCGAGGCGGCGCTGACCATCCGAGCAGGTGGCCTTTGGGTGGCGGCGAACAGCGACAAGACGCTGCCGTCGGAGCGCGGGTTGCTGCCGGGGAACGGTTCGATGGTCGCCGCTCTGCAGACCGCCACCGAACAGGTCCCGCAGGTCGCCGGTAAGCCCCAGCCGACGCTGATGAACGACGCCCTGGCGCGCGGCCGGTATGCGGCTCCGCTGGTCGTCGGGGACCGGCTCGATACCGACATTGCGGGGGCGAATGCCGCCGGTCTGCCGAGCCTGATGGTGCTGACCGGGGTCAGCAGCGCCGCCGACATGGTGCATGCCATCCCCGCGGAGCGTCCCGGCTACCTGGCGCCTGATCTGCGCTCGTTGACCACGTCGGCAGACGTGCTGCGGGTCGGGCCGCACCCCGCGTGGCGGGTCGAGGTGTCCGGCGCCGGAGTCACCGTGCACGCCACGGGTGCGTCCGTCGATGACGAGCTGTCGGTGGTCCGGGCGACGGCCGGCGCCCTGTGGGCCGGCACGCCCAATGGGCGGACGCGTATCGCGGCCGGCGACGACACGGCACGTGCAGCATTGGATCGGTGGTCGCTGCTCGACGCCGCCGATCCGCTAGCGTGAACATCGCTATGAGTACCGATCCTGACCAGATCCGCGAAGACATCGCGGTCCTGCTGTCCCACCTGCCGGATCTGTCCGGCGAAGGTGACGAGACCCCGGATCTCGAGGCGGTCGCGGCGGGTCTGGACCACGCCCACAATCTGCTGGTCCGGGCCCTGGAATCGGTCGAGAAGGGCTGATCGCACGTGACGCGACGCGCACGTGTTGATGCTGAACTCGTCCGCCGGGGGCTGGCCCGGTCTCGTCAACAGGCTGCTGAACTGATCGAGGCCGGCCGCGTGACCATCGACGGCATGCGGGCGTCCAAGGCATCGACGGCCGTCACTCCCGCGGCCAATCTCCTGGTCGCCGAATCTGCCGAACGCAGCTGGGTATCCCGTGGTGCGCACAAGCTGATCGGGGCCCTCGACGCGTTCGGGGTCTCGCCCGAGGGCCGGCGCTGCCTGGATGCCGGAGCGTCCACCGGGGGATTCACCGAGGTGCTGCTCGACCGTGGTGCCCGCGAAATCGTCGCGGCCGACGTCGGGTACGGCCAGTTGGCCTGGTCGCTGCGGTCCGACGAACGCGTCATCGTCATGGAGCGCACGAACGTCCGGGAGCTGACGGCCGAGGCCATCGGGGGACCTGTCGATCTGGTGGTGGCCGATCTTTCCTTCATCTCGCTGGCGACCGTCCTACCGGCACTGACCGCATGCGCGTCGGCCCAAGCCGATATCGTTCCCATGGTGAAGCCGCAGTTCGAGGTGGGCAAGGATCGAGTCGGAGCCGGTGGCGTGGTTTCCGACCCCGAACTGCGCGCCGATGCCGTGTTGACGGTGGCGCGGCGCGCCGCGGAACTCGGCTGGCACGCGGTCGACGTCACAGCCAGCCCGCTGCCCGGCCCGTCCGGCAACGTTGAGTACTTCCTGCGTTTGCGGACCACCACTGATCACCCGCTGGAGGGCGACGCGCTCGTCGCCGCCGTCGGTCGTGCGGTAGCCGAGGGGCCGCAGTGACACGTGAACGGACCGTGCTGCTGGTGATCCACACCGGCCGCGATGAAGCCACCGATACCGCGACCCGCGTGGAAAAAGTGCTGGGCGACAACGGAATCGGTTTGCGGGTGCTTGCCGCCGAGGCCGTCGACCGCGGTGCTCTGCACCTGGCGCCGGACCACATGCGGGCACTGGGTGTCGACATCACGGTCGTCGATCCCGACCAGCACGCGGCCGACGGCTGCGAACTGGTGCTGGTACTCGGCGGCGACGGCACCTTCCTGCGGGCGGCGGAACTGGCCCGCAATGCCGAGATTCCGGTGGTCGGGGTGAACCTCGGGCACATCGGTTTCCTGGCGGAAGCGGAAGCCGAGGCCATCGACCAGGTGCTCGAGCGCATCATCGACCGCGACTACCGGGTCGAAAAGCGGATGACTCTCGATATCGGGGTGCGGGTTGACGGTGAGATCGTGCAACGCGGTTGGGCGCTCAACGAAGCGAGTCTGGAGAAGAGCAGCCGGTTCGGTGTGCTGAGTGTGGTGCTGGAGGTCGACGGCCGTCCGGTGTCGGCGTTCGGTTGTGACGGTGTGCTGGTCTCGGCGCCTACCGGGTCGACGGCCTATGCCTTCTCCGCGGGCGGCCCGATCCTGTGGCCGGACCTCGAAGCAATCCTGGTGGTACCCAACAATGCTCACGCGCTGTTCGCCCGTCCGATGGTGACCAGCCCCGACGCATCGATCGCGATCGAGGTCGAAGCGGGCAACAATGACGCCATGGTGTTCTGCGATGGCCGTCGCCAGATGGTGGTCCCGGCCGGCGGCCGGCTGGAGGTCACGCGCTGTGATGTCTCGCTGAAATGGGTTCGGCTCGACAGCGCCCCGTTCTCCGACCGTTTGGTGCGCAAATTCCGGTTGCCGGTGAAAGGGTGGCGCGGCCAGTAATGCTGACCGAGATTCGCATCGAGGCGCTCGGCGCCATCAGTGCGGCCACTGCCGAATTCGGCCGTGGCCTGACTGTGCTGACCGGCGAGACCGGTACGGGTAAGACGATGGTGGTCACCAGCCTGCATCTGCTGGGCGGCGCACGTGCCGATCCCAGCCGGGTGCGCTCCGGCTCTGCCCGGGCTGTCGTCGAAGGTCGTTTCACCACAACGGAACTCGGTGACGGCGTGTCCGAACGGGTCGACGAGATTCTGGAAGCTTCCGGTGCCGACCGTGACGACGACGGCAGCGTCATCGCCGCGCGGTCGGTGAGCAAGGACGGGCCGTCACGGGCGTTCCTGGGTGGTCGGAGCGTGCCGGCGAAATCGTTGGCGACGTTCACCACCGAATTGCTGGCCCTGCACGGGCAGAACGACCAGCTGCGGCTGATGCGCCCCGACGAGCAGCGCGGCGCGCTCGACCGCTACGTCGACGTGACCGGGCTGCTGGCGAAGTACCGCAAGCTCCGTGACGAATGGCTCACCGCTCGAAGAGATTTGATCGACCGGCGGCGGCGGGCGCGGGATCTCGCGATGGAAGCCGACCGGCTGCAGTTCGGGCTGAACGAGATCGACACCGTGGCACCGGAAGCCGGCGAGGACGACGCGTTGGTGGCCGACATCCGCCGGTTGTCCGAACTGGATGCGCTGCGGGACGCGGCGCAGACGGCCCGTGCCGCGCTGTCGGGTGAGCTCGGCGACGGCCCCTCGGACGACGCCGCATCGGCACTCGATGCCGCGGCACAGGCCAAGTCGGTGTTGTCGGCGACGGACGACTCGGCGCTGCGCGCGCTCGGTGACCGGCTGAGTGAGGCGCTGGCGGTGCTCGGCGACGTGTCCGGTGAGCTCGGTGACTACCTGTCCGAGTTGCCCAGTGACGCAAGTACTTTGGAAACAAAACTGGCTCGTCAGGCCGAGCTGCGCAACCTCACCCGCAAGTACGCCGCGGATATCGACGGGGTGTTGCAGTGGGCTGCCGACGCCCGGCAGCGGCTGTCTTCGCTCGACGTCTCCGAAGAGGCGCTGGCTGAACTGCAGAAGCAGGTCGACGAACGGCACGACAAGGTCGTGCTCGCCGCCGCCGAGGTCACCAAGGCACGTACCAAGGCAGCGAAGTCCCTGGCGAAGGCGGTGACCGCCGAGCTCGCGGGGCTGGCGATGGGCGGGGCCGGCTTCAGCATCGCGGTGTCGCCGCTGGAGGCGCGCGCCGACGACAGCGCACCGCTGACCTTGCCGGACGGCACTGCCGTACATGCGGGCCATGACGGCGTCGACGCCGTCGAGTTCGGTTTCACGCCGCACAGCGGTTCTGACGTGCTGCCGCTGGCCAAGAGTGCATCGGGCGGTGAGTTGTCGCGCGTGATGCTGGCGCTCGAAGTGGTGCTGGTCGCATCGCGCACGAATTCGGTGGGCACCACGATGGTGTTCGACGAGGTCGATGCCGGTGTCGGTGGCCGCGCCGCGGTGCAGATCGGCAAGCGGCTGGCGCGCCTGGCTCGCACGCATCAGGTCATCGTCGTGACCCACCTGCCGCAGGTCGCGGCCTACGGTGACGTGCATCTGGTGGTGGAGAGCGGCCCGAAGTCGAGCAGGGTGGTCCGCCTCGAAGATGACGACCGGGTCGCCGAGTTGGCCCGCATGCTGGCCGGGCTCGGCGACACCGACAGTGGTCGCGCGCATGCCCGCGAGCTGTTGGCGGCGGCGCAGCAGGAGCATGCCGCGCCGTAGTGTCAGGTGGGGTTGGCGGGCGAGAGCTCGGCGTGGCCCCACCGCAGCGGGCTGGCGTCGGTCAGCTCGATCACCTCATCGACGGTGAACTCCACTGAACCCTGCCGGCCCGGGCCGCCGCCGTCCCAGACGATCTCGGCGGTGCCGGTGAGCTGGAGGGTGGTCCCGGTGTCCCAGTCGGGGATCAGCAGTCCGCAACGGGAATTGGCGCTGATGTTGCCCAACGTCATGAACATCGAGTTGCCGCGGTAGTCCGGCCACCGCAGCCGGTTCGGCGAAAGTACTTGCAGGAAGCCCGGATTGCCACCGCGGTGCGACGCGTCGGCGTGCCCCTCAGGGTCGGCCGATCCGATGAAGAAGGTGTCGGCGCGAGAAATCATCTGCTGTGTCCGCTCATCGAGTACCTCGGCGCGCCGAACAGCCGGCTCGGGCCCGTCGGCGTCCACCAATTCGATGTGTCTGCGTGAGATGTACTTCGGGCAGTTCGAGTACACCTGGTCCGGGTGGATGCGCAGCCCGTGCTCGGTTGGCTGGGCGGTGCCGTTCACCCGCATGCGGCGCCGGCTCTGCGGTTCGATCGCGATCATGCCGACCTGTTGGTCCGGCCGGCGGAAGACATTGTGCAGCGGGTCGCCGGGGACGGGCAGGGCGTCGACGGCGATGGTCTGGTCGTCGGCGTGCACGAACCCGGCGGCGCCGGTGACCAAACCGGCCCACACGCGGCCCGCGTCGTCGGTCGCGGCCAGCACGACCATCGGCTGCTCGACCAGGAAGGCCGCCGCCGCGGCTGGAATCTGCCTGCGGATCATCCGGCCGACGCGGGCAGCGATCTCCGCCTGACCCATGCGCCGCTGCACTGCCAGCTCCCCGGCGTGGTAGGCGTTCATGGCGCGGCTCAGAAGAATCCGCAGGTGGGGGCGGCACCACTGGGCGCCGGCGCACTCTCGGCACCGTTCGGTGCGTAGATCTCCAGCCGGATACCGTCGGGGTCGGTGAAGAAAATGCCACCCGAGGCCGCACCCTCGCCGTGTGCCACCACGCCATCGTGGGCGAACGCCACGCCCAGGTCTTTGAGCGCCGACTCCACGTTCTGCACCTGCTCGATGGTGTCGACCTGGAACGACAGGTGGTGCAGCCCGGGAGTCCGGGTGGAGAACGCACCGTCACTCTGCTCCCACAAGGTCAGCCGCAGGGTGCCGTCGGAGCCCAGAAAGGCGTACCGGTGCTCGCCCTCGTCGTTGATGCCGAGCTGTTCGAAACCCAAAGCGCGCCGGTAGAACTCGACCGAACGCGACAGGTTGGTGACGTTGAGCCCGACATGGCCGGGGGCGAGCTTGGCTGTGATGGCGGTGGTCATCGGTTCCTCCGTTGTAACTAGTTAAGTGATATTTGAAGGTTAGAATCGGTGACGCAGCGTGTCAACCATCAAAATGAAGATTGATGGTTAGGGGACCGTCGGGAGGCTGTTGATGCAGGAGAGGCGGTTAATCTCAGCTATGCGTGATCCGCGGCCGCATGTCGGCGAACCCCTCGCGCTGGATCTGCTGAACACTCGGTGGATGTCGGCGGACGGGCCACAGGATCTGCTGACCGACGTGGCTGGGCTCCGGTGTTGGCTGGTGGCCAACGATCTCGGCGACCGCTGTGGCGCCGATGAGAAGACCCGCGCGGCCCTGGTTCAGGCCCGTGAGGCGGTCTTGCGGGTGGTCTTGGAGCGTTCAAGCGGTTCCGCCGATCAGCTCAACGCCGTCCTCGACCAGGGTCGCATCCGGCGGACCCTCGCCGATTCCGGGCCGCGCGACGACGTGGAGGTGCCGCGATCTGAATGGCTGCCCGGCTGGCTCGCCGCCGACAACCTGCTGCAACTGCTGGCCGAGTCGGCCGGCCGGATCAAGCAATGCGCACATCCGCATTGCGTGCTCTGGTTCTTCGACACCTCGAAGAACGGCACCCGGCGGTGGCACTCGATGACGACCTGTGGCAACCGCGCCAAGGCGGCTCGGCACTATGCGGCGAAGCGAGATTGAGACCGATTGGCTGTTACAGATGTGACAAAAGAAAACTTCTGAGGCTGTTGTTACGGCGCGCCTCCACCTCTACTTGAGGGTTCGTCGACAGAATCGACGCATGAAGATGGCTGCGCTGCTCACCCGAAATGCCGGACCGAAGCCGGGCGTGACTGGAACCGCCCGCGTAGACCGTGACATCGACCGACTGCTGCGCCGCGTCGGTCCGGGGGACATCGTCATCCTCGACGCGCTCGACCTCGACCGCATCACCGCCGACGCGCTGGTGGAGGCCGAGGTCGCCGCGGTCGTCAACGCGTCGTCGTCCATCTCGGGCCGCTACCCGAACCTGGGACCGGAAGTGCTTGTCGCCAACGGGGTTACGTTGATCGACGAGACTGGCCCGGACGTCTTCAAGAAGGTCAAGGACGGCGCCAAGGTGCGGCTGCACAACGGCGGCATCTACAACGGCGACCGCCGCCTGGTCCTCGGCAACGAACGCAGCGACGAGCAGATTCACGAGATGATGCACGAGGCCAAGAGCGGCCTGGTCGCGCATCTGGAAGCCTTCGCCGGCAACACCATCGAGTTCATCCGCAGCGAGAGCCCGCTGCTGATCGACGGCATGGGCATCCCCGACATCGACGTCGACGTGAATCGCCGGCATGTCGTGGTCGTCACCGACGACCCCAGTGCGGAGGGTGACCTGAAGGCCATCAAGCCGTTCATCAAGGAGTACCAGCCGGTGCTCGTCGGTGTCGGTGCCGGCGCGGACACGCTGCGCAAAGCCGGCTACCGGCCGGCGCTGATCGTCGGTGACCCCGAGGAGATGAGCGCCGACGTGTTGCGGTCGGGCGCCCAGGTGGTGCTGCCCGCCGACGCCGACGGCCATGCCAAAGGACTTGAGCGCATTCAGGATCTGGGCGTCGGTGCCATGACCTTCCCGGCCGCCGGCTCGGCGGCGGACCTGGCGCTGCTGCTCGTCGACCACCACGGTGCCGCGCTGATCGTCACCGCCGGCCACCGTGCCAACATCGAAGAGTTCTTCGACCGCACCCGGCAGTCGAGCACCCCCTCGACGTTCCTGACCCGCCTGAAGGTGGGGGAGAAGCTGGTCGACGCGAAAGCTGTTGCGACGCTGTACCGCAGCCGGGTGTCCGGCGGCGCCATCGCGCTGCTGGTGCTGGCGATGCTGGTGGCCGTCATCGTCGCGCTGTACGTCGCGCGCGCCGACGCGACTGTCCTGCACCTGGCGACCGACTACTGGAACCGCTTCCTGCTGTGGGCCCAGGGACTGGTGAGCTAGCCGGACGATGATTTCCCTACGCTCGCATGCGATCTCGCTGGCCGCGGTGTTCCTGGCGCTGGCCATCGGGGTGATGCTCGGTTCCGGTCTGTTGTCCAACACGCTGCTGTCCGGATTGCGTGACGACAAACACGAGTTGCAGAACCAGATCAACACCCTCACCGACGAGAAGAACGCACTGAACCAGAAGCTCAGTGCGGCAGGCGAGTTCGACGCCCAGATGTCACCGCGCATGGTGCGCGACGCGCTGGCGGGGAAGTCTGTCGTGGTGTTCCGCACGCCCGACGCTGCCACTGACGATGTCGACTCGGCCGCGAAACTGGTTGCGGCCGCCGGCGGTTCGGTGACCGGCACCATCGCGCTCACCCAGCAGTTCGTGGACGCCAACGCCTCGGAGAAGCTGCTGTCGGTGGTGAATTCGCCGATCGTGCCGGCAGGGCGTCAGCTGAGCACCCGCAGCGTCGATCAGGGGTCGCAGGCCGGTGACCTGCTGGGCATCACGCTGCTGCGTGACCGCAACCCGGCGGTGCTGCCCGTGGACGACATGCAGCGCGACACCGTGCTGGCCACCCTGCGTGACACCGGCTTCATCACCTACGGCAGTCAGCGCGTCGGGGTCGCCGACACGGCGCTGATCGTCACCGGCGGCGCGCTGGGTGACGACGCCGGCAACCGCGGTGCCACGGTGGCCCGACTGGCCTCGGGCCTGGCTCCGCGCGGTACGGGCACGTTGGTGGCGGGCCGGGACGGCTGTGCCTCGGGTACGGCGGCGGTGGCGGTCGTGCGCTCCGACGCCGGACTGTCCGGTGCGGTCGGCACCGTCGATGACATCAACACTCAGGCCGGCCGGATCACCGCCGTCCTGGCGTTGCAGCAGTTGATCTCCGGCGGCCATCCGGCGCAGCTCGGCATCGGTCGCGGTGCGAGCTCGGTGACCGTCCTGCAGTAATCCGGGTCGTGGCGACCGTCACCGGCGCGTCAGTCCCGGCTCGCGCCGGTCGGTGATAGGGTGAAACTCCGTGGGTCGGCAGGCCCCAGGTAGCTCGACCGCTACCGTGCCCCATCACCACGGAGGTCATTCTTGGCATCGCTACGCAGGCACCCTCAGGCCGCCACGAAGCACATTTTCGTCAGCGGCGGTGTCGCTTCTTCGCTCGGTAAGGGTCTGACCGCCAGCAGTCTGGGCCAGTTGCTCACCGCGCGTGGCTTGCACGTGACGATGCAGAAGCTGGACCCGTACCTCAACGTCGATCCCGGCACCATGAACCCGTTCCAGCACGGCGAGGTGTTCGTGACCGAGGACGGCGCCGAGACCGACCTGGATATCGGCCATTACGAGCGGTTCCTGGACCGCAACCTGTCGCGTTCGGCGAACGTCACCACCGGCCAGGTGTACTCGGAGGTCATCGCCAAGGAGCGCCGCGGTGACTACCTCGGCGACACCGTCCAGGTGATCCCGCACATCACCGACGAGATCAAGAGCCGCATCCTCGAGATGGCGCTGCCCGACGCCAAGGGCAAGCGCCCCGACGTGGTCATCACCGAAATCGGTGGCACCGTAGGCGATATCGAGTCGCAGCCGTTCCTCGAAGCCGCCCGTCAGGTTCGGCACGACGTCGGCCGCGAGAACGTCTTCTTCCTGCATGTGTCGCTGGTGCCGTACCTGGCGCCCTCGGGCGAGCTCAAGACCAAGCCCACGCAGCACTCGGTGGCCGCCCTGCGCAGCATCGGTATCACCCCGGACGCGCTGATCCTGCGCTGCGACCGGGACGTGCCGGAGCCGCTGAAGAACAAGATCGCGCTGATGTGCGACGTCGACATCGACGGCGTCATCTCGACGCCGGATGCTCCGTCCATCTACGACATCCCCAAGGTGCTGCACCGCGAGGAACTCGACGCGTACGTGGTGCGCCGGCTCAACCTGCCGTTCCGCGACGTGGACTGGTCCGAGTGGGACGACCTGCTCCGCCGGGTGCACGAGCCCAAGGAGACGGTGCGAATCGCCCTGGTGGGCAAGTACATCGACCTGTCCGACGCCTACCTGTCAGTGGCCGAGGCGCTGCGTGCCGGTGGGTTCGCCCACCACTCGAAGGTCGAGATCCGCTGGGTCGCGTCCGATGATTGTGAGACCGACCAGGGTGCGGCGGCCGCGCTCGGTGACGTGCACGGCGTGCTGATCCCGGGCGGCTTCGGCATCCGCGGTATCGAGGGCAAGCTCGGCGCGATCAGCTATGCCCGTCGTCAGCGGCTGCCGCTGCTGGGCCTATGCCTCGGGTTGCAGTGCATCGTGATCGAGGCCGCGCGGTCGGTGGGTATCACCGGCGCCAACTCGGCGGAGTTCGACGAGCACACGCCCGATCCGGTGATCGCCACCATGGCCGACCAGCGTGACGCGGTGGCCGGCGAAGCCGATCTCGGCGGCACCATGCGGCTCGGCGCGTATCCCGCCGTGCTGCAGGCAGATTCGATCGTGGCCAAGGCGTACGACGCCACCGAGGTGTCCGAGCGGCACCGGCACCGCTACGAGGTGAACAACGCCTACCGCGACCGCATCTCGGAGAGCGGGCTGAAGTTCTCCGGAACCTCACCGGACGGCCAGCTGGTCGAGTTCGTCGAGTACGACGCCGACCTGCACCCGTTCCTGGTCGGCACGCAGGCACACCCGGAGCTCAAGAGCCGCCCGACGCGTCCGCACCCGCTGTTCGCGGCGTTCATCGGAGCGGCACTGGACTACAAGGCCGCCGAACGGTTGCCCCTGGAGGAGATCGATTCCGAGGTGCACGGCGTCGGATCACATGCGGAGGGTTCGGACGATGACGCCGAGCAACTGCAAGAATCCCGTGGCTGAACACGATTTCGCCACGCTTTCGAGCGAAACCGTTTATGTAGGAAAGATTTTCGCGTTGCGGGCCGACGAGGTCGCTATGCCCGGTGGTGGTTCGGCTCGCCGTGAGGTGGTCGAACACTACGGGGCGGTCGCGATCGTCGCGCTCGACGAGGACGGGAACCTGGTACTGGTGTACCAATACCGTCATCCGATCGGGCGGCGGCTGTGGGAGCTGCCCGCCGGGCTGCTGGACATGGGCGACGAGGCTCCGCACCTCACCGCGGCGCGTGAACTCGAAGAGGAAACCGGCCTGGCCGCCGCATACTGGCAGCCGTTGATCGACGTCGACTCGGCGCCCGGATTCAGCGACGAGAGTGTGCGGATCTTCCTGGCCACCGGGCTGACCGAGATCGGCCGGCCGCACGCGCGCGATGAAGAGGCCGATCTGCAGATCGCGCGCGTCCCGCTCGCCGACGCGGTGCAGATGGTGTTCGATGGCGTGATCGTCAATGCCCTTGCGGTGGCCGGGATTCTCGCGGCCGCGCACCGGCCCGGCGAACTGCGCTCCCTCGACGCGCCGTGGATCGACCGGCCGACCGCACTGCGCACCCGGCGAGATCGGGGCTGATGACGGTGGCGGCTTCGGCGGCTGCGGCCTCAATGGGAGTCCGTTCTCGGCTCGAGGAGCAGGTTCAGGGCTACCTGAACCACCTCAGCATCGAGCGGGGCGTCGCGGCGAACACGCTGAGCTCCTATCGGCGTGACATCAAGCGGTACACCGCGCATCTGGCCAGCCGCGGCATCGATGATCTGGGCGCGGTCACCGAGACCGACGTCAGCGAGTTCCTGGTCGCGTTGCGACAAGGTGACCCGGAAAACGGCGTCGTCGCCTTGTCGTCGGTATCGGCCGCACGGGCCGTCATCGCGGTACGCGGGCTGCACAAGTTCGCCGCCGCCGAAGGCCTTACCGCCACCGATGTCGCGCGCAGCGTGAAGCCGCCGACACCGGGCCGTCGGCTGCCCAAGAGCCTCAGCTACGACGACGTGCTGGCCCTGCTCGACGGCGCCGGCGGCGACAGCGACGCCGACAATCCGCTGACGCTGCGCAACCGCGCCCTGCTGGAACTGCTGTATTCGACCGGCGCGCGCATCTCCGAGGCCGTGGGCCTCGATCGCGACGACGTCGACACCGAGTCCCGGTCGGTGATGCTGCACGGCAAGGGCGGCAAGCAGCGGCTGGTGCCGATCGGCCGGCCCGCCGTCACGGCACTGGACGCCTACCTGGTCCGGGGCCGTCCCGACCTGGCGCGCCGCGGCAAAGGCACGCCCGCGATCTTCCTGAACGCGCGCGGCGGCCGGTTGTCCCGGCAGAGCGCCTGGCAGGTGTTGCAGGACTCCGCCGAACGGGCCGGCATCACGGCGGCAGTCTCGCCGCACACCCTGCGGCACTCGTTCGCCACGCACCTGCTCGAAGGCGGCGCCGACGTGCGCGTCGTGCAGGAACTACTCGGCCACGCATCGGTCACCACGACGCAGATCTACACCCTGGTGACCGTCAGCGCCCTGCGTGAAGTGTGGGCCGGCGCGCACCCGCGCGCCAGATAAGGATGAGGGTTCGCCGGAGCTAGCATCCGGTGATGGCCTTCTACGACGTCGTCGAGACGACCGGCAAGGTGATCGATGCCGTCGGTGTCGCCGTGATCGTCGGCGGTGCGGTGATCGCCTTGGCCGCGACGATGGTCAGGGTGCGCGGCACTGAGGGCGAATCGGCGGGCGGCGTCTACGACGCGTTCCGCAGGCAGCTCGGCCGTTCGATCCTGCTTGGGCTCGAATTTCTGGTCGCGGCCGACATCATCCGGACCGTGGCCGTCACGCCGACCGCGCAGAGCGTCGCGGTGCTCGCCGGCATCGTCGCGATCCGAACCTTCCTGAGCTTCTCGCTGCAGGTCGAGATGACCGGTTCGTGGCCGTGGCAGCGCCCGGCCAAGCCGGTGGACGACCGTCAGCCCAAGTAGTCGGACTCGAGCACCAGGTCGGGCAGCGTCTTCTGGTACTCGACGTGGGTGGGGTGCTCCAGCGTGTGCCAGTGCTTGCCCTCCTGCTCCCGCATGTACGCGCGGTAGGCCGGCGCGCCGGGCACCTTGACGTTGTCGGCGACGACCACGGCGCCGTGGCGCAGCCAACCGCGCTCCATGATCGACGTCAGATCGTTGAGGTAGGCGGCCTTGTCGTGGTCGATGAACACGAAATCGAGATTGCCCGGGGCGAACCCATGCGCCGCAAGCCGGTCGAGCGTGATGCCGCCGTCGCCGATGGTGCCGACCACGCAGGTGATCCGGTCGGCGACCCCGGCGTGGGTCCAGATGCGGCGGGCGACCTCCGCGTTGTCCGCCGACAACTCGACGGTGAAGATGTGCGCGTCCGGGGCGGTGCGGGCCATCAAGAGCGCGCTGTAGCCGCAGTAGGTGCCCAGTTCGAGGATTCGTTCGGGGTGGGCCCGGATGACCGCGGATTCGAGGAGCAGGCCTTTTTCGTCGCCGACGTTGACCAGCATCGACTGTTCCCGCGCAAACGTATCGATGGTCGTGAGGACATCATCGACGTCACCGCGACGGGCATTTGCTTCCACATACGCCGCGGCGGCGGCCTCGCGGCCGTCACCCCACTGTCCCGTGTGGACGAATTTGCGCATCCCCAGCGCCATCCGGACGAACGACCACCGCTGCTTCCAGCTCATACCAGTCACATTAGGACAGCGGGTCTGCCATCGGCAGCGGCGTGGCACCGTTAAACTTGCCCGGATGTTCGCTATGGGAGTCACACCGCTGATCGGCGACGCATGACCGATGTCCCCACAGGCTTGGGAGGTCTGAGCCCGGTGGAGCCGGCTTCGTTGCCGCTCGATGTCGATGGCTCGTCCGGGCCCGCAGATCCCGAACCCGCGATCGGCCTGACCGGACGTCCCGCGCGACACATCCCCGAGCCCAAACCCAAGAGCGTGCACGGCCCGGCCAAGGTCATCGCGATGTGCAACCAGAAGGGTGGCGTCGGCAAGACCACGTCGACCATCAATCTGGGCGCCAGCCTGGCCGAATACGGCCGCCGGGTGCTGCTGGTCGACCTCGATCCGCAGGGCGCGCTGTCCGCAGGTCTCGGCGTGCCGCACTACGAGCTCGAGCACACCGTGCACAACCTGCTCATCGAACCGCGGGTGTCGATCGACGACGTGCTGATCAACACCCGGGTCAAGGGACTGGACCTGGTGCCCAGCAACATCGACCTGTCAGCCGCGGAGATTCAGCTGGTCAACGAGGTCGGCCGCGAGCAGACGCTGGCCCGCGCGCTGTATCCGGTGCTGGACCGCTACGACTACGTGCTCATCGACTGCCAGCCGTCCCTCGGGCTCCTCACGGTCAACGGTCTGGCCTGTGCCGACGGCGTGATCATCCCGACCGAGTGCGAGTTCTTCTCGCTGCGTGGCCTCGCGCTGCTCACCGACACCGTCGACAAGGTCCGCGACCGGCTGAACCCCAAACTCGACATCAGCGGCATCCTCATCACCCGCTACGACAACCGCACCGTCAACGCGCGTGAGGTCATGGCCCGGGTCGTGGAACGCTTCGGCGATCTGGTGTTCGACACCGTCATCAGTCGCACCGTGCGCTTCCCGGAGACCAGCGTCGCCGGTGAACCGATCACCACGTGGGCCCCGAAATCCGGTGGTGCCCAGGCGTACCGGGCGTTGGCGTGCGAGGTCATCGACCGGTTCGGCGCGTGATTGCCGAAGCCGACTTGGGTGGTGCTGACGTGGCCGGCCCTGCGGCGCCCGAGGAACCGGGTGAGAAGAAGGCCGGCTTCCAGGTCCGGCTCACCAACTTCGAGGGCCCGTTCGACCTGCTGCTGCAGCTGATCTTCGCGCACCGGCTGGACGTCACCGAAGTCGCGTTGCACCGGGTCACCGACGAATTCATCGCGTACACCAAGGAGATCGGCAGCCAGCTGGAGCTGGACGAGACGACGGCGTTCCTGGTCGTCGCGGCCACCCTGCTCGATCTGAAGGCCGCGCGCCTGCTGCCCGCCGCCGAGGTCCACGACGAGGACGACCTGGCACTGCTCGAAGTCCGCGACCTGCTCTTTGCGCGGCTGCTGCAGTACCGGGCGTTCAAGCACGTCGCGTTGATGTTCGCCGAGCTCGAAGCCGCGGCGATGCGCAGCTACCCGCGCGCCGTCACCCTGGAAGACCGGTTCACCGAACTGCTGCCCGAGGTGATGCTGGGCGTCGACGCCGACCGCTTCGCCCAGATCGCGGCGAGCGCATTCACGCCGCGTCCGGTGCCGTCGCTGCGGGTCGATCACCTGCATGTGCAGGCGGTGTCGGTGCCCGAGCAAGCGATGAAACTGATGGGGCTGCTGGAGAATCGAGGCGTCGGGGAGTGGGCGTCGTTCACCGAGCTGGTCGCGGACTGCGACGGCGGGATGGAGATCGTCGGGCGGTTCCTGGCGCTATTAGAGCTCTACCGTGCCAAGGCGGTAAACTTCGAGCAGATTGAACCGCTTGGAGTGCTGCAAGTTTCGTGGACCGGGGAGCGGCCGAGGAACGAGCATCTGGCAGCGGCGGTGGAAGAAGACTCATGACAGACAACGACGCGGTGATAACCGCGGACAGCAGCGTGGGCGAGGACGTTGATCCTGACGCCGGTGTGACCGAGGAAGCCGCCGTCGCCGAAGGTGACGAAGCTGACATCGCTTCTGGTGAGGCCGACGAGATCGACACCGAGATCACCGATGACGAGCTGGGCTCGGCGCTGGAGGCCTTGCTTCTGGTGGTCGACACTCCGGCCCCGGTCGACTCGCTGGCCACCGCGCTCGATGAGTCGATCGAGCGGGTCGAGGACAAGCTGCGCCGGATGGCCGCCGAGCTGGCCGAGCGCGGCAGTGGTATCGACCTGCGCGAGGCCGGTGGCGGCTGGCGGATGTACACCCGGGCCCGGTACGCCCCGTACGTCGAGCGGCTGATTCTCGACGGTGCGCGGTCCAAGCTGACCCGCGCGGCGCTGGAGACCCTTGCGGTGGTCGCTTATCGACAGCCGGTAACGCGGGCGCGCGTGAGCGCCGTGCGCGGCGTGAACGTCGACGCGGTGATGCGAACCCTGGCGGCCCGCGGTCTGATCATCGAAGCCGGCACCGATGCCGATAGTGGCGCAACAACTTTCGCCACGACGGAATTATTCCTGGAGCGGTTGGGGTTGACCTCGCTGGCCGAGCTGCCGGAACTCGCGCCGCTGTTGCCGGATGTCGACGTCATCGACGACATCACTGAAACGCTCTCTGAGGAGCCGCGTTTCGCCAAACTTGGCGGAACTCCTGCGCCGGCTGCGCAGCCGGCCAAATTCGACGTAGATCGGGACTTGACATGATGGCCAGTGAAAACGCGGCAGAAGGCGTGCGACTGCAGAAGGTGTTGTCGCAGGCGGGAATTGCCTCCCGCCGCGTCGCCGAGCGGATGATCCTGGACGGCCGGGTGGAGGTCGACGGCGAGATCGTTGTCGAACTCGGCACCCGGGTTCACCCCGACCGGCAGACGATCCGGGTGGACGGCAGCCGGGTGCTCGTCGACGAGGACCTGGTGTATCTGGCGCTCAACAAGCCAAAAGGCATGCACTCCACCATGTCTGATGATCAGGGCCGTCCGTGTATCGGCGACCTGGTCGAGCATCGGGTACGCGGCAACAAGAAGCTCTTCCACGTCGGCCGCCTCGACGCCGAGACCGAGGGGCTGATCCTGCTGACCAACGACGGCGAGCTGGCGCACCGGCTGATGCACCCGTCGTACGAGGTGTCGAAAACCTACCTGGCGACCGTGGCGGGGACTGTGCCCCGCGGGTTGAGCAAGACGATGCGTGAAGGCGTGGAACTGGACGACGGTCCTGTCCATGTCGATGAATTCGCGGTGGTCGACATGGCCGCGGGCAAGTCGCTGGTGAAGATCGTGCTGCACGAGGGCCGCAATCGCATCGTGCGACGGCTCATGGCAGAGGTCGGATTCCCGGTGAAGGAACTGGTGCGCACCCACATCGGCACGGTGGCGCTGGGGGACCAGCGGGTCAACAGCCTGCGGGCGCTGACGCGCAAGGAAGTCGGCGAGCTGTACCAGGCGGTGGGCCTGTGAACGCCGTCGTCATCGCCATCGACGGGCCTGCGGGTACCGGAAAGTCCTCGGTGTCAACGGGTTTGGCGCACGCATTGGGTGCCAACCACATCAACACCGGCGCGATGTACCGCCTCGTGACCCTGGCGGTGCTGCGGGCGGGCATCGACCCGGCCGACGCCGATGCCGTCGTCTCGGTGTGTGAGAAGACCGACTTCTCCGTCAGCTTCGACCCGGACCACGACACGTCGTACCTTGCGGGCGAGGACGTTTCGAACGAAATCCGCGGCGACGCGGTGACTCTCGCGGTGTCGGCCGTGTCTGCCATCCCGGCTGTGCGGAGGCTGCTGGTGCAGCGGCAGCGTGAGCTGATCGCGGCGGCCGGTTCGGTTGTGGTCGAGGGCCGCGACATCGGCACCGTGGTGAAGCCCGACGCCGACCTGAAGATCTTCCTGACCGCCTCGGCCGAGGAGCGCGCCCGCCGGCGCAATGCGCAGAACATCGCAAATGGCCTGGGCGACAACTACGAAGCGGTGCTGGCCGATGTGCAGCGCCGGGACCATCTGGACTCCACGCGCGCGGTATCGCCGCTGCAGGCCGCCGATGATGCGGTCGTGGTCGATTCCAGCGATATGACCCAGGCTGATGTGGTGGCACATCTGCTGGATCTCGTGCAGCAGAAGGTAGGTGTGCGTCAATGAGTGACGACGACGGTGTGTGGTTCGACGAAGGCGACTGGGAGGTCGGCCCGGAGGGCTTCGAAACCGATCTCGAGGAGTACGCCGGCCCGCCCCCGGTGGTGGCCGTGGTCGGGCGACCCAATGTCGGCAAATCGACTCTGGTGAATCGTATTCTGGGCCGGCGCGAAGCGGTGGTCCAGGACATCCCCGGCGTAACCCGGGACCGCGTGTCGTACGACGCGCAGTGGGTCGGGCGCCGGTTCATGGTGCAGGACACCGGCGGGTGGGAACCCGACGCCAAGGGTCTGCAGATGCTGGTCGCCGAGCAGGCCACGGTCGCCATGCGCACTGCCGACGCCATCATCCTGGTGGTCGACGCGGTGGTAGGGGCGACCTCGGCCGATGAGGCCGCGGCCAAGCGGCTGCAGCGCTCCGGCAAGCCGGTGTTCTTGGCGGCCAACAAGGTTGACAACGAGAAGGTGGAATCCGAGGCCGCGGCGCTGTGGTCGCTGGGTCTCGGACAGCCGTATTCGATCAGCGCGATGCACGGCCGGGGCGTCGCCGACTTGTTGGATGCGGTGCTCGAGGTGCTGCCGACGGTGTCCGAAATGGGCGGCGGGACAGGCGGTCCGCGCCGCGTGGCGCTCGTCGGCAAGCCCAACGTCGGCAAGAGCTCGCTGCTGAACAAGCTGTCCGGTGACGAGCGGTCCGTCGTACACGACGTCGCCGGCACCACGGTGGACCCGGTCGACTCGCTGATCGAATTGGACGGCAAGACTTGGCGTTTCGTCGACACGGCCGGTCTGCGCCGCAAGGTCGGCCAGGCCAGCGGTCACGAGTTCTACGCCTCCGTGCGCACGCACGGCGCGATCGACGCCGCCGAGGTCGCCGTCATGCTCATCGACGCCTCCCAGCCGCTGACCGAGCAGGATCTGCGGGTGCTGTCGATGGTGATCGAGGCCGGGCGCGCGCTCGTCATCGCGTTCAACAAGTGGGACCTGGTCGATGAAGACCGGCGGTACCTGCTGGACAAGGAGATCGAGCGCGAGCTGGTGCAGGTCCAGTGGGCGCCGCGCGTCAACATCTCCGCGAAAACCGGTCGGGCCGTGCAGAAGCTGGTGCCGGCGCTGGAGACCTCGCTGGCGTCCTGGGACGCCCGTATCCCGACCGGACGGCTCAACACCTTCCTCAAGGAGATCGTCGCCGCGACGCCGCCGCCGGTGCGTGGCGGCAAGCAGCCGCGCATCCTGTTCGCCACCCAGGCGGCCTCGCGGCCGCCGACATTCGTGCTGTTCACCACGGGCTTCCTGGAGGCCGGTTACCGCCGGTTCCTGGAGCGCCGCCTGCGTGAAGAGTTCGGCTTCGAGGGCAGCCCGATCAAGATCAACGTGCGGGTGCGGGAGAAGCGCGGAACCAAGCGCTGATGGCCGACTCGCTGCCGGACCCGTTTAGGGTCCGGCGGGAGGTCTGAGGTAGGCTTTCCAACCGTTGCCGGTTCGTCCGGTAGCGCCGCGGGCTGTGGCGCAGCTTGGTAGCGCACTTGACTGGGGGTCAAGTGGTCGCAGGTTCAAATCCTGTCAGCCCGACAGATGAAGTAGCAGGTCAGAGGCGGTTTCCGAGAGATCGGAAGCCGCCTTTTCTGTGTCCGCGGCACGCCGTCCGCCAATCGAATTCGCGAGCTCCGGTTGCGCCGCAAGGCGAACCCCGACCGCCTGGCGACCGTGCTGTTGGCTGCGGTCGAAGGCGGGATGCTGCTCGCGCAGGTTCGCCGCGACCCCGCCCCTCTGGAAACGGCACTCGATGACGTCCTCGACCGCATCGACGAGCTCAGGCCCCGACGCGCCCCGGCCCGTCGGTAAGCGGCCGCAGTGCGCATGGCCGGGGGCGGCGCCTGACAGGATCAGTCCCGATTGCGCCTGTCGGTACCTGCGGGGCAGATGGCGAACGGAGATGCGGGAGCCGTAGGGCTGCAGCATCTGGCTGGCCGGTCGGGTCCGCACGTTCAGTGGCCACCAGAACCAGCGACCCAGAAGAGTCGCGATGGACGGTGTCATGAACGACCGCACGATCAGCGTGTCGAAGAGCAGGCCGAGGCCGATCGTGGTGCCGAGTTGACCGAGCATGACGAGATCGCTGACGATGAAGGAGGACATGGTGGCGGCGAACACCAAGCCCGCCGCGGTGACGACGCCGCCGGTACCTGCCATCGCGCGGATGTTTCCGGTCTTGAGTCCCGCGTGCAGCTCCTCCTTGAATCGGGAGATCAGCAGCAGGTTGTAGTCGGCCCCCACCGCCAACAGCAGCATGATGGCAAGCGGCACGATAACCCAATACAGCTGGATGCCGAAGATGTACTGCCACACCAGGATTGACAGCCCCATCGACGCACCTAGGGATAGCGCGACGGTCCCCACGATCACTAGCGCGGCGATCAAGCTTCGGGTGATGAAAACCATGATCAGCAGAATGAGGCTCATTCCGGCCAGCGCGGCGATCATCAGATCGTAGATGGCGCCCCCCTGAATGTCCTTGTAGGTCGCTGCTGTTCCGGCGATGTAGATCTTGGCGTCCGCCAATGGGGTTGCCTTGAGTGCATCAAACGCCGCGTTCCTGAGCGGATCGATGTGCGAGATTCCCTCCGGCGCTGCGGGTTTGCCCTCGTGGGTGATGGTCATGCGGGCGGCGTGGCCGTCCGGGGACATGAACAGTTTCAGGCCGCGCTGGAAGTCGGGGTTGTCGAATGCTTCGGGCGGCAGGTAGAAGGAGTCGTCGTTCTTGGCGTCGTCGAAGGCCTTGCCCAGCGCGGTCGCGGTCTTGAGCGCCTCCGCCGTCTGCGCGTCGATGCCTGCGGTGGTGGCGTAGTTCGAGCGGAGAAGGTCGCGATTGGCCTGCTGAACGGCGAGCTGCGGTGGGATAAGGGCCTCGAGCTGCGGTTGCAAGGCGTTGAGTTTGTCCAGGCTGGCGGTGATTGTCGCGAACTTGTCGGCGAGTTCGCTGACACCGTCGACGGAGTCGAACACCGATCGCAACGCTGCACACGAAGGGATGTCGAAACAGTGTGGCTCCCAGTAGAAATAGTTGCGCAGTGGCCGGAAGAAGTCGTCGAAGTTGGCCAAGTTGTCGCGGACCTGGTTGATGGTATCGACGGCGTCGTGGAATGCCTTCGTCTGGTCGTCGGTCGCGGCGGCGCTCTGGTGCTGCAGTACCAGTTGTCGTTGCAGGATGTCGATCGATTTGGAGGTCTGGTCGATTTGTTTGAGGATGTCCTGGGCCCTGGCCTGCTGGTAACTGAGGTTCATGATGGTGCTGGCGCTGCTCGCGCTGATTTGAAATGGGATGGAGCTGTGGGTGATTGGCGTGCCCAGGGGCCGGGTGATCGACTGGACCAAGGCGATGCCGGGGGTGTGCAGGACAGCCTTGGCCACCCGCTCGAGAACTATCATGTCTGCGGGGTTGCGCATGTCGTGATCGGATTCGATCATCAGCAGCTCGGGGTTGAGTCGCGCCTCGGAGAAGTGGCGTTCGGCAGCCGTGTACCCGACGGCCGCAGGCGACGTGGCGGGCACATACGGTCGGGCATCGAAATCGGTCTTGTACCCAGGCAGCGCGAGGAGGCCGATCAGAGCCATCGCGATCGACGCGACGAGAACGGGAACGGGCCACCGCACGATGACCGTTCCGATGCGGCGCCAGCCGCGGGTGCGCGTCGCGTGTTTGGGCTCGAGCAGCCCAAAGTGGCTGGCCATCACCAGCATCGCGGGGCCCAGCGTGAGCGCGGCCGCCAACGCAACCAGCACGCCGAGGGCGGCCGGCACGCCAAGGCTCTGGAAGTAGGGCAGCCGGGTGAAGCTCAGGCACGCCACCGCCCCGGCGATGGTCAGTCCCGAGCCGACGATGACGTGGATGACGCCGCGGAACATGGTGTAGTACGCGGTTTCTCGATCCTCACCGGCGGAGCGGGCTTCCTGATAGCGCCCGACGACGAAGATCACGTAGTCCGCGCCCGCGGCGATCGCCAGCAGGGTCAGCAGGTTCGTGGTGTAGGTGGACAGGCTGATGATCCCGGAGTTGGCGAGGGCGGCGACGACGCCGCGGGCCGCGGACAGTTCGACCATGACCGTCATCAGCATCAGGATCATGGTGACCAGCGAGCGGTAGACGACCAGCAGCATCACCCCGATGACCGCGAAGGTGACCCCGGTGATCAGGATGTTCTCCGAGCTGCCGATCTCGAAGGTGTCGGTGGTCAGGGGTGCCGCACCGGTGACGCAGGCCTTGACCCCCGGCGGTGGCGGTGTGTCGGCGACGATCTTGCGGATGGCGTCGACCGATTCGTTGGATGTCGACTCACCCTGGTTGCCCACCAGGTACAGCTGCACCAGCGCAGCCTTGCCGTCCTTGCTTTGGGAACCGGCCGCGGTCAGCGGATCACCCCAGAAGTCCTGCACGTGCTCGACATGGGGGTCGGCAGCCAGCTTCTTGACCAGGGTGGCGTAGAACGCGTGGGCGTCGGCGCCCAGGGGTTGATCGCCTTCCAGCACGATCATCGCGTTGCTGTCGGAGTCGAACTCGCCGAACACCTTGCCGATGTGCTTCATCGCCTTCAGCGACGGTGAGTCCGGCGAGCTTTGGGCCACCGTGTGTCTGGCGCCGACGATCTCCAAGGTGGGCACCAGGACGTTGGTCAGGGCGGCGACGGCGACCCAGAAGACGGCGATGGGCACGGCGAATCGGCGGATGTTCCGCGCGACCCGCGACGGCTGAACCGGGTCCTCCATGCGGTGCTCGCTCACGCGGACTTGTCCAGGCAGGAGATGTAGCCGTTCACGTTGGTGGTGGACCTTTCGTCCTTGACGATGCCGTTGACAGTGATGCGGCAGGTGAGAGCGTCTGCATCCCCCTGTGCGCGGAGGTCGGCGAAGAGGGTGGGGTCAGTGGTCGTCAGCAGGTGCGACCAGGGCAGCGTCGTATTGTCGACGCGCTGGGGTTGGGCGTGTTCGTCCAGGTAGTTGATCGTCGCCACCGCCCGCGGACTGCCGAAGACCTCGAACAGGACCCGCTTCGGGTTGTACTTGCTGTTCTCTATCGAGTCGGCGCGCGGCCACGACACCACGTCATTCGAGCCGAAGATGCCGTGCAGGCGGTCCACACCGAAACCCGCGACCGCCACCACGAGCACCGTCATGAGCACTGTCCAGCGTCGCCTGATCACGCTGCCGATCGAAAACCTTTTCATCGCTGTGCCTTTCGATTTTGTGGGAGGCGATCTTCAGCTGATGCCCTCCTGAGCCGACCACGACCACATGAGTGCTTCACGCAGCCCCAGGCGGGGGTGGGAGGTCTCCGCGCCGCGCCGCGACGCCGAGGTCGAAGAGAGAACGGGTCCCGTACGCCTGCAGACGTTGTCTCCAAAAATAGGTCAGACAACTAACTTAACATCGTGATGCGCTAACGGTGCAGTGAGTTGGGAAGTTCGGCTCGCCACGGCGGCCTGGATACAGGGTGTGGCTGTCGCTCGAGTGCTACGCTTTTAGTAAGTCAACCAACTCATTAAGGCAGTGAACATGGTCGGGACGCGCAAGTCGCGGGGAGCTCTGAAACGTCAGCGGCTGATAGAGAGTGCTCGCCGAATGATCTACCACCAGGGTGTCGAGCGGACTACGTTGGCCGACGTCGCGACGGGGGCCGACGTGGCCGTGGGGAACATCTTCTATTACTTCAAGACGAAGGACGAGTTGGTCGACGCGATCGTCGAGGGCTATGCCGGGGAAGGCGCCGAGCTGCTCGCACGTCTGGATCGGCGCCGGACGCCGCGTGCGCGTCTGAAAGGTTTCGTCGAAGAGCTCGATGCCACGCGCGATTCCATCTCGCAGTACGGGTGCAAGATCGGAACGCTCGCCTCCGAGCTGAACAAGCGGTGCGGGACGGAAACGTCCGTCGGCAGTCAGGAGCTGCTGGGTTCGGTAATCGATTGGGCCGAGCGGCAATTCCAGGAGATGGGACAACCCGACGCGCGCGATCTGGCGGTCACATTGGTCGCCGCCTACCAGGGGATCGCCGTGCTCACCCACTCCTTGCGCGACCCCGACCTGATGCACCGTCAGAGTCGGCGCCTGTTGCGGTGGATCGACGATGTGGCCGATCGTGCAGCCGAGGCGGCACCCCTGTCATGAGTCACCCCGCGTGACCGGTTACCGACGCCAGCGCCAGGACACCGTCCAGACCCTGAACGGATCGATCAGCATCAACGCCTCAGCGGAAAAGGTGTGGGAGCTGATCACCACGGTGAACACGATCCCGGAGTGGTATGACGCCTGGGACTCCGTCGATCCTGAGACGGCTGACGTGCGACTACAGCTGGGCACCACGTTTCGCCTCATCAGCCGTCGCAAGGGCCGCGATCACACGGCCCGATGCCGGGTCACCGACGCGCAGGCGCCCACCCGGTTGCAATGGGAGCAATCGGCCCTTCACGTTCCCACCATGTTGGTGACCTTTTTGGTCATCGCCGACGGCAACCTCACAGGTCCGACCCTGCTGCACCACACCCGAAGCTGGACAACCCAGTGAACCCCTTCTTGGGCAGGTTCCTCCCGCACCGTGCCGTGGCACGCCGACGCGAACTCACTGCGGCCCAAATTCACTCAACCGTGTACGGCGCCGCGCCAACCCAAGCAGTATCAAGTGTTTTCGCAATCAAGGGTTGTTAGCCCTCACGACGACAAGGAGTCTGGATGACCATCACTTTGACGAACCCGCAAAGCCTGCCCAGGGTCGACTTTCACCGCCAGGTCTCGATAGCGACTGGTTCCAAACTCGTGTTCATGGCCGGGCAGGTCGCCTGGGACGCCGACGGGACGCTGGTCGGCGAGGGCGACCTCGCCGCGCAGGTCGAGCAGTGCTATCTCAACGTCGGCGCCGCCCTTGCCGAGATTGGCGGCTCCCTCGACGACATCGCCAAGATGACCATCTACGTGGTGGACTGGACCGTGGACAAAATGCCGATGCTGCAGCAGGGCCGCGCCCAAGCCTGCGCCAAACTCGGTATCGACACGTTCCTGCCGCCGGGCACGTTGATCGGTGTCGGCGCCTTGTTCATGCCTCAAATCCTCGTCGAGGTGGAGGCGATCGCGGTTCTCGATTAGCAAGGCTCGTTGGCGGTGAGGTTACTGCAACGCGGATTGGCCGCCGCGCAAAAGTTCGGGTGGTGAATGCGCCGAACGCGAACCTCCCGGTGCGCGAGATCCCGAGTACGTCGGCCGGACAACCTCCAAACAGCTTGTGGCACAGGCATCAGTTGCCGTAGACCCGGTCGGGACGGATGAGCACCGCTGCCCGGCGCTCCTCGGCCATCACCCGGTCGTAGTCATCCCAGTCGTCGTGTTCGCCGCCGGCCGCGGTGAAGATCGCTCGAAGCAGCAGCCGGAGGCCTTCGGCGTCCAGCCAGGGTTGGGGGTCGTCGGGTCCGGCGAGTTCTGCGCTCCCTTCGACCGCCGCCCAGTGCCAACCGTTGCGGAAGGTGGCCGTGACTTGGGGTCGAGCCCGCAAGTTCGCCAGCTTTACCGGGCCCACCGCGACCAAGGCCAAGATCGTCTCCCCGGTCATCGGATGGGCCATCACGCCGGCGTTGACGAGCGACGACTGGATGGTGCCGTTGGCTCGCAACGTCGACACCACCACCAGGCCTTGTTCGTGGCTGGATAGTGATGCTGCTTTTCGAAGGGTCGTCACGGAATATCCTTCTCGTCGTCGTGGTCTATGTGCTCGTCGTTTAC
Organism: Mycolicibacterium aubagnense; assembly: GCF_010730955.1. Taxonomy (NCBI): domain Bacteria; kingdom Bacillati; phylum Actinomycetota; class Actinomycetes; order Mycobacteriales; family Mycobacteriaceae; genus Mycobacterium; species Mycolicibacterium aubagnense. The sequence goes on along the minus strand of NZ_AP022577.1, from coordinate 917,661 downwards.
GGCTCTGCCGCCGCCGACGCGGGGTGTGGTGCGTGCCTTTCGGCCTTGGCGGGGTGGCGTTTTGGGGTCAGGCCGGTCTGACAGCGACGGTGGATCATCGCGCTGTCCGTTTCCGCTCAGTTCGTACGGTAGGTCCGTGGTGGCCGACCAGATGATCCCGCGAAGCGGTGGATGGCTTCGTCGGCATTCCGCTGTATTGCGGGGTTACTGAAGTCGGCGAGGATCTCGGACTGATCCACCAGGGGCCCAATGACTTTGCCTGGTGCGCTGGCGTAGAACACGCCGCTGCGTAACTGTTGGTCGATAACGCCATCGACCAGCCGCTGGGCACCCGTCTCCAATCGGTGTCCGCGCCCCAGCGCAGGCAGGACGTATGGCAACAGAAGATGATTCATCAAGGCCCGAATGACGGGGCCCATATCGCGTAAGGCGTCGGTTCCTGCGGTGTTGCCCGGGCTCACGGTGAGTAGCCGCAGGTCCGGATGCTGTCGTGCGAGTGCCGACATCCACAACGCACCAAGGTATTTCACCTGTCCGTAAGCGAGGAATGCATTGAACTTGTGCTGCTTGAAGAACGAACCGTCGATCACGCTGGCGAACTCCTCGACTGAGTGGTTCGCGAACGTGGGCTGCGGCATCCTCATCGAGGGAACTCCGCGCGCAGCTTCGCTGCCGACCAGGACCGCCGCATCGGTCAGAGCGCCGGCGGCGAGGAGACTCTCGAGCAGTATGACGTGGCCCAGTACGTTGGAACCGAAGACGTGGGTGACGCCATCAGCGGTGAGCGCCAGCGGTGTTGGGCCGCCGGTGCCGCCGGCGTTCATGACGACGGAATGCAGTGGGTCATCCAAGGTGCTCAGAGCGGACCGCACCGAGTCCAAGTCGGTCAGGTCCATGCGCACTACGGTGAAGATGGGCCTGCCAGTACGGCGCTCCAGGTCGGCGGCCGCGGACTGCCCGCTGTCAGCGTTGCGACACGCCAGATAGATCTTGTCGAAATCGCCCGCGAGAGCGAGTTGACGCGCGACCTCTTTCCCGAGCCCAACGTTGGCGCCGGTGATCAGAACTGCTTTGGAAGACGTTGCAGCCATGCTGTTTTCCTTTCGATAGAGACTTCGCGTTGGCACGAGCTGGCCGGCTAGCGTCTTCCTCGTTTCTGGATTATCGGCCACATAATCGTGCGTATTTTTTGGGTCGCTCACTACATAATTGTGTCGATGCGTGCTGATGTCAACCGGTGCATCGGCCAACGTACGGATTCGGGTCTGGTGTCTAATGCGCGACAGCAAGACATATTTCAAGCTTCCATGCAAAGGTCTAGGCGTCCACGGCGCTCTAGCTGTCGTAACAGCGTCCGCGCGGGTTGCGCCACAGATTATGTAGCGCACACTTCACAAACTGGTCACGCTGACGCTACGCTGACTTCAGGTGGCCCCGTGCGCAGGTTCGCACAGACCGCCCGACAGCATGAGGCAAATCGGAAAGGGGGATCAGGGCAGCGGGGCCCGCAGAGCCGGATCTCGTCAGACCTGGCCAACATGATGGCAGCGATGGAATTGGCCTCCGAGCCGCATCGGCTCACGCCCAAAGGGCGAGCCACGCGGGAGCGAATCGTGGCGGCAGCAGCCCAGCTGATCTACGACCAAGGTGTCGCCGGTACGAGTCTTGGCGACGTCCAGAAGGCGGCCGGCGTTGGCTCGTCGCAGGTGTATCACTACTTCGGGGACAAGAACTCCCTGATCAGGGCCGTCATCGCCCACCGCATTCAGGCTCTGCTGGCAACGCTGGGGAATCTGGACAACATGGACGGGTTGCGCGCCTGGCGAGACTTCGTCGTCGACACATATCGCCAGCAGAACTGCGAGGGCGGCTGCCCCGTCGGGTCGCTGGTCGGTGAGCTGGCTGAGCCCTTCCCGGAATGTCGAGCCGACCTCGCTGGTGGATTCGACCAGTGGGAAGCGGCGATCCGCGCAGGCCTCCAGGCCATGTCCGATCGGGGCGATCTGCGCCGCACGGCCAACCCCGACCGCCTGGCGACCGCACTGTTGGCCGCGGTCCAAGGCGGCATCCTGCTCGCGCAGGTTCACCGCGACCCCGCCCCCTTGGAAACGGCCCTTGATGAGGTCCTCGACCGCATCGAGGACCTCCGGCCGCGACGTGCGCCGACCCGTCGGTGAGACCGCGACGACGTGCCCTTCGGGTCGGATCGTCCCGCGAATACCTCAGTGCCACGACGGCACCAGCCGAACAGGGAAGATTGCGGCGCCGATGAGCACAAGAAGTCGTCAGTACCCTTGCACCACAACAGAAATCACCGCTGACAGCGAGAAAGTGCCCACGAAACCCGTGGAGCGCCACGAGTGTGACGAGCCAAGATCGTCACAGAGTGTCACGCTGCCGAATTCGTGTGGGGGCCGACCCGGTGTTACGTCTGGGTGCTGGAATACCATCCTGCGACGGCAACGACTACGGCAGTGCAGTGGTCTGGATTCGGGCGCACAAGGGGCACGAGGCCCAGAAGCGTGCAGAGAGGAAGCACCTCGTAGGCGTGGCCGGCAGAACCTACCCGGAACCCGCTGCTACAGGTTCGCGTACGTTCGTAGAAAATCAAGTCCAAGAACCTAACGCAGCATTCAACGAAAGCCACCATGTCCCAGGATCAGAACACAGACGTTCCACCGAATCATCTCTCCATCGATCCGCGCAGCGCCTTCTATGACGAAGAGACGCTCCTCCGCGGCGTGGGTATCCGCTTCAATGGCGTCGAGAAGACCAATGTGTGCGAATACAACGTCGCCGAGGGGTGGGTGCGTGTGGAAGTCCCTACCGCCAAGGATCGCCGCGGAAATCCGATGGTCGTCAAGCTCAGCGGCACGGTTGAACCGTATTTCCGCCTCGAAAAATAGCGACGGCATCGCGATATCGAACCTCTGCATCAGCATGCCCTTGGCCAGGCCAACGATGTCGCGATGGGCGAGGGCACCGCGGTACGGGAGCGCGGCGTCAGTTCAGCGGGACCCATCCGCGCGGGTCGACATCCGTGGGCACCGCACGCACGTAGAAGCAGTTGCTGAACCCTAGTGCGCCTTCGCAGTGGTTGAAGATGCCGTTGCGGTCGGCTTGTCCGTCGCAGTATCCGCCCCAGGGTGTGTTGATGCATTGTCCTGGTGTGGCGTGGGCTACGCCGATAGGGCTGAGTGCGATCACGGCGGCGATCGCAAGTGCGGTTTTCATCAGCCCATCCCTCCTTCGTTCAATTGATTCGGCTCGCGTGTGGTGATGGTGTTGCCCCGGATCGAGTCGAGCCACAACTTCTGCTGCATCGAGTTCTTGGCGTGCTGTGTGACGTCGACGGTCAACTCGGTGCGCTTCTGGTGGGTTGCCTTCACCAGGCCCATAAATTCCGATGGTAGGCCGATTTCGGGAGCGCTGAGAACGTTATTGGCGTAGGCGAGAACCGCCCTCAGTGGAATGTCGAGACCGGGGTGTGACGCCTGAGGCGGATGGGGATATCTCTCGAACTGAGATACGTAATATCAAGGCCGCCAACAGGTTTGATTCCGGCAATATGGCGGGCGCCTCAGGCTGTCTGGCCTAGTGGTTGCAGACACTGCGGGCGTTGGGCCCAGTGGGATTGATGGTGCCATGCCAAACAGATAGCTTGATGTGGCTCTGGTGGACTGATGGTCGCGTGCGTCAACGCGGTGAGAGGAGAACGATCCTGGACACCACTGGTGCGCCCACGATCACGACAGAGATCCCTGGCTCCTTCGAATGGGGTGTGTTCCATGAGCGGCACCCAAAGCTGATTAGTCAGGTGCTGGACACAACGCCGTACACCTCCGCCGAACAGGTGACGCTGCAACAGCTTCTCGTCGAGAGCACCACGGGTGTTCTCGAGCCGTTGCCCGAGAAGGCTCATGACCGGGAGGATTGGCTGGCCTGGGGAGAGCACCTCTACGGACGGCCGTGGGGTGAGCTGCCGTTCCTGTGGAGCGAAAGCTACTTCTACCGCCGATTGCTCGAGGCTGTCGGCTACTTCGGGGCGGGCGCCTGGCGCGGAGTCGACCCGTTCGCTCCCGTCAAGAACGCGGAGTTGACGGGACCAGCGGTCGATGAAGAACTGAGTGCGCTCGCCGACTTGACGGAGCGGCCGGGGGACCAGCAGCACGACGCGCTGCTGGTTGCCGCCCTCTGGGGTAACCGCGCCGACCTCAGCTTCCAGCTCCAAAAGAACGCAGCCGCCGCCGAAGCGCGGTCGGAGGGCCTGCTCGTCGACGACAGCGCGTTGCTCTGGTCTGCCCTCAGCTCACAGGACAACCCGATCGTCTGCGTCGTAGCAGACAACGCCGGACGCGAGCTGCTGGCGGATCTCGCCCTGGCCGACAGTCTGCTCACTCAACGTCTTGCGGCCGAGATTGTGCTGTACGTCAAGCCGCACCCCTACTACGTGTCGGATGCGACCATGGCCGACGTGCTGACGGTCATCCAACGGTTGAGGACCGAGCCACGCCCGCAGATCGGCAGGATCGGCGACCGGCTCTGGCACGCTGTGCGCAGCGGCCGACTCAAGGTGCGCACCCACAGGTTCTTTTGTGCACCGCTGGCGTTTCACGACATGCCGGACGAACTCGCGGCCGAATTTGCGACCGCCACGATGACCCTGATGAAAGGCGACCTCAACTATCGGCGCCTCGTCGGAGACCGGTACTGGCCCGCCACCACCTCCTTCAACGAAACCGTGGGCTATTTTCCGTCTCCGGTGGCGGCCCTACGGACGTTGAAATCGGAAGTGGTCGTCGGCCTCACGTCCGAGCAATTCGCGGAACTCGATGCCACTGGACAGCGATGGCGAACCAACGGAAGGTACGCCTTGATCCAAGTTCGCGGCGAGTAGTTCAGGCCACTACCGGCTTGACCTGAGGGGCCGGCACCGACCCGGTGGTGAGTCGTTCTCGCATCCAGTCCTTACCGCCCTCGAGTTCGAACGGCGCGTAGTGCGGGTTCGGGTTGCTGGCCAGGAACACGGCGCCGCTGATCATGGCCTCGATCACGGCGAATACTTCGTTGAAGGGCGCATGGAGCGATACCGCGATCTGCCCGGCGAGGGAGAACGGGTTGCTGGTCCAGTCGTTCATCACTGCCTCGTAGACAGCGGCTTTGACCGCGCTCGCCTGGTCGTCACTGTTCTCGGCGAAGATGTCGCCTTTGCGGTAGACGTCCACCCAAGTGTCGGGCTTGGCGGGGAAGCCGGGCAGACCGAACCGCTGGTTCGGGTCCAGGCCGTGGGTACCGGTCGCTGTCACCCATGGTCGGGCCCAGGATGCGATCGAATCGGTCTGCCGGCACGGGTTGGCATACGCCAGAACGCCTTTGAGGTCGGGGGCGCGCCAGGCCAGCGGCTGATCGGGCTGTAGGTAACGGAAGTAGAAGTACGACCCGACGATCCCGCCCTGGGAGTAAACGCCGAGTGACCACGGCGTGCCCTCCGGGAACGGTACGCCGTTGTCCATCTGGGCGGCGCCGAGCAAGCGGGCAAGTTCGTTGACACCGCTGTCATTGTCGAACGGGAGCGCGCCGTTGTTGTAGCCGATCGGCTGATGATGGCAGATGCCTTCGGCCTCAAGGGTTGTGGCGGTGTCTGCGACGGGCCCGCTGAACATGTCCGACAAGTGACCTTCGACCGTGAACATGATCGGGCGCAGATCCGGCGGTGGTGGAGCGTAGTGGGCGGCCTGCGCGGTCGCTTCGTCGAAGATGCCGGTCTGGGGGAGCCCCAGCCGCCGTTGCATTTCAGTAACCGCGGCGCCGTCACCGTACATGCCATCTTTCGCCGGCGCGTACGCGCGGTACACACGCTGGAACCATGCTTGCCAGTATTCGATTTCTGTTCCGTGGGCTCCGGGCCCATACGGTAGAGGCATCGGGGTGCTCCCTTCTTGTCGTGTCGCGCCGGCGCCCGGTCGAGACCTCGCTCTTCAGCGTTTGTGGCTGTGCCTGTTGACTCCGATGCCGGCGCCGATCACGCCGACGGCCAACGCGACTGCGCCGACGACGAGCAGAGGGTGCCACCATTGGGTGCCGATCCAGTAGGCATGGGCGCCGACGAAACCGTCGTGCTCGCGGGTACCGAACAACGCGTTGCGGACTGCGGGTGTGGTCAGCGCGGCGATCATGCCGACGAGGGTGATTGACAGCAGAGCGAGAAGCAGCCTGCTGGAGCGTTGCCAGGTGCCCAGCGCGATGAGATACGCCCCGATCCCGCCCAGGGCGAGGCCGAGAAGTCCAAGCCCGGTGGAGGACTGGATCGCAGCCGCCGCGCCGAGGATGAGGAGCGCGGTGCCGAAGATGATGACCTGTCTCGCACTGCCTTTGGTCGACCATACGACGCGATATGCACCAAGGGCCATGGTCCGGGCGGTGTTGAGCGGCGGCTTGAGGACGCCGGGCAGCTGTTGGACACTGCCGGCCGCCGCAGCCGCGGTGGCAACGGTTTTGGTGATGGTGCGGGACATGAGTGGAGAGCTCTTGTCGGTGGCGAGTGTTTCTCCGGCGACGGGATTCTCCTGCAGTAGTGCGTATTTGGCCGGACCGGCGGGTTTGGCCAGTACTTTCTCCGCCCAGTCGTGAGTTGTTGTGGGACTCCAGTCCGGAGGTTTGGGCGGTTGCGGATTGAGCACGGCGTTGGCCAGGGCGTCCAATTCCTCATCGAGGACGCACTTCTGCCACGCCTGCGCCAGCCACAGTGAGGTGTTGGGCAGGCTGGACGGCAGCGACATCTCCGGACGGTCCAGGAATTGGAGTTCTGTGAGCACCGCGGCAGACGGTGGGCCCGCGCTCGGAATGCCGGGTGCCCCAATCGCTTCGAGGTTGCGCACGAACCACTGCGCCCTGCGGTCCGGGCCAACCGGCCATTCGGCGTCGTGTGTTGGGACGATCCGCTGCACTCGCCGTGGGTCGAGGAGCGCGTGAACCAGCCATCCTGCGCCGTCGAGTCGACCCCACATCCAGTCGTTGGCTCGCCATGACCGTTTATAGAAGGCGCCGAAGTTGTGGAACTGCATGCCGGTGAGTTTTTGGGCGGCTGTCTGACAATCGGGCGCGAGCTGGCAGCGCGTGTCGGCGCTGACCTGTATCAGCTCGAGCGATTGCTCCACGTCTGCTTCGGCGGGCAGCATCGCCCGCTGGGTGGCGGCGAGGTTGAACAGCTTCGTCGCCACCGTTGCCGCATCGTTCGCCGGCGCAAGGTATTTGAGGTAGGTCGTGAGCTGATCGAGTTGCCGACTGTCAGGTGCCCGCACGGCATCCGCTGCTGGTCCTGTGGCCGGTGACTGGTTGGCAAGGTCGGTCAGTGTTCGGTAACCGCCGACAATCGCGGTGCCCAGCTTGTCCCAGGCATCATTGTCTACTCCCCAGTGTTGAAGGTATGCGTTTGCGAGTTCCCCGGCGGCCTCTTCTAGTGTTCCGTTCCGGGTCCGGGCGTCGGAACAGACCGCGCTGACGAGATCGCCCAGGTCGAACGGTTCGGGCGGTGCGCATGCGTCGGATATGTGCTTGGCGATGGTGGCCACGGCGGTCATTTCCTCTGTGGACGTGGCGAGCTGGTAGGCCGTCCGGATGATGACGATCGCGCACGCTTTGGCAAGGTCGAACGCCGGCCGGCCGAACCGGGTGAGGGCGGCCGCGTTCGTTGGTAACGGTGCTCCGGGAGACGACCAACTGCGCTTGATGGTTTCGGTGATCGCTCTGCGGCAGAGGGTTTCGGCGTCACCACCGATCCGTAGGTTGGCCTGCCATTTCTCGGGGATGCTCTGCGGTGAGCCGTTCGCCGGGGGCCAGGTGCTGAGCTGACGGAGCAGGGCGGCGGTGACGGTTTGGGCATGTCGGGTCGCTTCTTGGGTTGTGTAGTCCGTCAGCAGCTGTGGGGTCAGCAACGGGGTTTCTGCCGGCAGATTGATGGCGAGCTGTGCGAGACGCAGTCGTGTGTTGACACGCGCTCGCATGCGGTCTTGGTGGGTGCGGATGGCTCGGAGGTCGGCCGAGATCGATTGCGAGGTCATCGCGGTGAGGTCTTTGAGGAGTGCGTCAAGGAGCCCGAGGGGGTTTTCCAGGTCGTCTTGTGGATCGGCGGCCAAGGCCGGGGTCGGTCCTGACGATGGCACGACGAACAGCAGCACCCGGCGGACCGGCCGCTGGGCGGGACGGTCAAAGATTCGTTGCAGCACAACATCAATGGGCCGGTTGTCCAACATTCCGCCATCGGCGACCCAGTGCGGGCGGGTGAAATTGGTGAAGGGTGCCATCGGCGGCCGGGCGGGCACGTCGCCCGTCTTGGCGGTTCCTTCGGTGAAGGGGATGAAGGATGGTTCGAATGCGGCGGGGAACGACGCGCTGCTGCGGGCGGCCAATGCCAGTGCTGAGGCTGCACTGCTGTCTGTGAGGTTCTTCTCGGTGAAGGTGAAGACACCGCGTCGGTCGACGTCCTGAACTTGAGTACCGAAAGAGTCGGTGAACCTACTGGTCTCTCCGTTGAGCAGCGTCGTCGTGATGTAGAGCGTGGTGGACGGCACACCATCACCGTCGTCGGGGTCGGGCAGGACCGGGAAAGGTCCGTGTGTGAATGTCGGAATCTGGGCGTCGAGGTTCTTGAACATGCGCTCGTCGCCGTAGAGGAGCGACGGCGTGGTGGCGTCCGTGGGGTCGCGTAGAAGATCAGTCAAGGCCCCCAGGTCGAGCCACAGTTCGCGGAGATTGCCAAGGTCGGCTCCCTTGATTCGTGACCACGCAAGGAATGCTGCGTTGATACCGCCGGCACTGGTGCCTGACAGGACGTCGACGTCGACAACGACGTCGAGCAGGTCGATCAGTTCGGCGTACAGCGTGAGAGACGATTCCGCCGCTGTGCTCAGCGTGGAGGCGGGGAGCGCTCCGCCCGCTCGTCGCCACTGCGACGCTTGGGCAAGCAAGTTGATCTCCCGCGTCACCCCCGCCATCCAGATCGCGAGGCTGACACCGCCGGTTATCGTGGTCGCCAGTCGCAGTTCCTGGGTGGAATCCGACACCGCCGACGGGCCCTGGAAAGCCATCGCGCACCTCCCCAACCATCGTCAATCATGCTCGTAAGCCCCGAATTAATCCAGAGCGCCGCTTTGCTGATGGATTCGACGCTAATTGCGGCGTCATGCACCTGTATCGAGTAGTCGACTACTCGAATTCAGGTTTCATGAACCGGAATTGGATACGGCCATCGACAGCATGGTCGCCGCTCCCAGGCCCATGATGACCCGCCTCTGTGATGGCCGGGACGGCTGAGTCGCCGAGTCAGCCGCGATCCAGTCCGTCTACGCCCCAACGATGTTGTGCTTCTGAGAGCCCGGGTGTGTGCGTAGCCGGCTACTCGAATCAGTGGGTTCGCGCACCTACTCGAGCAACGCGGTATCGCTACGACATCCAGCGTCCAGATGGGTCGCGATTCGAGTAGTGGATTACTGGCGCTTTTCAGCCCATTTGGCGTGACACTTGATTTCTCAACACTTCATCAATGGAGGGACTGATGACTGTCACTCGCGGCGACGTGGAGTTCGCCAAACGCATTTTCTTCGATCGGCTCGGTGACGATTACGTCTACGGCGGTACCTGGGATCCCAACAATCGCGGCGTGGGTTGTGACTGTTCGGGCCTGGTGACCGACGTGCTCTCAGCGGTGTTCAACGGCAACCACATGGTGTGGGGCAGGCAAGGACTGTCCACCGAGTCGTATCGATACCAGCCGGTTGGCGAGCAGCACGTCGGACCATTCGACCTGGTGCATGTCGCATCGTTGAGCGAAGTACCCGGCGACGCGCCGGTGGTGATCAACCTTCACCATGAAGGTGACGGCGGTCCACATTCGCACATGAACTGTGTCGTCGACGGGGTCGCGATGGAATCGTCGGGCTCATACGGGTGCTGTACCACCCCCAAGTCCATCCCTTCCGACAGCAGCTACTGGAATGATCACTGGTATGTGGCGGGTCCGGTTGTCGAAGACGGCACACCTCCGACCCAGGGCCACATGGATAGCTTCTTTGCCGACGTGTCCGAATTCCAGGTCCCGGTAGGCGATTCCTACCCGTACAAGATTCTTTCCATCCGCGTGAGCGACGGCACCCACCAGGATTCCAAGTTCGCGCAAAACTATGCGTGGATGCGCAATGCGCTGGACTCCGGCCGGTTGGAATGCGGCATCGTTTACACCTACGTGCGTCCGAATTGGCAGGACAATGCCAACACCGTGCGGCAGATGATCGATGCCAATGGGGGACTGCACCCCAAGGTCGTGCTGATGCTGGACGTGGAAAGTGGCGGGAACCCCGCCGGCGACGGATCCGATTGGATCAACGCCCTATACGACAACCTGACCCAATACGCTGGTGACCCGGCGCGTGTCATCGGGTATGCCAACCAGGGTGACTTCAACACGATGTGGGTGTCGCGGCCCAAAGGATTACGGGTGATTGCTGCGTCGTACGGCTCCAACCCGCTGCTGCCTGGGCAGATCGCTCACCAGTACACAGATGGCGCGTACGGCGCCAATCAAGGCCTGCCGATGGGATGTAACCCATTCGGCAACTGCGACATGAACGTCGCAGACGGCTTGTCGCCCAACGATTTTGCCGCAGCCTGCGGCATCGGAACCGCTGGCGGCGCAGCACCGGCAGCCGCCACGGCCACGACAGGAGTGATTACCATGGCTCAGCCCCAAGACATCCTGAATATGCTGAACGGCACCAACACAGACGGTTCACCGCTGATCGGCCCCGATGGAGCGGACTACCGTGAGGTGGACCTGCTGGCCCCGGACACCGTGCCGCTCGACGAAACGCGGAACACCACCCGCTCGGTGTTGGACCAGATTACGACGCTGTCGAGAGTGCTCACCAGAACCCACAACGGCAAGACGATATTCGACATGGTGTCCGATCTGCACGACAAGATGTGACGTCGATATTGCGGGCCGGACGTTAATCAATGGCCCGAAAGACAGCCCGATATCCCACGGTCATAATGCCTCCAATTGCGGAAATCGGCCGGTAGGCTGATACGCCGTGGCCCAGAACTGGCCGGTCGTTCACCGCGACAGTGAATTCTCGTTGATTCGCGCGGCGTTACTCGGGGAATCCGGCGATTGCGGCATCGTCTTGGTCGGTGATGCGGGCGTGGGCAAAACGACGCTGGCCCGACTGGTGACCCAGTCACTACCGGTGCGAGCGCACTGGGTTGCGGCGACGGAGTCGGCGCGGGGCATTCCGCTCGGGGTGTTTGCCCATCTGGTGCGCAGCGCCACGTCGCGCGATCCGGTGGCATTCCTGTCTGCCGCACGGGAAACGATTCTGGCCGAAGGTCATTCGGTGATCGGCGTGGACGACGCCCATCTTTTGGATCAGTTGTCGGCGACTCTCCTGCACCAGCTGGCATTGGACGGGTCGGTGCGTATCGTGGCCACGGTCCGTGCGGGGGCACCGGTTCCCGACGCGATCACGTCGCTGTGGAAGGACCGGTATCTGCAGCGGTTGCATCTGATGCCGTTCAGCCAACAGCAATGCGTCGGCCTCATCGAGGAGGCATTGGGCGGCCAGGTGGAGGGTCTGTCCGCCGAGCTGATGTGGCAGGCCTCGGGCGGGAATGCGCTGTTCGTCCGTCACCTGGTGGAGGGGGCCATCGAGGCGGGCACTCTGCGGCAGGTTCGGGGAGTGTGGCAGCTGCGGGGCCGGGCTGCAGTCACCTCGGAGCTGGCGTCGTTGTTGGATTCCAGGGTCGACCAGTTGCCCGACCAGGTGCTGCACGCGCTGCGGTTGTTGACCTTTTGTGAACCACTCGACCTGGACACCCTGACCGTGATCGTCGGTGCGGACGTGGTGGAAGAGGCGGAGAGCCGTGGCCTGGTGCGCGTCGGCGAGGAGCCGGGTGGCATCGAGGTGAGGTTCACCCACCCCTTGTTCGGTGAGGTGATCCGCCGGCGACTCGGGATGGCTGCGGCGCGCCGGTTGCGGGGCGAGCTGGTTCGCGCGATGCGAGACCGCCCACTGAGTAGCTCGGCGCACCGGATCCGGCTGGCGGAGCTGACCCTGGACAGCGACGAGGTGCCGGACGTCGACCTGCTCGTCACAGCGGCGCGAGAGGCGATCGCTCTGACGAACGTGACACTGGGTGAGCGGCTGGCTCGCGCCGCTGCCAATCGGGGCGGCGGTCTTGAGGCCGGGGAATTGCTGGCCCGTTCGCTGTTGTGGCAGGGCAAGGCGACAGAAGCCGAGGAGACACTCAGCTCGTTCGACCCCGAGCAGATGTCCGAACCGGAGCTGCTGCGGTGGGGATGGGCGCGTATCGCCAACCTGCACTGGTCGATGGGAGACGCCGAAGGCGCCGACGAGGTGCTCGCACTGCTGCGGGAACGGATCACGAGCCCCGAGCTGGTATTGATCGTCGACGGCGCAGCATCGGCAACACTCGCTTTCGAGAACCGTCTGCCGGAGGCCGTGGCGATGGCCGACCGGGTGTTGGCAGACCCGATCGCGCACCCCGTCGCGTTGCAATGGGCGGCGTTCGGTGGTGCGCTGGCGCTGGCTTTGATGGGACGCAGCGACGAGGTGGCGGTAGTGGCTCGCCGCGGCCGCATGGCTGGCGCGAAGGTGGACGGCTTGCTTCGCTATCTCACCGCATTCGGGGAGGTGCGCGCGTTGGTGCTCGCCGGCGAATTCGACGCGGCGAGTAGTCGATCCGCCGTCATGATGCAGATCACCTCGTCGGGCCAGTATCTGGCGTGGGGCATGGCCAATGTGCTGGCCGGCACGATCGGACTGGCCCGCGGCGATTTCCTTGAGACCGTGTCACGGATGGAGCAGACGGTTGCGGCGCTGACGGCTGAGTCGGCGGCGTCGTGGAGCTTCCCGGCAAGGCTGCTGCTCGCGCAGTCTTATTGCGCGTTGGGCCGGGTACAGCCGGGGGCCAAGATGGTCGCCGAGCTGAAGGTCCGCTCTGGCCGGCACGTCGCGGTGTTCGGCCCGCAGCTCAGGATTGCCGAATCGTGGCTCGCCGCAGCCGAGGGAAACGTAAGCGCCGCTATCGAACTGGCACTGGATGCGGCCCGGTTGGCCGATAGCTCCGGCCAACGCGCGGTGTCCATGTTGGCGCTGCATGACGCAGTGCGATTCGGCGAACACAGCGTCGCGGACCGGCTGATCGAGGTCGCCTCTGGCATCGGTGGCCGCCTCGCCACCGTGATCGTGGCGCATGCCCGGGCCGTCGGTGAACGCGACGCTGCCGGATTGTTCGTCGCCGCAGAGCAATTCGAGCAGCTCGGTGCGTTGTTGTCCGCGCTCGACGCGGCGGCGCAGGCATCGGCGGCCTTCGCAGCTGCCGACGATCGGCGGCGCGGCGCGCAGGCCGCAGCCGTAGCGAACCGGTTGGCCGCGCAGTGCGGGGGAGCGCGAACCCCGGCACTGGAATTGGCGACACACCCGTTGCCGTTGACGGTGCGCGAACGTGAGATCGCAAACCTGGTCGCCGCCGGTCTGAGCAACCGAGAAATCGCCGACCGGCTGACGGTGTCGGTTCGGACGGTGGAGGGGCACCTGTATCGGGCCTGCATCAAGCTCGACATCTCGGACCGAGAGGATCTGGCTGGGCTGATTCGCCGCGGGGCTGCGACCAGCTGAACCGCGCGACGGGCTTCCCATACGCTGGCCGACGTGAACGTGAACGACTACGACAATGCGGACGACGATGGCGACCTCCAGATAAGTGGTCCGGTGCAGCTTCGTCGCGAACGTTGTGCCGCCACGACCGCCGATCAGCGGCTGCTGGACCGGCACGACGGTGTCGAATGGCTGCACACCGACCCCTGGCGGGTGCTGCGGATCCAGGGCGAGTTCGTCGAGGGTTTCGGTGCCCTCGCCGAAATGCCCAAGGCTGTTACGGTTTTCGGCTCTGCTCGAACGACACCGCATTCACCCGAGTACCGGTTGGGTGAGGAATTGGGTACCGCACTGGTGCACGCGGGCTACGCGGTGATCACCGGGGGCGGCCCGGGTGCGATGGAGGCGGTCAACCGTGGGGCCAGCGAGTCCGGCGGCTACTCGGTCGGCCTGGGTATCGAGCTCCCGTTCGAACAGCGCCTCAACCACTGGGTCGATCTCGGAATCAACTTCCGCTACTTCTTCGTGCGCAAGACCATGTTCGTGAAATATGCCAAGGCCTTCGTCTGCCTGCCCGGCGGCTTCGGCACCCTCGACGAACTGTTCGAAGCCTTGACCCTCGTACAGACCCGCAAGGTCACCGCATTTCCGATCATCCTGTTGGGCATCGACTACTGGTCGGGTCTCATCGACTGGATTCGGAAGACCGTCCAGGCCGAGGGAAAGATCTCCGCATCCGACCTCGACCTCATCCATTGCACCGACAGCGTGGCAGAGGCAGTCGAGATCATCGTCGCGTCGGCGCGGTAGCCGGCCCGGTCGCTCAGCCGCGCTGCGCCTCGTAGCGCAACAGAACCGTCCCACCCGGGAAGGTGCGGTTCTCCAACAGTCGCAACGAGGTCCATGACGGCAGGGCCGGGAAGAACGGGATGCCGCCGCCCACGGCGGTGGGGGCGACCACGATCCGGTACTCGTCCACGAGTCCGGCCTGCACGATCGGTGCGGCGAGCGTCGCGCCGGCGACCTCCAGGTTGCCATCGGTTTCGGCTTTCAGCTTCGTCACCACCTCGACCGGGTCGCCGCGTTCCAGGCGAGAGTTCCAGTCGACGGAATCCAGGGTGTGCGAGAACACGACCTTGGGCATGGCGCGCCAGATGTGGGCGAAGTCGACGATGAGTGGGGGCGCGTCCGGGGTTTCGTCGGCAGTCGGCCAGTACGCGGACATCAGTTCGTAGAGCCGCCGGCCGTAGAACGAGAGGGCGGTCTCCCGCTCGAAGTCGTTCCAGTACTGGTGCAGTTCGTCGCTCGGTTCGGACCAGTCGATGCTGCCTTGTGCGTCGGCGATGTATCCGTCCACCGACACGTTGAAGCCATAGATGAGTCTGCCCATGTACATGAGACTGCACCGCGGGACCGAATTCATCGGTCCGGCAGCGGACGAGGCTTCAGCCGGGGCGACGCTCGCTTAGGACTCCACAAGGTGCCGAAGATTCTTCAGGCTTTCCGAAAGTGAGCGACCGACTTGGCGGGCTGCGATGCGGTCGGCGATGAGGCCGAGCAGTCCGCCGTCTGAATGGTAGGCCAGCCGAAATGTGACAGTGGTTCGTCCGGGCCCGGCATCGCGCAGCCGGAAGCGGCCACGTTGGGTCACGCCGGTGATGTTGATCCAGGCCAGGTCCCGCGCCTTGTCGAACTCCACCACCTCGGCGATGCCGCCCACCGGTATCGAGCCGATCGTCCATAGCACGGTGTAGCGCGATCCGACTCTCGGTGGCCCGTCTGTGATGGTCTCCCAGCGTTGCAGGTGGGGGAGCAGTGAGGGGTAGCGGTTTGGGTCGCCGAGCACTTTCCACACCGTGTCACGATCGGCGTTGAGGGTGATGCGGCGTTCGATGCGCATCAGCCGATGACCGGAAATCGACGTTCGGCGGCCAGCCGGTTCACGCCGGCCTGCAAGCTGGCCACGACATTGTCGTACACCGTCTGGTCGTCGTCGGTGACCTCGATCGGTTCCTGCACCTCGATGACGATTTTGGCCGGCAGCGGGATGTGGCCTAACCAGTCGGTGATGTTCAATCCCCACGGCAGGGCCAGGGAGATCGGCACGCTTTTGAGTCGCAACACCCTATCGAGCATCAGCAGGTGGGCCAGCCAGTTCCCGCGTCCAAGGAACAATGCCGTCTCCTGCCCGCCGACGCTGGCCACCGGAACGATCGGCACGGCGGTCTGGCGGGCGAGTCGCACGAACCCTTGGCGGCCACCGAGATCGACGATATGTCGCTGCCACGATGGGCGGTATACCTCGAAGTCACCGCCCGGATACACCAACACGGCGGCACCCGAATCAAGGGCCAGTCGGGCGTTTTCGGGACTGGCCGCCACGGTGCCGAACTTGCGAAGCCAGCCCAACGCCGGGTAGATGGCGACCAGGTTGTGGACGAGTTGGTAGAAGGGCCGCTCGACACCGAAGTAGGAGCAGAAGGCCAGGGTGAACACAAAGGTGTCGGGGGGAACGTTGCCGCCGCTGTGGTTGCCCACGAGTAGCACCGGACCTTGCGCGGGAATGCGTTGCAGTCCACGAACCTCGGCCCGGAAGTACAGGGAGGCCAGCATCCAGAGGCCGGGCAACTGGTCTCGGATGTAGTCGGGGTCACGCTGGTCGAGGTCCGCCTTCGGGACCCGGGCGATGATCTGCTGCCTGGCCCACTTGAGGATGCCGGCCACATCCGTCATGGCTCCACCTTCGCATAGGTGGGCTGATTAGTGGTGTCAAAGTGTGGGATGGCAGGTGGTCAGTGCACTCAAATCGGGCGCACCTCAGTTCCGGATTACCCATCTTGCTGATCTGGGCTCGCCGCCGCCTGGGCCGCATCTCGCTCGAGGGCCTCTCTGATCGTTCAGGTGCGTCGGGCGATGGCGCCGGCGTGACTGAACCGCGCGGCACGGCGTTGAATTCGATGTTCGCGGCCACGGGTGCGTCGCGGTTGGCCGGCGTCGCGGATCTGCTCGGCATAAAACCACTTCTTGGTGAACTCGACGAGAATCAGGTAGACGACGACGAACCCGACCAGCGCGCCGAAGAACTGGAGCGGCAGAGCCGTGAAGCCGAGCGGGTGCGCCAGTGGCGAAATCGTGATCAACACGCCGAGCGCAACCACCGTGAGACTGGTGATGGTCAACGGCACGCTGGCTCGGCTGCGGAAGAACGGCACCCTTCGGGTCCGGATCGCGAAAATGATCAACGTTTGGGTGGCAAGCGATTCCACGAACCAGCCGGTACGGAACTCGGTGGCACCGGCATGCAACACGCCCAACATCAGACCGAAGGTCAGGAAGTCGAAGAGCGAACTGATCGGGCCGAAAATCAACATGAACCGTCGGATGAAAGCGATGTTCCAGTGTGACGGTGCCTGCAGTTGGTCCTCGTCGACGCGGTCGGTGGGGATCGCGAGCTGTGAGCTGTCGTAGAGCAGATTGTTCAGCAGGATCTGGCTGGGCAGCATCGGCAGGAATGGGAGTAACGCCGAGGCGGCGGCCGCGCTGAACATGTTGCCGAAATTGCTCGACGTGCCCATCAGCACGTACTTGATGGTGTTGGCGAAGATTCGCCGGCCCTCGGCCACGCCGGTGGCCAACACGCCGAGGTCCTTTTCCAGCAGCACCACATCGGCGGCGTCCTTGGCGACGTCGGTGGCGCTTTCCACCGAGATCCCCACGTCGGCGGCATGCAAGGCCAGCGCGTCGTTGACACCGTCACCGAGGAAGCCGACCGATCGCCCGGCTTGCCGCGCCGACTTGATCAGCTGCGCCTTCTGCTCCGGGGAGATGCGGGCGAAGATGGTGTTGTTCTTCGCCGCGGCGGTGAACTCGTCGACGCCCAGGGCCTCCAGCTGTGCACCGGTGATGGTGCCCTTGGACGCCAAACCCAGGTCCGTGCAGACTTTTTCGGCAACGCGGGGGTTGTCGCCGGTGGCGATCTTCAGCTCGATGCCCAGGGCAGCCAGCTGAGTCAGCGACTGACGCGCCGCGGCTTTGGGTTCGTCGGCGAAGACGACGAAGCCGGCCAGCATCAGATCGGACTCGTCGTCGGCGGTGATCGTGGTCAGCCCGGTCGCCGGTTTGGCGGCCACCGCAACCACCCGGCGGCCGGCGGCGAACAACGCGTCCAGGGTGCTCTGCGTGTCCTGCGGGGTCATCTGGCATCGGGCCAGCACTTGTTCAGGCGCACCCTTGAGGACCAGTATGCGTTTCCCGTTGTCGTCGACCAGAACCGAGGTGGCGCGGCGGATGTGGTCGAACGGCACGTTCGCGACACGTTGGACCCCGGTGCCGACCAGGTCCTTCGCCTTCGGTGATTCCCACAGGGCGGCGTCCAACGCGTTCGCGCTGACCCCGA
Organism: Mycolicibacterium aubagnense; assembly: GCF_010730955.1. Lineage (NCBI taxonomy): Bacteria > Bacillati > Actinomycetota > Actinomycetes > Mycobacteriales > Mycobacteriaceae > Mycobacterium > Mycolicibacterium aubagnense. The sequence goes on along the minus strand of NZ_AP022577.1, from coordinate 899,592 downwards.
CCGACGCCGGGTCGACATCGGTGGCCAGCAGCCCAAGACGCAGGACTGAGTCGCTGTGCGCACCGGCGGGGCTGACCGCGTCGACCAAGCTGATCCGGCCATCGGTCAGCGTGCCGGTCTTGTCGGTGATCAGAATATCGATGTCGCCGAGGTCTTCAATACACACCAAGCGTTTGACCAGCACCTTGGCTTTGGCCAATTGTTGTGACCCGGTCGCCAGGCTGGCGCTGACCACCGCGGGCAACAACTGGGGCGTGATGCCAACCGCGATCGCCAGAGAGAACAGCACCGAATCGATCACCGGTTTGCGCAGCAGCAGGTTGCTGACCAAGATCAGCACCGTCAGCGCGATCGCGACTTGCAGCAGCAGATATGAGAACCTCCGCAGGCCGACCTGAAAGTCGGTCTCTGGCTGCCGCTCACCCAGGCCGGCCGCGATACGCCCGAACTCGGCATTTCGGCCGGTGGCATACACCACCCCGATCCCTTCGCCGGCGCTGACAATCGTGCCCATGAACGCCAGATCGGTGGATTCGGCCAGCTCGGCATCGGCGGGCACCGGTTGGGGCGACTTCTCCGAGCCTGTCGATTCCCCGGTCAGGATGCTCTCGTTGCATTCCAGACCGGTCACCTCGATCAAGCGCAGGTCCGCAGGCACGGCCTCGCCCAACGACAACCGGATCACGTCACCGGGTACGAGTTGGGTGACATCGATCGCGGCGAAAGCTCCGTCGCGGCAGGCGAATGCGGTGTGACGCACCCCCGAGTGCAGGGCGGCGGCGGCCCGCTCGGCGCGGTACTCGTTGATGAAGCCCAGACCGATACTGGCGGCCAGGATGATGCCGATGATCATCGCTTGCAGGCTGTCCCCGAGGAAATACGAGACGACGGCGGTGCCCGCCAACAAGATCAGCACCGCGTTGCGCAACTGACGCCCGAGGACCGCGAGCGCGTTGACGTGATGGGTCCGAACGGCATTCGGACCGTAACGCGCCAGCCGCGTCGACACCTCCGTGCTGGACAACCCCAGCGCGGAACTGTCCAGCCAACCCAGGACCTCATCAACCGGGGCCGCCGCGACCTGCGTGGCAGTCAGTGTCTCGGGAGGGCCCGAGGTTGGTGCCTTCGGCACGATCGACATGGCAGCCCTCCTGGGGATCGCGAATCCTGGTGTAGCACAGAGTCGGAAGCTTGCTATTTCGGCACGTACCAATGAGGCGAGGGCCGGCTAGGTGCAAAGAAGATGTCGACGAACGACAAGATAGGCCCAGCGCGACCGCCGGGCCCATCTCATCTGCTACTTATTATCGCCGTCCGACTTGGTGAGGGCGCGGTCGGCGGTCTTGAGCAGGCTGCGGTGGAACTTGTACTGGGCCGTGACCAGATCGTCGGCCAGTTCCAGAGCGGCCTCGACCAGTTTTTCGCGCAGGGGCTGAACCGATTCGGGAATGGCCTCGTCGACCGTGTGCCGGAACTTGCGCAAGGCCCGGCCCGCATCATGCTGTCCGGCCTTCGCTGATTCGCGGATTTCGTCAGTGAGTTCGGTTGCCGGTGATTCGGTGGTGGTCTTCTCGACAGTGTTGGTCATATCAACTTTCCTAATTGGTAGTTCTAGACGCCCCAACGCTATTCGGGTCAACGCTCGTCTCCTACTGCCGAAAGTCACACAGGAGCCCGTCAATGGTCCGTCGCTGTGAACCTCGACGCGGTGCTCTCCCGCGGCAGCCGGCCCGACTTGGCACTGACATATTGATCGCCTTCTGACCGGCACGCGCGCCGCTGTCCGTGCGACGCCCGCCTAACCGAGGGCTTCGGCCCGCTTCTTGACGCCGTCGGTCATGCCGCCGAAGCCCTTTTTCAGTGCCCGGCCCATGATGCCGGCGACGATCGGTGACACCGGACCGAAAAGCTGGAAGTGCGAGTCGTACCGGGTGCGGCCGTCGGGCAACGGGGTCAGCCGGTGCGAGCGCTCGCTGCGCAGCAGTCCCAGCGGCGCGGGCTTCATGTTGTAGCTGAACTCGACGCCCGGGGTGAAGGTGTTGATGAATTCGCGCTGCTTCTTCGGCGGGCCGATCAGCACCACCTTCATATCGATCGGGCTGCCCGGTTCGAACGTCGACGAGCACTCGGTGACGAACGGATTCCACTCGCCGTAGCTGGCGCCATCGGTGAGCACCTGCCAGACCACCTCGGCCGGTGCGTCGATCTCTACTGACCTGTCGATAGTGAAACTCACAGACATACCGTACGGGAGGGGGTGTACACCCGCCGACAACTGTCCACTCATCGGCGACGCCTGCTCAGAGGGCAGGTGAACTTCTGGGCTGCGGGCCATCCGCCGCGGCCTCGGCGCCGAACCACATTTGACGAGCTAGTCGAATGGAAGGCGCGTGACGTGCTGAATCAGCTGCGAACGTTCACTACGCAATTGTTGGTGCCGGTCACGGCGACGGTAGGGATTCGGAGCGGGGTCGAGGAGCCTCCCTACGTCGCGGAGCTGTTGGCCGGCGGAGTGCAGATTCGCCGGTATGGGCGACGAATTGCGGCTCAAACCACGGTCGACGGAGATGAGGAAGACGCGCGCAGCGCGGGATTCCGCAGATTGGCCGCCTATATTTTCGGTGCCAACCACCAGAGCGATCGAATCGCGATGACGGCCCCCGTCGCTCAGCAGCAGTACGCTGACACCAGTCGGAAGATCGCGATGACGGCGCCGGTCGGGCAGCAAGCCAGTCAGGATCAGGGTTGGGTCATCCGGTTCTACATGCCGGCCGGATCGACGCTGGAGTCGTTGCCAGTACCTGATGACGAACGCGTCGAGCTCGTGGATGTTCCGGCGGAAACCGTTGCGGTGTTGCGCTTCACCGGTGATCGTGGCGCTGACAGCGTCGCCCGGCACACCGATCACCTCCGCGACACGCTCCGCGATTACGGATTCGCCGCGGACGGCGACCCTTCGGCCTGGTTCTACGACCCGCCGTGGACCATTCCGTGCCGACGCCGCAACGAGGTCGCGATTCCCGTTGAGAATTGACCGCTCTCAAGCCCGCCCGATCCACCACCTCATCAACTCACCACACAGGAGCCACAGACGATGAACCTGAAAACGATTGGCGCCACATCCGCCGCTGTACTTGTCACTGCCGTTGTGGGAGGGGCGGCATCGGGCCCTGCTGTTGCCTCACCGTGGTATGCACGCTTGCGCAAGCCGACCTATCAGCCGCCACGACAGGCGTTCCCCATCGTCTGGCCACTGCTGTATGCGGACATCGCTGTCGTGTCCGCCGAGACGCTCGACCGTTTGATCGACAAGGACGACACGCGTGCCGCCCGCCGTTTCGGCGCCGCGCTGGCGATCAATCTGGGACTCAATGCCGGCTGGTCGTGGATCTTCTTCAACCGTCATCGGCTGGGACCGGCTGCACTGACCGCTGCGGCGCTGACTGTCAGTAGCGCCGACCTGGCGCGCCGCGCCGTCGCGGTACGCCAACAGCGGGCGGCGCCGCTGGCCGCCTATCCCGCCTGGTGCGCCTTCGCGACCGTACTGTCAACGCACATCTGGTGGATCAACCGGCGCAGCCTGACATAGCGGCAGTTCGCTAGGCCGTGCGGGTCCGTTCCTTCTGCGCTTCCGCCGCGATGTTCTTGAGCATGCCCGTGAAAATGATGCCGTGGAACGGCATCAGGGCGTACCAATACAGCCGTCCGGCAAGGCCTTTGGGAAAGAAAATGGCTCGCTGATGGAGTCTGGTGGTTTCCCCGTGGGCTTGGAGATCCCACTGCAGCCAGGCTTTGCCGGGGGTGCGCATCTCGGCGCGCAGCCGCAGCAGGTGCGGCCGTTCGATGCGCTCGACCCGCCAGAAGTCGAGGGCGTCACCGGTATAGAGGGTGTTCGGGTCCCGGCGGCCGCGCGCCAGGCCGACACCCCCGGTCAGAACGTCCAGCCAGCCGCGAACTGTCCAGGCGAGCGGAAACGAGTACCAACCGCGTTCGCCGCCGATGCCTTCGACGACCTGCCACACCTGCGTGGTGGTGGCGTCGCAGTCGATGCTGCGATCGTCGGTATAGATGGCGTCGCCGGTCCAGCTGGGATCGGATGGGAGCGGGTCGGCGGGTGCGCCGGTCGACGAGGCGTTGGCCCAGGTGGTTTCTACTTCGCCGTCTTTGATGCGTCGCAGCGCCAGTCTGACCGCTTCCCGGTATCCCGTGGTGCCGCCTGGCGGGGGCGGGATCACCGCATCGATATCGTGCTCGGCGACCACCGCGTCGGTGCTCAGGGATTCGATCAGCGCACGGCCGATCTGAGGTGGAACCGGGGTTACCAGCCCTATCCACAATCCGGCGAGTTTGGGGGTGAGAACAGGCAAGACCAGGATTCTGCGCTTGGCCAGTCCAGCGACTTCGGCGTAGATCTGCATCATTTCGCCGTAGCGCAGGACATCGGGACCGCCGATATCGTAGGTGCGTGAGCGCGGCAGCTCGGCGGTCGCGGCGGCCAGCAGGTAGTAGAGGACGTCGCGGATGGCGATGGGCTGTATGTGGTTGTTGACCCAGCGCGGCGTTGTCATTACCGGCAGCCGGTTGGTCAGGTGGCGGACCATCTCGAAGGACGCCGAACCGGAACCGATGACGACGCCGGCCTGCAGCACGATAGTCGGGACAGCGGAATTGATCAGGATCTCTCCGACCTGGCTGCGGGAACGAAGGTGGGGCGACAGCCGATCAGATGCAGTGTGCAGTCCGCTCAGGTAGACGATGCGTTTGACGTTGGCGCTGCGCGCCGCCGAAGCGAGATTCTCTGCGCTCCGGCGTTCGGCCTCGGTGAATTCGCCCTGATTACCCATCGAGTGCACGAGGTAGTAGATGACGTCGATGTCGCGGCAGGCTTCGGCGAGCGTGTCCGCATCGGTGAGGTCAGCGCGCACCACCTCCACGTCGGTAGCCCAGGGCACGTCACTGATCTTGTCCGGATTGCGCGCCATCACGCGCACTCGGTGACCGGCTTCGATGACGCGTGGGACCAAACGCCCGCCGATATATCCGGTGGCGCCGGTGACCAGTACCCGTAACGACGGTGCGGATTCGTTTACGTCTGGCACAGACTCTCCTCGGCTACGGGTTCACGCTGACTGCGCGAACCACTCGGCGGCGGAACCCGCTGTCACAACATTTCCCGAAAGCGCCGTTTCCTACCATGTGATTCGTAGGCATGCCTCCTTCGGATGGTCGCGTGTTCATCCCGAAGTCTGCACCCGGCGCTAGCCTGGCGATCATGTCCAGCACTTTTTTCGACAACCCGGTCACCCGCGCCCTCAACAAGGCCGCGGTGGGTCTGACCACAGTTCCCGGTCTCGGTGGCATCGTCGGCCGCAGCCTGGTCGAGATCCGGTACACGGGTCGCAAATCGGGGCGCAGCTTTCAGACTCCCGTGAACTACCGGCTGTCCGGTGAGGAGGTCATCATCAGGGTGATGACACCGGACGCCAAGAGCTGGTGGCGCAACTTCCTCGGCGATGGCGGGCCCATCACGCTGCTCAACTTCCGCGGCGCCGACCGTACCGGGCATGCCGTGGCCACCCGAGATGACAAGGGACGGGTCACGGTGCGGGCCAAGCTCGACTAGACGTCAAGCCGCCGGCGGAGTGGCATGATCCAGGTGTCGACATCCGCAGGAGGCGAGGACGTGCCGGTGACCCACCTCGAGGCGCAGGGCCTGGTATCCGTTGCCTGATGGACTGAGGGTCATCGACCTTTCCGCTGGGCCGGGTGCCGGGGGGCTGGTGATCGGGGTCGGGGACCCGGCCGGCGCCGACGCCGAGTTCTGGTTGCGCGAGGCGACTTTCTCGCTGGTCGACCGGCCATGTGCGGACCGGAGGACCGTGCAGGTGCCCGACGTCGCGGCGGCCCTGGCGCGCATCACCGAACGCGTCGCGGCCTGGCCGCAGACCGCGGCGGTGTGTGACGACGTGCTCCGCGCTGTTGATCCGGCAGCGCCGGCGTTCAGCGGGGTGATCACCGAATCGCTGGCGTACTCGACCTTGCAATCCGGCCGTGAGTTTGCCCGCTGGTTGGCCGAACGCGGCCCGAAAACTGTTCCGCTGCTACCGGATCCGGTGGTGGCGCACCGCGATGGTGACGCCGTGTACGTGGCGTTCAACCGTCCCCAGCGTCACAACGCGTTCTCGACGGATGCTAGGGCGGCGCTGCTCGAGGCGCTGGAGGTGGTTCGTCTGGATACCTCGGTCACCGCGCTGGTGCTCACCGGGAATGGGCCGTCCTTTTGCAGCGGCGGGGATCTGGCCGAGTTCGGGACCTTCGACGACCCGGCCTCGGCGCACCTGGCCCGCACGCGCTTCAGCCCGGCTCTGGTGCTCGACGAGATCACCGGGCGGTTGGGCGCGGCGTGCCGGGCCGTGGTGCATGGTCAGGTGCTCGGCAGCGGGTTGGAGATGGCCGCGTTCTGCGGGCACGTGACCTGCCATCCGGACGCCACGCTCGGGCTACCGGAGTTGGCGTTGGGGCTGATCCCTGGTGCGGGTGGCACGGTGAGCATCACGCGGCGGATAGGGCGTTGGCGCACAGCCTATTTGGTGCTGTCCGGGGCGACGATCGATGCCGCGACGGCACAGACCTGGGGCCTGGTCGATGTTGTCTCGGCGTGATCGGCGACAGGTATAGGCATGGACGCGATGGCGCAGGACTGGTCGGCCAGCGGGCTGGCCGCGCTGACCGGCATGCCGGACGGCCCGCCGGACGTCAGCCGCGCGGCGGTGTTGAGCCGGGCGCGGGCCGTCGGATCCGAGTTGTCGGGCCTTTTCGGCATCACGGTTGATGCCGCCGAACTCCTCGCGGGGCGAGCTGCGCTGTCAGGGCTACGCCGGCAGGGCCGGATCAGTACGGGCGGGGCGACGCGGCTGATCGCCGCTCGGGACGGCTGGTTCGCCCTGACCCTGGCCCGGCCCGATGACGTCGATGCGGTGCCGGCGATGCTCGAATCCGAGGTGGCGATCGACTATCCGTGGCCGGCGATCGCCACGTGGGCCGGTGGTCGCCAGGTCGGCGACGTCGCCGAACGCGCCCGTCTGCTCGGCCTGCCGGTCGGGGTATTGGGGGAGACCGCTGCGGCAGCGCCCGTGGTGCGTCGGTGTGGCGGCCGAAATCCGTTCCACGACAATGCCGGATTGCTGGTGGTGGACCTGTCGTCGATGTGGGCGGGGCCGTTGTGTGGGCAGCTGCTGGCCCGGGCCGGCGCCACAGTGGTCAAGGTGGAGAGCCCGACGCGGCCGGACGGTACGCGGCATGGAGAGCGACGATTCTTTGATTGGATGAATGCCGGGAAGCTCTGTTATGCCACCGATTTCGGCCGGCCGGACGACTTGCGGCAATTGCTGTCGGCGGCCGATGTGGTGATCGAGTCGTCGCGTCCGGATGCGCTGGTGCATCGGGGTGTGGGGCCGGCAGACATCCCGGCCCGGGATGGCCGGGTGTGGCTGCGGATCACCGGTCATGGCGCCGACGGGGAGCGCGCGCACTGGGTCGGGTTCGGCGACGATGCTGCGGTATCCGGTGGCCTCGTCGGCAGCGATCCAGCCGGTGACGGGCCGGTGTTCTGTGGTGACGCCATTGCCGATCCGCTGACGGGCATGCACGCCGCGCTGGCGGTGGGGGAGTCGCTGCACCGCGGTGGCGGTGAAGTCATCGAGGTAGCGCTCGCGTCGGTCGCAGCCGAGTATGCGGCACTACCGCTTGTCAGTGCCGAGAGTGTCGGTCCGGTAGCGGAACCGGCCGGGCCGGTGCTGCTGTCGCAGGCCGGTGAGTTGGGTGCCGACAACGCGACGGTGCAGCACATGGTGCGGGAAAGAGCAACGGCCGCATGTTGATTCAACGAGCCGTGCTTCTCGACGGCCGCACTGTGGACATCCGCGTGGCCCGGCGGATCGAGGCGATTGCCACCGGGCTCGAACCAATCCGAGGGGAGACCGTCGTGGACGCGGCTGGTGGCGCCGTCATCCCAGGTCTCCATGACCATCACGTTCACTTGCGATCGGCGGCAGCGGCATTGGCGTCGGTGCGGGTTGGTCCCGGCGAGGTTCGCAGCCGTGACGCCCTGCGATCGGTGTTGGGGCGCGCCGCGCTCGGCGAGGACGGCTGGATTCGGGCGGTCGGCTACCACGAGGCGGTCGCCGGTGCGCTGGATCGCGCTGTGCTCGATCAGGTTTCACCTGACGTCCCGGTCCGGGTCCAGCACCGCAGCGGGGTGCTGTGGACCCTGAACTCCGCGGGACTGGCGGCGGTCGGCCTGCCCGAGCATCCCGACGGCCGGCTCCGTAGTGCCGACCCGAGCTGGTCGCATTCCTTGCACCGGCGGGACGCCGGGCTGGGTGAGATCAGCAGACGGCTTTCATCGTTCGGCGTCACCGGCGTCACCGACGCCACCCCTGCCCTGACCGTCGAGGATGTGATGGACTTCGCCGAGGCCCGTCGACGTGGCGAACTGCGCCAGCGCGTCGAAGTGCTGGCCCCGGCCAAACGCATCCTGCACGACGACGACCTGGACCTCGATGCGCTGACCGACTGGATCGCCGTCAGGCATCGCCAAGGTGGAATCGTTGCGCTGCACTGTGTTACCGCCATGCAGCTCGTCGTCGCGATCAGTGCGTTGCAACAGGCGGGGACGCGGCCGGGGGACCGGATCGAGCACGGCGCCGTCATCCCCGATGACTGCCTGGCCGACCTCCACGCCCTCGGCGTCCTGGTGGTGACCCAGCCGAACTTCGTCGCCGAGCGGGGAGACCAGTACTTCACCGATGTGCCGGCAGACGAACACTGCCAGCTGTGGCGGGTGGCCTCGCTGTGCGACGCACAGATACCTGTCGCGTTGTCCACCGACATGCCGTTCGGGGACACCGATCCGTGGGCGGCGATGCGCGCCGCGGTGCACCGCACCACTCCTACCGGACGAGTGCTCGGGGCAGGTGAACGCATCGACGCGGCAACGGCATTGGGCATGTTCCTGGGATCACCCCAGCAGCCCAACGTGCCACGGCAGCTTACGGTCGGGATGTCGGCAGACTTGTGTGTATTGTCCGCCCCGCCGCGAGATGTCCTGGCCACCCTCGATGCATCGTTGGTGGCCGCCACCGTGTACGACGGTGCGGTGGTGTACGAAAAGCGCTGAGTGCTAGTGCACCGGCTGAAGCACGTCGTCGGAAAGTACCCGGCTCAGCAAGTCCTGGCTCGCCTCGACGTACTGCGTCTTCATGGTTTGTACGAGTTGCGCGACGGTGAGGCGTTCCTTGATGCTGCCCACGCCCTGGCCCGCACCCCAAATATCCTTCCAGGCTTTGGCGTCCGTATTGCCGCCGGAACCGAAATTCATTGCGGAGGCGTCGGATTCGGGCAGATTGTCCGGATCGAGACCTTGGGCGACGATGCTGCCGCGTAGATAATTGCCGTGCACACCGGTGAACAGGTTGCTGTAGACGATCTCTGATGCGGTGGAGTCGACGATCATCTGCTTGTACTCGGGAACCGCATTGGCTTCATCGGTGGACAGGAAAGCCGAACCGACATAAGCGAAGTCGGCGCCGGCAGCCAACGCCGCAAGCACGGACCGGCCGTGGGCGATGGCGCCCGACAATAGCAGTGGCCCGTCGAACCACTCACGGATCTCGCGGACCAGCGCGAAGGGAGACTGGGTGCCGGCGTGGCCGCCGGCTCCGGCCGCAACGGCGATGAGGCCGTCGGCGCCCTTGTCGATGGCCTTGTGCGCAAACTCGTTGTTGATGATGTCGTGCAGGACGATGCCGCCGTAGGAATGCACGGCGTCGTTGATCTCGGGACGTGCGCCGAGCGAGGTGATCACGATCGGAACCTTGTGCTCGACGATGACATTCATGTCGTGTTCGAGGCGGTCATTGGAGCGGTGCACGATCTGATTGACCGCGAACGGCGCAACGATGGCGTCGGGATTGGCGAGTGCGTAGGCGGCGTTCGACTCCTCGATCTCATCCAGCCAATCGCTGAGCAGGCTGGAGGGTCGGGCATTGAGTGCCGGGAAGGATCCGATGACACCCGCCTGGCATTCCGCCTTCACCAATGCAGGTCCCGAACACAGGAACATCGGCGATGCGACCACCGGCAAGGACAGGCGCTGTGCGAGGACGGGAGGCAGACCCATTGTGGTGATGGCCCTTCGAATCGGAAACCGTGGTAGGACAGGACTTTAGCTTCGCGACCCTGATTATGCAACTAGTGGCATAATCAGCGCTCGGGCGACGACCTGGCACGGAGAACCACGCAAGCCCGCTGCGTTCCGGCGGTGGAAACCGCACTGGACCTACGATCACGCCATGTCGCTGCAATTCGCCATCCTGACCGCGCTGACGGAGCGGGCATCGACCGGTATTGAGCTCACCCGCCGGTTTGATCGGGCATTCGGTTACTTCTGGGCGGCGACCCACCAGCAGATCTATCGCGAACTCGACAAGCTCAAGAACTCCGGGCTCGCCGAGGCCTCGACTCCCGATCGTCCCGAGCGCGGCCAGCCCAAGCGGTTCAGTATCACGCCGGCTGGACGGCAGGCTCTCAGTGAATGGCTTTGTGGCATCGACGATCCGGCGCCGGAACGCATGTCCATCGCGGTCCGCGTGCGGGCTGCCGCAGCACTGGGCGAGACGGGCGCCGTGCGTGCGGTGATCGCCCATCACCTGGCGTCACATCAAGCGACCCTGGCCAATTATCGGGAGATCGATGCACGCGATTTCGCAGCCCCGGTCGCCGACGCCGACGTGCTGCGTCACCTCGTGTTGAAGGCAGGGCTGCGGACCGAACAAGCGTGGGTCGACTGGTGCCGCGAGGCGCTGGACGTGCTGGACAGACTGGCTTCGTCCCATGACGGCGGGCACTGAGGTCCAGGCATTCCGCAAGTATGTGCGCCGGGTCCACAGCTACCCGGCGGGCTTCTGCCAGATCAGCAGGTAGCGCCAGAAGAGCAGCCGCCGCACGCGGGCGCCCGGTAGAAGCTCCGCTGCCAGGTTGGCGACTTCGCGGGTCGTCAATGGTGGGTCCAGCACGACAGGCATGTCGCCGTGGTCGGACGTCTTCGCGAACCCGGCACTCGTCCCCAGGAGACGGGCTGCCAGGAACCGGAGACCGAGCGCTCGATGCGCGACTGCGGCCGCGAGTTCATGTGGCCACTCACGCCGCAGGTCGGTGCGGGGCAACGCTACCGCCGCCAGGACACCGCCGGGCCGTAGGGCGGCCGCCAGCCGGGGCAGCGCCGCTTCGAGCGGCATGTGGTGCAACGTGCTGATGGACACGACCGCGTCGTAGTCGGCTGTCGGCAGCGCGTCGGTCAGGACGTCGGCCTCGATGCAATTCACGTTCGCCGGAGTTCGTCGCTTCGCTTCGGCGATCATGAGTCCCGAGCGGTCGACGGCGTCGACGCAGGCGCTGCGTCGGGCGAGCTGGACCGCAAACCCGCCGGCGCCGCAGCCGACGTCCAGCACTCGTTGGCACTGTTCCGGCAGGTATTGCAGCAGCAGGTGTTGGTAGTACGCGTTGTGGTCCCAGTCGAGCATCGTTCGAGCCACCGCCAGAGTCACACTCGCGCGTCGACCCGAACCGGGATGGGACCCTTTGCAACCGTCGTGTACGGAGACTCCAGCGGGAAGTCGTCCGCCATCGACTCGACGCGGTTCGACCGGACGATGGTGGCCAGCGCGAGCGTCGTCACCAGCATCGCGAAGTGCTCACCGATGCACGAGCGCGGGCCCGCGGCGAACGGGATGAACTGCCAGCGGTCGCGGACCTTGGAGTTCTCCGGGCTGAACCGGTCGGGGTTGAAGGCCAGCGGGTGGTCCCACAATGTCGGGTCCCGGTGCACGGCGCTGATCCCGATGGCGACGATGCTGCCGGCTTCCACGCGGTAGCCGTCGACGACGATGTCCTGCGTCGCCGTCCGGCCGACACCGGCCGCCGGCGGGCACAGTCGCAGCGACTCGTTGAGCACCTGGGCGGTGTACGTGAGCCGCGGCACGTCGTCGGGCGTCAGCTCCCGATCACCGATGGCGGCGACCTCGGCGGCCACCCGGTCCTGCATCTCGGGGTTGCGCCCGAGCTGCCACAGGGCGTACGTCAGTGTCGTCGCTGTCGTGTCGTGGCCGGCCAGCATGAAAATCAGCAGGTCGTTGCAGATGTCGTCATCGGACAGCCTGTGGCCGGTTTCGGGGTCGGCGGCGGCGAGCAGCGCCTTGACCAGCGGCGCGTCGCGGTCCGGATTCGCGCGGCAGTCCCGCAGGACCTCCATGGTCATCTGGCGCATCCGGGCCACCGCGGCTCGCGCGCGACGGCGTCCCGGCGTGGGCAGCCACTTCGGTGCCTTGATCGGTCGCAGGGCGCGGTCGGCCGTGTAGCGCGAGGCCACGTGCATGTTCTCGGCGATGGTGTTGCTGTGTTCGTTGATGTCGAGGCCGAGAATGGAGTAGCCGAGCGACCGCATGGCGAGCCGGCGGCACTCGGTGTCGAGGTCGACGTCGCGGGCGTCGCGCCAACGGTCGGCACTGGTCTGCGCGGCCTGTGTCATATGGCCGCCGAAGCGGTCGACGTGCTGTTTGGTGAACACCGGCTGCAGGGCGCGTCGCCGTGGCGGCCAGGCGCTGTTGGGCAGGACGAAAAGGTTGTCGCCGACCACGTTGCGCACTTCTTCGTGGATCGTCGAGCGTTCGGCGAGGTTGTCTGCGCGGCCCAACACATCGCGGATGCCGCTGGGCGAGGTGACCAGCACGACGGGCGGCGCGACCGACTTCGGTACGGGGGCGATCCGGCTCACCGGACCGCCGACCTCGCTCAGCAGTACCAGTCCGGTATGCAATTGCCGCGTGGTCAGCAACTGCCGCAAGGGCAGCGGATTCTTCGGCGCGAGCGGGAGTGTCCCGACGTCGGGAGCGTCGATTGTTAGAGCCACCACACCAGAATCCTGCCCTGATTGACGGAATGCAAGGACCCGCTCCGACAACTCCAAACGCACAGGTGAGCAGCGGGTGACGTGCCAGCCGTGTCACGGTTCCACATGAAGTCGGATGATTCAACGAGCAGACTGCTCAGCGCGGGTTATGAATGAGTGATGAGCACCCACGTGAACCTCACCCCACAGGAAAATTCGCTGATCGCCGAGAGCCATCCCGAGGCATTGGCTCGCATGGACGCGAAATCGCTGAAGGAACTCCAGAGCAAGCTCAGGCAAGCGCGCGAGAAGAACTTCAGTTTGTTGCGGCGTCAGGGCGCGGCCCGAGTGGAGGCAGAAGGTGGCCGGGGCGCCGCTCAGCCGGCCAATGAAAAGCGCGGTGAGAAGCTCGAGGTGTTCGACGAGGCGCTGGCGCGGGTGAGCGAGCGCCTCGACGCGGTCGGTGACGCAGAGTAACGTCGAGTAATCAGCCGCACCGCGGTCGGGGCCGGTGAGTGACTTTCGGCCATAGCACGGCGTAGTCGGCGCTCGTACCGTTGAAGGTGTCAGATATGAACCTTCGTCTGGAGCGGACACCATGACCGAGTTATCCCCTCGCCCTTACATTTTGGTCGGCATCGACGGTTCGAGGTCATCGCTGGACGCGTTGACGTGGGCCGTTCACGAGGCGCAGGGTCGCAACCTGCCGCTGCGATTGGTCCATGCCGTCGACTACGGCAATTTTGTGATGGGATTCAATCCAGCCCCCTCGGAGAGCTTCTTCAAATATGTTGAGACGGCAGGACAGAAGTTCCTCGACGAAGCCAGGGCCGACGTTCAGGCCATGGACCTTGACGTGGAGGTTTCTCTACACAACGTGGCTGGCCGTCCCGCGGACGTGCTGCTGGAGCAGTCCAAGGACGCAATTCTCACCGTCGTCGGCTCGACTGGGCTCAACGGACTCACGGGGCTGCTCGCCGGGTCGGTGGCCTTGACGCTGACCGCGCACGGCCACAGCCCTGTCGTCGTGGTTCGTTCTCCCGGCGCACATGCCGGCGGTCCGGTCGTAGTCGGCGTGAGCGGTGCTCCGGACAGTGAAGACGCGATCGGCTGGGCCTTCGAGGAGGCCTCGCTGCGAGGCGCAAACCTTGTTGCGGTCCTCGTATCGAGTTATGTACCAGCCTATTTCGACTACGTCGAACCGACGTGGGAAGAGCTGCCGGGTCCGGCCCGTGAGGATCAGCAGGCAATGCTGTTGGCGGAGCGCCTGGCCGGATGGCAGGAGAAGTTCCCTGACGTCGCTGTCCGTCGGGTTGTCGCCGCCGGTCACCCGGGGCACGTTTTGTTGGATTATGCCCAGCGCGCCCAGTTGGTTGTCACCGGGACCCGCGGACATGGGAATCTCACGGGATGGTTCCTCGGCTCGACCAGCCACCGCTTGATTCAGCATGCGAGTTGCCCCGTACTCGTTGCCCGGCCCCATGCCCGCGAGTCGAGCAGCTGACAGCGCACTGACCACTGACCACTGACCACTGCCCGCGGCCGGGCAGTGGTCAGCCAACGTCATGCACGTGCGATCAGGACCGATGGATGGTCGCGGTTGGTGTCGGCATGCGAGCCGATGATTGCCGGAAGATCCCTTGCGCTGTGGACGCCGACGACGACGAGACTGATTGGCTCGTGCGTGTTCTGCAGGTAGTCGACGACGCTGGTGGTGACAGGTGCGGCGGTGATCTCCACGTCGGGATGGAGGTCGCGCCAGACCGAAGTGCGGCGCCGCAGCTCCTGCCACGCCGTTACCCCCGTCTCGGGCGGGCACACTCCGACCGCAACAATCGGCCGCGCGCGCAGCTTCGCTTCGGCAACTGCCGCTGCGAGAACATCATGGTTTTCTTCCCAGTCGTTCACCTCGACCATGATCGCCCCGTCGGTAGTCGGTCGGCGTGGTGAGTAACTGCGGATGACTGCGACAGGGCAGGGCGCACTCTCGGCAACTCCTGCGGCCGTCGAGCCCAGTAGCGACTTGGCAAAACGCCCGATTCCGACCGAACCCACGCACACCAGCGCGGCATCGCGGGATTCCTTGATCAACGCAACGGTCGGGTCGCCAGTCACCACGGCAGTCTCGATCTTTACTTGTGGTGCAGTGGTTTCGATGGCCGCGTGCGCTGCCCGCAGGCAGGTCCTGGCGTATTCCATGGCCATGTGGTCCGATTCTGCTGACCGCCGAACGCAGCTCACGAGGCGCAGTGGTACCTCTCGGGAAATGGCTTCGTCCACTGCCCAATGAGCTGCGTATACGGCGGCCGTTGAACCGTCGATCCCTACAACGACCGAGTCGCCGCTATGGATTTCGATCATGTTGTCTCCCTGTTTGTTTCGTGTTCAGATGGCGGTTGGAAGAAACTGAGTTCGGTGCAGCGGTCGCCGTCGACATGGTCGGTGAGCGGTGATGTGGGGAAAACTCGAGGGCGATCAGAACCGCCAGGGCGTGTCCGAAATGCAGGGCTGGGAAGAGCACATAACGCTCCTGGCTCATCGCATCGAACTTGCGGACATATCGGTACAGCGACTCGAGTTTGATGAACCGATCGCCAATATGAGCCAACGCCCGGAGGGATTGGCGGGACAACCCGTGCCCGGTACCTTCGGAGAACAACTCGGGAAATGGCGCGAAGGCGAGCGAGACACGTTGCCCTCCATGCTCTTTTGCCCACTGGATCATGTCGACGCTGAGCCGCTCGTCCGTGCCGTTCGGGGCGTCCCTGCGACGCCACGGAAGGTCCAGGCTGAGGTCGGTGCCTCCGCCGGCGCTGGCATAGCGATGGAAGCCCTGTATTCGGCCGCCCCGGTCGCGGGCGATGATGAGCCATACCCCCGGATAGCAACCCGATAGCGTGCCGCCCAGCATCATGGAGAATCCGCGTTCTTTGTCGGCGGATTTGCCCGAGTCGAGCATCACGCCGCGCAACTCCGCGCGCAGCTGGTCGTCGACCTGGTTCTCCGCCACGACCTGCGTCGTCATGCCGGCATTGTGGGTGCGTTGGACAGCTTGGCGAAGGTTACGTTTGCGCCGGCCGGCGAGGCTGAATCCGTCGACGTCGATAACGACGTCACGGCCGATCGGCACCGTGGCCAGACGGGGAACGATGCTGGAGGCGCTGTGCCACAACGCCAATCGTGGCTCTGATACGCCGAGGACTGCGACGTGCCAGTGGTGTTCTCGGCACATTTCGGCGAAGCTGCTGACGAGCGCGGTGTACAGGCCGGGATTTCCGATCGGGTCGCCCGCGACGACGGCGTACCCGTTGAGTACGCGGTAGGACAGAGCAGCGGTGCCGTCGGGGCTGAACCAGAAGCGCCGACCGGCGGCCATCGCGAACGGAGCCAGCGGATCACCGTGAGTGCCGCAGATCAGTGACCAAACATGCTGTAGCGCGGCGTAAGTAATGCTGGACGGGCACGGATCGCTATCGTGCCGTTTCCGGTTCGGCCGGCCGATGGTCAGCTGGGGGCCTGCGGCGCGGTCTGCCGGCTCCATGAGCTCCCTCTGGGTGTAGAAAGGACGTTTCAGCGAATCCTCACGCGGGGCATGTGGTCGGGGCGAGGGCACAAAGGCCCTTTGGCTGGACACCTGAGTCACCGCTGGGCGAGCGACCTTCGGCGCGTTGCCTGTGGCGGGTCAACGAGTGACTTTCGGCCATAGCAGCAGGTTGCCCGGCCCTCGTACCGTCGTGACCATCAGATCGGCAATGTTCTCGGAGGATACTGTGACTGAATTATCATCCCGCCCTTATATTTTGGTCGGAATCGACGGATCGAGTTCGTCGTTGCTCGCACTCGACTGGGCTGTCAATGAAGCGCAGTTGCGCAACCTTCCGCTGCTGCTGGCGCACGCCGTGGACTTCGAGAGTTTTGCGATGGGATTCAACCCCGGTGCCTCGGAGAGCTTCTTCAAATACCTGGAAACCACGGGCCAGCGCTTCCTTGACGAAGCGCTGGATCACGTCCAGGTGCTGGACCCTGACGTGGAGGCGACCCTGTCCAGAGTGGCGGGTCGTCCGGCCCGGGTGCTGGCCGAGCTGTCCAAGGACGCGTTCCTGACCGTCGTGGGTTCATCGGGACTCAATGCATTGACGGGGCTGCTGGCCGGCTCGGTCGCGGTAGCCTTGACCGCACACGCGCACAGCCCCGTTGTGGTGGTTCGTGCACCCGGGGTGCCCGTGACGGGCACGGTCGTGGTGGGGATCAGCGGCGCGCGGGACAGCGAAGACGCGATCGCCTGGGCATTCGAGGAAGCCTCGATGCGCGGCGCAGAACTGGTGGCTGTGCTGGTCTGGAGCTACATGCCGGCCTATTTCTACTACGTAGAACCACCATGGAATGACCTCACCGGCCGGGCTCGCGAGGAACAGCAGGAGATGCTGCTGGCAGAGCGACTGGCGGGCTGGCAAGAGAAATTCCCCGACGTCGTTGTCCGACGCATCACCGCACTCGGCAACCCGGGGCAGGTGCTGCTGAGCCATGCCCAGCACGCTCAGTTGCTCGTCGCCGGGAGCCATGGACACGGCGATGCAACCGGATTGTTCCTCGGCGCCACCAGTCACCGGTTGATCCACCATGCGAACTGCCCGGTGCTCGTCGTTCGGCCGCATGCTCGCGAGTCCAAACGATGACGAGCGCAACTCGTGCGGTGAGGGAGCCGTTGGCGCCGGAGCGACTGCGATCGGTGGACGCGTACTGGCGGGCTGCGAACTATCTCACCGCCGGCCAGATCTATCTGATGGACAACCCGCTGCTGCGAACTCCTCTGGAGCGGCACCACATCAAGCCCCGCCCGTTGGGTCACTGGGGCACCTCGCCGGGGCTGAATTTCATTTACGCGCACTTGAATCGCGCAATCATCGACTACGATCTTGATGCGATGTATGTCATCGGGCCGGGACACGGCGGGCCCGCATTGTTCGCGAACGCCTGGCTGGAGGGCAGCTACAGCCGGACTCGCCCCGATATTGCCCGCGACGCTCACGGCATGGCGACGTTGTTCCGCGAATTCTCTTTTCCGGGTGGCGTTCCCAGCCATGTCGCACCCGAGGTTCCCGGCTCGATCCACGAGGGCGGCGAGCTGGGTTATTCGTTGGCGCACGCCTACGGCGCGGTTCTCGACAACCCGAATCTGTTGGTGGCATGCGTAATCGGTGACGGTGAGGCCGAGACAGGCCCGCTGGCGGCCAGTTGGCATTCCAACAAGTTCATCAACCCGGTCACCGACGGTGCGGTCCTGCCCATTTTGCATCTCAACGGATACAAGATCGCCAACCCGACGATATTGGCGAGGATCACGGACGCCGAACTCGATAGCCTGTTACGCGGATACGGGCATCACCCGATCTACGTCACCGGTGACGACCCGCACCGGATGCACCAGGACATGGCCGCGGCGCTCGACCAGGCGGTAGCCCTGGTGAGCGAGATCCAGAACGTTGCGCGGACGGCCTCGTCGCCACCGCCACGACCGCAGTGGCCCATGATCGTGTTGCGGACACCGAAAGGTTGGACCGGACCACGATGGGTCGACGGTCTACCCGTGGAGGGCACGTGGCGCGCCCATCAGGTGCCCATCGCCGACATCCGGACTGATCCGGAACACCGCCGGCAGTTCGTCGACTGGCTCTCCTCCTATCGGCCCGACGAGCTGTTCGACGAGACGGGTTGCCCGACAGCGCTGGTAGCCGACAACATTCCGACGTCTGATTACCAGATGGGGTTGAACCCAAATGCCAACGGCGGCCTCCTGTTGACGCCGTTGCATCTGCCGACCGCCAAGGAATTTGCCGTGTCCACCGTGCAGCCGGGAGACACCACAGCCGAGCCGACCCGGGTGCTCGGGCAGTATCTGCGCGAAGTCATGGTGCGTAACGCCTGCTACCGCAACTTCAGACTGTTCGGGCCAGACGAGACCGCGTCGAATCGGCTCGATGCGGTGTACGACGTGAGCGACAAGCAGTGGAACGCATCGGTTGTGCCAAGCGACGAGCATCTGGCTCGCGACGGGCGCGTACTCGAAGTCTTGTCGGAACATATGTGCCAGGGCTGGCTGGAAGGGTATCTGCTGACGGGGCGCCATGGCCTGCTCAACAGTTACGAGGCCTTCGCCCACGTCGTGGACTCGATGGTGAACCAGCATGCCAAGTGGCTCAAGGTGAGTCGCGAACTCCCCTGGCGCGCACCGATCGCATCCCTGAACTACTTGCTCACGTCGCACGTGTGGCGCCAAGATCACAACGGCTTCTCGCACCAGGATCCCGGCTTCATCGACCACGTCGCCAACAAGCGCGCCGAGGTCGCCCGCATCTACTTGCCGCCGGACGCCAACACCTTGCTGTCGGTAGCGGGTCAAGTCCAGGGACGTGGTGTATGACGTCGTCGTGTGATTCTTCGAGGTAGTTGGGTCAGGCGGGCAGTGCCGCGGGGGTAGCCTCCTGTTCGGTTGGGGTGTCGTTGACGGTGCGTGATTTGCTCAGAACGTCGAGGCCGAGGTAGCGCCGCGACTCGGCCCATTCGTCGTGTTGTTCGGCCAGCACTGCTCCGACGAGACGGATCAGGGCCGCGCGGTCGGGGAAGATGCCCACGACGTCGGTGCGCCGGCGGATCTCCTTGTTGAGTCGTTCCTGGGGATTGTTGCTCCAGATCTGGCGCCAGATCTGCTTGGGGAACGCGGTGAACGCCAGCAGATCCGGCCGCGCCGCTTCGAGGTGATCGGCGACATTGGGCAGCTTGTCGGACAATGCGTCGATGATCCGATCATATTGAGCAGCAACGGATTCAGCGTCAGGTTGGTCGAACACCGAGTGCAGCAGGGTGCGCACCCAGGGCCACGAACTCTTGGGAGTGACGGACATCAGGTTGGTCGTGTAGTGGGTTCTGCAGCGCTGCCACGCCGCTCCGGGCAGGGTGGCCCCGATGGCGGCGACCAGCCCGGCGTGGGCGTCGCTGGTGACCAGTTTGACCCCGGACAGGCCGCGGGCGGTCAACGACCGCCAGAACGTCAACCAGCCCGCCCCGTCCTCAGCGGTCGTGACATCGATTCCCAGGATCTCGCGGTAGCCCTCGGCGTTGACCCCGACGGCGATCAGGGCGTGCACGTTGACCACCCGGCCGGCTTCACGCACCTTGAGCACCAGAGCGTCCGCAGCGACGAACGTATACGGGCCGGCATCGAGCGGCCGGGTCCGGAACGCCTCCACGGCGGCGTCGAGTTCCTTGGCCATCACCGACACCTGCGACTTCGACAACGACGTGATGCCCAGGGTCTCGACCAGCTTGTCCATCCGCCGCGTCGAGACACCAAGCAGGTAACACGTCGCCACCACCGTGGTCAGGGCCCGCTCGGCGCGTTTACGGCGCTCCAGCAGCCAGTCCGGGAAGTAGGATCCTTGCCGCAGCTTCGGGATCGCAAGATCCAAAGTCCCTGCACGGGTGTCGAATTGACGGTGTCGGTAGCCGTTGCGGGAATTGGTGCGCTCAGCCGAGCGTTCGCCGTAGCCGGCACCGCATAGGGCGTCGGCTTCGGCGCCCATCAGGGTGTGGATGAACGTGGCCAGCAGCTCGCGCAGCACGTCGGGATGGGCAGTGGTGAGTCGTTCGGCCAGCACAGTGGGCAGATCGATATTGTGGGCAGTGGTCATCGCGTCGATTCCTTTGCTCGAGTGACTTTGGACGGTCTCTCGAAGAATCACGCGATGACCTTCAATCACTCGGCTACGACACGCCGGTACCGCTGATCAGGTCCGACTCGTACACCACCTTGATGGACGCAACCCGGTAGCGGCGCATTGCCTCGCCAGCCGGGACTACATCAACGTGATCGTCGCGGGGAAGAACGACGCACCGGTATGGCTCACCGCCGAGCAAGCCGCGGTGCATTGTGCACGTGGCGCGGACATCTTCGAGTGGGCCAGCACCGACGCGGGTTCAGTACCTGATGTGGTGCTGGGTTGTGCCGGCGACGTTCCCACCACGGAGGTGCTGGCCGCGGTATCGATACTGCGGAAACATCTGCCGGAGCTCAAGATTCGCGTCGTCAACGTGGTCGATCTGTTCCGCCTGCAGTCCAATTCGCAGCATTCACACGGCATGACGGACGCGGAGTACGACACGTTGTTCACCAGCGATCGGCCGGTGATCTTCGCCTATCACGGTTACCCGTCGTTGATTCACCGGTTGACCTACCGTCGACGCAACCACCGGCATATGCATGTGCGTGGGTACCTGGAGGAGGGCACGACAACCACGCCCTTCGACATGCTGGTGCTGAACAAGATGGATCGCTTTCAGCTGGTGATCGACACGATCGACCTCACCCCCGGACTTCGCGGTTCGGCCGCGGACATGCTGCGGGCTGACATGATCTCCGCCCAGGATCGCCATCGGGACTGGATCCGCACATACGGTGAGGACCTGCCGGAGGTACTGGAATGGAACTGGATTCCGGCCGTTGAATGACGGTACCGGGATGCCCGCCGGTGCGCGGCGGGCATCCCGGGTACCCGGCTGAATACTATTGCGGCACTGTCTGGTCACCTGTGGATGCTGCTGTGCGGTCTGTGCGAGATTCGGTTTCATCGTGATCCCGGTCGATGAAGACCACGAGCTGGTTCATCACCACCGGCTCGCGATGAATTCCTCCGATCACGGATGAAATATCCAGTTTTCCAGTCGAATTCAACACCACGGTGACAGCCAACTCGGGATGGTCCCGCAGGAAATGCGGCAGTCCCGCGTTCGTCGCTACCGGGTACCACGTCACGTCGGGATACTCCTGGCGCCATCGGTCCACCATTTGGTCCAACACATCGCGTGGGGTGGCTCCGAGATCGTTGTCCTTGACACCCAGCGCCAGGACGGGGGAGTGGTGATGACGTGCCCGACGTACCGCGGCTCGGATGATCCGGGAGTCGTCGGCGTACACGCTGACCGGTGCGACGATGAACTGCGGGTGGAAGTCGGCAGTTTTCGTGGCGTCCGCAGTCCGGATCAAAGCAACTGAGCAGGCGGCATCACCGGCCACGGTCTCGGCGGTCGATCCGAGAAATGCCTTGACGAATCGACCGATGCCATTGGTACCGAGACAGATAAGCGACGCGAATCGAGACTCGGCGACCAGAACTCCGGCAGGATTCCCCTCGTAGAAATCGGTTTTCACCCTGGCTTCGGGGATGGTCGACACAACCTGTCTGCGGACGGCAGCAAGTACCGTCTTTGCCTTCTCGACGTCCACCCGGTACGACTCTGCGGGTATCGATTGGCCCAGAACGGAATTGACCACGTAGATGAGTCGCAACTCCACGTTACGGCGGGCGGCTTCCTGCGCAGCCCACAGCGCCGCCGATTCAGAGGCGGGTGAGCCGTCGATTCCGACGATGACCGGAGCGGCTGGTTCGGTGTGCATGTCTTTCCTCATTCGGCGAAATGGAGTACCGCGGACAGCGGCAGACGTGGGGCCTGCGGCGGCAAGAGATCCCGGTTGTAATGGGCGCCGATCCGCACGATCACCTGAGGCAGTGCGCGACCGACGACATCGGCCACGATGTCGCGAGTAGCGGCAACTTCGACCGGCCGAGTCATGATGGAGGTGGCGAAACCTGCCATGGTGGCCTCGATGAGCACCTGCGAGAGTGTCTCACCACAGCCGAAGATCGCCCGGCGGGTGTTCTCGACCGCTGACAACACCAGCAGTACGGAATGATCACCGGCGACCTCGGTTCGTTCGTCCCGGTCTTGCTCGGATGTGGTTGTGCCCCAATGATTCGTGTCCGACTCGAACGGCTGTAGCTGCTCCGCCAGCAGGGTTGTCTCGGTGATGTCAGCCCGATCGCCTTCGGCGATCACGTCGAGGTAGGTGAACTGGCAATCGACGTCGGAGTGCATTCTGGGCTCGAAGTGAGACCAACTCGGCGGCTGGTCATACGGCAGTCGAGCGGAGCGCCGGTCGATGATCGCCTGGGCGCGACGGCGCTGGAGTTCAGTGACACAGTTCGCCGGTGCGATATCGATCGAAGCCAGGTACGCAAGACTGTTGGCAGATGGAAAGTACGTGACCTGGCAGTCGTAGCGGTTGGCGGCCATCGCGACGCGCAAGTGGTCCAGGGCCGCTCCACAGCTGATCAGCGATTGGCGCCCAGCGTGATCGGCGGATGGCACTCGCTCGGGGGCAATGAACAGTTGCAGTTGCGAATGGTCGATTATCCAGTTCCACGGCTGGCTGTTGCGATAGGACGGAGCTCGACAGGCCAGACGAATGCTGTCCTCGAGCACCTCGACCGGTAGCATTGACTTGAGCATCGCCATCCCCTTCCGGCAGCTGTGTTGGTTCGAGTCTCGTAGTGCTGCAGGGGGATCCGACAGGGCCGTAGGTCCTCGTTGGTGTGCCCTTGGGCTCATTCTCGGGGAATCTGCCGATCGACGGGAAGTCGGTGATCAGCTGACCTGGAGTACTGCGGCACCGGAGATGCGCCCGGCGGCGAGATCGCTCAGGGCGTGCTGTGCCTGGTCCAATGGATACGTCGGGGCGGTGACATCGATGTGATGGCTACCGGCGAACGCAAGAAACTCGCGGGCGTCAGCCCGGGTATTCGACGTCACCGATCGGACTTGCCGCTCCTGAAACAGATGCCGCTGGTAGTTCAATGCCGGGATGTCGCTGAGATGGATGCCGGCGATGGCCAGGGTGCCGCCACGATCGAGGGCTTCCAGTGCCGGCAACACCAATTCCCCCACGGGCGCAAACAGAATCGCGGAATCCAGCGCCACAGGGGGTGGATCAGCAGGACCCTGTGCCGAGGCGGCACCGAGTTCCATGGCCAGCTTTTGTGCGGCTTCACCGCGCGTCATGACGTGTACTTCCGCGCCGCGGGCTCGCGCCACCTGCGCGGTGATGTGGGCACTGCCACCGAAGCCGTAGATGCCCAGACGCCCGCCGTCCGGTAGGTCGGCTCGCAGCAAGGATCGGTATCCGATGATGCCGGCGCACAGTAATGGCGCAAGCTGGACGTCCGAGTAGCCGGAAGGCAGGGGGTGCACGTAATCGGCTGGTGCGGTGATGAATTCCGCGTAACCACCGTCTGCGTCCCAACCTGTGTAGCGAGACTGTGGGCAGAGGTTTTCCGCTCCCCGGAGGCAGAAGTGGCACCGCCCGCAGGTGTGTCGCAGCCACGCCACCCCGACGCGATCACCGACGGTGAACTCGCCGCCGGTCTGGTCCCCGACGGCCACCACTTCACCCACCACCTCATGACCGGGGGTCACGTGCGGATGGTGCACGGGCAGGTCGCCTTCGACGACGTGCAGGTCGGTGCGGCAGACGCCACAGGCGCGCACGGCGATGAGCAGTTCGCCGTCGCCTGGTTCCGTGATGTCTGCGGTGCCGAACTCGAGCGGGCCGCTGTCGATGGGGGCTGGGGTACGAACTCGCCAGGTGCGCATGGTCGAGGTGATCATGATTGCGCCGCCGTGGCAACCGTCGGGCTGGTCTCTACGCGGGCTGGGTCGCGCCGCGCGACGACGACCGGTGTCGTCGTCGCGTGCACCAGTGTGGAACTGACCGACCCCAGCAGCATGCCGGCCAGGCCACCGCGCCCACGGCTGCCGACGACGACCAACTGGGCAGACTCGGACTCTTCCACCAGATGACGGGCTGGATGGTCGCGCACCACGTGATAGCTGACCGCCACTTCTGGATAGCGCTCTCGGTACGGCGCCAGGAACTGCGTCAGTTGATGTTCGGCGTCGCTGTCGAGTGCCCACCACGGAACTGCGGTGAGCTGGGGGACCTCGGCGTCACTACAAGCGTGCAGCACGATCAATTCGGCGTTCCGGCAAGATGCTTCACGAAAGGCCAACTCGACCGCGGGCAGCGACCCGGCCGAGCCATCGGTACCCAGCAGAATCGGGGCATTGGCGGGCAGCGTCGGCGCATCTGCGTGCACCAGCACGACGGGGCAGTGCGCGTGGTGGGCCAACGCGGTGCTGACGGAGCCCAGTAGCGCACGGTTGAAGGTGCCCAGTCCGCGGCTGCCCAGCACCATCATGTCGGTGTGAGCACTCAACTCGACCAATGCGGGCACGATGGCGCCGAACGGCATCATCGTGTCGATCTCCAGCTCCCGGCCCGCGAGGGAATGTGCGAGGTGTGCCGCGTTGTCGAGCAATTGCCGTCCGCGGTCCTGCCGCCAATCGTTGAGATCTTGCGGCCAAACGGGTGTCGACATTCCGATGCCGGAGTAACCCCCGACCAGTGGGCTCACGACGTGTACAAGCGTGAGTTTCTGATGGTTGAGCTTCGCGTCTCCGACAGCCCAGCGCAGCGCGGCCTCGCCGTCGGCCGATCCGTCGATGCCGACCACGGTGCCTGGATTAGCAGCAATTGACATGTCTTCCATGGTGTTCGGCCCGCTGTTTCCGTACTAGGGACCAAGGTCATCGGACGGCCGTCGCGCTCACATCAGGACCAACGGCTCTAACATGCCGGTGCTGACGACTCGTAGCGTCGGTCGGATGCTGCAACACGATGCCGGCGAAGGAAACACCGGACATGTACTGTCGGACAACGAGATCAATGCGCTGACACCCGCGCAGCGACGTGACCTGATCCGCCGCCTCCAACGTCCGATCGGCGAAGTGATGTCTGCCGCACATCCGAAGAGACTGCGGCGCGCGCACCTGAGCTTGATGACCGGTGGTGTGGTGTTCATGATCCCGTGGATCGTCTATCTGGGTTTCACATTGCCGCGCACTCACGAGGTCCGGAATTGGCCGTTGATCTGGGTCGGATTTGATTGCTTGTTGGTGGTATTCATGGCGGCGACGGCGATCCTGGCCTGGCTGCATCGCCAGCTGTTGGTGTTTTCTGCGTTCACCACAGGAATCCTCTTGCTCTGTGACGCTTGGTTCGACGTGACAACGGCGGACCCGGATGAGCTGCGCACTGCGATCCTGACCGCCGTCCTCGGCGGTGTACCTCTTGCCGGTGTTCTCATCGCCGGTGCGTTGAGCCTGGTCCGGCTGAACGCAGTCAGGTCGTGGGAACTCGGCCCACGGGATTCGCTGTGGCGCTTGCCGTTGCGGTACCGCTGACCGAGTGTTTGCCGCAGCGCGGAGGCGGCACCGTCAGGGCTGCCGGCCGATGATGACCGGGACAGGCGACTTCGAAACGACCGCGCTACTGACCGAACCGAGTACGGCGCTCGCCATGGTGTTGCGTCCGTGGCTGCCGACGACGAGGAGTTGTGACGTTTCGGCTTCCTCCAGGAGGCGCTGGGCGGGATCACCCCATGCCACCAGTGGCCGAACATTGACATCCGGATACTGTTCAGCCCAGCCGGCCAGTCGCTCGGCCAGGACTTCCTGGCCGGCAGTGTCGGGCGCCAGCATGGTGCCCGACAGTTCGAGGGTCGTGTTCTCCTTGACCACGCAGAGCGCCACCAGTTCGACATCTCGCGACGCTGCCTCGTCGAATGCGATGGCGACGGCGGCTTCCGAGGCGGACGAGCCGTCGATACCCACGACGACAGGCAAGGCGCACGGCCGGATTCTGGCCTCACCGCGCACGACCGCGACCGGACAACTGGCGTGGCGAGCCAGGTCGATACCGATGGACGGCCAGAGCGTGGGCGAGGCGAGATGATGTTCGGTACCGCCCACGACGACCATGTCGGCATCGCCGGAGAGGTCCGCCAACGTCGCGGCCGTCGGCGCGGCGTGCAGCTTGGTCCGCAGGTATCCGAGCGGTGTGGCGTCGGCCAGATGGTCGATGACGGATATCGCGCTGCCGACCAGGGCCTCGGCATCATGCTCGACCTGGGGATTTGACCGGACTGATTTGGGCGCGCTCGTCAATCCCCAAGCAGTGCAATGATTCTCGGGCTCTCGCAGGACATGGACAACTGTCAGCGGCAGGTCGTGCCGCGCGGCTGTGTCAAGGGCCCAATGGACGGCGCTGCGGGATTCTGCGGAGCCGTCGATGCCGACCAGGACGCCGAATCGGCTGTTGCGCGTTCTCATCGCCGGATGTCTGCCCGGCTTGAGGCTGCTTGGCTGCAGTCGTCGGCCGGGATTTCGCAGCCGTGGCAGTGCAGGATTCGATCGACCAAGTCGCGCAGCGAGTCTCCGTCGTCAGCCACATGCGACAACCCGCGACTGTGGAGGAACCTTTCGACACGTCGATCGATCGACCAATTGATGAATTCCATGCGGGCGTATGGCGACGCGAGGAATTGCTGGGCAAGTACCCGGACGTCTGCTTGTGCTGCCGTCATTGCGGTCCTTCCGTGATCTGGCGTCATTCGGAGAAGGCATGTGAGTCAAGGGCTGACGTGGTGAAGGCCGCCGCGGCGCGTCGGCGGAGCTGATCGATGTCGGTGATCTCGAACCGGCCCGGACCCGTCACGATCCATCCGTGCGCGACGAAGTTCGCCAGCGCCTTGCCAACCGGTTCTTTCGGGGCACCGACCAGTTCGGCGAACTCCTGACGGGTCAGGGTGTGATCGATGTGCAAGACGCCCTCGACGGGATTTCCGAGGTGTTCTGCGAGCCTGATCAATTCGCGCGCGACACGGGCGGCGATGTCACCTGATGCCAACAGTGCAATGTCCTGTTCACGGGCGCGGATTTCCTGCGCGAGCGCCTGGAGCCAGCGTTGGGCGAGTGCCGGCCGGTGCCTGAGGAGCCGTTGCACGGTACTACTGCTCAACGAAGCCGTGCGCACAAGAGTCTGGCACGTCGCCGTGCAGCCATGCGGGCTGCCGTCGAATGCTGTTGGCGCGTCGATGATGTCACCCGGGCCCAACAGTGATCGGACGGCGCACCGACCCCGCGGAAGCGGCGCAGTGAGCTTCACGATGCCCGAGATGATCACGTAGACGCGGTTGGCCGGCTTGCCGTCGGCAAAGATCTGATGCCCGGTGGGGAAGTCGTTGAGGTGCAGTGATGGAGCCGATCCGGTCACCCCGAGGAGCTCATCCATCGTCGTACGGTCCTGGATCAACCAGCTCTTGCTCAGCGCGTCTTTCCAATCGACATGGCTCGCGGGCACCGCGCACTCCGCCCAGCGATTCCGCATCATGTTGGTGGATGGGTGCGTACCGGTGCGGCGCAGTACCGCACTCGCGGGGTTCGACTCCGGCGTACGGCATCGGCGCATGGTGTGACACTAAATTTGCCGCGGGTGATCCGATAGGGACGTTTGGCCCAATTCCCCTACGTTTGGCTCGTACCAAAGTCCCCTCTTCGTCCGGATTTCGGCCACTGGCCAGCCGCCATAGGGCACGCGGCTTTGCTACCTCGGCCCCTACGGCTGGCATTGCGCCGGTGATGTGATCGTTGTGTCAGCACATTCGGAGGTGATCGTCATGGGAGCAATCGCGCACTGGGCGAGTCGCGGATCAGCTGCGGCCGATCGCCAACTGTGTTTCTGCGTCCGTGACTGCTTGCGCGGAGGGCGGGCAGCGCACGTACCCGGAGACATGGTCGCCAGTGTGGTGGCATCATGGCTCGCCGAATTCGATGCGGTGAGCCCTGTAGTCGACGACCTTGCGCGCGCGGTGTGCGCCAGTGACTGGCCCAACGCGCACGCGTTGGCGGCGCGGCTGTCAGTCGAGATCGAGGTTGAGGTCGAGGCGGTCGTCCAGAGGCCATGGCGGTTGTGGTCGGTGGCCACGGCCTAGCAGAGCGCACATTCGTCGGCTGACGGGCCCGGAGAGCACTCGATAGGCCCGTTCACTCTTGGCCCAAACGGTGGCACCCACAATCGCAGCGGCTCCCCGAGCACCGTGTGCCCGCATTCTTATCCGTGTTCGGTCGTGCGGCCACCAGTACGGGGTAGCCGATCATGCCGGCGAGGATCACGACCAGCCCCTGATACACAAACTGGTAGCCGGCGGCAAAGGTCAACCACATCGAAAAAGCAAGGCTGGCGACTGCAACTGTGAGGTCTCGGCCGAGCCGCCAGCGGTCCACCGGGCGACGCGTCAGTAGGTGGGTCAATTGCGCGAGTGCCGAAAAGAAGTAGGGGATGGCGACGGTGACAACCGTCAGATTGACCAAATAGGTGAACACCGTCAGTCCCGAACTTGAGGCATAACGCCATAGCATCAACAGCGATGGAAGCGCGGCGGCAATCACGATGCTGAACCACGCATTGCCATTGCGGTCAATCCAGCCAAAGGCTTTGGGAAACAGGTCGTCTTGCGCCATTGATCGTGAGGCCTCGGCCACGATCAGGGTCCAACCGTTCAGTGCTCCGATTCCGGAGACCACCGCGACAGCCGCGATCAACTGTCCGGCCCAGACATGTTGGGCGAAGATACGTTCGAACGCGTCGACGAACGGCGACCCCGTGTTGACAAGCACGTCGTGCGGTACCAGTCCGATGACCGCGGCCGTGACGAGGACGTAGAGGAGGGCGCTGACGCCAACGCCGATCACCGCCGCGCGCCCGACGTTGCGTGCGGGGTTGTCGACCCGTCTTGCCGTGATGGCCGACGCCTCGACGCCGATGAAAGAAAACAGGGCTACACCGGCAGCCAAACCGATTGCGGTGTAGATGCTTGCGCCCGAGGCATTGAACGGACTGAAACGAGCGCCGTCGACGAAGAACCAGCCGACAATTCCGATGAACAGCAGTGGCAAGAACTTCAGCACCACCGTGGCATTCTGAAACCATGCCATCTGTCGCACACCGACGAGATTGACAACCGCGGGCACCCACAGCGCGACCATGGCGATACCGCAGTTCACCGGTGCGCTCGGAGATGTGAGCTTTAGCAGTGCCTCGACATAAAGCACCCATGAGGCGACGATGGCCGCATTACCGGCCCACGCTGAGATCCAGTAGCTCCAACCAACGAGATAACCGGCGAAGTCGCCGAATTCGTATCTGACATAGGCATATAAACCGCCGTCGGAATTGGCGATTCGGGCCGTCAACTGACCGAACAGGACAGCCAGCAATACGGACCCGACGGATACGACAACAAGGACGAGGATGCCCACGGAGCCCGCTTTGGCGATCAGCGCCGGCATCGTGAACACGCCGGTTCCCACGACACTCCCGATGACCAGTCCGCTGGCCGAAGTCAACCCCAAACCGCGATGTTCTGATTCACGGGATATCTCAATCGATTTGCCCGAATCGGGCTCTCTCCGGTGCCCAGGACCATTGCTCATGGCATGAGACTCTCCTTGTCGCAGTTGCTCGTGCGTGCTGCAATGTGGATACATCGGGGTCGGGGAAACGCCACGGCGTCGGGCTGGTGACTAGATGCTCTCGGCGTCGCTCGCTGGCGGACCGGGGAACGTGACCAGAACTTTCACGATGTTGTCTTGCACGTGGGCCGCGCGCAGCGCGGTGTGGGGGAGTTCTGCCAAACCGATTTCGTGTGAGACGAGTGGTTCAACGTTTATTTTCGCTGTTTCGAGGAGATGGATCGCCTCGCGGAACGACACCAGGCCGGGTTCTGCCTGCGAGCCGATGGCGCCGACCAGACGAAGGTTCTTGCTCACCAGTTCCAGCACGGAGATCTCCAGGTCGCCGGGCTCGTGGTCGGGTAGACCGTAGACGCCTATGATGCCGTGCTGATCAGTACGCTGCCAGCACTCGTGCCGGACACCGATCATGCCACTGGCATCCACGCTCAACTCAGCAGTGGGGGATGCTGCGGTCGCGGGAAGCGCACCAAATGTCACGGCCAGTCGAGAGCGGTGTGCGTCAGGCTCGTGGACGTAGACCTCGGTGCATCCGCGCTGGCGAAGCAGCTGGATGAACAGCAATCCTGCAGGGCCGGCCCCCGCGACGAAGGCTCGTCGCGGGGGTGTGGGCGACGGCCAGAAGTTGCGTAGCGCGTAGATCACCGTACCGAGTTGTTGAGCGAACACTGCCGTTCTGGCGGTCAACTCATCCGGCAGAGGCACGACGTTGGTCTCCCGGGCGAGCTGGTATGGCGCGAAAACTCTTCCGTCGCTTGGGAATGGAACGTGAAGGACTCGCTGTCCCGGGTTGAACCGTCCGGAGTCGCAACGTACCACTGCACCTACTGATTCATGGCCGTAGACATCAGTGTCGGTCCCGTAGGATGTCGCTCCCCGGAAGCGATGCAGATCGGTGCCACACAACGCGGAAACTGCGGTACGCAAAAGTATTTCGCCGGGTCCAGGTTTCGGTACCGGCTGCTGCCTGATGGTGAGTTCGCCTTCGGTGGTGATATAGGCGGCCGCCATCACCTCCGGCGGCCCACCGCACCTGGGCATGTCTGAAGCTCTGTCACCGCTGGCGCGGTCGATGTCGATAGCTTCGGATGCGGATGGAGTGTTCTGCATGCAGTCGGGGTGAGTCACTCTGTAGTTGTCACACGCGAGACCCTTTGCCGCCCAGAGTCAAAAGTCACCGCCGCTGCCCGGGGCGGTCCTCGCTGCGGCGTTGGCCGTGCGGCCGGCTGTTGGTTGCTGTGCATGTCTTGTGCGACTTGTTGCGGAGGACCGGTGGGCGTGAAGTGCATGACTTTCGACCCTTCATGTCGCTACCCGCTGACGGCAAATTGGTGGGCGGCCGGTCCATACCCGGCTGACTCAAAGAGTTCTGGTGGTGGCGAAACCATGGGAGAAGTCATCGTGCCCAACGGCAATAGTGCGGACGGCGACTTGTCGGCCATGCTCGGGCACTTGAAACTTCGCGAACTGCTCCATGAGGTCCATGGGCGCCTCGCTGAAGCGGTGAACGCGACTGACCGGTTGGACCTGCTGATCGAGACCATACTCATCATCACCTCGGACCTCGATCTCGATGAGACGCTGCGCCGGATCGTCCGCAGCGCCGTGACACTCACGGGAGCCCGCTACGGTGCACTCGGCGTCAGAGGACGGGAAAACCGCCTGGCCGAGTTCGTGTTCGAAGGTATCGACGAGGAAACGCGTACCAGCATCGGTCGCTTACCCACCGGTGACATCGGCGTGCCGGCACACCTACTACGGAATTCAGTTCCGTTGCGGATCGTCGATGTCCACGATCACCCGGCGTTCGTCGGGTTTCCCGCCCATCACCCCGAGATGCACGCTTTTCTAGGGTTACCGATCGTGTTGCAGACCGGGGAGGTGTTCGGAACCATCTACGTGGCCGAAAAACCCGATAACGCAGTGTTCACCGCGGACGACGAGGTTCTGCTCACGGCGCTGGCGGCGGCGGCAGCGATCGCTGTGACCAATGCCCGGCTTTTCGAACAATCACGGCGACGCCAAGACTGGCTAGAAGCGACCCGCGCGATTTCCACCGCCTTGTTGGCAGGTCTAGAGCATCAGCATATTCAGCAGCTCATTGTCGACAAGATCATTGGTTTCTCGCGCAGCCAATGGGCTCTGTTGGCTGTCCCACCCGAACCCACCCTCGATCTGGACGAGGTGAACGAGTTGGTGATTGCATCGGTCGCCGGGACGCCGCCGCAGCAGATCACCGTCGGACTGACGATTCGATCACACGAGTCGCCACTGTGGAGCGCATTCCATCAGCGCCAGGCGCTCAACCTGACCGCTCTCGAACTCGTCGACGGCACGAGCGATCTGGGTCCGGCTGTCGTCGCGCCGTTGCGGGACACCCGGATTATGGCAGGAGCACTCGCAGTCGTGCGCACCGACGAACATGGTGCGTTCACCGATGAAGATTCGGACATGGTCGCGACCTTCGCCGACTACGCGGCGATCGCGCTGCAGTACACAACTACCCAGCAGCGCATCTTTGAACTGGAAAGCCACGACAGCGACCACGCCGTCTGAACGCACAAGAGACGAGCGGGTACGCCCGGTCCACGGCGGAGAGACCTCAGCGGGTGACAGCTGCGGCCACCGGACGCGGGTGAGTGGATTCACTCAGCCCGTCGGGCCCGTTCATTGCGGTCGCGGCGCTCGACTCCCGCGCCAGAAATGTGCTGAGTTCGCCGATCGCGCTCATCAAGGGCGCGGGAAATACGACGGTGGTGTTCTTTTCCACACCGAGTTCGGCCAGCGTCTGGAGATTGCGAAGTTGCAGTGCGAGCGGATGCGCCATCATGGTGTCGGATGCCTGGCCGAGGGCCGCTGCGGCTCTGGCCTCGCCCTCTGCCGCAATGATTTTGGCGCGCTTCTCGCGCTCGGCCTCGGCCTCCCGCGCCATCGCTCGTTTCATACCCTCCGGCAGTTGAATGTCCTTGAGTTCAACCAAGGTCACTTCCACGCCCCATTCGAGGGTGTTCGTGTCGAGGATCTGGCGGATGCTGGTGTTGATCTCGCTGGTGTTCGCCAGTACGTCATCAAGAGAATGCTGGCCGACGACGTTGCGCAACGTGGTCTGTGCGATCTGATTGATGGCAACAGCAACATCTTCGATAGCCATGACCGACTTTCGTGCATCGACCACGCGGAAGTAGGCGACAGCGGCAATGTCGACGCTGACGTTATCCCGCGTGATGATGCCCTGCGACTGGATGGGCATTGTCACGATTCGCAACGACACCGCCAGCAGGCGATCGACTGCAGGAATGATCAGCCGGAGCCCCGGATTCCGCACACCGATGATGCGGCCGAAGCGGAAATGCACGCCTCGTTCGTACTGCTTGACGACGCGGATCGACAACGCCAGCAGCACAGCGCCGACAACCACGACAACCGCTATCACTACGCCGGTTGCGCTCATATCTCCTCCAAACGACGACCTCGACCACCGTCGTGTCGCGGTGAGTCGCTATGACCAGCATTGCGTTGCCCGGAGCTTGCCGGACAGGGCCTTTGGGCCTGCAGCTGCAATCTTTTGTCAATTGGCCCGACTTCCGGCCGGGTGCGGGTAGGGCCGCCGCTTCTCACTGCGCAGCCGGTTGCGACGCAGGCCTGCGGAGCGGGCGATGACAATGGTCAACGCTGTCAGATATGCGGTCATCGTCAACACCTGTATGCGCTCGAACAGTCCCGTCCAGTCAGAACCGGCGAGGGCCATGCCGATCTGCACGCAACCGAGCACCGCACCGACGGCCGCCACGACGAGCCCGGCGGACCCGAGATGGCGCGTCTCTGATTGCCGGCGCAGTGCGGTGCCTGAGGCCGCCATCGCGATGACCATGGCGGCGAATCCGATCACCCCGGAGATGGTGTGCAACTGCGACAACTGGGCGAGCACGGCGGCGTGATCACCATCCCAGCACTGGACATCCGTTGACGGGGTGCACGTCATGGGTGACAAGGCATCGATGATCGCGGTGGCCGCGGCGATTGTCAGCGCCACGCTCCCGAGGCGCATCGGTGGTGACGGACGCCAGAGCAGCAGAATTCCCGCGAGTGCGGTCAGGCCGAATCCTGCCGCGAGGTCGCCGATCCTGAATGCTTGATATGCAGGTTGGCCGGCGACCGACAGTTCGCTGATGTACGACCGCGTGGGGCTGAGAGGTGATCCGATCACCCATTGCAGCGGGAAGTCACAGTAGCCGATGAGTCCGGCGAGCACGACCAACAACCACGGCTGGGGTACTGGCCGGAACTGCGGGGTGGAAACCGGGGTGGAAATCATGTGGCCGGACTCCGTCGTCCGATCAGTTACGGGGTGGCCGCGACGGCACTGAGGTGTTCGACAAACCAGTGGCATGCCAGTTCCGCGACCTGTTCAAGGGTCCCTGGTTCTTCGAAAAGATGCGTTGCGCCGGGAACGATGACCAGCCGGCATTCGGTGCGCATCGCCGCCTGGGCCTGCCGATTGAGTTCCAAGACGATGTCGTCGCGCCCACCGACGATCAATAACGTCGGGGCTCGAACGTCGGCCAGAGCCCCGCCCGCGAGATCGGGCCGGCCACCGCGCGAAACGACCGCTTCGATCGTGACTCTTGGGTCTGCGGCAGCTCGAAGGGCCGCGCCCGCGCCGGTACTCGCTCCGAAGTAACCGATCGGCAGAGCCGCGGTATCGACTTGCCGGGCGAGCCATGCCCCGACTTCTACCAGACGTGCAGCCAGTAACCCGATATCGAAGACATTGGCGCGGTTGACTTCTTCTGCGGGGGTCAGCAAGTCGAGCAACAGGGTAGCCAGACGGGCGTCATTGGTTGCGTCCATCAAGGTGGTGTACGAGTCGGACCTGATCAGCGGTACCGGCGTGTCGTAGCCGAGTGATTGAAGGTCATCGCGTGATTCTTCGAGAGACCGTCCAAAGTCACTCGAGCAAAGGAATCGACGCGATGACCACTGCCCACAATATCGATCTGCCCACTGTGCTGGCCGAACGACTCACCACTGCCCATCCCGACGTGCTGCGCGAGCTGCTGGCCACGTTCATCCACACCCTGATGGGCGCCGAAGCCGACGCCCTATGCGGTGCCGGCTACGGCGAACGCTCGGCTGAGCGCACCAATTCCCGCAACGGCTACCGACACCGTCAATTCGACACCCGTGCAGGGACTTTGGATCTTGCGATCCCGAAGCTGCGGCAAGGATCCTACTTCCCGGACTGGCTGCTGGAGCGCCGTAAACGCGCCGAGCGGGCCCTGACCACGGTGGTGGCGACGTGTTACCTGCTTGGTGTCTCGACGCGGCGGATGGACAAGCTGGTCGAGACCCTGGGCATCACGTCGTTGTCGAAGTCGCAGGTGTCGGTGATGGCCAAGGAACTCGACGCCGCCGTGGAGGCGTTCCGGACCCGGCCGCTCGATGCCGGCCCGTATACGTTCGTCGCTGCGGACGCTCTGGTGCTCAAGGTGCGTGAAGCCGGCCGGGTGGTCAACGTGCACGCCCTGATCGCCGTCGGGGTCAACGCCGAGGGCTACCGCGAGATCCTGGGAATCGATGTCACGACCGCTGAGGACGGGCGGGCTGGTTGACGTTCTGGCGGTCGTTGACCGCCCGCGGCCTGTCCGGGGTCAAACTGGTCACCAGCGACGCCCACGCCGGGCTGGTCGCCGCCATCGGGGCCACCCTGCCCGGAGCGGCGTGGCAGCGCTGCAGAACCCACTACACGACCAACCTGATGTCCGTCACTCCCAAGAGTTCGTGGCCCTGGGTGCACCCTGCTGCACTCGGTGTTCGACCAACCTGACGCTGAATCCGTTGCTGCTCAATATGATCGGATCATCGACGCATTGTCCGACAAGCTGCCCAATGTCGCCGATCACCTCGAAGCGGCGCGGCCGGATCTGCTGGCGTTCACCGCGTTCCCCAAGCAGATCTGGCGCCAGATCTGGAGCAACAATCCCCAGGAACGACTCAACAAGGAGATCCGCCGGCGCACCGACGTCGTGGGCATCTTCCCCGACCGCGCGGCCCTGATCCGTCTCGTCGGAGCAGTGCTGGCCGAACAACACGACGAATGGGCCGAGTCGCGGCGCTACCTCGGCCTCGACGTTCTGAGCAAATCACGCACCGTCAACGACACCCCAACCGAACAGGAGGCTACCCCCGCGGCACTGCCCGCCTGACCCAACTACCTCGAAGAATCACACGACGACGTCATACACCACGTCCCTGGACTTGACCGCGTCATTCAGAACAGACGCGACGAAGCGATTGCGGGGGCTGTGCCGTGAGCTTCCGCTCCCGTGGGCGAACACCACGATTCCTTGCGCACGTTCAGGAATTGTGAGGCGTCCCGCGAGCTGGACCGCACCGGCGTCGACGCAGATTTCCGCATCGCGGAGCATGCGAACGGGCGCGCGCTTGTTCGTCGCCGCTTCTCGGTAGCTGGCCCCGGCCCGGGCGTGCAGCCTGAGCACCTCGTCATCCGACATCGGTGCGAACGCGTCGTACGCCTGCCGTACCGCCCGGAAAGCTGCGGGCGTTTCGAGACAGACCACCTCGTCGGCATATCCGTCCATGATCTCGAGCAGGTCCGGCGGCCCCACGGGGACAGCCAGCACCACCTTGCGCGCGCCCTGTGCCCGGGCGACTTGGCAGGCTGCTCTGGCCGTCGTACCCGTCTCGATGCCGTCGTCGACGATCACCGCGATCCGGCCGACCAACGGGATTCGTTCCCGCCCATGGCGAAACCGGTCGAGTTGGCGATGTAGTTCGGCGCGTTCTTTGCGTTCGATTTCGTCGACATCCTGGGCATTGAGACTGGCGGCGCGCACGATCGGATCGTTGACCACCCGCGGTGTGTCCTCGCCGATGGCGCCGAAGACCAGCTCGGGTCGGAAGGGCACGCTGAGCTTGCGAATTGCCAGAACGTCCAATGGGGCCGTCAGAGCTTGCGCCACCTCGAAGGCGACCGGCACTCCGCCGCGCGGCAGGCCCAGGACCACAATGTCCTGGCCGCGGAGGTATTCCAGTTGATGCGCCAACTGACGGCCAGCGTCTGAGCGATCAACAAACAGCGTCATGCCCGTGAGCATTACCCCGAGCAGGGCATGACGCTATGGCATTTGGTCCCCGAACCTGCCGACCAGAGTCCTGTTCGGGGACTCCGGACATAAGCCCTACCAGATTCGTTACTTCGGTCCCTACCACCTGCGGAACCCCACGTGGTGGGCTGGAATGTGCGCTGGTAGGCGGGCGCGCGCAACCGAGCCGTTGTCGGGCAAGATAATTGGAGTTGACGAGATGGAACCTGGAATCCCTCTGGGGCGAGTGGCGGGGATTCCGCTGAGTGTGCACTGGAGCGTGCTCGTCATCCTCTGGTTGTTCGGGTGGAGCCTGGCTGATTCCTTGCCCGCGACGGCGCCCGGCCACTCCACCGGGATCTACTGGCTGGCCGGACTGTCCGGGGCGGTCGTGCTCATCCTGTCGGTGTTTGCCCACGAGCTGACTCACGCGTTCGTAGCGCGCCGGTACGGCGTCGAGGTCCACGGCATCCAAATGTGGTTGTTCGGAGGTATCGCACAGCTCGAGAGCGAAGCGAAGGACGCGAGAGCCGAGTTCCGGATTGCCGCTTCGGGCCCGGTGACAAGTCTGATCTTGGCAGGGCTGTTTGCCGCGGTGGCAACCGCCCTGCGCGGCGTCGCCGGCGCAGACATTGTCACCGCCGTCATCTGGTGGCTGGCCGCAATCAACGTGGTGGTCGGACTGTTCAATCTGCTGCCCGGCGCCCCGCTGGACGGCGGGCGGATCCTTCGTGCCTACCTGTGGAAGCGACACGGCGATGCGGAGCGCGCCGCGACCCAGTCGCTCCGGGCGGGGCGCGTCCTGGCCTACATGCTCATCGGTGTCGGACTGTTCGAGTTCCTCAGGGGCATCACCGTCGGCGGGGTTTGGCTGGTGTTCATCGGTTGGTTCTTGCTGAGTGCGGCGCGCACAGAGCAGATGACGCGGTGGACCCGCCGGGCACTCGCCGGCTTGGCTGTCGCTGACGTCATGACCGCGCACCCTCATACGGCGCCCGGCTGGATCTCGGTGGACGAGTTCATCCAGCGTTACCTGCTCGGCGACCGGCACTCGGCGTATCCGGTCGAGGACCGGAACGGAGACATCACCGGCCTGATCACGCTCAGGCAATTGCGGAACATTGCACCGGAATTGCGGGTCAGTACGCTGGTCAGCGAAGCGGCGATCCCACGAGATCGGGTGCCTGAAACCAACATTCACGAATCGATCACCGACCTCCTCGGGCGGCTGGATCCGGCGTGCGGGAGCCGGGCACTCGTCGTCGATGCGGGACGGGTCGTTGGGATCGTCACTGCCGAGGACATTCTCCGGTTGGTCGACGTGCGCGCCCTTGCCGTGCAGGCCTGACGGTTCGGCGGTGGTCTGTTACTTCTGCAGGGTGAATTGGTTGACGTCGACTTGTCTGAGCCGGAACATGTCGGCGCAGCCGGTCAGGTATTTCATGTAGCGGTCGTAGACCTCGACTGATTGGATGGCGATTGCTTCGTGGCGGTGTGTTTCGAGCGCTTCTGCCCAGTGGTCCAGGGTTGTCGCGTAGTGGGGTTGCAGTGATTGCACCCGGGTCACCCGGAACCCCGCCGCGGCGGCGTGCTGACGCACCATCGCCGCTGACGGTAGCCGGGCGCCCGAGAAGAACTCGGTCGTGATGAACTGGATGAAACTGATTCGTCCTGCCGGCAGTGGTGGCGTCGCGTAACGCGGGTCAAGGCCGCAGATGGTGTGTAGCAGCATGACGCCGTCCGGCGGTAGGGCGTCGTAGGCCATGCGGAAGAAGGCGGGGTAGCGGTCGTGGCCGAAGTGTTCGAAGGCGCCGATGGACACGATTCGGTCGACGGGTTCGTCGAACTGTTCCCAGCCCTGTAGCAGGACGCGGCGCGAGCGTGTGGTGTTCATGCCGTCGAGCAGCTGTTCTACGTGCGTGGCCTGGTTCTTGGACAGTGTCAGCCCGATGACGTTCACGTCGTGGTTTTCGACGGCGCGGCGCATGGCTGCGCCCCAGCCGCAGCCGATATCGAGCAGTGTCATGCCGGGTGCTAGGCCCAGTTTTCCGAGGGCTAGATCGATCTTGGCCGTTTGGGCCTGTTCCAGGGTCATGTCGTCGCGCTCGAAGTATGCGCAGCTGTAGGTCTGGCTGGGGTCGAGGAAGAGCCGGAAGAAGTCGTCCGAGAGGTCGTAGTGCGCCTGGACGTCCGCGAAATGCGGGGTGAGTTTGCTTGCCATGGCGTTCCTTTCTGGCAGATCACCAGGACCCAGGGCCGATAGCGGATGGGCAGTCGAGGGTGGCATCGCCAACGATCATGCTGTGCCGGTGCCGATCTCGGATCCCGGCACCGGTGCTCGGTGGGAGCCGGTCGAGGGTGGCTTGATTGCGTAGCCGATCAGCCGGATCGCGACACAGCGAGTCAGGCGCGCGCTGAGGGCTGCGGCGCGAACCATGATCCGCACGGTGCTGCGTATCTTGTTCATCAACTTTCTCCTAAAGGCTTGCTGCCCTGCCGATTTGCATACTCCGAACGGGTCCGCGGCCGTCGAGGACCGCCGCGGGCCCGCCCAATGTGTCGGCGGTGAGCGATCCCTATTTCGGTGGGATGAGCACCGTGTCGATCATGTAGACGGTGGCGTTGGCAGTCTTCACTCCGCCACATACCAGTTCGGCGTTGTCGACCTTGAGGTCAGCACCCGTGCCGGTCACATTCACCGCCGCGCTCTCCAGCGTGGTATGCGCGCCAGCAACCACATCCGGCGAGAGCTGGCCCTGCACAACGTGATAGGTGAGAATCTTGGTCAGCGCGGCGGAGTCGGTCTTCAGTGAATCCAGGGTCGACGGCGACAGTTTTTTGAAGGCGTCGTCGGTCGGCGCGAACACCGTGAATTGGCCGCCGTTGAGCGTCTCCACCAGGTTGACGTTCGGGTTCAATTTGCCTGACAGTGCCGCTGTCAGAGTAGTCAGCATCGGGTTGTTCGACGCGGCCACGGCCACAGGATCTGCGGCCATGCCGGCTACCGAACCCGGCCCGGTCGGAACCTTTTGTGCATACGCCGCGCACCCCGCGCCCACCAATCCGGAGGCCGCGCCGGCAGGCTCGGTGGTTGCCGCGGCACCGGCCGCCGACGCGGCGTTACTGGTTGTCGATGCTGCGGTCGATTCACGCGCGCTGTCGTTGGAGCACGCCGTCAAGGCGATCGCGGCGAGAACCGACATGCCGGCCGCGGCGGCCCGCGGGTGATACGTGTGCTGCATCCATCTCTCCTTCTCATGGACGACCGATGTCGCCGTTATTGGTGTGCAGTCATTGATTCGCTGCCGAGGCCTTCGCGGATGGGCCGATGGTGGAATTGCCATATCTGCGGGCACTTTCGCGCCCATCCGGTGAGCGCCTGGCAGCGAACCACAGGCATGGTCTCTGTGATACTGATCGGCGTCCTGGGCGGGCTCATCACCGGTATCTCGCCGTGTATCGTGCCCGTGCTGCCGGTGATCTTCCTGTCGGGATCCGCGGGTGTTCGGCGC
Organism: Mycolicibacterium aubagnense; assembly: GCF_010730955.1. Classification (NCBI taxonomy): domain Bacteria; kingdom Bacillati; phylum Actinomycetota; class Actinomycetes; order Mycobacteriales; family Mycobacteriaceae; genus Mycobacterium; species Mycolicibacterium aubagnense. The sequence goes on along the minus strand of NZ_AP022577.1, from coordinate 858,766 downwards.
CCGCTGCTGGTGGTCGCCGGTCTGGTGCTGAGCTTCAGCATCAGCACACTGCTGGGTTCGATGCTGCTGCAGTTATTTTCCCTGCCCGCCAACGTGATTCGGGGGACTGGCTTGATCATGTTGGCTCTTATCGGGCTCGGCCTGATCTTCCCCGCCGTCGAGTCGGTATTGGAGCGGCCATTTGCCCGGATACCGCAACCGGCGGTCAGCACGTCGCGTGGCGGGTTCGGATTGGGTTTGGTGCTCGGTCTGGTGTTCGTGCCGTGCGCCGGTCCGGTGTTGGCGGCGATCGTGGTCGCCGGCGCTACCGGGTCGATCGGGCCGTCGGCGATCGCGCTGACGATCGCGTTCGGGATTGGTGTAGGCGTCCCCTTGGCGGTGTTCGCGCTCGCTGGGCAGCAGATCACCAATCGTGTCAGTGCTTTTCGGCGCCGGCAACGCGGGATCCGCGTTGCCGGCGGAGTGACCATGATCGTGTTGTCGGTCGCGCTGGCGCTCGATCTTCCTGCCACGCTGCAGCGGGCGATACCCGACTACACCACAGCACTGCAGCACCGTGGTGGCGCCGACCAGATAGAACAGAAGCTCAACTTGGGCGGCATCATCACCGATGAGAACCGGCGACTGTCCAACTGCCACAACGGAAGCCACCAGCTCGAAGACTGTGGACCGGCGCCGGGATTGACCGGCATCGACCGGTGGCTGAACAGCTCGCCGCTGGTCCTCGCAGCACTGCGCGGAAAAGTGGTGCTCATCGACTTCTGGGCGTACTCATGCATCAACTGCCAACGTTCGATTCCACACGTCATCGCCTGGTCCAACCGGTATCGCGATGACGGCTTGGTGGTCGTCGGCGTACACACGCCGGAATATGCTTTCGAGAAAATTCCGGCGAACGTCGCCGACGGCGCGAGAAAGCTGGGCATCACCTATCCGATCGCCATGGACAACAACTTCTCGACATGGACCAACTATCGCAACCGGTACTGGCCCGCCCGCTACCTGATCGATGCGCACGGCCATGTCCGGCAGATCACGTTCGGGGAAGGCGGCTACGACGTCACCGAAAATCTGATCCGGCAGCTGCTCATCGACGCCGACGCCGCGGTAAATCTGCCGTCACCAACGGATCTCGTCGATGCCACCCCTACGTCCGGTCAGACACCAGAAACGTTCTTGTCCGTCGGCAAGGTCGTCAACTACGCCGGTCCCGGACGTTACGACCAAGGCGAGGCCAGCTTCTCCTACCCGCAGGCCCAGCCCGATGACACCTTCGCGTTGAGCGGCCGGTGGTTGGTGGATTATCAGGGCGCGACGGCTCGGAGCGAGACGTCAGCTATCCGACTGCGCTATCACGCCAAGTCGGTGTATATCGTCGCCGGAGGGAAGGGCTCACTGACCGTCGATCACGACGGTGCGCTGACCACCGTGCCGGTCGACGGCCCGCCCAACACCTATCGGCTCGCGGCCGCCGACGGACCAGAACCAGGGCAGCTGGAAGTTCGGCCGAGCCAAGGGCTGCAAGTGTATTCGTTCGCCTACGGCTGACCGACGACAACACTTCACATCCGGCATCGACACGCGAAGCGGCGGCTCTCCACACATCGGACCATCGGATTTGCAGTTCTCACCTATCCGAACCCGTCCGGGTGCCGAATACCTGAGCGTCACCACCTGACATCGGTCGGGCACCGCACTACAACGGAGGGTTTGCACCAATGAACAGCAAGCGACTGACAACTGTGATTGCGGCGGCCGTCATCGCCGGCAGCATCGTGCCGCTGTCAGCGGCGACGGCGAATGCCGTGCCCATGGACTCATTGGTGGGTCCGGGCTGCGCGGGCTACGCCAAGCAAGTGCCGACCGGGCCCGGCTCAGTGGCCGGCATGGCCGCTGACCCCGTCGCCGTGGCGGCATCGAACAACCCAATCCTGACCACGCTCACGGCAGCCGTTTCCGGCAAGCTGAACCCGAACGTCAATCTGGTCGACACTCTCAATGGTGGCGAGTTCACCGTCTTCGCACCTGTCGACGATGCCTTCGCCAAGCTGCCGTCGAGCACGGTCGATGCGCTCAAGACCGATTCGGCCGCATTGACCAGCATCCTCACCTACCACGTCGTCCCGGGGCGGCTCAGCCCGCGCGACGTCGTCGGCACCCACCCGACCGTGCAGGGCCAGCCGCTGACCGTCACCGGTACGGGCAACACCATGAAGGTCAATAACGCTCACATCGTCTGTGGCGGTGTACAAACCGCCAACGCCACGGTGTACATGATCGACACTGTGCTCACCCCGCCGGCTCAGTCCTGATGGTTTCCGCATTCGTGGTCGAAGCGAGTATCGAATGACGAGCCGGTACGACGTGGTAGTTGTGGGCGGCGGCCCGGCCGGGGCTGCCGCCGCGTGGCAGGCGACGCAGGCCGGCGCCCGGGTGGTGGTGTTCGACAAGGCGCAGTTTCCGCGTGACAAGCCGTGTGGCGACGGCTTGACGCCGCGGGCGGTCAGCTTCATCCAGAAGATGGGGTTGGCCGAGGAGGTCGCCAAGTTCCACCGGGTCGATCGCGCCACCGTCTATAGCCCGAGCCGATGGGATCTGGCGTTCCCGGACCGCCCGGGGATGCCCGATCACGGGCACGTCGCACGGCGTCTGGAGCTGGACCTGATGCTGCTTGATCGCGCGGAATTCTGCGGCGCCGAGGTACGCCGCGGCACCGAAGTCGTGGCGCCCATCGTCGACGAACACGGCCGGGCCAGCGGCGTCGTTCTCAAGAGCGGCGAACGGGTTTTCGCTGATGCAGTGATAGCCACCGACGGTGCTCATTCGCCGATCAAGCGGGCGCTGGGCCTGTCCTCGCGTCACAGCGGCGGCTACTCCGCCATCGCGATCCGCGCCGAGATGACTGCCAATCGCCCGGACGCCGATTCGCTCGACGTTCATTTGCAGTTGAGATTCCGTGGTGATCAATTGCCCGGTTACGGCTGGGTGTTCCCACTGGGCGGTGGCCGAGTCAACGTCGGGCTGGGATATGTCAACAGCTACAAGAATTGGCGGCAGATCAACGCGACGCAGCTGCTCAGCGAGTTCCTCGCCGGCCTGCCTGCCGACTGGGAGCTGCCGACGATCGGCGAATTGAGGAAAACGAAAGCGGTGCAGGCGTGGCGGCTGCCCATGGGCTTTACCGCGTGGCCGCCCTGGCGGCCGGGCGTCCTGTTCGCGGGCGACGCGCTCGGCGCCGCCCGGCCTGCGTCAGGCGCGGGAATATCGAAAGCCCTGCAATCCGGGCTGGCCGCCGGTGAATGTGCTGTTGCGGCGCTGATCAATGGTGGCCCCGACGACTTCACCAACTATGCCCAGCGAGTACAGGAGGCCTGGGGCAAGGAATACCGACGCGGGCGAAGGTTCCATCGATTGGTCGGTATGCCAGCTGTCGCAAACGCGGGTGTACATGCGCTCGACGCTCTGAGCAACCCGTCGATTCGCGCGCGGCTGCTGTTCTGGGAGAAGTGGGCCACTCCCTAGCGTGCATCCACCCGGGGTGAGCGCCGCGCCCGCTCACCCCGGGGTGGGTCCGCGCCTAACCGCGCGTCTTGCAGTAAGTGGCGAGGGTGACGTCGAGCAGCCCTTCGGTGAAGTAACGCTCACAACCGCGCAGGTACTTCATGAAACGCTGATAGACCTCTTCCGATTGGACGTCGACGGCCCGCTGGCGGTTGGCCTCCAGTGCGTTGCCCCACATGTGCAATGTCCGGATGTAGTGGGATCGCAGTGATATCGCCTCGGGGACAACGAATCCGGCCCGTTCGCCGTGCTCGATCATCATGTCCGTAGTCGGAATTCGCCCACCCGGGAAGATTTCGGTGACAATGAACTTGATGAAGCGCGCGGTTTCGAACGTAACTTTCTTGCCGTCCGCGTTCAACTGATACGGATGGAAGCCGACGCTGCTCTGTATGGCCATGCGGCCGTCCTCCGGAAGGATTTCGAAGCAGTTCTTGAAGAAATCCGGATAGCGGTCGAAACCGAAGTGCTCGAAGGCTTCGATGGACACGATCCGGTCGACGGGTTCGTCGAACTCTTCCCACCCGTGCAGCAGCACCCGGTGAGTCCGGTCTGTGTCGATGCTGTCGAGGAGCTGTTGGGTGAAGGCCTGCTGGTTCTTTGACAGCGTGAGTCCGATGACATTGACGTCGTACTTCTCGACGGCACGCTTGGCGGTGGCACCCCAACCACAGCCGATGTCCAACAACGTCATGCCAGGTTTGAGGTCGAGCTTGTCGAGGTTGAGGTCGATCTTCGCGATCTGCGCCTGTTCGAGTGACAGGGTTTCGGGTTCGAAGTAGGCGCAGCTGTAGGTCCGCGACGGGTCTTGGAAAAGGGCGAAGAAATCGTCCGACAGGTCGTAATGCGCTTGAACTTCCTCGAAATGCGGTCGCATTTCGTCTTGAGAACCAGGTGACATCAATATTGCCTTTCAGCCCGGCAGAACCTGCCGAGCGTATGGGTGACGGTTCGGCGGCGGTCTGTTACTTCTGCAGGGTGAATTGGTTGACGTCGACTTGTCTGAGCCGGAACATGTCGGCGCAGCCGGTCAGGTATTTCATGTAGCGGTCGTAGACCTCGACTGATTGGATAGCGATTGCTTCGTCGCGGTGTGTTTCGAGCGCTTCTGCCCAGTGGTCCAGGGTTGTGGCGTAGTGGGGTTGCAGGGATTGCACCCGGGTCACCCGGAACCCCGCCGCCGTAGCGTGCTCGTGAACCATCGAGATGGATGGCAGCCGGCCGCCGGGGAAGATCTCGGTGAGAATGAACTTCACGAACCTCGCCAACTCGAACGTCAGAGGTATGCCCAGTGCCGCGGCTTGACCCGCTTCGATACCGCAGATGGTGTGTAGCAGCATGACGCCGTCCGGCGGTAGGGCGTCGTAGGCCATGCGGAAGAAGGCGGGGTAGCGGTCGTGGCCGAAGTGTTCGAAGGCGCCGATGGACACGATGCGGTCGACGGGTTCGTCGAACTGTTCCCAGCCCTGTAGCAGGACGCGGCGCGAGCGTGTGGTGTTCATGCCGTCGAGCAGCTGTTCTACATGCGTGGCCTGGTTCTTGGACAGTGTCAGCCCGATGACGTTCACGTCGTGGTTTTCGACGGCGCGGCGCATGGCTGCGCCCCAGCCGCAGCCGATATCGAGCAGTGTCATGCCGGGTGCTAGGCCCAGTTTTCCGAGGGCTAGATCGATCTTGGCCGTTTGGGCCTGTTCCAGGGTCATGTCGTCGCGCTCGAAGTATGCGCAGCTGTAGGTCTGGCTGGGGTCGAGGAAGAGCCGGAAGAAGTCGTCCGAGAGGTCGTAGTGCGCCTGGACGTCCGCGAAATGCGGGGTGAGTTTGCTTGCCATGGCGTTCCTTTCTGGCAGATCACCAGGACCCACCGGAGGTGCGTGATGCTTCGATTACGTTCGTCCAGGCGGCGTTGTTCACCGCACCTGACAACCTGTATTCGTTGCTGGGTCACCGCCGGATGGGCGCATCAGCAAACTTTCTGCCACCAAATTCTCCCAATCGCTGAAGGCGACTAAGTGGCAGGCGCATCATCTCGGACATCGTCAGCGGGCAGGCCGGCAGACACAACGGAATGCCCAGAGCCCCAAGCGTGACGGCGTTGGGCGGCCGACGCTTACGTCAATTTGCCTTGCACTGCATGCTGATTGAGGTAGCGCACCACGTCGTCCAGGGTGCGCAGGGACGAATAGTCCTTTTCGGGGATATCCACGCGGAGTTGTTTGTGGATGCCGACCAGAAAGTTCAGCCAATCCATGGAATCGAGATCCACCTGGTCCCGGAGCGGCTGCTCGTCCCGGATATCGCCCGGGTCCACCTCGGGAGCGATCGCGGTCAAGATCGAGAGAACTTCCCCGCGAATGTCGTTGTCGCTCATAGCTTTCTCACTTGTCCAAGAGGTCAGGGCGTTGCAGCAGGTCGTTGATCGTGCTGAGGAAGAGCGCGCCGCGGTGTCCGTCGCTCGCCCGGTGGTCGGCTGCGAGTGAGGCATGCACCGTCGTGGCGATGCGTATCCCACCGTCGACGGCGCGAACTCGTGGTGCCGGCCTGCCGAACCCGACCAGCGCCACTTGCGGTGGATAGATCACGCCGAAAACGGTGTCGACCCCTTGCTCGCCGAGGTTGGTGACCGTGATGGTTGGGTCCGACATCTCCGAACTGCGCAGCGATCCCGCGCGGGCGCGGGCCACCAGATCCGACAGGTTGCTCATCAGGTCGTCGAGCTTCGTATCGCCGACGTCATGGATGGCGGGTGCGACCAAGCCGCCACTGCGTAGGGAGATCGCGACCCCGATGTGGACGCCGGGGGCAGGTTCGAACGTATCGCACCGCCAGAAGCCGTTGAAATCGTGGTAGCGCGCGGCGGCAAGGGCAACCGCCTTCAACTGCAGCACCGCGGGCAACACCCGTTCGGTGATCGGCCTGTCGGCGTTGCGTTCGGTCAACCAGGCGAGGGCCGCGTCCATGACGATCTCGTGGGCGAGGTAGTAGTGCGGAATCTCCCGCTTCGACCGGCTCATCGCGGCTGCAATGGATGTCCGCATCTGGGCGGCACGGTCGGCGGCGGTCGCCTTCGGTTTCGGCTGCGTCGCCACTGCCGCCCGCTCGACGTCGCCAATGGTGATCGATCCCTGCGGTCCCGTACCCGTCAGGGCGTCGACGTCGACACCTGTCGTCGCCGCGAGGCGACGGGCAGCGGGAGTCACCCACCGGCGCCGCTGGGGTGCGACGGCCGCCGGGGGTGGCCCGGCGGCCGTCGTCTTGCCGGTTGGTATCGGTGACGCTTGTCTTGGTGCCTCGCCGGCCGCCGTGCCGACCGCCGTGCCGACCGCCTGGCCGGCCGCCGTGCCGACCGCCTGGCCGGGCGCCTCGCCGGGCGCCAGCAGTGTCGCCAGCGGCGCACCGATGCGGACGGTGCGGCCGACGGGGACCAACAGTTCTCCGACTGTGCCCTCATGCCAGCATTCGATTTCGACGGCGGCCTTGGAGGTTTCCACGATTGCCACCACCTGGCCCCGGGTCACCATGTCTCCGGGTTTGATCAGCCATTCGTCGAGGGTGCCCTCGTCCATGTCGGAGCCCAGCGATGGCATGGTGAACTCGATCATCGTTGTTCACCGAAGAGGTTTTTCACCGCGGCGACGACAGCTTCGGGCTGCGGTAGCGTCGCGTACTCGAGATGTTTTGCGTAGGGGATGGGCACTTCGGCACTGCAGACCCGCGCAACTGGTGCGTCGAGGTCGAAGAAGGCGTTCTCCATGAGACGCGCGCTGATTTCGGCCGCCAAACTGCCGCTGCGCCAAGCCTCGTCGACGATCACCGCTCGATGCGTCTTGCGTACAGACGCAACGATGGTGTCGGTATCGAGCGGCCGCAGGACCCGCAAATCGATTACCTCACAATCGAAACCGTCCAATGTCAGGGTGTCGGCCGCGTCGAGGGCCTTGGGCAGCGTTCCGCCGTAGGCGATCACTGTGACGTCGGACCCGGCCCGGCGTATCGCCGCGCGCGAAATATCGGTCGGAACCAGCCCATCGACCTCGGCCGAACTGTTGTAGAGCTGGACGTGTTCGAAGATCACCACCGGATCCGGGGCGGCCAGCGCCGTGCCCAGCATGCCGTACGCATCGGACACGGTCGCCGGCGCGAGCACCGTGATGCCCGGAATATGGGCGTACCAGCACTCCAGGCTGTGGGAATGTTGAGCCGCGAGTTGACGTCCAGCTCCGGTGGCCATTCGGACAACCAGCGGGACCGAGAACTGGCCGCCGGACATATGCCGCAGTGCCGCAGCGGTATTGACGATCTGGTCCAGGGCGAGCAAGCTGAAGTTCACCGTCATGATTTCGACGATCGGACGCAGACCGCCCAGCGCCGCGCCGATGCCGACTCCGACGAAACCCAGCTCTGACAACGGGGTATCACGAACCCGTTCGGGACCGAATTCATCGAGCAGCCCCTTGGATGCCGCGTAGGTCCCGCCGTATCGGCCGACGTCTTCGCCCATCAACACGACGCGGGGGTCATTGAGCAAGGCGTCGCGAAGGGCATCGTGTACTGCGGTGCGGTATGCGGTCTTCATCGGGCCGATTCCGGAGTCAGCACGTCGCGTTCAAGGTCTTCGACATCCTCCCAGGTTCCAGCCTCGGCGAACGCGACGGCGTCATCGATCTCGCGCTCAGCGGTTTCCTCGATCGCGGTGACGTCGTCCGGGGCAAGCGTGCCGTCTTGCAGCGAGGTGGCGGTGAACTGGGATATCGGATCACGTGTGCGCCAGTGCTCGACTTCGGCCTTGTCGCGATACAGCTCGGGGTCGAACATCGAATGAGCACGGAACCGGTACGTGCGGAACTCGACGAAGAATGGGCCGCCTTCGGTGCGGATGTGTGCCGCGGCCTCCCGGGCGGCGCCATGGCACGCGGTGACGTCCATCCCGTCGACAGCCAGTGTCGGCACCCGATACGACGCCGCCTTGGCGGTGAGATCGGTCTGCGACTGCGCCCGCGACAACGCCGTACCCATCGCGTAAAGGTTGTTCTCGCAACAGAACAAGACCGGTAACTGCCACAGTGCGGCCATGTTCAGCGATTCGTGGAAGGCCCCCTCCGCGACCGCTCCGTCGCCGAAATAGCAAGCGGTGAGCCGATTTCCATGTTGCGTGGCATCCGCCAGCGCCAGACCCACCGCGAGCGGCAGGCCGGCCGCGACGATGGCGTTGCCCCCGTAGAAGCGCCTGGCGGCGTCGAAGAGGTGCATCGACCCGCCGCGCCCGCGCGAGCAGCCTTCGCGCTTGCCGAACATCTCGGCCATGATCGCCGTCATCGGGATGCCTCGCAGTAGCGCGTGGGCATGCTCGCGATAGGTGGCCACTACCGCGTCGTCAGGCCCCAGCGCGCGAAGCGACCCGGCCGCGACGGCCTCCTGGCCGACATACAGGTGCAGGAAGCCGCGAATCTTGGTCTGCCCATACAGTTCTGCGCAGCGTTCCTCCATGCGGCGCACGCGGACCATGTCCGAAAGCAGGCCCAGTGTGAGCTCGTGGTTGAGCAGAGCGGGTGTCACTGCCGCACCTCGTGGTGCTGCCGAGCCTGCGACTCCTCGACGGCTGAGGTGTCACCTTCGGGGAGTCCCAATTCGCGGGCCTTGAGCAGACGTCGCATGATCTTGCCGCTGCGGGTGTGGGGCAGCGCATCGACGAATTCGATTTCCTTGGGCGCCACGGCGGCGCCGAGACGCTTGCGGGCGTAGCCGAGCAGCTCTCGTTGCAGCGCCTCGCCGCCAGAGACACCGTCTTTCAGCGTCACGAACGCCTTCACCACTTCTCCGACAGTTGGATCTGGTTTACCGATCACCGCAGCCTCGGCGACCGCTTCGTGGTCGGTCAGCACGCTTTCCACTTCGAACGGCCCGATGAGATGGCCCGCGGACTTGATCACGTCGTCGGCGCGCCCGACGAACCAGTAGTAGCCGTCAGAGTCGCGCTTCGCCAGATCGCCGGTGAGGTAGAAGTCGTCGGCGAAACACGATCGGTATCGCGCTTCCTCATGCAGGTAGCCGCGGAACATCGACGGCCAGCCGGGGCGCAGGGCCAACTCGCCCTCGGTGTCCGGGGCATCGATGACCGAAATCGTGTTGTCGTCGTTCCGGCGCACCAGATACGCGTCCACTCCCGGCAACGGGCGGCCCATCGAGCCGGGCTTGATATCGAAGGCCGGCGTGTTCGCGATCATGATGCCGCCGGTCTCGGTCTGCCACCAATTGTCGTGGATCGGTAGACCCAGCACGCGTTTTGCCCACCAGACAGCTTCGGGATTCAGCGGCTCGCCGACGCTGGCGATGAACCGCAGGTGCGGAAATCGGTACTGCGCGGCGAGTTCGGGCCCGGCCTTGATCAACATGCGTATTGCAGTGGGCGCGGTGTACCAGACTGTCACGTCGTCGTCGTGCAGGACGCGGTACCAACGTTCGGCATCGAACTCAGCCTCGTCGACGATCGATGTGACCCCGTGCAGCAGCGGTGCGATCACGCCGTAGGACATGCCGGTGACCCAGCCAGGATCGGCAGTGCACCAGAACACATCATCGGGGTGCAGATCGAGCGCGTAGAGCCCGGTCATGAAGTGCATGGCGACCGCACCGTGAACGTGGATCGCCCCCTTGGGCGTTCCTGTAGTGCCGCTGGTGAAGTGAAGCAGCGCCGGATCGTCTGCGGTGGTGGGGCAGACCGGTGCATCGTCGTCGACGTCAGCCATTCGGTTCCAGAAATCCAATGTCCCAGGGATCTCCGTGGCGTGGTCGATGTCCACGATGAGGATGTGCTTCACCGACGGGAGCTGGTCACGGATGGCGGCGATCCTGCGGTGATAGATGGGCGCGCTGGTGACGAGCACGTCGGCCGCACCGAGGTTGATCCGGGTGGAGATCGGTTCTGGTCCAAATGCCGAGAACAGCGGGCTCACCACGCAACCGTTTCGCAAGGCGCCCAAGACGGAGATGTACAGCTCCGGGCATCGGCCCATCATGGTGAAAACTCGGCCGCCCTTGCCGATGCCCAGTGCGCGAAGAACGTTGGTGAATCGGCGCGAGAGCTGGCCCAGCTCGCGATAGCTCAGATTGCGGCTGACCAACGAATGATCCCAGTCGGCGGCCGAAACGAACCGGAGTGCGGTGCGTGTTGCCGCCGGCCCCTGGGCGTGCCGGTCGAGCGCCGCATAGCCGATATTGCAGCCGCCCGGCCCCATGCCCTCGCACAGGTTCGGTACCTCAGACCAGGAGAAAGTGAGGCGCGTCTGCTCGTAGTCGCGCAGATTGGGCGGGACACGGCAATCGCGAGCGGTCTTGTGGATGACGGCGGCCACGGGAAGTCCTAACCCGCCGACACCGCAAGAACGCCACTGCGGAAAGCCGGGCCGATGTTGGTCATGACGCGGTCCAACAGCGCGTTGAAGGCGGACCCGTCGTCAACCAAGTCGGGCAGACCTTGGTGGATGAGGTATCGGTCGAGACGCTGTTCGATCGGCCACCCGACATAGCGCCGTCCGGTGAACTCGGAGCCCAGGAATTTCCAGGCGATGGCGTCGAGTAGGTCGCTGGTCAGTTCGAACTCATCGGTGCGTGACATCGGCTTCCTTTCGATCGCACGACGCATTCATTCTTTGGCGCGTGCCCAGGCAGCGATAGTGACCAAGGTCATCAATGCCCGCCCCGCGGCGGGAAATCACAGACGCCCAGAATGACTGAAGCGGGCAGCCCGGCGGTGGATTAGGTGCTCATGACCCCGCGTGCGATGCGGCTGCCCTGCCACTCGGACGGGTTCGGTTTAGAACACCGCTCTCGTGACATCGACCAGCGGCGACGGTGAATCCAGGCAGTGCCAGGAAGAACTGCCATGGCAACGATGTGAAGCCGAGCGGGCCACTCAGCCGGGACACCGTCAGCGCAATACCGAGCCCGATCACCGCCATCGTGGCCAGTGTGAGTGTCGCAGTGCGGAGAGGTTGTGAACATAGGTGGGAGTGGTCATGGCAGAGGTCTTCGACCTTCATTCGCGTCCGGCGAAAGTGACTGGTGCGCAGGCCTTATCACGCGCCTTGCGCGGTACCCGTGCGAGGTTTCTCGTGGGCGCGCTGTGCCGTTTCCACCCGGTCCTTGATGCCCAACAACATCCCGCGCACGGTGAGAGTAACTGCTGGACCGGCTAATTCGGTGATGAACAGCTGGCCCGGATGACGGAGCCCTGCCCGGGTGCGCACCAGTAGCCGGCATTGGTCGTCGTAATGCGGCTCAAGGTGGAATGACCACACCGCGTGCCAAGGGAATTCCGGCGGAGCTCCACTGAGCACGATCGTCTGGTTTTCGACGATGCGCGATACCGTGAGCACGAGCCCGTACTTCCGTCCGAACCAGCCGGGCGGCGCCAGGCGTACCGGGTCGCCCGGCGAGAGCCGCTGCCAGTCGGGATGAATGGTGGTGTCAACGTGGAATTCGAGCCCCAGCAGGCTTTCGATGGTCTCGAAGGTGTAGAAGCCGGCGCGGTCCTGACCCAGTTGCGTGAGCCATGGCCAGACTGCCTCCACCGGTGCGTCGATCCACACGCCCTCAGTCGACTGAAGTGCGGGGGAGCGAACCAGTTCATCACCCGGAAGCTTATGGCGGCATTCCTGCTTCGTCGTGCCCCAATTGCGGTAGTAGCGCCGTGCGGCGTACAGCAGAGCCGAGATGGCCACAGCTTCCGTCAGATGTGTCCTCGTCATGCGACGACCCTGCACTCGGATCGCCACATCCAACTAGGGCCTTGCGTCCCTTAGTTGTCCACCGACCGCCGACGAACGGCACACAGAGCCGGGCCTTCGGTCCCTACCGTGCCGCTCCGCGACGGTGATCCGATATCGATGGAAACCATCAACCCGCCCGAGGAGTCGCCATGTCATCGAAACTTCCTGTCCAACACCGGCCGCGCTCGTTCTGGCCGGACTTCACCGAGCTGTTTGCCGGCCTGCCGGCCTGGCCCAGCATGCACCCGGTCTTCGACAACCACATCATCCGGGTCGAGGACGAGATGACAGAGGACAACTACCAGGTTCGCGCTGAACTGCCGGGCATCGATCCGGAAAAGGATGTCGATATCACCGTGCGCGACGGCGTCTTGACCATCAAGGCCGAACGCAGCGAGAAGAAGGAATCAAACGGGCGCTCCGAGTTCAGTTACGGCTCGTTCGTGCGTTCGGTGACGCTGCCGTCGGGCGCCGATGAAGATGGCATCAAAGCCGGATACGACAAAGGCATTCTGACGGTCACGGTACCGGTCAGTGCCGTCAAGTCGGCCGAGAAGCACGTGGCGATCGAGCCTGCCAAGTGACCTGTGCCGTGGTCCCGGGTCAATCCCGATGCGGGACCACGGGCACCCAAGTAGAGGGGCGCTCAGATGAGTTTTGGTCAAGCCAGAACGCTTAAGCGCTGGACAGTGTACGTCTCCATCGACGAACGCGATGGCCACACTCGCGCCAAGGCACGCTTGTATTGGAGCGACAAAGAATCGGTGGGTTTTGGCGCGGCGCGGTGCAATCCGGCCGACCGAGACATCAGCGATATCGGAGACGAACTCGCTGTCGCTCGTGCACTTCGCGACCTGGCCGATCAGTTGCTCGTCGCGGCCAGCCACGATATCGCAGTCAGCACTCAACAGCCCGTAACTTCCGTGCACTGACGACCCGTAGCCGGCGCAACTGAGTCGAGCGACGGGAGTTGTGAAATGTCCGGAGTGCTGAGCCGGCCGACCATTGTCACGCTGATGTCACGCTGACGATGAATCCGGCTTTGGATAGGACCACCGCAGCCGAGGTGGTGCGTCCCACGGACAAGATCCGTTGTGCGGGTGTCCGTTACGATGCCGGCGGGCGGCATCAACGTAGCATCCTCGTTGCCGAGTTAGTGGCGCACGACGATGACCGAGCATTCGGTTTGCGTAAAATGCGACAGACCGTTCGCCGGGCCGACCAGCCGTTGGAGGTGGTGGGCGTCAGGCGGTCCGATCACTGCCAACTGGATGGGAACCTCACTGCTGGCGATGAATTCGTCGAGTGACCTGGCGGCCATCCAGCTCTGGACCGGAACATCCGGGTAGCGGGACGACCAGTCTGCGATGATTCTGTCGACGAGTGAATCGCGTGCGGTTGTCTGGGCCGACGACGGTACGAGGACCGCGATCACCCCGGTGTTGCGCAGCGCGGCCTCGCGGAATGCGACCGCCGCAAGCTCGTCATGATCGCCAGAAGTGTTGAAGGACAGAGCAACCCATCCATTGCGACCCGATGAACGTTCGGTGTGCACAGATGTCCCGCTATGCGAGCGGACGATGGCGACCGGACACTGCGCGCGGCTTGCGACAGCTTCGGCGGTCGACCCCAAGACTCTGGCAGCTATCCGATCTATGCCTACCGAACCCACGCACAGGAGAGCGGCAGATCGTGACTCGTCGAGGAGCAGGGTGGTTGGGGCGGTGTGCTTTTGGACAGTCTCGATCTGCACCGGCTTGCCAGTGGCCGCCACTGCGTCTGCTGCGGCCCGCAGTGCCGTATCTGCATGCGCCACCGATGGATCGGCCGTCCCATGCGAGCGTTCGAGATGTGCCGGCGAGAGCGCGGCCACCAACCGTAACGGAACACTTCGGACCATAGCTTCATCAATGGCCCACAGCGCCGCCCGGATAGCCGCATCGGAGCCGTCGATGCCGACGACAACGGGCAGGCCGGCACGAGGGTTCGTCATGCCAACCTCACTTCGTGTCGCACTGGACGCTTTCGCCTCCAGTATCGGCTGGGTCGCTGAACGACGATAGAGACCAAAGGCACCGGTCCATCACGAACGATTCGGACCGGGCCAAAGGCCATTGGAATGCCGATTGGATGACTTTCGGCCACAGTCGTTGCACGCAGCGCTCCGTAAGGTCACGGGCATGTCCCAACTAACGCAACCGATCTCCATCTTGTCGGAGAGTGAATGCTGGAATCTTATGCGCGGAGTCGCGCTGGGACGGCTCGTTACGGTCGTCGACGGTCAGGTCGAGATATTCCCGGTCAACTTCGTCGTGCAAGGCCACAGCGTGCTGTTCCGCACAGCGGAGGGTACCAAGCTCGTCAGCGCTGCGATCAACAAGAACGTGCTGTTCGAAGCCGACGACCACGATGCTGCCGAAGGCTGGAGCGTGGTCATCAGGGGAATGGCCAAGACGCTACGCACCGATGAAGAGATCACCGAGGCTGACCAAGCACAGCTCATTCCATGGATTGCGACCGTGAAGCAGCACTACGTACGAATCCGCCCGCTCAGACTCACCGGTCGCCGATTTTCCTTTGGCCCTGAGCCTGACGTCGAAGCCACAGCTACCTAGCTGTGCGGACCGCCGCGCGGCAGTACAGAGTGAGGAAGACAAGGATCATGGGCGAAAGCTCTGAATCACCCACTGACACAGCGATAGTCACCACGTCGCTGTCAGTACAGCCCAGTCGGTTGACCCAGGTCGCCGCCTGGGTGGGCATAGTCGCGGGCATCGTTTTCATCGTCGCCCTGATCTTTTTCAGCGGCTTCTGTGCCGGAACCTACAGCAGTGGTGGGTACTGGCACGGCGGCTACCGGCATTACCAACCGCAGCAAGGGCCGAGTTGCACCATGGAACCCGGGCCGATGACGGGACCCGGCATGATGGGGCCCACCACACGGTAGGTCTCGGCGGGGTCGCCCGCTGGCCCGATCGGAAGTCCTTCGGGACGCGAAGCCAACTGACTGGCAGGGAACGACGATGACCGTCCGTGACGTGGTTCGGGTGTTCAACAAGCATGTACTGAATCCGCTCATGCTTGTGGCCGCCGGCCGAAAATATTGGTACGCCGGGGTTATCGAGCACACTGGACGACGCTCCGGGAAGAACTACGCGACCCCGGTGGTCATCGAAGAGGTGAGCGGCGGTTTCATCATCCCGCTGCCCTACGGTACGAATGTCGACTGGCTCCGCAATGTTCAGGCCAGGGGACGTGCCACCATCCGGGTTCACGGAGAATCCTTCAACGCCGCCGAACCGGTGATCATCGATGCGCCGACAGCAGCCGGCCTGCTGTCGCCGCATCGCGCGCGTGAATTCGGCAGGTTCGGCATCGCGAACTACCTCAAAATGAGCCGGCAATCTCCGGTAACGCGCTGAAACTCATCGACCAGCCGGGGCGGCCCAATGCCAACATGGGCCGTCCCGGGGTGGTTGCCAAGTGGTGCCCCGATGGAGCGGGTCAGTCGTTGTCCTTCTCCTTGCCATCCGTGCGCGTCAGCGCGCCCTCGGTAGTACGGATGAGGTTGCGGTGGAACTGATATTGCGCAGCGGCCAGAGTGTCGGCCAGGCTGATTGCCGCGTCGACGACCTTGGCCCGCAGCGGATGGATGGCTTCTGGGATCGCCTCGTCCAGGACCTTGTTGAACTGGCGCCACGCTTCGGCTGCGGCGTGCTGACCCATGCGGGCTGATTCGCGGAACTCGTCAAGCACGTCGGTTGACGACGAAGATGGGGAGATCGTGTTCGACGAGGATGTCGACTTCGTGGTTTCGGGCATGCCAGGACCTCTCGATTGAGTGCAATTCGCGTTCCACGCTATCGGCCGCGCGGGCCGGCCTCGTAGCGCCAGAAGTCCTCAGGTGCCATGGTCGATGGTCTCTTCAGGCAGCTTCACGCCACCGATTTGGGGGCGCGGGGCCGTCAGGGCCCGACGGCCTCTGTGACGGTGACGAATGGCCCCGTGACGAGGACGCACTCGGGCTCCTAACGTCGGAGCTGTGCTGCGCCTTCGCTGGCTAGGCGCGAATTTCCCGGCGGAGTTCGAATCGAGGGTCAAGATGTCGAGTGGGTCAGCAGATCGAGGAATTCTGGTCGGAGTCGACGGGTCGCCCTGGTCCGACGCGGCGGTGCGCTGGGCAGCCCGTGAGGCGGGCCTGCGAAACGTCGCGTTGTCTGTGGTGCATGTGTTGCCGACGCCCATGGGCGGTTGGGGAGGTTGGGGCATCACCGCGACACCGCTCCCGGAGGATTTCTTCCAACAGCTGGAATCGGAGGGTCGACGAATCATCGCCGACGCCATCCGTGTTGCCAAGGAAGCGGTCGGCGACACCGCAGACATTCACGTGCGCGGCGACGTGCTCTACTCGCCGAGCGTGCCGACCCTGGTCGAGCTGAGCAGTGACTCACAGATGGTGGTGGTGGGCTGCCGCGGTCAGGGCCGCCTCCAACGTGTCTTGTTGGGCTCAATCAGCACTGCGCTGGTGCATCACGCTCATTGCCCGGTCGCCGTCATCCACGATGAAGCTGCGGCGGGACCGCAGGCGCCGGTGGTGGTGGGCATCGACGGTTCGCCGGCCTCGGAGTTGGCCACCGCTATCGCCTTTGACGAAGCCTCATGGCGCGGAGCCGAATTGGTGGCCCTGCACGCCTGGAGCGATGCCGATTCGTCGGAGTTCCCCGCGGAGCAGTGGTCGGTTGTCCGTCCCAGAACCGAAGAAGAGTTGGCCGAGCGGCTGGCTGGGTGGCAGGAACGCTATCCCGATGTGCGGGTGCGCCGAGTGGTGGTCTTGGATCAACCGGCTCGCCATCTGCTCGCTGAGGCCGAGTCGGCTCAGCTGATCGTCGTGGGTAGCCATGGCCGGGGAGGATTCGTCCGGATGCTGCTCGGATCGGTGAGCACTGCAGTGGTTCAGGCGGCCCGTGTTCCCGTCATCGTGGCGCGGCAACGCTAGTCCGGCGCTCGTGCCGGAACCTCACGACCCATTCGTTGGTACTCATTGGGAGCACTCATCTTTGGGGACTGCCGACGCTTCGGCTGTTCAGGAGTTGATGAGCCCCGACTGCAGGAGCGCGGCGTCGACGAACTGCTGCACTGGCCGCGACTCGAAGAATCCCGTGTGTCCGCCCTGATACCAGACGATTTCGGGCCGGCCCCAGTGCTCCCAGAGGCGTACCACCTGCTCGCGCGGATGCACCAGTTGATCGGCGATACCGGCGTAAATGAAGCGGCCGGGGAAGGGGACGCGCGGAGTCAACGACAGTGGCGAGACCATTCGGCCCAGCGGCGCCGCCAGGTTCACCGTCTCGCGACGTGGGTCGCTGTGCTTCATCCCGGCATGGCGCCCGAGTAGTTCGGTCATGTCGGCGACCGGGACACCGAGAATTGCGCACGTGAGGCCATCGTCAAGGCTGGCGACGAGCGAAGTGATGTAGCCGCCGAGGGAGATGCTGTTCATGCCGATCGGCGAGTCGGGCTCTTGCGTGCGTATCCAGGACAGGAGCCGCCGTACGTCCCACACTGCCTGGGCCGTGGCGTGGACATCGTCGAGCACGTCCTGGCCGGGGAACGCCGCGCCCGACGGGAGACCACGGGCCCGCGGGCCGTGCATGGGAAGGACGGGCAGCACAAGATTCAGGCCGAGATCCTCATGCAGGTGCCACGCCCGGAAGAGCGCGAGGTCGAGCCTGCCGCGACCCATCATGGCGCCGTGTACACACACCAGCCACGGGCGTGGTTCGTGGTGCCGCAATAGCAAGGCATATTCACGGTGGTTGGCGGAATAGCCGAGCCATCGTTCACGGCCAGGCTCGCCGATTGTCGGCTCGTATCCGCTGTCGAACACGATGCGTTCGAAGGACCGGCCATAGGATTCCACCGGCCGGATGGTGGCGTCGGTGAGCGGCGGTGGCGCGGCGAAGAACTCTTCAGGATTATCCAAACATCCTTGTTGACCGTAGAATTCGATGCCGGCGCGCACCTCGCGATTGATTTGCTCGAACAGTTGTGGGTCCCCAAGGGGCTGAAGGATCCGAATGCCGGTGAGAACAATTTCGTCGCGGAACGCTTGCGTGGCCAGTGCAAGCGTGGGGCGTGCCACCGGAAGCGCATCGGGACGGTGTTCCAGATACTCCTGCCAGGATCGAGCGTAGTAGCGGCCGGCTCGTCGAAACGGCCGGATGACGTGGCCCAGCGCCCGGTAACCACGCGAGGGCAGGTCGGCTGGAACCGCCCGTGGCCCGTCGTCGTGCGCAGGTGCTGTCATGTCGACGACCGTAATTCGGGGCGTATTGACGGCCTAGGGGATTAGGTCCCGGCTGCAGCGGCCAATTGCCGGTTTCCCGAAAATTGCCGTGGGACAACGGTATTGTTGCAGTTGATCGCACTCGGATACCGAGCTTTGCGGGAATTGGGGCTGACCTGATGAATCCGGTGGAGCCGCTGGACGCGGCGATGCTTACGGCGGAGTTGCTCTCCGATCCACTACACGTGGCTGTGTTGCTGATTCTGGCACCACCCGCCACGGCTGGGCCCGGATACGTCGATGAACTGTTTGAGCAGGGCCTTGCTGACACCACTGACATGGATCCGCGGTTTCGCCGGCATCCACACATCGGCCTTGACACCGCAGGCTTCTGGATGTGGCGCACGGATGAATGCGTCGACATGCGAGATCATCTGGAGCGCCGAACCTTACCCGCCGGCGCAGACCGCGATGCGTTGTGGAAGTTGGTGAGCGAGTTGCACAGCGAGCCGCTCGCCCGGTCGCGACCGATGTGGATCGCCTATCTGATCGACGGTCTAGAGGACGGTCGCTTCGCCTTGTACCTCAAGGTGCACCACACCGTGATCGACGGTGTCGCCGGAATGAAGATGATCGGTCGCGCGCTGACTACCGATCCCGAGTGCCGGGGCGCGCCACCGTTCTTCGCCGTGCGACAGGAGCCGGACCAGGGCCGTGGTGGCGCTTACCGATTGCTTCGGAACCCTGTGGAGCTGGCGCACACGGCGGCGCATGGCGTCATCTCAGGCTTGGGTTTTGCTCGCGAACTTGCGATGGGCGAAATATCAACGGCGATCGCGAGTATCGGCGCCGGAGTGGCCGTACTGCCGTTCGGGGCCCCGTACACCCGATTCAACGGCCGCCTTGGCCGAGAACGGGCATTTGCCGGCGTGAGTCTGCCCAAGTCTCGCATCGGGGCGATCCGGGATGCCGCCGGGGTGACCGGCAACGACGTGCTGACCGCCGTGGTGGCCGGCGTTCTGCGTGAGTGGCTCGCGGGTCTCGGTGAGCTCCCGGACCGGTCGTTGGTGGCGATCTGCCCTATCACGGTGCGGGCGCGCGAGGGACAGGAACGCCCGGCTGACGAGCGTCGTGCAAACCTGTTCGGCCTCGAATTGTGTTCGCTGGGCACTCACCTCGGAGATGACGTTGACCGCCTGGCACATATCCATCGGGCGATGGGCTGGGCGAAGTCTCAAGTGGCCCGACGAGGCGCGAATGTCACGACGCTCCTGCTCGCTCCGAGTATCGGGCCGACGGTGTTGTCTCCGCTGATGCCATTTGCGCCGCGGCTACGTCGCGGCTACAACGTGTCGATCTCGCATGTCCCCGGGCCGAAGAGTGAGATGTACTGGAATGGCGCTCATCTCGAGGAGATCTACCCCGTATCGACGGCGATCGACGGTCAGGCCCTGAACGTGACCACGTGCTCGTACGCCGACCGGGTGATGTTCGGGTACATATCTGGGCGGCGGGTCATGCCCGATATCGAGTCCGTAGTGCCGCTGACCGAATATGTGCTGACAGAGTTGGAGGCCGCGCTCGCACGCCGGGGCCGGCGCCGTTAGCCATTGATAGGCCAAGAGATGGCTCGGCTTCGGGGTTCCTGTTGCTGCAGGGACTGAAGTCATCTCGAGCCAGGTCTTATGCATGTCGCATCCGGTGAATTACCAGGGTAGGCAGAAGTAGAACACATGATAATCGGGCGGAAGGCTCACGATGTACTTGAAAGACGACACGGCGCTCGTCGAGGATATTCTCGAAGAGTTGAAGGCTGACCCGGCGATCGAGTGCTCCCGTATCGGGGTCACCGCGGCTGACGGAGTGGTGACGCTGACGGGAGCTGTGCCCACATGTTGGCAGAAACACGAAGCAGTCCAAGCGATTTGGCGTGTACTGGGGGTTCGCGCCTTGGCGGATGACCTGCGCGTCGAAGTACTCGGAACCCATGTCCGCAATGACACCGATATCGCAGCGGCAGCGGCGACGGTGTTGCAGTCGCACAGCGATCTACCCGATACCATTGAAGCGACTGTTCGCGACGGCATCGTCACGTTGACGGGCAAGGTGGACTGGCACTTTCAGCGTGCTGCCGCGGCGAACGCCGTCAAGAACATTCGCGGTGTCAAAAACGTGCGTAACAACATGGATATCAATGACGCACCAAAGGTCGCCGACGTGCGGGAGCGGATCCGGATGGAATTGGCACGCACGGTGAACGCCGAAGTCAACAACATCGTCGTCGAAACCGGCGACGGCACTGTGACTTTGAGGGGCACGGTGCGTTCGGAGTCCGATGCGGACGCGGCGCGCCATGCTGCTTGGGCAGTTCCAGGAGTCAAAAGCGTGAAGGACCTGCTTCACGTTTCATAGCTGCAGCTACCGCAGCCCGTCGGTAATCCAACTGTTGGCTTGCTGGACGTGACCCGCAGGGAACTGGCGGATTTGCGCCGAGACGACATGCGAGGCTAGATGCTGGGTGACTCCGGCGACGGGCAAATCGGTGACGATGGCGATCTTCTTCACGTGTCGGTGATGATCATGCACGAACCGGACGTGACTGACCATCGCGCCGTAGCTGTCCCACCCGGGGAACCGTGGCGCATCGATGATAAGGCCGTCGAGATCACCATCTTGCTCGATCTTTGGGTCGACAGCTCTGGCAAGCGCAGCAAAATCGCCTGTGCTCAAGGCCGATTCAGGCCGAACGGTAAGGATTGAGTGATCTGTGTCCCAATGCTGATCGATCATGGCTGCTCCTCGGGCGACGGTGGCCCTCATCATCGGCTCATAGTTTCCTGCGCGGCAACAGGCGAAAGTCCCCAATATCTGGGAGACCGCTGAATCATGAGCCAAAGGGGAGCGTGATCAGCGGGCCCTCACCTTGCCCGTCACCCTCGTCCGCACGCTCGGCCGGACTTGCCGCGGCTTGACACAAATCGGCGAACATCTGCTCGGGGAAACGACGCGCTGCGATGCGCCGCCGGATCCACAAACACCCTGTCGCGTAATTGACCACCCGTAAGTATTCGGGTCGGAGCAGCGACAACTGAACGAAGTGGGCGTAGCGTGAAGTTACGCGATTGCGTGTGCGGAGGTGCGGAGCAGGGTGAACACCACCGAAGACGGCACCGGTTCGGTGTTTTCGCGGCTGAGCCGGCGGGGGCTGTTCGGCGAGATGCATGAACAACTCGACGAGCTTTTGGCTGGACGCGACCAGATGGAGTCGTTGCTGCGCGTGATCGTCGGCATCGGTGGGGACCTGGATCTGGACACGACCTTGCACAGGATCATCGATGCTGCGATCGAGTTGACCGGGTCACGCTATGGCGCGCTGGGCGTGAGGGGGCCTGATGGCATGCTCGATGCGTTCCTGTTCAAGGGGATCGGCGCCGAATTGCAGGCGCGTATCGGGCATCTCCCGGTCGGTAAAGGCGTGCTGGGCGTGTTGCTGGACCGTACCGAGCCGCTGCGCGTCGACGATCTGACCCAACATCCCGCAGCGGTCGGATTCCCCGAACACCACCCGCCGATGCGTGCGTTTCTAGGCATGCCGATTGTCATCCGAAGTGAGGTGTACGGCAGCCTGTACGTCACGGACGATCGGGCCGGCTATGTGTTCACCGAATCCGATGAGAACGCCATCCGGGCACTGGGTTCGGCGGCCGGCGTGGCTATCGACAACGCCCGCTTGTTCGAAAGGCAGCGGGCTTCGGCCCGCTGGATGAACGCCGGGCGGGAAATCACCTCAACTCTGCTGTCGGCAACCTCGCCAGAGCCACCACTTCAGATGATCGCCGAGCGGGTCCGCGAACTGGCCGACGCAGAGCAGGTCATCGTGTTGATCCCGAACGACATCGACCGGCCGGGCGTATCTGTCGACGCGCTTGCTGTGGTCGCGGCGGCGGGCGAGCACAGCGCCGAGCTGCCGATCGGTTATCGGGTGCCAATCGATGAGTCCACCAGTGGTGAGGTGTTCCGGTCGGGAACTGCGGTGATCACCGAGACCTTCCGCCATCTCATTCCAACCTTCTCCGACCTCGGCGAGCGCCCGACGATGGCGGTGCCGCTACGTTCCGCGGATCGGGTGACCGGAGTTCTTGCGTTGGTGCGGAGTTTCGACCGACCTCGGTTCACGTCAGATGACCTGAGCTGGGTGGTGGCTTTCGCCAATCACGCAGTAGTGGCCCTTACCCTGGCCGAGGCCAGTGAACAAGCCCGTGAGCTCACTATCCTCGCTGACCGTGAACGAATCGCTCGCGACCTGCATGACCACGTCATCCAGCGCTTGTTTGCCGCCGGGATGGATCTGCAGGGCACAGTCGCCCGGGTCCATTCACCGGAGATCATCGCTCGGCTCACCCGCACCATCGACGAACTCCAGTCGACCATCACCGAAATTCGCACGACGATCTTCCATCTGCAGTCGGCGTCGGGCGGCGCAATCGGCTTCCGGGAGCGCATTCAGGCGACAGCGGTCGAGCTGACCGAACACTGCGACCTGACCACGACCGTACGTATTCGCGGGCCCCTGACGGTCGTCAGTGCCGAACTTTCTGACCACGCGCATGCCGTTGTCGCAGAAGCGATCAGCAACGCGGTGCGCCATTCCGGGGCCAGTTCTTTGACCGTCGAGGTCAACGTTGCCGACGAGTTGGTGATCAATGTCCTCGACGATGGCAGGGGTATCCCCGCCGACAATCACCGACGCAGCGGTCTGGAGAACATGAGTCGGCGGGCTCAACAACTCGGCGGAACGTGCGAGTTCCTGACGCCGGCGTCCGGTGGCACTCACGTCTGTTGGACTGTCCCACTCGAACTCGAATCCTGACGAGCACACATCGTGGTGTCGCCAGGCGGTGCGTCAGGAGATGACCGATGACCCTGTGGCGAGCGGCCGGATCTACGCAGCATGGACATAGGCCTGAACAGCACGACGACTGGAGTTTCTCATGACCGAACCTATTCCCCGCGGAGACGACGCGGACCTGGCTGAGCAGGGGCAGTCTGTCGGAGACACCTTGGCGGATGCCGACGAAACGTGGGTGAATGGCGTTGTGCAGCAATGGGATGCCGACCTCGCGGACACGCTCGATCAACACCGTCCGATTCCCGAATTTGACGACGATCGGCGGCCGGCGGAGTAATCGCCACCGCCCGCCGGCACCGTCGAGCCCCCGACCACTACTCAGCCGCTCAGCAGCATGAGGTTCCCCAGTCGCCGGGTATGCATCGCAGCGGATGCGACATCGACAAGTCGAGCGATGCCGTGCTCGATACCGCGGGCCAGTTCGTCGACGTCAAGTTGCGCGTCGTAGTCACCAATGACGCCGAAGGTCAGGTGGTCGGCGTAGCTCAAGATTGCAATACCCGTGCGCATACCGACTGCGATGGGCGGTACCGGCACGAGGTCGATGATCTGACGGTCCAAGATACGCATTCGTTCTCGCGGTCCGGAGACGTTGGTGGCCACGGCGACCACACCATGTTGTGGCAGTCGTCCGAGCAGTCGTACAGCCGATGCCATGATCGGAAACGGCACCAGGTTGGCCGCCGCGACCACCCACGAACCCGCCTGACGCTGGCCGCTGTGCTTTGCAGTGGACAATCGCCGGTGCACGAGCCGAAGCTGTTCGAGCGGATCTGAACGATCGACCGGCAGGTCCGGCAGCAACAGCGAGACCCGGTTGTCGGGCACGTGGTGGAGTTCGGGGGGCCGGACGGAAACCGGTACCAAGGTGCGGATCGGTCCGGCTGAGGGCTGCATGTTGCGACGCAACATAGCTGAGCGGAATCCGTCGGTGATGGCCGCGAGGGCCACGTCATTCACGGTGACGCCGAAGCGCTTGCTGATCAACTGAACATCACTCAGCGAGACCTGAACGGCGCTGAAACGGCGCAGATCGCTGAGCTGCCCGTTGAGCTGTTGCGCAGGGGCGGTGAGCATGCCGGCGACGATCTGAGCGGCCCCGAAGGCCACGCGCACGCCACCGCGGGCAGTCGACGTCAGCATTCGCCACGCATCGTTGCCGAGCGCTATCGGGTTGAAACCGTGGAGCGGACCACGGCTCGATCGCGACGCGACGTCTGGCACTTCGTCATGCGGGTCCGCCTGGTCGTCGCAGACGGCGGCGAGCAGGGCAGCCGCCGATACGCCGTCGGCGATGCAGTGGTGCAGCTTGACCAGCATCGCCCATCGGCCGTCGCGCAGACCGTCAAGCACCCAGGCTTCCCACAAGGGACGCGACCGGTCGAGCCGGCGCTCCATCACGTCCGCAACGGCCCGGTAGACGGCGGCGTCGTCACCCGGAGCAGTCACGGTATGCCTGCGAACGTGGTGGCCAATGTCGAAATGGGGTGCGGTAACCCACTGCGGGGCACTGATGTCGAGTGGATACGAATGCAACACCTGACGCATGCGCGCAATCGTGGCCGACCGTTCATCGAGGGCGGCCTGAAGTTCTGCAAAATCCGGGGCCGGACCCTCCAGAACGGCGAGCACCGCAACAGCCAGGCTCGCATGGGGGTCCGAATCCTCGGCCTGCAGGAATCCGGCGTCGAGCGCTGTCAGCCGGTCGTTCATCGGCGTGCTTCCACAGCGTGCCCGTCTCCTGGTGCGTATTCCATCGCGCGATGCCGGAGGAGTGCGCCGACGCCGTCGGTGAGGGTCAGGTCGCGGGTTGCGTACGCGATGGCCGATCGGCCGGCGATGGCCGCAAACGGCAGTGCTTCGTCCGCGCGGGCAACAGCGCTGGGAGCTTGGCCGAGATCCGAGAGCGTGTCGGCATCGGTGGCGACCGTTGTCGGACCGGTCCCGAGCAGTACGGCGGCGGCGCCCAGGTCGCCGATCAGCAGCGTGTCCACGTTGCCGTCACGTAAGGCTGCGCACACCGACCTCAGCCCGTCCACTGCCCGCCCCGATTGGTTGCCCCGTTCTTGAGCGAAAGTTTCTGTGAGCTGGTGCATCTCGGTGGTGTGCCGGGTGCGCAGCACTTCTTCGATGAACTCGTGAGCGTCATGGTCCGACAGACGTTGTCCTGACGTCCCAGAGGGCAGTGCGACCACCGATGCCGCCAGACGCTTGGGTAGTTCCGCTGTCATTTCGGCGCGGGTGCGCACCTGTCCCGACACGAAAATCACTGCGGCGCCGATCTCGTCGGCAAGTTCGGTGACTCGGGCGGCAACGGCGCGGACATTGATGCGGACCGCCTCCTCCACGTTGTGCTGGAAGTCGCCATAACCATTCCAACCGGCAGTTGCCGCCTTGTGCACCGGATACCCGTCGCCCTGCAGCGTTTCGCGACGAACTCTGCGGTGGTTCTGATGCACGGTCAGCTCCGCACCTTCCCGGTCGACCGCGACCAACAAGTAGTTGGGGTGCCAAAGGTCTCCGTTCATGAGCGGCAGCACATAGGGCAGCTGAGACACCCGGGTCAGCGGCAACCCGGACCGTGGATAGCCCGCGGCCGCGGCGATGTGCACGGCGTCGGCGCTGGTAATCAGCCCGCGCGGGCCGGCAAGCGATAGTTGTTGCCGCACTGCTGGTTCCAGGGTCGCGATGATCGTGTTGTCGGCTCCTTGGTGGAGCAGATCACGACGGATGTCCTGCCATGTCGCGTCCATGCGCTCCTGTCCGTCGGGCACGTTGAGTGCGATGTCGAAGTAGACCGACGCGAACGGTCCGTGGTGGCCGAGCAACGGACGGAACGGTGTGGTGTCCACGAAAAACTCCCATCGGCATCGCGCGAAGCGCACGAGGTTGGTGTTGCGATCTTGTCGACTGATGCTGAACCTCCCTGTACCGGATGGGCAGGGCTGATCGGCCGCAGTCCGAAGGACCTTCGGCAGTAGCAGTACGCGGCCGTCGGACGGGATGGACCGAAGTCCCTTTGGTCCATGGCGAGTGACTCTTTCAGGCAGGCACTCGGCTGGTTGAACATCGATATCGACAGCCATCTCGACGCTGGGATACGTGCTGCTGTGGTTGCGTCCATCAAGGTGGTGTACGAGTCGGACCTGATCAGCGGTACCGGCGTGTCGTAGCCGAGTGATTGAAGGTCATCGCGTGATTCTTCGAGAGACCGTCCAAAGTCACTCGAGCAAAGGAATCGACGCGATGACCACTGCCCACAATATCGATCTGCCCACTGTGCTGGCCGAACGACTCACCACTGCCCATCCCGACGTGCTGCGCGAGCTGCTGGCCACGTTCATCCACACCCTGATGGGCGCCGAAGCCGACGCCCTATGCGGTGCCGGCTACGGCGAACGCTCGGCTGAGCGCACCAATTCCCGCAACGGCTACCGACACCGTCAATTCGACACCCGTGCAGGGACTTTGGATCTTGCGATCCCGAAGCTGCGGCAAGGATCCTACTTCCCGGACTGGCTGCTGGAGCGCCGTAAACGCGCCGAGCGGGCCCTGACCACGGTGGTGGCGACGTGTTACCTGCTTGGTGTCTCGACGCGGCGGATGGACAAGCTGGTCGAGACCCTGGGCATCACGTCGTTGTCGAAGTCGCAGGTGTCGGTGATGGCCAAGGAACTCGACGCCGCCGTGGAGGCGTTCCGGACCCGGCCGCTCGATGCCGGCCCGTATACGTTCGTCGCTGCGGACGCTCTGGTGCTCAAGGTGCGTGAAGCCGGCCGGGTGGTCAACGTGCACGCCCTGATCGCCGTCGGGGTCAACGCCGAGGGCTACCGCGAGATCCTGGGAATCGATGTCACGACCGCTGAGGACGGGCGGGCTGGTTGACGTTCTGGCGGTCGTTGACCGCCCGCGGCCTGTCCGGGGTCAAACTGGTCACCAGCGACGCCCACGCCGGGCTGGTCGCCGCCATCGGGGCCACCCTGCCCGGAGCGGCGTGGCAGCGCTGCAGAACCCACTACACGACCAACCTGATGTCCGTCACTCCCAAGAGTTCGTGGCCCTGGGTGCGCACCCTGCTGCACTCGGTGTTCGACCAACCTGACGCTGAATCCGTTGCTGCTCAATATGATCGGATCATCGACGCATTGTCCGACAAGCTGCCCAATGTCGCCGATCACCTCGAAGCGGCGCGGCCGGATCTGCTGGCGTTCACCGCGTTCCCCAAGCAGATCTGGCGCCAGATCTGGAGCAACAATCCCCAGGAACGACTCAACAAGGAGATCCGCCGGCGCACCGACGTCGTGGGCATCTTCCCCGACCGCGCGGCCCTGATCCGTCTCGTCGGAGCAGTGCTGGCCGAACAACACGACGAATGGGCCGAGTCGCGGCGCTACCTCGGCCTCGACGTTCTGAGCAAATCACGCACCGTCAACGACACCCCAACCGAACAGGAGGCTACCCCCGCGGCACTGCCCGCCTGACCCAACTACCTCGAAGAATCACACGACGACGTCATACACCACGTCCCTGGACTTGACCGCTGCTGTGACTGGCTTTCAGCACAGAAAACGGATCGATGGATGATGGATAAGGAGTCGATCGATGTCACCTCGAAACTCGACACAGCATGCACCCCGGCGCGTGTTCCGCGACCGCCGGGAGGCGGGGCGTGCGTTGGCCGAACTGTTGACCGCGTACCGCGACAAGCCGGACGTCGTCGTGCTCGGCTTGGCCAGAGGCGGCATCCCTGTCGCGTGGGAAATCGCCGCTGCGCTCGGCGCACCGTTGGACGCGTTCGTCGTCCGGAAACTGGGTGCACCCGGACACGAGGAATTCGCGATGGGGGCACTGGCGAGCGGAGGTCGTGTCGTCATCAACGATGACGTGGTTCGAGCCCTGCGGGTTTCGCCGCAGCGGCTGTCCGAAATCGCCGAGCGGGAGGGCCGTGAACTGCAGCGGCGGGAAGTCGCCTATCGCGACGGCCGACCGCCGGTCGACGTCACCGGCAAGACCGTCATCGTGGTCGATGACGGACTGGCGACCGGTGCCAGCATGTTCGCTGCTGTGCAGGCGCTGCGGGAGGCAGACCCGAAAGAGATCGTGGTGGCGGTGCCCGCGGCCTCTGAATCGAGCTGCCGGCAGTTCGCCGGCCTCGTCGAGGACGTCGTGTGCGCCAGCATGCCGTCGCCATTTCGTGCAGTAGGCGAATCCTTCTGGGATTTCAGCCAAGTCAGCGATTCGGAAGTGCGAGAGCTGCTGGCGACACCTACGCTGCGTCCGGCGGTCGGCACCCGCTTGCGGGGGAAGACTCCTGCCGAGGTCATAGGCGCCGCGGCGATCGATGCGCCCGACGGAATCCCACCCACTGAGGTGCTGGAGGAGCTGATCGGTGACGCGAAGGTCGTCCTCATCGGAGAGGCCTCACACGGTACCCACGAGTTCTACGCCGCACGTGCTGCTATCACGAAATGGCTGATCCGCGAGAAAGGCTTTTGTGCTGTTGCGGCAGAAGCGGATTGGCCGGATGCGTACCGGGTGAACAGGTACGTGCGGGGAGCCGGTCACGATGAATCCTCCGACCAGGCACTGAGCGGGTTTGAACGATTTCCGGCCTGGATGTGGCGGAATGTGGTGGTTCGGGATTTCGTCGACTGGCTGCGCCGGCACAATGTCGAGTGCGCGAATCGCAACGAGAGGATGACCGGCTTCTACGGTCTGGACCTGTACAGCCTGCATCGTTCGATGGGCGAGGTGATCGCCTACCTCGACAAGATCGATCCGCGGGCAGCTGCGCGGGCGCGAGAACGCTACTCGTGCTTCGACCACGTCTCGTCGGCCGACGACGGACAGGCATACGGGTTCAAGGCGGCGTTCGGCGCGGGCGCGTCATGTGAACGCCAGGCGATCGAGCAACTCGTCGAAATGCAGCGCAACGCGGTGGAAGTGGCCCGGCGGGACGGTCTACTGCATGAAGACGAGGCGTTCTATGCCCGGCAAAATGCCCAGACGGTTCGTGATGCCGAAGTCTATTACCGCGCAATGTTCGGTGGCCGCGTCGCGTCCTGGAATCTGCGCGACACCCACATGGTTCACACGTTGACCGCGCTGCTGGATCATCTCGGTCGCGACGGTGCGCCGGCACCGAAAATCGTTGTGTGGGCGCACAACTCGCATGTCGGCGATGCGCGCGCGACGGAAGTGGGCAACGACGGGCAGCTCACCCTCGGCCAGCTTGTTCGGGAACGCTATGGAAACGACTGCCGTCTCATCGGCTTCAGCACCTACGCGGGCAGTGTTACGGCGGCCAGCGAATGGGGTGGCATCGCCGAACGCAAGGCGGTACGTCCGGCGCTCAACGGCAGCATAGAAGAGCTCTTGCACGAAGTGGGTAGGGAATCGTTCTTCGTCTCGCCGTTGATCACCGATGCGGCCGCCGAGCCGCTTTCGGTGGTACGCCTCGGACGTGCCATCGGCGTGATCTATCTGCCTGCCACCGAACGGCAGAGCCACTATTACCACGTACGGCCGGCTGACCAATACGACGCGATGATCCACATCGATCGGACCCGCGCGCTCGAACCGCTGGAACCGACAAGCGTCTGGCATGCGGGCGAAACTCCCGAAACGTATCCGTCCGGACTGTGATTCAGCGGTTCCTGAAGGCGTCGACCGCGGTCGGCAACGTCGGGAAGATTCGGTCCTCTCCGATCCGAGCGAGTAGACCAGCTGCCGCGAGAGCGTCGCGTAAATGTTGCTTGACACGTGCGATACCAAACACGATCCCGCGTTGTGACAGGTCTTCGCGGAGTCGATCAAGAGCGTCGAGTGCAGTCAGGTCAACTTCCACGTTCGCTTCGGCGTTCAAGATGAACCAGTCGACCTGCCCACCGGTTTCATCCACCGCGGCAAGCGCGCGGCTGAGGAAGTCCTGAGCATTCGCGAAGCACAGGGGTGCATCGTATCGGTAGACGACCAGGCCGGGCAGTGGCGCTGCATCTGGATAGTCATCGACGTCATGCATGCCGGCCAGGCCGGGAACGAATCCGAGGACGCTGTCATGCGCATGCGCGATGCGGCGCAGCAAATCCAGGATTGACAGGCCGACGGCGACGAGTACGCCATTGAGCACTCCGAGGCCGAGGACCGCCACAGTGGTTGCGCACGCCAGCACCAGCTCACTGGGCCGGAACCGGGCCAGGCGACGATACTCGGCAACATCGATCATGCGGATCGCCGCATAGATGACCAGCGCTCCCAGTACCGCGACCGGTATGTGCGACAGGGTGTTACGACCGAAAGATGCAACTACCGACACGATCAGCACCACTGCGATCGAATACAGCTGAGTCGTGCCGCCGACTGCACGTGCCAGTCCGGTACGGCTTGCACTGGCGCTGACTGGAAAGGCGCGAACCAGGCCCGCAGCGATGTTGGCTACCCCCAGCGCGCGCAATTCAGTGTTCGGGTTGAGCTCCTGATCGCCAGGCGTCGAGAATGCTCGTGCGGTGAGCACGGCATCGGAGAAGGCCACGATGGAGATTCCGATGGCAGGGAGGACCAGCGCCGACAGGTGGTCTGAGGTGAGATGGGGAAGTCCGATCGCCTGTATCGGCTCTGGAACACTGCCAAGTGTTTTCGCACCGCGGAACCAGTCTGACCGCCATGACGCCAGGATGGTGGCGGCCAGGACCGCAATCGCCGGGCCGGGTAGTTTCGGTGCTCGTCGATCCAGTGTGAACAACAGGGCAAGTACCGATGCTGCCAAGATGAGCGTCGGGACATGTAATCCACGCACTACGTCTGGAATGGCTCGGGCGACAGCGGGTATCCGCTCATCCGGCAGTGGCACCCCGGTGATTCCACCGATCTGGCCGACGAGCATCACCGCAGCGATCCCGGTGATGTAGCCGATCAGAATGGGGCGTGACAGCAGATTGGCCAGGAATCCCAGTCGGGCTGACGAGCCAACCAGGCAAACGAGGCCGACGATTCCAGCGAGTACCGCTGCCAGCGCTTGATGAAGGACGACGTCACCGCCGGCGATCGGGATCAGCACGGTTCCGGTGAGCAACGCCGTGGACGACTCCGGGCCGATGGACAGTCGATTGGAGGAACCGAACAGTACGTATGCGATTTGGGCCACGACGGCACCCCATAGCGCGGTCAGCGGAGGCATGCCTGCCAGCAGTGCGCACGCCATCACCTGCGGAACCAGATAAGCGGCCACCGACGCACCCGCGACGAGGTCGCCGCGAAGCCAGCTGAATTGATACGACCTGAGCTGCGCGACAATCGGGGACCAGCGCATGGCGCGGCTCGTGATCGTCATGTTCGCTCGATCGGATCCATGCGATTGAGCTTGCCCACACCATCTCGGTTGTCGCTAGTGACTTAGGTCAGAACTCTGTGCGCGGAGTTCAGCGCGGTAGCGAAGTCGGACATCGGCCATGGATCGAGTCAGCCTGAAGGCTTCCGGCATTGTGCCAGAGGACCTTTGACCCGTGTAGTCGCTGTCGGAGCGGCGCACCATCTAGAAATGATCTGTCCCGAGTACCGAGTCGGTAGGGAGTGCTACCCAATGGTGGTACCCAACAGCGAGGGCACACAGCCATCCTCCATTGCCGATGACGTCGGCTGCGTACCAGGCGATCCGGTGAAGGATGACCGCCAAGGGCGGACCGTACTATCGCTTGCTGCGGTGCTGATCGTCGTGATGGTGGTCGTGGCCTGGATGTTTCATGGCTTCTCGCTTGCTCGCCTGATATTGCCGGATACCGCTGCAGCACCGCCAGATCGGCCTGCGGCTGCGGCGAACTTTCCATCGGACGGGAAGCAGTTGTACGCGTGGCTCGCCCAGCTCGAAGGGCCGCTCGATGCATTGCTCGTCCAGCGGGACAACATATCTACTGCCGCGGCCAATGCTGATGCGACCGGAATTCAGCGAGCCTGTGAGGCTGGTCGGGGAACCTTGCCGCGACTGCAGAAACTGTTGCCGGGTCCCGATCAGGCGGTGAATACCGCGCTGCAGCGGACGATCGATGATTACGGCGTCGGATTCGACAATTGCCTGGCGGGAGTTCTGAATCAGGACGCGGCGGCGGTCGAACTGGCTGCGGTCTATCTTCACCGGGCGAACAACGATCTGCGAACGCTGATGGCAATAATCGCACGTGATCTGCCGGACTCCGGACCGAACGATTCGGATGTCATACAGATATGAGCCAACCGGTACTGAGGGGGGTATGGCCGCAATCGGTGGACACTGTCTACTTCGACACCGCGAGCCATGATCTGGCTGCGCACCGCGTGTCTTTGAGGCGCTGTACCGGCGGCGGCAACGCGGGCTGGCAACTGACACTGCCGGCAGGACCCAACGCCGACACGCACACCCGAATTCCTTTGAAGGGCGATGACGAAAGCGTCCCTGACGCGCTGCGAGACACCGTGTTGGCTATTGTCCGCGACCGTCCCTTGGTGCCGGTGGCTCCTGCTGGAACCGGCCACCGGGTATCGAAACAAGCTGTGCGCAAGCTGGACTCGGCGCACCGAGCGGTCAGTGAGCAGATCGAGAAGCTGCTGGAGTGGGACCGCGCGGTGCGCGTCGACGCGCCGGATGGGGTGCATCAGATGCGGGTCACGATTCGCACGATCCGCAGTCTCCTACAGGCTTCACCGGCAGCGTTCGGACTGGCGAACGACGCTTCGCTGCTCGAAGAGCTGAGAGAGTTGGCCACTGTGTTGGGCATGGCTCGCGACGCCGAAGTGTTGGCCGACCGATATCAGCGGGCCCTCGACGAGTTGCCCGCGAAGCTGATTCGTGGCCCGATCCGCGACCGTCTGATCGATGGTGCCCACGACCGCTATCGGACGGGGCTGCGGGCATCGGTCACTGCGATGCGCTCGTCGCGGTACTTCAGGCTGCTTGATGCCCTGGACTCGCTGACGGGGATTCAGTCGTCGGCCGCAGCGACCCCGGTGACACCGTCGGCCGCCAAAAACATCGCAGATGGCTACGAGCGCATCCGCAAGAGGGTCAACGCGGCGGCCACCGCCGACGCTGAGCACCATGACGTGATGCTGCACCGTATTCGCAAAAGTGCCAAGCGTTTACGCTACATCGCGGCAGCCGGTGGAGCGACGAAGGTGTCTGACGCCGCGAAGGTCATCCAGACGCTGCTCGGCGATCACCAGGACAGTGTCGTGAGCCGCGCCAACCTCGCTGAACAGGTCGAGGCAGCCAATGCGGCGGGGGAGGACACCTTCACCTATGGCTTGTTGTACCAACAGGAAACCGACCTCGCTCATGACTGCGAGCGGGAACTGCCCGCCGCGCTGAAGTCTCTCAAAAGGGCCGTTCACACGGTTGTGTGATTCGACATGGGGTCACCGTCGACTCCTGCGTCAGCCGGGCTCGCTGTCGAGTGTCGACTTTGCCGCTGTCAGGCGCTCTCTCGCGGCATCGGTCAGGGCAGGGTACTTCGGCTCCATCCCACGCAGCGACTGCACCAGCACAGCTGAGGTGGTCAAGTGACTGAACCATTTGTGGTCGGCAGGAACGACGTACCACGGCGCCCACGCGGTGCTCGTGTGGGTGAGCATTTCCTGGAACGCGAGTTGATAGTCGTCCCAGTGCGCGCGCTCGGCCAGATCATTCACCGAGAACTTCCAGTTCTTCTGCGGATTCTCCAGGCGTTCCAGAAATCGGCGCTTCTGCTCGCTTTTCGAGAGATTGAGGAAGAGCTTCACGATGACCGTCCCGTTGTCGTGAAGGTAGCGCTCCCACTCGTTGATTTCCTGAAACCGTCTGTGCCACAGGTGATGGAGTTCGGTGGATGCGACCGGTGGTTCCAGCACTTCGGGGTGCACTCTGGTCGTCAAGACCGCCTCGTAATAGGACCGGTTGAACACCGCGATGCGCCCGCGCTCGGGTAACACCCGGTGATAGCGCCACAGGTAGTCGTGGGCAGACTCGATGGGCGTGGGTTCCTTGAAGCTGTACACGTCGACACCAACCGGGTTGAGCCCGCTCATGACGTGCTTGATCGTGCCGTCCTTGCCCGCGGCGTCGATCGCCTGGAGTACCACGACCAGCGCGTGCTCAGCAGCGGCGAAGAACCGATCTTGCAAATCCAGCAGTAGCGCCTTCGCCTCCGCAAGCTCAGATTCACCACTGTCTCTGGCCAGGCCGGGCGTGTGTCGTCCGGGGTCGTGGTCTCGAGAGAGGTTGACGTGTGAACCGGGAGTGACCCTTGCCGCGTCGGCCAGGGCTTGCCAGTCAGGGTGACCGTCGACGCGCGTGGCCGCGGGCTGAAGGTGTTGACCCTCAATGGAACTCGGTGCTGTGGGTTTCATGGTCTGTCGATTGTGCGGTTGGTTGTCGCTAGCCGGTGCAATCGAGAGAAACCTTGATCGTCTTGCTGATGACGATGGTGGTGGCGTGAGAGTTCTGGCCCCCAGGGGTCGAACGGTCGGTGCGGGTTTGAATGACGGGGTCCCAGACGTTCTGCACCGTGCATTTGTCCATCGGTGCACCGCCCACGCGCTCCAGTTGCACGCTGTATCCTTCTTTTTCCAACTGGGCGATGGTGCCGGCTGCGCCGGTATCTGCCATCCAGGAGAAACCACCACTGCCGGTTGCGAGGCAACGTAGTGCCTCACCGGAAGGGCCCTTCGCGGTGTCGTTCAAGTTGACCGCCATACACGGCTGACCTACGGCAGGGTCTGCACCGCCGCTACCTTCGTCGGCGCAGACCGGGGACGCGAACAAGACTGTGCTGAACACCATCGCTGTTGCGGCGCTCAGATGCTCGGTTTTCATCGTGACTCCCTTGTGACGACGTGTCGTTGGGACTAGACCGCCCGGGGCAGATCCCGAATGCCATCGGCTGTGGTCTGGGCGGATGCGGCCGATCGGTGGTTCGGAGCCCACCCGATGACGGTGAGGTACAGCCCGATCAATGCCATGACGACGAGGCTGATGGTCCACCACGGTGCTCGGGTAAACGCGTCTTGTCCCACGGAAAGGTATGACTGCGGGAAGGTCATCAACGCGATTCCCTTGGCCACCGTCATCCATCCCAGGACTGACACGGCAGCTGCGGCAAACCCGCGCCAGTACGGATGCAGCGCGATCACGACCAGTCCCATCGGTAACACGAATGCACCGGTGATCCAGGGCCAGACGGAGCTTCCGTCAAACGCATTCATCAGAGTCTTGACGTAGCCGGGCCGGGTCACGACCGTGCCGGACGCGATGAGGAGATACGGTCCGAGTACCCGAGCGAACATGCGGGTCCGGTACTCGATGGGGTGGGATGTGCTCATGGTATTGATTTCTCTTCGGCTTGCTATTCCGTTGGGGTAGCGGGCTATTGCTCGGTGGGTCGGCATCGCATCGAGCCGAATCACGTGAATGGAGCATCGTCGTCGAGCCACGAGACCACGTCGGCCAGGGGCCGGCGCGGGGTCGCGGGCAGCGGATCGGCATTCAGCGGCGCCCAGCCGACGCGAATGAGCATCTGGGGGAACAGTTCGTCACCAAAAACGTCCGTTCCGACGATTTTCCGGCAATCAGGATTCTCCAATGCCTCGGTGACCGGGCAGGTCGACAGTCCTTGTGCGGTCGCGGTGAGCAGAACTGCGCTGGTGGCTTCACCGGCCCGGAGCCGATCGAGTGGAGTGTCCGTTGACGTGCCGAGGGCCAAGAGTAATCCGTTGTCGTCCGCTGCGGCCGTCCCCGCGGGTTGGCTGAGCATGGGGCCGGCGAAAATACGGCTGGGGACAGCGGCTCCCTGGTCGGGTGTCGGCGTACTGCGAGCGGGCACGCCGGCCACCGAGGCGTAGCGCCCGCTCCACGTTGTGAGTTCGGTGAGATACTCGGTGTCGTGAACGTGCTGTGAAACCGCTTGCCGCAGTGCGGTGACCAAGACGTCATTGAGGTTTACCCGACGCAGCCCGATACCGAGGCGGGCGGCGCGGGCAGTCATCAGGGCGACGTCTCCGAGTGCAACCGGCCATCCGCTGTAGTAACGCCGGTCGGTGCGACGCCGGGGAATCGCGGCGGCGAGCGCGATTTCGGGTTGTTGTGGAGTGCACCGAACGACTTCGATCGCGGCGAGGTGGTTGGGCTCAGCAGGATTCGGGAACCTGTGGATGGTCGGTTGCCAGCCCAGCGCGTAGAGGGCGACCGCCGCGTGATGCAGTGCCGCACCACAACTGATCAGCAGATCGCGGCCGTCGGGATCGGTGTGCACCAGATGCAGTCCCTCCTCGGCGTACAGTTGCACGCTGTGCGAGCCGATCCGCCACCGCCAGGGCTGGGTGTTGTGGACCGAAGGCGCACGCGTTGCGAGCGCCATGGCTGCGCGAATGGTCTCGCGGTCGGGGAACGTGGTGGACATGTTCTTCACCTCACAGCACATGTGGCAGACAGCGATGCAGTCAGGTCGACTTCCACGGTGAGCATCTCGTCGTCGCGACGCTGAATGCACGGCCAGCCGGCGTCTGCGATGACCCGGCGCACAGCGCGATTCTGCGGTAGCACGTCAGCAACCAGGCGTTGTGTTCCTGCGGATCTGGCATAGTCACCGAGCCGCCTCAGTAGCACCGTGGCGATCCCGCGGTGATTGCGGTGCGCGACCACGATGGAGATTTCCCCGGCACCGAACTCGCCGGTGGCGACATACTTTCCGACGGCAACAAGGTCGTTGCCGTCGAAGGCGCCGAGTGAGACGTTGCCGGGTACATACTCGGTCACGGAGTGTTCCCATGCGGCCAGATACATCGCGCCGTAGGTGAAGAACCGGAGGTAGAGTCCATCACCGCCGAGGTTGCCGGCGAGCGCCATGACTGCGGGGAAGTCATCGGGTTCGAGATCGCGCACAGTGATCTTCTCTCCGCTCCAGGGCGTTTCGCGACATTGCCACGCCGGCGCCGAGAAGGTGGCCGGTGGCAGGTACCCGACCGGAGTGTGCTCGATCTTCATAAAGCGATCCTGCAGGTGGCGCGGTTGCGTCCATCAAGGTGGTGTACGAGTCGGACCTGATCAGCGGTACCGGCGTGTCGTAGCCGAGTGATTGAAGGTCATCGCGTGATTCTTCGAGAGACCGTCCAAAGTCACTCGAGCAAAGGAATCGACGCGATGACCACTGCCCACAATATCGATCTGCCCACTGTGCTGGCCGAACGACTCACCACTGCCCATCCCGACGTGCTGCGCGAGCTGCTGGCCACGTTCATCCACACCCTGATGGGCGCCGAAGCCGACGCCCTATGCGGTGCCGGCTACGGCGAACGCTCGGCTGAGCGCAATTCCCGCAACGGCTACCGACACCGTCAATTCGACACCCGTGCAGGGACTTTGGATCTTGCGATCCCGAAGCTGCGGCAAGGATCCTACTTCCCGGACTGGCTGCTGGAGCGCCGTAAACGCGCCGAGCGGGCCCTGACCACGGTGGTGGCGACGTGTTACCTGCTTGGTGTCTCGACGCGGCGGATGGACAAGCTGGTCGAGACCCTGGGCATCACGTCGTTGTCGAAGTCGCAGGTGTCGGTGATGGCCAAGGAACTCGACGCCGCCGTGGAGGCGTTCCGGACCCGGCCGCTCGATGCCGGCCCGTATACGTTCGTCGCTGCGGACGCTCTGGTGCTCAAGGTGCGTGAAGCCGGCCGGGTGGTCAACGTGCACGCCCTGATCGCCGTCGGGGTCAACGCCGAGGGCTACCGCGAGATCCTGGGAATCGATGTCACGACCGCTGAGGACGGGGCGGGCTGGTTGACGTTCTGGCGGTCGTTGACCGCCCGCGGCCTGTCCGGGGTCAAACTGGTCACCAGCGACGCCCACGCCGGGCTGGTCGCCGCCATCGGGGCCACCCTGCCCGGAGCGGCGTGGCAGCGCTGCAGAACCCACTACACGACCAACCTGATGTCCGTCACTCCCAAGAGTTCGTGGCCCTGGGTGCGCACCCTGCTGCACTCGGTGTTCGACCAACCTGACGCTGAATCCGTTGCTGCTCAATATGATCGGATCATCGACGCATTGTCCGACAAGCTGCCCAATGTCGCCGATCACCTCGAAGCGGCGCGGCCGGATCTGCTGGCGTTCACCGCGTTCCCCAAGCAGATCTGGCGCCAGATCTGGAGCAACAATCCCCAGGAACGACTCAACAAGGAGATCCGCCGGCGCACCGACGTCGTGGGCATCTTCCCCGACCGCGCGGCCCTGATCCGTCTCGTCGGAGCAGTGCTGGCCGAACAACACGACGAATGGGCCGAGTCGCGGCGCTACCTCGGCCTCGACGTTCTGAGCAAATCACGCACCGTCAACGACACCCCAACCGAACAGGAGGCTACCCCCGCGGCACTGCCCGCCTGACCCAACTACCTCGAAGAATCACACGACGACGTCATACACCACGTCCCTGGACTTGACCGGTGGCGCCACGCGATTGACAGTGCCATTGGTCACTTGCGCAGCAGC
This sequence comes from Mycolicibacterium aubagnense, assembly GCF_010730955.1. Taxonomy (NCBI): domain Bacteria; kingdom Bacillati; phylum Actinomycetota; class Actinomycetes; order Mycobacteriales; family Mycobacteriaceae; genus Mycobacterium; species Mycolicibacterium aubagnense. Next base: position 819,767 of record NZ_AP022577.1, on the reverse strand, counting down.
CAGGAGCACGGCGGTATGACGCAGAATCGATGCCCATCGTCATTGGAACGCAAGGACATTGGTCTCTGCCTGAGGGCGGCTCCTGGGTCGCAAACTAGGGGTCGCATGCAGCGCCACGTCGCGCGAGACCCAACCGAGGAGTCCGCCATGGACGAGTACACCTGGAGCCCGTTCGCTGAGGTATGGCACCGAAACGTCATGTGCTTTTCCCGAAGCCCACTGGTGCGTCGCAGCGACCGTCTCGAAGCCGGTGCGCGACTGGCGGCGTTGATCTTTGCGCTTGTTCTGATCGCCCCGGTCGCGGCGTTCGGCACATCTGTCTACGACCAGCAGAGGCAGGCGTTGGCGCGGCAATCTGTCGAGTGGCACACCGTCGACGCAACTGCTCTAGAGAACAGCAGCGTCATATCGCGTATCGGGGCGGTTGATTTCCGATCGCACGTCAGCTGGCGCGCCGGCGGATCCGACCACAGTGCCTGGTTTGTCGGGCCCCAGAATTTGAAGTCCGGTGATCGGACATCGGTTTGGGTGAACAGCCGGGGTGAATACGTTGGCCCACCGCAGACCCGCGATGAGGTGTCTGCCGCGGCTTTCGGTGCGGCAGCCATGATGTGGTTGGGGTTCACCGGAAGCCTTTACCTGGCCGTCCAGGTCTTGCGCTGGTGGCTTGACCGCAAGCGACATGCGGGTTGGGCTGCCGAATGGCATGAACTTGATCGGGACGGTGGCGGGAGAAAGGACCGCTACCGCAAGTAGCTCACGGCAGAGGTGCCCACCACCGCAGCACCGTGCCGCCATCTTGGGCTGGCTCGATCGACATATCACCGCCACTGTCCATGGCTCGTCGGCGCAAGTTCGTCAGACCACTCTCGGTAATAACCTCGGCCAGCCCCTCGCCGTTATCGGTCACCTCGATGTGCAAGTCGTCGGTGACGGTGACGGTGACGCTGATCGCGCTGGCGTTGCCATGACGGACGGCGTTGCTCACCGCTTCCCGGACCACCGCTTCGGCATGGTCGGCCAGGTCCGGTTCGATCACCGATAGTGGGCCGTCGTACCGGACAGTGGTGTGTAGTGCGTTGCTGGAGAATGCGGACACGGCGGCGTCGAGTCGCTGTCGGAGTCGGGTGGTGGTGCTCGAGCCGCCGTGGAGATCGAAGATCGCCGTGCGGATTTCGGTGATCACGTCCTGTAGGTCGTCGACGCATTTGGTAATGCGTTGCTGCACATCGCTGGAGCGCGCGCGGGGGACCGCGCCTTGCAATGTGAGCCCAACGGCAAACAATCTCTGGATGACATGGTCGTGCAAGTCGCGGGCGATTCGGTCCCGATCGGCCAAGATGTCCAATTCGCGCATCTGCCGTTGGCTTGCCGCAAGTTGCCAGGCGAGCGCGGCCTGATCGGCGAAGGCAGCCATCGTGTCCACCTGGTCGTCGGTGAACGGCTGCCGGGCCGTACTCCTCAGCAAAACCAGGATGCCGATGACGGTCCCGGTGGTGCGCAGCGGTAGAACGAGCGCATGTGCCATGTCGAGCGCGATGTCAGCGGGGAGGTCGGCGGCTTCGCAGCGCGACGGAATTCGTTGGCGGAAGGCATCGGCGACCGGCCCGTCGGTCACCGGGATTTGTAGTGCGGCAGTCGACCGAGCGTCGCCGACGATGTCAATGACCTGCAGCTTCGTGATCTCGTTGCTTGGCACGTCGTCTTCCTCGGGGACCGCCATCAGCGCGATATCGGCATCGGTCAGCGAGCGCGCTTCTTGGGCGATGAGTCGGAACACCTCGGCCGGCGCGGTGCCAGACAGCAGCGCGGTACCGATATCGCGAGTGGCCTCGATCCAGGCCTGGCGACGTTGCGACTGGTCGTAAAGGCGGGCGTTGTCGATAGCGATGCCGGCAGCGGCCGCCAGTGCTTGAGCCAGCACTTCGTCGTCTTCGCCGAATGGCTGCCCGGATGTTTTTTCGGTCAGATACAGGATGCCGAAAACCTTGTCGCGGATGCGTACCGGCACGCCAAGGAAGGTCCGCATGGGCGGGTGATGCTCGGGAAACCCCACAGAAGCGGGGTGCGTGCGAATATCCTCCAGCCGAATGGGTTTCGGCTCATCGATCAACACGCCGAGCACCCCGCGGCCTTGGGGCAGCGGCCCGATCTTGCAGCGGGTCTCCTCGTCTATACCTTCGTAGACGAACTGCACAAGCTCGTGGTCGGTACCGCGCACTCCGAGGGCGCCGTAGCGTGCGTCGATCAGTTCGATTGCCGTGTGGACGATGGTTCGCAACGTCTCATCCAGTTCCAGACCGGATGTCACGGTGAGCATCGCTTCGACCAGCCCATCGAGGCGGTCGCGGCCGTCGATGATCTGCTCCACCCGGTCCTGAACTTCGCTGAGGAGTTCACGCAACCGCAGTCCGGACAGCGTCGCCCGCAGCGGATGGTCAGCGCCGCTGCCGCCATCACTCATCAGGTAATTGTGTCATCGCAACAGAAGTGCGGCGCGATTTGTCGGTAGTTGCGGGTCAGTCGTGGTCAATTGTCCGAAAGCTGGGGTCTGTCCAGTTTCGACACGAACACCGCAGCCTGGGTCCGCCGCTCCATGCCAAGTTTGGCGAGCAGACGCGACACATAGTTCTTTACCGTCTTCTCCGCCAGGAACATCCGCGCGGCGATCTGCTTATTGGTCAACCCTTCACCGAGCAGATCCAGCAGCACCCGCTCCTGGTCGGTCAGGCCCGACAGGGGGTCCGACCGTTCGGCGGCGTTGCGCAGCTTGGCCATCAACGCTGCCGCGGCGCGATTGTCCAACAGGGACCGTCCCGCGCCGACGGCTTTGATGGCCTCTGCCAGTTCCATGCCCTTGATGTCCTTGATGACGAAGCCGCTCGCGCCGGCCAGGACCGCATCCAGCATGGCCTCGTCAGAAGTGAACGAGGTCAGCATCAGGCAACGAAGGTCGGGCAGACGGGACAGCAGATCACGGCACAGCTCGATGCCGTTGCCGTCCGGGAGGCGCACGTCGAGCACCGCGACGTCGGGCCTCAGTGCAGGAATCTGGGCCATGGCATGCGACACCGACCCGGCCTCACCGATGACCTCCAGGTCAGGGTCCGCACTCAGCAGGTCGATCAATCCACGCCGCACGACCTCGTGGTCATCGACGAGAAAAACAGTGACCATTCAGATACCCTTCCGGATGCCGACGTACTTGTATGCGTTCAATTATCCCTCACGATAGGCCAGTCAGCGGTTACAAGCGCTGGTTATGCTGGCAAATCAATACGCTGCAGTTGACCTGACTCGGAACCGCGCGCGCCGTCCCGACGATCTCTCCCAAACCGGGCCGGCGATGCCTGCTGATGACCAGTAGTTGGATCGAATCAGCATGGTGCTCCAGATAATTCATCGTTGAAACGTTGACGGTGACCGGATTGAACTCGATGTCCGGGTTGGCCAGGCGGTGGCGCGCAAGCCGCTTGTCCAAACGCGCGCGGGCGTTCTCATCCGGGATGTGCTCGTGAACGTCCGCCAGCTTGGTCGTCGACGTCGCCAGCACCGTCAGCGGGGCACCGCGCAGCCGGGCTTCAGTAATGCCGGCGTCGAGAACATTGACGCTGTCCGGACTCTCGTCGATCTCTACGACCACGTGCCGGGGACCTGCTGACCGATGCTGACCGCCGCTGCGAACGATGGCAACCGGGCACAGCGCCGAGGTCGCCAAATTCGCTGCGGTGGAGCCGAGCCGGGACCCTGTCGCATGGGCGATGCCGAGGGAGCCCATGCAGAGGAGATCGGCTGATCGGGCCGCGTTCAACAGCACCCTGGCGGGGTGCCCCTGCAGAACTTCCCACTCGATCTTCACCGGTTTCTCGGCTGACTCGACTGCGACCAGGGTCCGGCGGACAGACACGTCGGCACAGGCCAAATCTCGGGCTTCCTGTTCGGGATCGATGTCGCCATGGCCACGTGGTTCAACCACATAAAGCAAACGCAGAGGCACATCGCGACTGATCGCTTCGTCGATGGCCCACAGGGCAGCGTTCACCGCCCACTGTGAGCCATCGATGCCGACCACCACGGCTGACGACGGTGACGCTGATTTGTACATCTCCGTACTCTCCTGAACTCACCCAGCTGACTATTCGTCGACGGTATGTGTCGTGATGCCGGCGGTGGCAGGGGAATTGGTCCCTAGTCACGCGACACAGTGACCTGCGGCGGCGGGACTGTCGGCCGCGACCGCGGGTCGATGTGCTCTAGCCCGCAACCGGTTCTGACGCCATCGTCGATGACATGAAGAAGCAGCTGGTCACGGGCGTGGTGCTTGCCGCCGCGCTGTGTGCAACGGGGCGCTTGATGCGAAAGCGCGGTGCTGCCACACGGCAGTCAAGCGCTCCGGCATCAATTCCGGTCATGCGGGCGATGTGGCCGGTAACGGAAGACATCCGACAGCTGGCGTCGCGGTGTCGGTGGCGGGACCTCATCGAGGGCTGGGGCGGTACCGATACGGACCAGCACCTGCGGCAGCGGATGTCCGGTGAGCGTGCTGATGATGTCGCGGGTGGCCGGGTGCTCGGTCAGATGCGTGAGCGTGCAACTGGCTAAGCCAGCGATGGTGGCCTCCAGCAGCACTGCGGACAATGTCTCTCCGCACTGCAAGATGTCCTGCCGGGTATCGTCGAGCGCCGAGATCACCACAACGGTGGCCTGGTCATCACCGGCTTGCTGGCGTCGCTCCCGGGTGTGCGTGACCGGGAACGAGCGCCCGATGTCAACTCGATCGCTTTCGGCAGCCGAGACCAGGGCACTATGCGGGATACCAGTCGTGGCGCCAAAAGGTGAAGTCCACCAGTCCAATTCGGCATGGTAGGCGGCGTCGTACATCCTCAGCACCTCGGCAAGATGCGATGCCTCGGCCAGTTCGGTGCGCTGTCCGGCCGCCAGGACGTCAATCTGAGTCGGCCGGTTGCCTACGGCCAGCCGCAGTAACTCTTCGAAGGCCGGCCAGTCTTCGACGGCACCGAATGGTAGTCGGTCGGTTCGGCGGCACAGGATTGCGTCCGCCGCCCGCCGTTGTGCCGGAGTCACGCCGACGGCCGGCCGGAAGTCGACGTCGGCGAGGTGATGACGGTTGTTCGGATTAGGGAAACGGTCGACCAGGGTCGTCCAACCGGCTGCCGCCATCGCCACCCGCAGGTGGTCCAGTGCCGCGCCGCAGCTCAACATTGCCTGACGCCCAGAGTTGTCGGTGGCCACCAGCCAATCGGTGTCGAGAAACAACTTCAGGGTGGCCGATTCCAGAACCCACTTCCACGGCTGGCTGTTGTGGAACGACGGCGCCCGGCACGCCAGGTGTACCGCATCTTCGATTTCTCGCAGTGAAATCGTGGTTTTCGTCATGAGATGTTCCTTCTCGGCGGTGCGAATTCGACACCGACGGTGCCCGATGCGGCCCTGCCCTGACAGAGCCAGAAGTCATCAATACCCGGACATGTGACCATTGGCGGTCATCAGTGGGTCCGATGGCCGCATCGTTGACTCGCCCATGGCGGCAAGGATTGCTGCCATGGGCCTCGCCGTCACACCTCACGTCACTGACACCGTGAGGGTTCCGACCGAACGCATCGAAGTTCACGAAACGCACACGGGCCTGGTGGTCTTGGCGGGCGATCGTGCCTACAAGGCGAAGAAGCCCGTAGTGACGGATTTTCTCGACTTCAGCACGCGAGAGCGCCGTGAACGTGCCTGCTTGCGCGAGATCGAACTGAACCGCAGGTTGGCCGCGGACAGTTACCTCGGACTGGCGCATCTGGTCGAACCCGCCGGCGGCTCGGGCGAGCCGGTGATCGAGATGCGCCGATATCCCGATGTCGAACGCCTCGCCACCATTATCGCCACCGACCGGCCGGCGAAAGGGCACCTCGACGCCATCGCGCAACAGCTTTGGCGGCTGCACGCTGAATCGTCGCACGGCGACGAGATCAACGCGGCCGGACGCCGCACGGCCGTCGTCGCACGGTGGGAGGAAAATTTGGCCGAGCTCAGCCGCCGGGCCCGGGTATTGGACGCCGCCGGCTCTATTGCCCTGATCAGCAGCCTCTTTCGGCAATACGTCGATGGCCGCGCAGCGCTGTTCGACGAGCGCATCGATCAGTGCCGCATCGTCGACGGGCACGGTGATCTCCAGGCCGGAGACATCTTCTGTACAGCTGATGGGCCGGCCATTCTGGATTGTCTGGAGTTCGATGATCAGCTCCGCTACGTCGACGGCATCGACGACGCGGCGTTCCTGGCGATGGACCTGCAGTTCCGGGGAGCTGGTGCGCTGGCCGACCACTTCCTGGCCGGCTACCGGCTGGCCGCAGGTGATACCGCGCCGCCGTCGTTGGCGTATTTCTACTGTGCTTACCGGGCGACCGTCCGGGCCAAGGTCGATTGCATCCGGATGGAACAAGGCGATGCCGCCGGCCGCCCCGACGCGGTGCGGCATCTGGAACTGGCGATCAGAAACCTACGCGCAGCGACGGTTCGGTTGGTCTTGGTCGGTGGCGCCCCCGGGACGGGCAAGAGCACGGTCGCCCGAGCATTGGCTACTACCATTGCGGCACAAGTTATTTCGAGCGACGATGTCCGGGCCGAACTGCGCGCGGGCGGCCGGTTGGGCGGACCCGCCGGGCAGTATGGAGCAGGCCGCTACAGCCGTGATCAGGTCGAGCTGGTCTACCGAGAGATGCTGAAGCGAGCAGGATTGCTGCTCGCGCGGGGATGTTCCGTCATCCTGGACGCCACCTGGCGGGACGCCGATATGCGACGGCACGCGCGAACTCAGGGCCGCGAGCACAGCTGTCCCACGGTCGAAATCGAATGCTCGGCACCTCTTGGCACCACCCAGGAACGGATTGGTAGCAGGCGCAACAGCACCTCCGAGGTCACCGCCGAGATTGCTGCGGAGTTGGCGAAGGAACCGTTCAGCTGGCCCGAGGCGCACCGTATCGACACCACCGGCCCGCTCAGCGCATCGGTGGACGCCGCTGTCGCGGTCTATCGCTGCGCACTTTGATGGGAATCGGCCTGCGACAGAGCATTTTCGCCTGGCGCGAGGGACCTTAGGCACTAGGGTCGGGCGCCCGGGCGCGGTCTGATGTCCCTGGAGATCAAGCGATCTCAGGGTTTCCAGAGAATGGAGTAGCGACATGATCGCGAATCAGGAAGTCCAGCCGCGGACACGTGGTTTCGCTCGTGTACTCGGACCGTTCTACGCGATAGTCGGCACCGTGGTAGCTGTCAGAGCCTCCGCCATGCCTGCGATGCTCTCGGAGTTCACCAATAGCCGCACGTGGCCGTGGATCACCGGCGCTTTCTTGCCCCGGGCAGCGTGACGGAGACCTCCGATGAATGTCACCGCCACCCCGAAGCCCGTCGTCGTCGGTATCGACGGTTCCAAACATGCGCTGCGCGCCGCGCGGTGGGCTGCACTCGAGGCAGCGAGCCGAGACGTCACACTGCGCCTGGTCTACGTCATGGACGCGGTCGATGCCGGTAGTCAGGAGAACATCGACCGGGCGCAGCACGCATTGCACAAGGCATGGAAAGCGGTGGGCGAGAGCCACATCGACGTCAAGCTCGAATCGGAGATCGTTTCTGGCGATCCGGTGGAATGCCTAGTCGAGGAGTCTCGCGGCGCGGCGATGGTCTGTGTCGGTGACCGCGGAAGACACGACACGCCGGACGCTCCCCGCGGATCCACGGCTGCCGAGGTCGCCCGCAGGGCACCGGGCTCGGTAGCGGTCATTCGTCGGGCACACCGCGACTTCGACCACCGGAAGTGGATTCTGGCCGTGCTCGACGAATCAGCTTCTGCCACCGCTGTGTTCGAGGCTGCCGAAGCTGATTCGGCATGGCGCGACGCGCCGATCCTGATGTTGGAGCCGTGGTCGCATTCGAGCCAGCAGGCCGATGCCAGACATCCGGTGCACGCCGCCCTGAAACGGTATGTGAAGGATCCGGACAACAGTCATCTCGAGTCGGTCACCCTGGCGATGCCCGGACACCTGACCAACCTGTTGCGGCAGAGTGCGTGCATCGACCAGCTTGTGATCGTGCCCGGAGACCGCCCTGAGCTGGTCGCAGAACTGACCAGCGACGAGGTGCGAAAGGCTTTGAAGGATTCGGACTGCACGCTGCTGTTCATCCGGCCGACACCGCCCGTCGCTGTTGGCAATGGCGTTGCCCGCCAGCGGTGTTCTGCTGACAGCGTCACGGTGGCGAGGATGGCCCCGCAAGAATAGGGACCAGTTCCTTTAGTCGTCAGTCGTGCCGGCGGGCGTCCTCGTGACCAGGACCCGCAGCCTGGTTCTGCCGAGGAAGGCGAGAAACCGGCGCAGGGCGGGCCGCATCAGGACGTAGCCGGCCAAACTGACCGCAACACCCAGCGCAAGGCCCGCGAGGACATCACGCGGATAGTGGGCACCTACGTATACGCGCGCGAACGCCATCAACGCCGCGGCAAAGGCCGCCACGATGCCCAGGCGACGGTCCACCAACCACAGTCCCGCGGTGACCGCCGCTGCGATGACGACATGGATGCTCGGGAAACCGCCGTCGGTATTGCAGTGCAAAACCACGATGTCGCGAAGCACGTTGCACGGACGCGTCTCATTCACCGAAATGGCGATCGGGTCATAAACGAGTAAGGCGGCAAACACTCCCAGCGGTGCCCACACCGCTGCGACCATGGCCATCGGGTCCGTGCTCTTGCGGGCAACCCACCATCCGGCCAACAGCAACACGACGAACAGGAGCACTCCGTCGTTGGCATACGCGGCCAGCAGTGGCTGCAGCCACGGAGTATCGCGAGCGAAATCGTTGATGACGTAGAAGATTCGCGTGTCGAGGTTCATCGCCGGTGCTTTCAGTTCGCCGCGGTGTCTGGTGTCCGGAGTCAATGGTGATCCAGCGCGGCGACTCGTGAGCACCCGACCCGCGAATGTTGCCACCGATCAGCACGCGCTGGAGGGTCTTTCGTCCCTATCAGTGCCCGCTACCCACCGGCGAGTGTTGACCATGAGTCGCAACAAAGTGGGTCGAGGGCGAAGGTAAGGAGCGTCTGGTGGAGCGGGAACCTCGCGCGGACGACGGCCGGTGCCGTGCACGCGCCGCTCGGCTGGTTGAACCGGGCTTGGTGATCGTCACCGTTGGCGCGTTGGTGGCCGGCTTGGTGGCATGGCTGGCCGGCTGGTCGCGCGTGGCGGACGGATGCTGGATCGCCGGCACCGTCGTTGCGCTGATCCCTGCGCTGGTGTGGGTCGGGTCCGCGTTGCGGCGTCGCCGCGCCGGGGTAGATGTGATCGCGGTGTTGTCTCTGGCCGGCACCCTGTTGGTGCATGAGTACCTGGCGGGTTCCCTGATCGCCGTGATGCTTGCCGGCGGTCGCGCGCTGGAGGCCGCCGCCGAACACCGGGCGTCACGCGACATGCGAGCCCTGCTGGAGCGGGCGCCCAGGTTTGCGCGGCGCCGCAACGGCACAGAGGTGACAACGATCCCGCTCGACGAGGTGGTCGTCGGCGACCTGCTGATCGTGGGCTCCGGAGAGGTTGTGCCGGTAGACGGCAGAATTGCCGATGCGGTGGCAGTGCTCGACGAGTCGGCGCTGACCGGGGAACCGCTACAGGTGGAACGCGCACTCGGGGAGTCGGTCCGCAGTGGTGTCGTCAACGCGGGCAGTGCTTTTGAACTGTGCGCGACCGATACTGCCGAGAACAGCACCTACGCGGGTCTGGTCCGGCTGGCAAAGCAGGCAGGGGCGGAGAATGCGCCGGTCGTGCGGCTGGCTGACCGCTTCGCAGCATGGTTCTTGCCAATGGCGCTTCTGGTGGCCGGGGGAGCCTGGCTGGCCAGCGGTTCGGTGGTACGCGCGGTCGCGGTGTTGGTCGTGGCGACGCCGTGTCCGCTGCTGCTGGCGGCACCCGTTGCGATCGTGTCCGGCTTGTCGCGTGCCTCCCGTCGAGGGGTGGTTATTCGTGGCGGTGGTGCGTTGGAGAATCTGGGGCACGCAACAACTCTCGCCATGGATAAGACCGGCACGCTGACGGTGGGTCGGCCCGTCGTGGTCGAGGTGGTGGCGGCGCCGGGGTACGACGGCGTCGAGACCTTGCGGTTGGCCGCATCGGTCGATCAATTCTCGCCGCACGTGCTCGCCGAGGCGATCGTCGCCGAAGCGCTCAGCAAGGGGCAGCAACTGGCACTCCCCGAAGATGTGGTGGAACAGCCGGGCCGCGGTGTCAGCGCCACCGTTGACGGGCGGCACATTCACGTCGGAAAGCTCGCAGAGGAGATGGTTCCCGGCGAGTGGGCGCCCACCGTGATCAACCAGGCCCGGCTAGACAGCGCCGCGGTCTCCTGGGTGTCGGTCGATGACACCGTGGTGGGAGCAATCCTGCTGCGGGACCCACTGCGCCGTAACGCATCGCGCACCATGCGTCGGTTGCGCGCCGCCGGACTGAACCGGCTCGTCATGCTCACCGGCGACCGGGTGGAGCCGGCGCGCGAAATCGGCGCATTGTTGGGACTTGACGAGATTTATCCCCACCTCAGCCCGGCCGACAAGGTTGCCGCGGTACGACGCGAACAGAACCGAGCACCCACGGTGATGGTAGGTGACGGCATCAACGACGCGCCGGCGTTGGCCGCAGCCACCGTCGGCGTCGCGATGGGCGCGCGCGGTGCCACCGCCTCGTCAGAAGCGGCCGACATCGTGTTGACAACCGACCGCCTTGACCGTCTCGCCGACGCCAGGGATATAGCGCGGTGGTCGCGACATATCGCCGTGCAGAGCGCGTCCGTGGGAATGGCCCTTTCATTGGTGGCGATGGCGGTAGCTGCCCTCGGTTGGCTACCGCCAGCAGTTGGCGCACTGATCCAGGAAGGGATCGACATCGCCGTGATTCTCAATGCGTTGCGCGCCTTGGGAGGAAATCCCGCGGTCCGGGTGGAAGTGCCGGCGGAGACCGCGCAGATGCTCGCACACTTCGCTGCGGAGCATGATCAGCTGCGCGACGCGATCGGTCTACTCCGCGACGCGGCGGTCCTCGTGTCTGCGGGCGCTGGTCGACCCGCGCTGGATGCGCTCGCGACCGCACACTCGTTTCTGACCGAGCGCCTGGTGCCACATGAGCTGGCGGAGGAGCACGAGCTGTACCCGGCGCTGGCGCGGCCGCTGGGTAGCGGCGAGGCCACAACCACGATGAGTCGCATGCATGCGGAAATACAGCGCCTCAGCGATCGCATCGGCATACATCTCGCGCTGGCCAATTCCGGCGAGGCCATTCAACCGGATCAAGTCGACGATCTTCTCGCTTGCCTGTACGGCTTGTATACCGTGCTGAAGCTGCACTTCGCACAGGAAGAAGAGACCTACTTCACCTTGGCTGATGACCAGCAGCCGGCGGTGTCAGCGTCTCGACCGGCTTGATAGGCGGGAGGTGGCGGAAGCTCAGTCTCGGCGTACGAGCTTCTTGGCTAACCGTCGACTTGACAAGATCGCGATGCCACTCAGGCCCGAGGACTCGTTCGACGCTGGTGCGGGACGTGGCCGTTCACTCGGTCGAAGAGGCTTCGGATATTGTCGGCAACGCCGTGGATATCATCAGAGGTGATGTGGCGGAATGGATTTCCGGTATCGAGCAGAACTCTGTCGACATCGGAACTCATGCCGTGGGAAAGCTCAAGGAAATCCTGATGGGCAACGGCCCTGAGGCTGACGCCGAAGCGTAACCCCGTTTTTCAGCGAACAACCGCTGACCGGGGATAGGGTGCGTGCGGCGATGCGACCCAACGACCTTGTCGGGGGTGTCGCCACACCAACGATGGCCGGCGAGTCCCTGGGAAGGACGGAAGATGAAGGTTCTGGTGACCGGGGGGACCGGCTTCGTCGGTGGCCACATCGTCGCCGCCTTGATCCGTGATGGGCATGACGTGCGGATGCTCGTTCGCCGGGCTGAGCAGGTACCGATATCGCTTGGGCCGCTAAATGTCTCGGTCGACGACATCGTCGTCGGTGATGTGCTCGACGCCGATGCCGTGGCAGCTGCGCTCGACGGCGTGGAAGCCGTCGTGCATGCGGCCGCAGTATTCAGTCTCGACGTTCGCCGGGCCGCCGAGATCACTCGGACCAACCTGCGCGCAACGGAATTGGTCGTCGGCGGTGCTGTCGAGCGTGGCCTCGATCCCATCGTGCACATCTCGTCGACAGTGGCCCTCACCCGTCGCGGCGGCGGTGGTCTCGATCTGCCGCTGGGTGACGTCGACCTGGCGTACGCGAAGTCGAAACGTCAGTCAGAGGAACAGATTCGGACGTTTCAGTCGATCGGCGCGCCCGTGGTGTCGGTGTATCCCGGTGGTGTGCTGGGTCCGCATGATCCGTACGTGGGGACCCAGGCCGAGCTGTTCATGTGGATCGTCAAGGGCTGGTTGCCCTTCTGGCCGGCTGGAGGCGCCCACTACGTGGACGTTCGTGATGCCGCCGATGTTGTCGCCGCCTGCATGGTGAAGGGCAAAGGGCCGCGCCGATATGTGGTGCCCGGCCATCACCTGACCGGCCACCTCATACACGGCACCCTTCACACGATCACAGGCCGGTGGCTGCCGTTCGTCACGGTGCCCACGATGGTGGCCAAGCCGTTCAGTCAGCTCGCCGAACTGTTCAACAAGATGCTGCCCAAGAGCATGCACCTGCCCGTAGATGTCGAGACTGTCGAGCTGGCCGTGCGGGACACCCGGTTCGACACGTCCCGCACCACTGAGGAACTCGGCATCCCCGCCCGGCCCTTCGAGGAGACCGCACGCGACACCCTGCTGTGGCTCATCGAGACGGGCAGGCTCGCCGGCAGGTACGCCGGCAACGTCCGCTGAATCATGTTGTGACTGAGGCGGCCGCCCGATCGGTGAGCAGGTCGTAGATCGGGCGTGCGCCCAGAGCGATGGCAACCAGTAGCGCCGTCGCGCAGGCACCGAGCATCGGCGGCAGTTGGTTCGTGCTGCCCGTGAGTTCGGTGGCAAGGATGAGGCCCGTCACCGGTGCCTGGACTGTGGCGGAGAAGAACGCAGCCATCCCGATGAGGGCGAGCGCGGCCGGGCTGGGCGCGGAATGGGGCGCGAAGTGTGTCGCGATCAGGCCGACGATCAACCCGACGTCAGCGCCGAGGACGAGCATCGGGGCGAACAGTCCGCCCGGCGTACCCGCGGCATATGACACCACACCCAGGACGAACCGCAGCACCAGTACCGCGGTGACGGCCCCGATGGCACCGTGGCCGAGCAGCGCGTCCTGGGTGAGGAGGTCGCCGCCGCCGGCAAGATCAGGGGAGTACCAGACCAGCGCCCCGACTCCGGCGCCGATGAGGGCAGCACGGACCTCGGCCGGCCAGCGGCTGGTGTCGGCGGCGCGGAGACCGAACATGATGGCCTTGTTGTAGAGCACGCCCAGGACGCCGGCGAGGATGCCGACAGCGAGCACCCACCCGGACCCCGACAGCTCGGGATCGGCCAGGGGCGGTACCTGGAATTCGCTGCCCGAGCGGACGAAGGGATAGGCAGCCATGAATCCGGACGCGGAGGCCACCAGCGTGGCCACCGTGGTGCGCGGGTCGAATCGCTTGACGAGCTCCTCCAACACGAACACCCCACCGGCAATGGGTGCGTTGAACGCGGTCGCCAAACCCGCGGCGGCTCCAGCGGCGGCGAGGATGCGCAGGTCAGCCTGGGAACGTCGCGTCACCGAGGCGACAATGACGGCGATGGACCCGCCCATCTGCACCGACGGTCCTTCGCGTCCGAGGGCCAGGCCGGAGCCGAGGGCCAGCAGGCCGCCGATGTACTTGACCGGCAGGATTCTGAACCGGCCCGGCTCGATGCGGCCGGCGACCACGGCCTCGACGCGGGGGATGCCGCTGCCCTCGGCATGCGGTTCGACCCGGCGAACCAACGACGCGGCGGCCGCCGTGCACACGGCGCAGATGGCGACGACCACGATGGGACCCCACCAACTTCCGTGGGACCACTGCGACAGCGATGCGCGCCACTGCGTCGCGTAATTGAGGAGCACCCGGAAGCTGGCCGCGGCCAGCCCGGTCAACGCACCGACGACGGCCGCGGCGAGGACGAACCAGACCACCTGGGCCCGCGTTCGCTCCGGAGTCGTCATAGTGCCCCGCGCGCGACCAATTGCGCTGCGATCACATTGCGTTGTATTTCGTTGGTGCCTTCGCCGACGATCATCAACGGGGCGTCGCGGAAGTAGCGTTCGACGTCGTATTCGGTGGAATAGCCGTAGCCACCATGGATTCGGACGGCGTTCAGCGCGATTTCCATCGCGATCTCGGATGCGAACAGCTTGGCCATGCCGGCCTCCATGTCGCACCGTTCGCCGTTGTCGTAGCGCTCGGCGGCGTACCGCGTCAGCTGGCGGGCCGCCGTCAGCTTGGTGGCCATGTCCGCCAGGTAGTTGCCCACCGACTGGTGCTTCCAGATGGGCTGACCAAAGCTCTCGCGCTCCTGGGCATATTTCAGCGCATCCTCCAGCGCGGCGGTAGCCACGCCGAGCGCACGTGACGCGACCTGAATGCGGCCCGTCTCAAGACCTTTCATCATCTGCCCGAAGCCCTTGCCGGGTTGGCCCCCGAGTATCGACGATGCGGGCGTGCGGTAATCGTCGAACGCCAGCTCGCAGGTTTCGACGCCCTTGTAGCCCAACTTGGGCAGATCGCGTGACACCGTCAGGCCGGGGCCATGCTCGACGAGCACCACCGAAATGCCCTTGTGCCGTGGCTCTGCGGCGGGATCGGTCTTGCACAGCAGCGCGATCAGTCCGCTGCGGCGGGCATTGCTGATCCAGGTCTTGGCACCGTTGATCACCAAGTCGGTCCCGTCCCGTCGCGCGATGGTCGACATGGCCTGCAGATCCGAGCCGCCGCCGGGTTCGGTCAGGGCCATGGTCGCGCGCAGTTCGCCGGTGGCCATCCGAGGCAGATACGCCTGCTTCTGCTCCTCGGTGCCGAACATGCCGATCAGCTTGGCCACCACGGTGTGGCCGCCCATGGCGCCGGCCAGGCTCATCCAGCCACGTGAGAGCTCTTGCGTCACTTCGACATAGCACGACGTCGATACCGGAGAGCCGCCGTATGCCTCGGGGATGGCCAGCCCGTAGATGCCGATCTGCTTCATCTGCTCGATCCATGCCTCGGGGTAGGCGTTGGCATGTTCGACGTCGCGCACCGTGGGCTTGACGTCACGGTCGATGAACGCGCGGACGGTCGCGACGAGCATGACCTCTTCGTCGGTCAGGTGAGTGGACACGGTGATTACCTTGCCAGATTGTGTCCATGGCGCTCGCCTGCTTGGACGTTTCGTTCGCGGGGCGACGTTGTCCCCGGCCCGGCAGGGTCAACCTTCACATCGACGGACCCGAACGGGGCGCGAATTTGCTTGGCCACGAACGTTATCCGGCCCTGCGGCATCGCGGGGTATCGACTTAGTTGGTCATTGGTATTGGTGGCGGTTGGAAGGGTTGATACCACCACCATTGGGCGCGCTCGCCGGTGGGGCCGGGGTATGGTGGGACATCCGGTGGTGGTGTGGTGGGTGGTCGGGCCAGTGATCCTTCGTGCAGCTGGTTCCCGGCGGTGTCGGTGACGACGAGCCGGTCGGCGGGTCCGGTGATGGTGATGCCGCCTTTGTGGTGCAGGCGGTGGTGATACGGGCACAGCAGCACAAGATTGTGCAGTTCGGTGGGGCCGCCGTCTTCCCAGTGCCGGATGTGGTGCGCGTGCAGGCCGCGGGTGGCCCCGCAGCCGGGGACGGCGCAGCAGCGGTCCCGGTGCTCCAACGCCCGGCGCAGGCGGCGGCTGATGGTGCGGGTGGTCCGTCCGGCGCCGAGGGGTTGGCCGTGGCGTTCCAGCCACACTTCGCAGGTGGCGTCGCAGAGTAGGAAACGACGTTCGTCGTCGGTGAGCAGCGGCCCCAGATGCAGCGCGGCGCTGTGTGTCTCGGCGTCCAGGTGCACCACGACGGTGGTGTGCTGCCCGTGCGGACGGCGTTCCGCGTCAGTGTCCCAGCCGGCGTCGACCAGGCTCATGAACGCATCCACCCGGTTCGGGAACGGCGGCACCTGCTCGCAGGCCTGTTCGCCCGCACCGTCACCGGTGCTGTCGGTGTCGTGGTCGCGTTTCCAGTCCGCAATCAACGCGTCATGGTGCGATGCCAGGGCGGCGTCGACCTTCGCGGCTTCCAGCTTGGGTAACCGGATTCTGTAGGTCGTCGATCCGTCGTCGTGCGTGGTTTTGGTGATCGACCGCTCGGGTTCAGATGTTGGTTCGGGATCGGGTCGCGGTTCCAGTTTGACTGCCGTGCGCAGTTGGGTGACCGTGGCAGATTCCGCGAACTGCGCGTAGTGCGCGTCAGAACCCTCGGCGGCGTGTTCGGCGATGACCCCGACCTGGTCCAATGACAACCGGCCCTCCCGCATCCCCTCAACGCACCGTGGGAACTCCGGCAGCCGGTGCGCGACCGCCACCATGACTTCCGCGTTACGTGGCGTCACCCCGGTCTTCCATGCCACCAGCGACGACAGGGACTTTGCGCCGGTGGCGCCCCACAGTCCGTCGCGGGCGATCTCGGCCACGATCTCCACCAGGCGACCGTCGATCGCGTTGCGCTGACCGGTCAGCTCACCGATCTCGTCGACAAACGCCTCCAGCCGCTCACACGGGCTCAACCCGGTGGCCAAAGGTGTTGCGGTGCTGGACATAACACCATCAAAGCAGAGACCACCGACAAGTTCCGGACCCCGATAATCCGACGACCAACGGTGCTGGTACGCCGCTTCGTCGCGGAGGAACCGGCCTAGGCGAACTTCCGATGGGCCGCCTGCTCGACGAACAGCGGGATGAAGTCCCGCACCGCGTGGTCGTGGAAATCAGCATGAATGCGGCGCACGACAGCGGTCACGGTGTGGGGGTCGATGTTCGGGTAAGTGATGGTCAATTGCGCCACCAGGGCGTCGATGGCGGCGTATTCGGCCACTCGAGCGGTCACGGGATCGACCTCGGTCTGGTCGGCGTCCTGATGCTCGATCGCGAAGGCGTCGAACGCGGCGACCACGCGCTCCGGGGTGGCATCAGGGTGCTCCCGGGCCAGCGCGTCGATCGCAATCCAGCAGGTCGGGCCCAGATCAGTGGTGGGTGGCGGCCGGTGTCCCCGCGTGATGGCCGCGGTGAGCAGATCCATGAAGGTCTGCTCGGCGAGGCTCGTGGGTTCTTCGGACATGACAGCGACTGTACGGACCGTTGGTTACCTGCAGGCGTCGCGCACGTGAGATCGACTTTTCGCCCTCAGGATGTGGGACGGCGACGAGGCCGGACGGGTCCGGGCGCACGTCGAGGTGACTACCGCAGCACCACACCGGGATTGAGGATGCCCTGCGGATCCAGCGCGTCTTTGATGCGCCGGGTCAAGGCCATGACGTCGTCGCCCAGCTGATCGGGCAACCAGTCCCGCTTCAGCCGTCCGACGCCGTGTTCGCCGGTGATGGTGCCACCCAACCCGATGGCCAGCTCCATGATGTGGGCGAACGCCCGCTCTGCGCGGTCGGTGGCATCGGGATCGGTGGGGTCGTACACGATGATCGGATGGGTGTTGCCGTCCCCGGCGTGCGCCACCATGTAGATCTGCACATCGCAGGTGTCGGCGATGTCCTCGACCCCGGTGACCATCGCGGGCAGTTGCGGTATCGGGACGCCCACGTCCTCCAGCAGGAGGCTGCCGAGCTTCTCGACCGCGCCGAACATGCCGCGGCGCGCTGCGGTGAACGCGGCGCCCTCGGCCGGGTCGTCGGTGGCGAAAACTTCTGTGGCGCCGCATTTCTCGCAGTTGGCGATCATGGTCGCCACTTCCTCGGCCGCCGCGCCCGGCGCGTCGGACTGCATCAACAGCATGGCTCGGGCGGACCGGTCCAGCCCCATGCGCATGGCGTCCTCGACGGCGTTGATGCTCGCGTGGTCCATGAATTCCAGCATCGCGGGCCGGATTTCGCCCGTGATGGCCACGACGGCGTTCGCGGCGTCCTCGACGGAGTTGAACTGGGCCACGACCGTCGAGGCCGGCGGCTGGGTGGGGATCAAGCGCAGCGTGAGCTCGGTGATCACCCCCAGAATGCCTTCGGATCCGATGAACAGCTTCGTCAATGACAGTCCCGCAACATCTTTCAGCAGCGGGCCGCCGAGCCGCAGCGCGGTGCCGTCGGCCAGCACGACTTCCATCCCGAGCACGTAATCACCGGTGACGCCGTACTTCACGCAACACAGGCCGCCCGCGTTGGTCGCGGCATTGCCGCCGATCGAGGAAATGTCGATGGACGACGGATCCGGCGGATACCACAGGCCGTGTTCTGCGGCCGCACGTTTGACTTCGGTGTTGGTCAGGCCCGGCTGCACCACCGCGGTCCGGGTGGCCGGATCGATCCGGATGTCGCGCATCCGTTCGGTGCTCAGTACCACTGATCCGTCGATGGCGTCGGCGCCGCCGGACAGACCTGATCCGGCGCCGCGTGGCACCACGGCGATGCGGTGCTCGGATGCCCACCGCAGCACCTGCTGAACGTCGGCGGTACCGGCGGGCCGCACCACGGCGAGCGGAGTGCCGGCTTTCGGGTCGGCCGCCGAATCCCGGCGGTAGCGCTCGATGATGTCGGGGTCGGTGATCAGCGCGCCATCCGGTAGTGCGGCGGCCAGACGGTTCAGCGCAGCGTCGTTCAGGGTCGGGTCGTGCATCGTCGGACTGTATCGAGCCGGCAGCCGTCAGCGAACCGAACGGGTCCGCTGGGCGGATTTGTCGACGTTGCCAGCGTAAGCACGTCCGCGGGCCTACGATTTGCCCGTGCTGCTCACCGAGGGTCAGGTTTTCGCCGGTTACACGATCCGGCGGAAATTGGGCGCGGGCGGCATGGGCAGCGTGTACCTGGCGTCGCATCCGAGGCTGCCGCGACTGGATGCCGTGAAGGTCTTGTCTGCCGAGCTGACGTCGGATCCGGAGTACGGCCCACGGTTCATGCGGGAGGCAGACGTGGTGTCCACCTTGTCGCACCCGAACATCCTGGGTGTCCATGACCGCGGTGAGTGCGACGGCCAGCTCTGGATTTCGATGGACTACGTGGCCGGGACCGACGCCGCCCGGCTGCTGCGTGACCACTACCCATCGGGCATGCCGCCGGAAGTCGCGCTGCCGATCATCACCGCCGTCGCCTCGGCACTGGACCACGCACACCGGCGCGGGCTGCTGCACCGAGATGTGAAGCCGGCCAACATCTTGTTGGATGCCGAGACGTCACGCATCTATCTTGCCGACTTCGGCATCGCCCGGCCGATGAACGACGCGTCCGGTCTGACCGCGACGAACATGGCGGTGGGGACGGTGGCGTACGCCGCGCCGGAGCAGCTCCGGGGTGAGGGGATGGACGGCCGCACTGACCAATATGCGCTGGCGTGCACCGCATTCCAGCTGTTGACGGGGAATCCGCCGTACGCTGACAGTAACCCGGCGATCGTCATCACCAAACACGTCACCGCGCCCGCGCCATCGCTGGGGGAGCAGCGCCCCGAACTCCGCGACCTGGACCCGGTGCTGGCCCGGGCGATGTCAAAGACACCCGCCGGCCGCTTCGCCAGTTGCAGCGAATTCGCGGAGGCCCTCCAACAGCAGGCCACCCGGCCGGTGCCCTTCGCACGCAATGAGTTCCGCGGTCAGCCGACCCTGGCTGCACCCGCCGCACCCCCGCTGAACCCGCCGACCCAGTTCAACCCGCCAACGCAGTTCAATCCGCCGGCTGATCGTTCCTCACGATCGGGCGTGCTGATCGCGGTGCTGGCGGTGGTCGCCCTGCTGGTCGTCGCGGGCGGGGTGTTCGCCGGAGTGAAGCTGCTCGGGCGGAACGATCATCCAGCCGCAAAGCCGGTTGCGCCCAGCCCGACGGCCTCCGCGGCAGGTACCGGTTTCAGCGGCAGATACCGCGCCGAGTACGGACCGGCCACTGATCTGGAAGGCGTGGCGATACCCGGCGGGCCGGCGATGACGGGTGATTGGGACGTGCGGTCGTCATGCGGGTCCAACGGGTGCATCGCCAACGCTTCGTATACCGGCAAGAGCGGCGTCGTGCTGGTGTCGAATCTGACGTTCGACCAGGTCGCCGGCGACTGGGTCGCCGTGGCAACGGGTTCGGTGCAGTGCAGCGACGCGATGAGCGGGAATGTGGCGCCCACCGAGGCGTGGGTGGTATTCACCCTCACACCGAAACCCGACGGCACCCTGGCCGGGGAAACGACCCGGGTCACCGCCAACGGGTGCAGCAGCGTCAAGCGGACGGTGACGTTCACCCGCACGGGCGACGGTGAACCCAGCAGGGTGCCTGACCCTGCCACTCTGCCGCCGCGGGTCAGCTCGACGGCGTCGACGCTGCACGGGCGGTATCACGAGAACATCACCTACACGAACGGCGGCTTCCCGCCCGGATCGCCCGACCTTCAGGTGCGCACGCAGTGCCTGCGGACGGGTGATCGGTGCATCAGCGCGCTCCATGCACCCGATGGCGTGGTGACGCTGGTCTTTGCCAATGGCAAATGGACGCGGGCCGATGAAGGCACTGTCGCGTGTGCCAAGGGCGGGACTACACACATCAAGATTTCCGCTGAATATCCGCTACCGACACAGCTGGTCGATCCGATCCCGTCGCTGGAGGGGCGAGGCACCAACACCTCGACCGGCGGGGAGTGCCCGGGCGGTGACTTCACCGACAAGTTCGTTCGCACAGGAGATTAGCGGCAAATTGTCAGGTAGTACGGATCGGGAGGCGGATCGGCCCCGCCCGATTTAAGCTGAGCCAGCTAATTCGCCCAGATCATCCGGGCGCCGCGTGGTGACGACTTCTCGGGGAGCTGACCATGGCTGAGCCG
Organism: Mycolicibacterium aubagnense; assembly: GCF_010730955.1. NCBI lineage: Bacteria > Bacillati > Actinomycetota > Actinomycetes > Mycobacteriales > Mycobacteriaceae > Mycobacterium > Mycolicibacterium aubagnense. The sequence continues at coordinate 798,774 of NZ_AP022577.1, read as the reverse complement.
CCGGTGATCGAGGTCCGTGAATGGGGCAGGCCGGCACGCCGATTGACGCTCAGCAGGCCGTTGCTGTTCGGGCGGGAGTGCGACGGTATCAACCTCGCCGACAGCGAGGTGTCCCGGCGTCATCTGCGGCTGGTGCCGAGCCCGACGGCGCTGTCGGTGGTCGACCTCGGCAGCAGCAACGGCAGCACCGTCAACGGCGTGGCGCTGTCCGGACGGGGCACGCTCTCGACAGGCGACGTGATCCGGTTGGGCCGCACCGAGATCATCGTGCTGCACGCCCCGAAACCGGTGTCCGCGGATCAACCGCCGGTCGCCGCCGCCGGCCACGACCCCACGCGGACCATGCGGGTGGTGAAGCTCGCCGAGGTTCCGGTCCCGGCGGCCGCCGAGACGGGCGCAACAAGGGTTGGACTGGTCGAGCGGGCGCTAGGTATCGATCCCACCGGCACAAAGGACCTGTTCCCGCCATATACCGAACTCCCGCATAGGATTTCGCGTCGCGTATGGCGGGCAGTCCGGGTCGGCAGTGTGCTGGCCTATGTCGCGGTGGTGGTGACGATGTTCGTGCGGCCGGCCGCGGGACTGTTCGTGTTCTTCCGCGTCATCGTGCCCCTGTGGCCGGCGCTGTTCTTCATCGCGCCGGGCGTGTGGCGCAACATCTGCCCGCTTTCGGCGTCGAATCAACTCCCACGGGTGGCCGGGTTCAGCCGGGCCGCCACGGCGCCCGGGTGGTGGACGCGCAACGGGTTCCTGATCGCCGCGGCCCTCTTCTTCGGCATCGCTGGGGCACGGCTTGCCGGCCTCGATCGCAACGGCCCCGCAATGGGCGTGGTCCTGGCGGTGATCATCGCTTCGGCGTTCGCCGGTGGGTTCCTGCTCAAAGGCAAGAGCGGCTGGTGCTCCAGCATCTGCCCGCTGCTGCCGCTACAGCGCACCTACGGCCAGACGCCGTACGTCACCTCACCGAACAGTCACTGCGAGTCCTGCCTGGGTTGTGCGAAGAACTGTTACGACTTCAAGCCTCGGGCGGCGTGGCAGGCCGACATGGCGGATCCCGAACCCCGGTGGAGTGCGCCCCGTGTGCTGTTCGCGGCGGCGTTACCGGGATTCATCATCGGCTTCTTCACCGTGCATGCCCAGCAGGGCGGGACGGTGACTGAAAAGTATGGTGTGCTTGCGCTTTTCGTGCTGGTGAGTGTCGGCCTCTGCTACGTGCTGCAGGCGGTCACGCCGTTGAGCCAGGCGATGCTGACGGCGGGTTTCGCGGCGGTGGCGATCAACGCCTACTACTGGTTCTCCGGTCCCGTCCTCACCGATTCCCTCCGGCAGATCACCGGCGTCGACGCGCCCTGGTTACGGTGGCCCATCACCGTGGTGATCGCGGTGCTGACGCTGTGGTGGTTGGCTCGCACCCGGGTCAGTGAATTGCAGTTCGCCTACCTCACCGGCGCCAGGTCAGCACCGGTCCTGTTGAATACGCCGACGATGCCGGCCGGCGCGGATGGCGCCGGTGCCGAAAGCAGTGCTGTGCGAGTGCGTTTCGAATCGGGGTCGGAGCCCGTCGGGGCCGACATCGGGATGAGCCTGCTCGACGTCGCGGAAAGCAGCGGGCAGGCGATCGAGGCCGGCTGCCGGATGGGTGTGTGCGGTGCGGACCCGGTATCGATCGTGGACGGGATGGGTTGCCTGTCGCCGGCCGAGGCCGACGAGCTCAAGACCCTCAACCGACTGGGGCTCGGCAAGTCCAGCCGCATGGCCTGCTGCGCCCGGATCCAGGGTGGGGACGTCACGGTTTCGCTGACTCCCGAACGTGCCGACACCACGGCGAGCAGACCAGTCCGTTACGACCGCTCGATCGTCAGCGTCGTGGTGATCGGCAACGGCATCGCGGGTGTGACGGCCGCGGACTTCCTGCGTCGCGGGCACCCTGACTGCGAAATCCACGTGGTGGGTGCCGAACCGCACGGCCTGTACAACCGAATGGGCATCTCCCGACTGGTATACGGCCGGTCCGCGATGCAAGGGCTGTACCTGCTGCCGGAGCAGTGGTACGACGAGCACGGTGTCACGGCGTGGCTGAACACGTGGGCCACCAGCATCCATTTGCGTTCGCAGGTGGTGCGTTTGGGCACCGGAGAGGCTCTGCCCTACGACCGGTTGATCCTGGCGATGGGGTCCAGCGCCGCCGTGCCCGACACTCCCGGGCTGAACCGGCCCGGAAGTGTCGTACTGCGGACGGCGGCCGACGCGATGCGGATTCGTGCGTACGTGCAGGAGCGCCGGGCCCGGCACGCGGTGGTCGCCGGTGGTGGCCTGCTGGGGCTGGAGGCGGCCTACTGCCTGCATCAACTCGGGCTGCGCGTGACCGTCCTGGAACGCGGCACCCGGCTGCTGAGCAAGCAGATCGACACGCGCTGTTCGCAGCTGGTCGCCGAGCACTTCGCTCGCGCGGGGATCACCATTGCGCACAAGGCTGAAACGGCAGAAGTCCGCGGCGATCCCGCCGTGAGCGGCGTGCGGTTCAAGGACGGCCGAATCTTGTCGTGCGAGGTGTTCCTGGCTGCCACCGGCATTCGGCCCAACATCGAATTGGCCAGGGACGCAGGCATTCCCGTGGGCAAAGGGGTGCTGATCGACGACCGGATGCAGACCCGCGTGCCCGGCGTCTACGCCGCCGGTGACGTCGCCGAGCACGGTGGCCGGGTACTGGGTCTGTGGCCCGTCGCGACGGAACAAGCCGAGGCGGCCGCAGTGAACGCACTGGGCGGGGACCGGACCGTCCCCGTCGAAACCCCGCCCACCATCCTCAAAGGTGTTGACTTGGAGCTCTTTTCGATCGGTCCGGTCGATCCGGCGCCGGGCGACCAGGTGGTGGTGATCGATCGGCCCGCCGTGCCGTCCTACCGCAGGCTCGTGGTGTCCCAGGGTCGTGCGGTCGGCGCCACGATACTCGGCCACCACCCGGCCGACCTTGCGGCCGCGCAGAAAGCGGTACGTGAGCAGCGACCCGTCGGACCGGCGGCGCTGGCGGCACTGCGGATGGGCAACTGGGGCATCCTGGCCGACCCCGACCGGCTGGCCTACTGACTCCCCGCGGACATGTCGTAGGTGAGAATCTTCTGGCCGATGCGCAGGTAACAGCCCGGTTTGAGCTCGACGGGCTGGTCGCCGACCTGCGTCCAGACCTGGTCTCCGGGTGCCGCGATGAAGGTGCCGCCGACCGTGCGTGCGTCGCGCACCATCACCATGCCGCCGTTGACCGTCACATAGGTATGGACCCGGGACACCTGCGGATCGTCGGGCAAGCTGATAGGTGACGCCGACGCGTTGCTCACGGCGGGGTCGAGCAGCGGATTACGGCCGATGATGTACGGGCGGTCCAAGGGATACACAGCACCGTCGTCGGCGACAAGTGACCCTGTGGGCGGACGGCCCCGCGTCGTCGCGGCGACTTGTGCCGGTGCCTGCGCCGCGGCAACCCGGGCCACGCGTGACTGCAGCACGAAGCCGGCGCCGGGCACCACACCGGCGACGAGGTCGGTATCGCTGCACGGCACGAATGTTGTTGTGGCGGTGCAGATCGTGATCCGGTCGAACCACGGGGCGACCGTCTCGTCGACCACCGGCCGGTCGCCGCCGCTGACTCGGCGGTGACCGCCTCCGGCCTCGATATCGGCGATCACGTCGCCCCGCACCATCAGGTGTAACGCGTCGCCGGTAGGCACCAGCGCCCCGAAGTGCGGCACGGTGTCCGACTCCGGTCCACCGGCGAGCGCGGCAAGTGCTTGGGGCAGTGCCGACGGCTGGGCGGTCGAGGTGAGTACCTGCAGGAGTGGCCGGGCTCTGGCAGCATCGGCGATGTACACCAGCACGTCGCCGTATCGGGCGACCAGACCCTCGCCGCGGCCGATGGCCACGCAGTGCCGCTTCTGTTCCACCTTGTCGCCGCCTCGGTAGTTTGCCGCAGATGCTGATGATAGGTCAGCGTCCGCCCCCATGCCATGCGGCAAATGGGTAGAGTCGGTTTACCGATGGGGGTGAGCAACCATGCGTCATCGAGGAACGGATCTGCCTCCGGGGCCGCGGCTGCCGGCGGCAGCTCAGGCCGCGTTCCTGCTGCGGGACTGGCCCGGTTTTGTCTCCAGATGCGAACGGCGATACGGCACGATGTTCACCTTGCGGATCGCCGCCATGGGCACCGTCGTCTATGTCACCGATCCTGACCACATCAAACAGGTCTTTGCCGGCGACCCGGCTATTTTCCATGCGGGCGAGGCGAATTCGATGCTGATCGGGCTGGTGGGCGAGCATTCGGTGCTCGTCGTGGACGACGAGGTGCACGCGGACCGGCGGCGGTTGATGCTCCCACCGTTCACCCGCGGCGCCGTCGACCGGCAGACGGCAGCCATGGCCGCCATCGCTGCGGAGTCCATCGAGAACTGGCCTCTCCGAACAGAATTCGCGGTGGCGCCGCACATGTCGGCACTCACGCTCGAAGTGATCCTGCAAACCGTGATCGGCGCGACCGATCCGGACCGCCTGGCCGCGTTGCGTACGGCGATGCCGAAGCTCCTGGATGTGAACTGGTTTGCCGCACTGTCGATCGCGCGGCCCGAGCTGTACCGCGTGTGGCCGTGGACCCTCGTGCGGAAGCGGCTGGCCCAAGCCGACAAGCTGATCTACGCCGAAATCGCCGAGCGGCGGGCCGACCCGATGCTGGCTCAGCGCACCGACGTCCTGGCAATGCTGATCCGGGCAGCCGACGAGGACGGCCGGCACATCACCGATCGCGAACTGCGCGACCAATTGATGACGCTGCTGGCCGCCGGTCACGACACCACCGCAACCGCCCTGTCCTGGACACTGGAACGACTGACGCGGCACCCCGACGTCCTGGACAAGGCGGTGGCGGCTGCCCACGCGAGTGCTGCCGGGGATCCGGCCGGCGACGGGTATCTCGATGCGATCGTTCGGGAGATTCTGCGGGTCCGGCCAGTGGTCTACGACGTCGGCCGGGTGCTGACCGAGCCCGTGGAGATCGGTGGATACCGGTTGCCCACGGGCGTGATGGTCGCGCCGGGCGTCGGCCTGGTCCATGCCAGCGCCGACCAGTACGTCAACCCGGAGCGTTTCGACCCGGACCGGATGGTCGGCACCATCCCCGGACCGACCACGTGGCTACCGTTCGGCGGCGGGAACCGCCGCTGTCTGGGCGCGACGTTCGCGCTCGTCGAAATGCGGGTGGTATTGCGGGAGGTGTTGCGCCGAACTGAGCTGCAGACCACGGCCGCGGCGGGCGAGAGGCAGCGGCTCAAGCACGTCACGCTGATTCCAGACCGCGGCGCCCGCATCACCGTCCGCGCGCGGCACCAGGTTGCTGAGGCAGCCGATACCTCGCAGCCGCGGTGCCCGGTTGCTCCGCACTGAGCCGTTGCCGGGCCGTTTCGGGTGTGTGAGGTGTTGCGGTGTGGTCAGACGATGAGCGCGCGGATGGCGTCACCCGAGAGATCGAGTTTCGGCAGGAACCTCGGTGGCGTGCCGGTGGCGGAGAGATCGGCGACAGGCAGTTCGGTGAGGGTCGAGGTGAGGATCGCCGTCACGCCGGCGGTGTCGGCGCGGGTGTGCAACTGCTCAATGAGGTCGAACCCGCATTCCTCGCCGAGGTGCACATCCACCAGCGCGACGTCTGGTTGGAGGCTTTCGACGGTGTGCATCGCGTCCGACACCGACTGCGCCGTACCGATGACCTCGATGCCGTCCTGCTGCAGGAGCGCTGTCGCCGCGGCCAGGTAGTCGGCATTGTCGTCGACGATGACGCAGCGCAGAGATCGGCGGTTCGTCATGTATTGCATTGTCGCCGAATGATCCCGGCCAGGCATTCCTGCTAGCGGGTATCTGTGCCGGCGGCGACTGCCTCGTCCAGCGGCATCTCGGCGAGCAGTGTCGTACCGACGCCCGCGGCGCTCGACAGGTGCAGCTTGCCGCCGAGTGCGGCCACGCGGTCCTCGAGGCCCACCAGCCCACTACCGGCGTCGAGAGCGGCGCCACCGACGCCGTCGTCGGCAACCGAGATGCGCAAGGACGTGGCGTCGGTGTCGACGTTCACGGTGACCACGGAAGCCCGGGCGTGCTTGGCGGCATTGGTGAGGGCTTCGGCGACGGTGTAGTACGCGGCGATCTCGACAGCTTGCGGCAGTCGCACCGGGACGTCGACGTGGACTTCGACCGGCAGCGGCGCCCGACGGCCGAGGTCGCGCAGCGCGGGACGCAGCCCGCCGCGGGACAGGATCGCGGGATGCACCCCGTGCGCCAGCTCGCGCAGCTCGTCGCTGGCGGTGCGCAGGCCGTCGCCGATCCCGGCGATCCTGGACCGGAGTTCCGCGGGATCCTCCGGGATCGCCATCTGCAGGGTGCGGACCTGCAGGGCCAGGGTGACCAGCCGCTGCTGCGCGCCGTCGTGCAGATCGCGTTCGATGCCGCGGCGGGCATTGTCCGAGGCGGTCACGATACGGGCGCGCGACGCCACCAGCTCGGCGCGCGCGTGGGCGTTCGCGATGGCCGTGGCGATGAGTTCGGCGAAATCCGACACGTATTCTTCGGTGTCGGCCGGCAGGGCGTCCGAACCGGATGTGCCGACAATCATTGCGCCCCAGAGCTGTCCGTCGACCGTGACGGGTACGCCGACGCATGCTTGCAGGCCGAGATCGCGGACAAGCGCCGCCGTCGAACCCCCGGCGTCTTCGTGCGTGTCCATGCGCGCCGGGCGCCCCGTTGTCCGGACCATCGCGATGACGTCGTCACCGTCGAGGGGGAACGTGGTCCCGACGGGCACGGCCCCGAGCCCCGGCTCGTCATGCACGGCAACAAGAGTCGCGGTGCCGCCCGGCTCGTAGCGGACGAGCCCGGCGTTGCGGACGTGCAGCACCGCGGCGACCTCGTCGGCCACGCTCGACAGTACGTCGGCCGGTGATCTGCCTTCCGCGATCAGGGTGGCAATGCGCCGCAGCGCCCCCTGCTGCTCGGCGAGTTCCCGCACTCGTTCGGTGGCTCCGGTCGCGACCTGCCAGTTCCGATGCGCGTCGCGGGCGCGGGTACGCAGTTGCCAGCCAAGGACATTCGCCAGGCCGGCGATGGGGAGAAAAACCGACAGTGTCAGCACATCGATCGGTTTGAGGGGCAGCAGGGGGCCGCCGTCCAGATGCACCTGCAGATAGGCCAAAGCGCTCGCGACAGTGGTCAGCAGGGACAGGCCCAGACCCCAGCCGGCGCTCATGATCAGCACGCCGAACATGAAGACGATGGCATAGGTGCCGTGCGGCGGGGGATCGCGCAGCAGCCGGACCACGGCGACCTCGGCGGTGATCAGCCCCGCGGCGACCAACAGCCCGACGTACCACGGTGGCGTGGAGACGGCGGGGTTCCATCGTGCCGGATTCATCCGCCGCCTCCCGCCTGGTCCCGTGTTCAGTCAACGACCCTAGTCGCGGCCAGGACGGTATCGGCGGTGAGTGGACCGGAGTATCAGAACGACTGGTCGACGTGGCCTGCCGGCGCGTTCGAGTTGTGTTCGCCGTTCTGGTACTGGCTGTAGGAATCGGTGCCGTTGGGGACGGTCGGGTTGGTGTCTGCGGCAGCGACCGGCGCGGCCACAAGTGCCCCGCCGACCGCGGCGATGGACAACCACACGGTGACGCGCTTCAGGGTGTTCTTCATGATCGGTGCTCGCTTCCGGCTCGGTGGGGCGTTAAGGGTCAGGTCAGTGGTTGCGGAACAGCAGGAATCCGTAGTCGCCGCCGAAGGGCTGCTGCAGTTGGCCGGCCTGCTGGGCGGCCGGACCCGGGGTCGCCACGATCTGGGCGTTGCCGTTGCTCTGGGTGACGGTGGCTCCCGTGGGCAGGGTGGCGGCCGCCGCGGTCGGTGCGGCGACGATGGCCAGTGCGGCGGCTGCCGTCGCGGCCAGCGGGATGATCCGGGTGCGAGTGATATGCATTGTCCTCTACCAGCTTTCGGTGTTCTGTTGACGGTGATTGGCCGTGTCCGGCTGGTATTCACATTGCTCCGGAATGTCGTCGCCGTCGTCACTGCCAGCGCCCAATTCGGCGGTAGGGCTAGCTGCTATTCGAGCCCCCTGTCAGCGGGTCGGGGGCCGATTCACAGGACCGCGAGCGACGCCGGCCGACGGCGAGGCAAGATGTACGCACTGAGCGGCACGTCCGGCGTCTGACGCGCGCGGCCGCCACCGGGTCGAGATGAACAGGACATACGTGGACGCAGTAGGCGCGAAGGAGGGGGCGCGCGTCGTCGTCGCGGACGACGACGTGCTGCTCCGGGAAGGCGTGGCAAGCCTGCTGACCGGAGCGGGTTTCACCGTGGTCGGACAGGCGAGTGACAGCGGCGAGTTGCTCACCTTGGTCAGGGAGACCGTGCCTGACCTGGTGCTGACGGACATTCGGATGCCGCCGACGCATACGACCGAGGGGCTGGACGCGGCCAAGGTGATCCGCGGCGAGTTACCGGATGTCGCGATCCTGGTGCTGTCGGCGCACGTCGATGTCGAGCATGCGATGGAGCTGCTCGGCGGGGGTCGGCGCATCGGTTACCTGCTCAAGAGCCGTGTCGTCGATGTGTCCGACTTCCTGGAGACGCTGCACCGCATCATCAATGGCGCGTCGGTGGTGGACCCCGCGCTCGTCCAGGAACTGTTCGCGGCGCAGCGCCGTGAAGACCCGCTGGCCGTGCTGACCGAGCGTGAGCACGAGGTGCTGGCGTTGATGGCCGAGGGCCGGTCGAACGCCGGCATCGGCCATCAGCTCTGGGTGACCGAAGGTACCGTCGAGAAGCACGTCCGCAGCATCCTCAGCAAGCTGAATCTGCCCGACACCGGTGAGGATCATCGCCGGGTGCTGGCGGTCATCACCTTCCTGGATTCGCGCTGAGGCGCAAGCCGTTGAGTGACCAGATGGTGAGGTACGCCAAACCGAAGAACGCGGCAACCGCCAGCCCCACGCCGGTCGACTGCACGTAGGACAGCGGCGAGCGGCCCAGTGTGCCTGCGATTCGGCGGCCGTCTGCGGTTCCGGGGTTTAGCCTCCGGCCTACCCGGGTACCTGACAGCCGAGGGCGGAGCCAGCCTGTTGTCCTCGGTTGATCGAGCGAAGCCAGGAGGGGAGAAGTCCTTGACGGACTCGACGTACAACTCAATACGGCGGATGCGACGCTTGGCGGCGATCGGTGCGGGAGTGGCGATGGCGCTGGGGGCACTGGCCGTGATGGTCGGTACTCAACCGGTGCGGGTCGACCCGCGAGACGCGATACCTTCGGTGGCCGCCGGCTTCACGTTGTCCGTGCCGCGACTGGGCTCGCAGGGGGTGCGGGACGCGGCTGTCGCAACTGAGTACAGCATCGCCATCTCGTAATCCACTCGCCAAAGGGGCAGTGGCACAGACATTTTGACGAGGTTAGTCGGCTACCGCGAAGGTCGGTAGCCGACTAACCGGACTTTGGTCACTGAAATCGATTGGAAATCAACGAAGAATCGCAGCTGATGCGGCCGGAACAGGGCTTCCGGTTCGGGTATTTCCCGGTCCGTCAATCGGATCGCTGAAACCCATACGAGCAAACATCGTGCAGCAGTGCATATTTGATTGATCATTACGTCGACGGTGAACATCGGGTACGGTGGAGCCGGAGACGTCCACCAAGGGAGCTGACTTCCACCATGTGCGGCATTGCCGGCGAAATCGCCTGGCGCCGTGGTGCTGATCTGGCGGCAGTGGCTGCCATGACCGACCGTTTGGCATCGCGGGGCCCGGACAGTAGCGGTTTGTGGGTGCGGGACGGGGTGGCGCTGGGCCACCGGCGTCTGGCCATCATCGATCTGTCCAGTCACGGACACCAGCCCATGCACGATCCGGAGCTCGGGCTCACCGTCGTGTTCAACGGCTGCATCTACAACTATCCCCAACTGCGCAAAGAACTTTCGGGCAAGGGATACCGCTTCTTCTCCCACAGTGACACCGAGGTGGTGCTGAAGGGGTACCAGGAGTGGGGCGAGCGGGTCGTCGAGCACCTCTACGGAATGTTCGCGTTCGCCGTCGCGGAGATAGAAACCGGCCGCGTGCTGCTGGCGCGCGACCGCTTGGGCGTCAAGCCGCTGTACTGGTGTGAGGCCGGCGAGGGAGCGCTGCGTTTCGCGTCGTCACTGCCGGCACTCGTCGCCGGGGGTGGCGTCGATACCGAGCTCGATCCGGTTGCCCTGCAACACTATCTGAGCTTTCACTCGGTCGTGCCTGCCCCGCGCACCATCCTGCGCGGTGTGCAGAAGCTGCCACCGGGCACCATCATGCGCATCGAACGCGATGGCAAGCGCACCGAAAAGACCTACTGGGAACCGATTTTCGAGCGGTCGCCAGAGCGGGCCGACTGGACCGAGAACGACTGGCGGGACGCCGTGCTGGCGGCACTGCGCACCGCGGTCGAACGCCGACTGGTCGCCGACGTGCCGGTGGGCTGCCTGCTCTCCGGTGGCCTTGACTCCAGCTTGATCGTCGGCTTGCTCGCCGAGGCCGGCCAGCACGGCCTGGCCACGTTCTCCATCGGGTTCGAAGCCGCCGGCGGGGAAGAAGGCGACGAGTTCAAGTACTCGGATGTCATCGCCCGCCAGTTCGACACCGACCACCACCAGATTCGCGTCGACTCGTCACGCATGCTGCCCGCGCTCTCGGGTGCCATCGACGCCATGAGCGAGCCGATGATGAGCCACGACTGCGTGGCGTTCTACCTGCTGTCGCAGGAAGTCAGCCAACATGTGAAGGTCGTGCAGTCCGGGCAGGGGGCCGACGAGATCTTCGCCGGTTATCACTGGTATCCGCCGATGGCAGGCGCAGTGGACAACGATCCGGCCGACGCGTTGCAGCGCTATCGGAGCGCATTCTTCGACCGCAGCCACGACGCGGTGAACCGGCTGCTGCAGCCGCGGTGGCAACTCGAGCGCGACTCCGCGGGTGCGTTCGTCCTCCAGAATTTCACCCATCCGGGTGCGGCCACTGCGACCGATAGGGCGCTGCGGCTGGACACCACCGTCATGCTCGTCGACGACCCGGTCAAGCGGGTCGACAACATGACCATGGCCTGGGGACTGGAAGGCCGGGTGCCCTTCCTCGACCACGAACTCGTCGAGTTGGCGGCGACCTGTCCGCCGGAATTCAAGACCGCGCAGGGCGGCAAAGGCGTGCTGAAAGACGCTGCGCGCAAGGTCATCCCGGCCGAGGTCATCGACCGGCCGAAGGGCTACTTCCCCGTGCCCGCGCTCAAGCATCTCGCCGGGCCCTACCTGGACCTGGTCCGCGACGCACTGCACAGCCGGCCCGCGCGCGACCGCGGCCTGTTCGCACCGGAGGTGGTCACCGAGATGTTCCGCGATCCAAATGGCAGTCTCACCCCGCTGCGCGGGAATCCGTTGTGGCAGATCGGGTTGCTGGAACTCTGGCTCGCCCAGCACGTTGACGGGGCGGCCCGGTCATGACCATGGACAACGGGAGCGCCGGCAGCGACATGGTGGGCGTCGTCCAGGATCTCGGGTGGGGACGGCTGGTCTTCGGCCAGACGTTCGGCGACCCTGCCGAATTCGGCGTCGCCCTGCGCGCGGAAGGTAGTGGGCGCCGAGACATCGGGATGTATCTCGATGCGCCGCACGTCTTCGTGGCGCTGCATCCCCACGAGTTCTTCATCGACCCGAGTTTCACCTACCGGCTCGACCTGACGAAGCCCATGCAGTACCAGCCGCCCGACGTGCCGGGATTATCAGTGCGCCAGGTGAATTCGTTCGAGGACTGCGTCGCCATCAATCACATCTACTCGCGGTGCCACATGGTGCCGGCGGACAGCGAACTGATGTGGGCCAACAGCCAGTCCGCGCCGCAGGTGGTGTACCTGGTTGCCATCGACGATCAGAGCGGCCAGATCGTCGGTACGGTCACGGGCATCGATCACACGCAATTGTTCGGTGATCCCGAGAACGGCTCCAGTTTGTGGTGCCTGGCAGTCGAGCCGGCCGCGGCGCGTCCCGGCACCGGTGGCCTGCTGGTGCGCTCGTTGATCGACGAGTTCATCCGGCGCGGCCGGGCCCAGATGGATCTGTCGGTGCTGCACGACAACGACGGCGCCATCGCGCTGTACGAGCGCATCGGCTTCACGCGGGTGCCCGCGGTGCTCGGGATCAAACGCAAGAACGCCATCAACGAACCGCTTTTCGCCCCGGTGAAACCGGAAGAGCAGCTGGCACAACTGAACCCGTACGCGCGCATCATCGCCGACGAGGCGATCCTGCGGGGCATCGCGGTGGACGTGCTCGACGCACAGGCCGGCTATCTTCGGCTCACCCATGGCGGTACGAGCGTCGTCACGCGCGAATCGCTGTCCGAACTGACCAACGCGGTGGCGATGAGCCGCTGCGACGACAAGCGCGTCGCCCGGTCCGTCGTCGCCGACGCAGGTATCCGCATACCGGAAGGCTGCACGGCGACTTTCACCGACGAGGACTGCCGTTTCCTGGAAAAAGTGGGGACAGCCGTCGTCAAACCGGCCCGTGGAGAACAGGGGGCGGGCATCACCGTCGGGGTCACCGGAGCCGACGACCTGAACCGCGCCATCGGACTCGCCGTGCAGCACTGCCCCGAGGTTCTCATCGAAGAGCGGTGCGAGGGTGAGGATCTGCGCATCGTCGTCATCGACGGCAAGGTGATCGCCGCGGCCATCCGCCGGCCACCCGAGGTGATCGGCACCGGCACCCACACCATCCGGCAGCTGATCGAAGCGCAGAGCCGGCGTCGATCGGTGGCGACGCACGGTGAGTCGGTGATCCCGTTGGACAGCATCACCGATGACACCGTGCACAAGGAAGGCTGGCAGCTGGACGATGTACTGCCGGCCAATGAGCGACTGATCGTGCGCCACACCGCGAATCTGCACACCGGCGGCACCATTCACGACGTCACCGACGAGCTCAATCCCATGCTGGCGAAAGTGGCCGTGGAAGTGGCGGAGGCCATCGAGATTCCGGTGACCGGAATCGATCTGATCGTGCCGACGGTGCGCGGTGAGGAGTACGTCTTCATCGAGGCGAACGAGCGTCCGGGCCTGGCGAATCACGAGCCGCGTCCGACCGCACAGGCATTTGTCGATCTGCTGTTCCCGCGCACCGCGGCCACCCCGTGGGCGTGGCATCCCGATCCGATCGAGCAGCACTGAGTGGCCCAGGTTCGAATGTCGTTGTTGGACAAGGGCCGGTGAATTGGAGGGATGATGGCTGAGCCCGGCGATGCCGAAAACGTGCACATGTCGGCGGATGACCGTGGCTGGATGGTCGACACGCTGCTGGCGTTATTGCAGACGCCAAGCCCGTCAGGGCGCACCGATGCCGTGATGCAACTGATCGGCCAGACCCTGACCAAGCTCGGTGTGCCGTTCACGCTGACCCGCCGTGGCGCGCTGATCGCCGAGCTGCCGGGGCGATCGCAGACCACCGACCGGGCCATCGTGGTGCACGCCGACACCATCGGCTGCATGGTGCGCGAGCTCAAGGACAACGGCCGGCTGGCACTCGTGCCGGTCGGTACCTTCTCGGCTCGGTTTGCCACCGGGGCCCGGGTCCGGATCCTGCCCGACGACAACGACCAGTTCTTCACCGGAACCGTCATGCCGCTCAAGGCCAGTGGTCACGCGTTCGGTGATGAGATCGACACCCAACCGACCAGTTGGGACGACGTCGAAGTCCGCGTGGACCGGAATGTGGAGTCGCGCGCGGATCTCGAACGGCTGGGCATGAACGTGGGCGATTTCGTCGCGCTGGTGGCCAGCCCGGAGCTCACCCAAGACGGTTTCGTCGTCTCCCGGCACCTCGACGGCAAGGCCGGCGTGGCCATCGCGCTGACGCTGGCCAAGGTCGTCGCTGAGCGCAGCATCGTGCTGCCGCACCGGACAACGCTCATGGTGACCATCACCGAGGAGGTGGGCCACGGCGCCAGTCACGGCCTGCCGCCGGACGTCGCGGAACTGGTGTCCGTGGACAACGCGGTGTGCGCCCCCGGCCAGCAGTCCCTCGAGCACGGCGTCACCATTCCGATGGCCGATATGCACGGACCATTCGACTATTACCTGACCCGCAAATTGTGCAAACTGGCCCAGGAAAAGGGAATTACCCACGCCCGCGACATTTTCCGCTACTACCGGTCGGATGTTGCGGCAGCCATCGAGGCCGGCGCGGCCACCCGCGCGGCGCTCGTGGGGTTCGGGCTCGACGGCAGCCACGGCTGGGAGCGCACGCATCTCGATTCGCTCGAGGCGACCTATCTGCTGCTGTACAGCTGGCTCCGGACGCCACTGACTTTCGCGATGTGGGACGCGCAGCCGTTCGGCGATCTGGAAGATTTCCCGGCCGAACAGGCCGCTGCCAGTGAGCAGTGGGTGCCGTTGTCGCGCGGTGACTACGCGGACCCCGGCGCGGCGGCACAGGGACATCACTGGCCGCCCGAGGAGGGCAGCGGTGATGTGGTGCCGAGCTGATCCAGACTTGCATGCGGTGGATAGCACCGAGCGGCAGCTGGACCTGAGGTCAGCAGAATTCGAGACTGCGCTGACCCACCTGCGACAGGCTACGGAGGATCACACCCAGCGCGTCGAAGCCGAGGAATTTCCGCTGTTGACGGACCGGTGATCACCGGGAGCACTGCATCAATCGTTCGGCACGGGCCCGAGGGAGCGCAGTCCGAATTGCCAACGTTCGCTGCTTGCCGAGGGTTTGGCGCCCGCCTGGCCGGCCACGGCGCAGTGGTCGCAGCAGTATTGGCGGTCGTCGATTCGCAACGGGTGGCCCAGGATTCGGCATCCACAGTGCCGACACATCGGGGCCACCATCGTGGCCATGCATTCGATGCAGTCAAAGCTGGCACTGCGGCCGTTCCAGTTGACAGTGAACGACTGATCGCAATCGGTTCCGCACGTTATGCACACCGGCATCGATAACTTGCTTCCTGTCCGTGACTTCGACTGTTGCTGTCGCAGGTGGCGTGCATACCCTGGACCGTGATCGGTGAAACCTGTTCCAACCACTCACTTTCTTCCTTCGCGCCTGACCGGCGGTTATGGCTGGTCGTAGCGGGCACAGCGGTGGTGCACCGATCCGATCGGCGGTATGGTCGATGACAGCGCCACCACGGCGCAGTCGCTTAGACCGAAGCGACGGCAGCTGAAAGCTTCCTTTCCGGTGTGCGGCCGCGGTCCAGATCAGGGCGTGGCTGAATGGACACCGAAGGTGGCGATCGGCGACGGCAGATTGCCGGTCCACCTGATCGGTGGAAACAACATGCATGCCCTATCACCGGGAGTCTCTGGTGAGTTGATTTTCCCGATGCATGTTGTGGGCCTGGGAAGGCACGTTCATGTCAATCTCATTGCTGGAGAAGCCTGAAGGCGCCCGTTACTCAGATGAGTACGCGGATGTCCCCGACATGGTGGTGAAGTTGCGCACACTTCCTGCAGCGTCCGATGAGTTCATTAGGCAGCGCGACAACATCGTGTTGCGGTGCTGCCCGTTGGCGGACCGGCTGGCCCGCCATTTCGATGGCAGGGGAGAGAACATCGATGACCTGGTCCAGGTCGCCCGCGTCGGTCTGATCCAAGCGGTCAACCGTTTCGATCCGGGCAACGGCGCGGGATTTGTCGCGTTCGCGGTCCCGACCATCATGGGCGAGCTCCGGCGCCACTTCCGTGACTACGGCTGGAAAGTCCATGTGCCCAGGAGCATTCGCGACATCCGCCAGCAAATGAAAGGCGTGACAACAGAATTGACGCAGCGGTTGGGGCGGTCGCCGAATACCGGGGAACTCGCCGAAGCGTTGAGTGTTGCTCCGGAACAGATCGCGGAAGGGCTGCTGGCGGCCAATGCCTATCAGCCCCAGTCACTCGACACGCCCGTGGTCGACAATGACGACAACCCCCAGTCGCTCGCCGACCTCCTCGGCGACCTCGACGAAGGGTTCGAGCGGGTCACCGAGCGGGAGTCCGTGAAGCCGGCGCTGGCGGCGCTCCCGCCCCGCGAACAACGAATTCTCTACCTGCGGTTCTTCGCATCCAAGACCCAACGTCAGATTGCCGATACGATCGGCGTCTCGCAGATGCACGTCTCGCGGATCCTGGATCGGACGCTGCGCGATATCCGAGAGCAGGTGGCGCAGACCTGACGACGCTCTGGCGTAACGGGTTACGGTGCAGCCGCGTTTCTCGATGCGCTGGTGCATCAAGGACTTTCGTCCGAGAGCACCAGCGCCATCGACCGTCTGTTGGTTGCGGAGAGAGGCTGAACGGCGCCTAGGCGTGGCCGCCGCCGCAGCCGATTCCAGGGATGCAGCCGCTACCGCCGGGCAGCCCGCCCGGTCCGGCGTTGGCGCCGCCCGAGCCGCATGCTGTGCCGTACTGAGTGGGTACGCACCCGGAACCGCCGGGGCCGCCCCCCGGACCGCCGTTGACGCCGCCCGAACCGCACTGGCCGTTGACGCAACCACTGCCACCGGGGCCGCCACCCGAATCATCGGCAGGCTGCAGCGGGTAGCTGGTCAGCACCGCATGGCTGCTGATGGTGTTCGGCATCATTTCGGCCGATACGAACGAGGCGGCCACGCCGGCCGTTGCGAACGCTCCGGCCGCCAACAAGGGAATGATTTTGTTACTCAACATGTCCAGTTGATTGCCGCCTGACGGCGCGGTCAAACATCGTCGTGGTCGATAAATCCGAAACCTGGTGTCCGGTCGGTCGGCAGGGCCGCGTACCGCGTTGTGGCGTAGGTCACCGCGCGCAATACTTGCATCGATCATACTTATTTAAATAGCCTGCTTGACAGGTGGAGGACGGGCATCGGGAACTTTCGAGCCACGTCGCGCCAGCGCATTCACGACGCAGTGAAAGGTTCTGCCATGTTGTCTACGTCCCGTTTGTCGGCGGCTCACGCCGAGGTTGTCCACGCCACATTGCCGGTGGTCGGTGGTGCGATCGGGGAGATCACCCCGGTTTTCTACCGCCGGTTGTTCGCGGCGCATCCCGAGTTGGAGCGTGATCTGTTCAACCGCGGCAATCAGGCCAACGGATCGCAGCAGAAGGCGCTGGCGGGATCGGTCGCCATGTACGCCACACTGCTGGTCGACCCTGACGCGCCCGGGGTCGACGTCATCGAGCGGATCGCGCACAAACACGCGTCGCTCGGTGTGGCGCCCGAGCAGTATCCGGTGGTCTACGAGCACCTGTTCGCGGCGATCGTCGAGGTGCTCGGCGCGGACGTCGTCACCGCCGATGTCGCCGAGGCGTGGACGGCGGTCTACTGGTCGATGGCCGACATGCTGATCGGTCGGGAACGGGAGTTGTACGAGGCGGCCGGCACGGGTCCGGAGCATGTCTGGATGCCGGTCAAGGTCATGGACAGGGTGCAGCAGTCGCCGCTTACGGTGGCTTTCGGGCTGGCTGCCGTCGACGGCGGGAAACTCCCTGATTTCGTTCCGGGACAGTACATTTCGGTGGCCGTACGGCTGCCCGACGGCGCTCGCCAGATTCGTCAGTACAGCTTGTCGCACGCGGGTGCCGACGACCGGTGGCGCATCTCGGTGCGTCGCGAGGGCGCGGTGTCGTCGTACCTGCACGAGTACGTCTTCGAAGGTGACGTGCTTCAGGTGTCGCACCCGTTCGGCGACATCGCCCTGGACAGTCCGGCGGATATGCCGTTGCTGCTGATCTCGGCGGGCATCGGGATCACCCCCGTGTTGGGCATGCTCTACTTCATCGCGGCCGAGCAGCCGGGACGCCCTGTGACCGTGGTGCACTGCGACCGCACCCGCGCAAGTCACGCCCACCGCGCCGAACTTGCCGATCTGGTCGACCGCATTCCCGGTGCCACGCTGCACACCTGGTACGACGGGCTGCCCGACGGCTATCCGCTGACCGAACCGGACCGGCGCGGCCGAATCGACCTGAGTGCCATCGACTTCCCGTCCGAGGCAAACGTCTACATCTGCGGTCCGACGTCGTTCATGGCAGCGGCGGTCCGTCAGCTCGGAGAAGCCGGGGTACCGCGTGAGCGCATCTGGTTCGAAGCGTTCAGCCCGCTGGCCGTCTAGCTTCGCTGCTGATGAGTACCGCGACAGCGATCCAGGTCGCCATCACGTTCGTCTGGTTGGGGATGGTGCTGGCCATCTCCTTCCTGGAGGCCCCACTGAAATTCCGGGCACCGCAGGTCACGCTGCAGATCGGGCTCGGCATCGGACGCCTGGTATTCCGCGCCCTCAACACCGTCGAGCTGGTGTTCGCAGCGGGAATTGTGCTGGCGGCCTTGGTGAGTCGGCCTTCGGTGGCCGCCACGGCCGCGTCCTCCGTGGCCGTGGCGGCGCTGGCGGTACAGCTGCTGGTCGTGCGTCCCAGGCTGCATCGCCGGTCGGACGAGGTACTGGCCGGACGCGTCGGGCCACGCTCCCGCGGTCACTATGTCTACGTGGGGCTGGAGTTGGTCAAGGTCGTCGCGCTCCTGGTCGCCGGCGTCTGCTTGCTCTGATTGGCCACCGCGAGCAGTGTCGGTGGGGCTAGTCCCGACCGGCAACGTCGCTGAGCCCTACATCTTGATGGCGGGCAGCAACCGGATGAGGTTCCAGGTTCGGTTGCGCCGGGCGCACAGGCTCGAAATGCCGAGGGAGCCAAGCCAGATGGCAACCAGCACGATGATGGCCTGCCACAGCCGGTTGTCGATACCACCCAGGATCAGCTGTCGAAGCCCGTTGACGCCGAACGTCATCGGGTCGAACCTGTGCAGCACCTGGAACGGTCTGGACGTCGTCTCGACGGGGTACATACCGCCGGCGCTGACCATCTGCAGCATCAGCAGCGCCATGATCAGCACGCGTCCGACCGCCGGTCCGACGAGCGCATTGATGGCTTGCGTCGCCGCCACGAAGGCCAGCGAGATGAGCATCATGAAGCCCAGCATCGCCACCGGGTGCGACACCTGCATACCGAGCGCGAACCGTACGACGCAGTACAGAATGATCGCCTGGAACAGCGCGATGAATGCCGCCGGTAGGTAGCTCGCCAGCACGACCCTGATGGCCAGCACCTCAGCGGCGATCGGGCGGTTTTGCAAGGGCCGCAACACCATCCACAGCACGAGCGCGCCGAAGAACAGCGCCAGCGTCAGGAAGAACGGGGCCATGCCGGTGGCGAAGTTCGGGGCACCGTTCTCGTGTGAGGACTCCAGGTTCACCGGGCCGCCGATGGTGTCGGCGATGGCCTGCTTCTGCTGCTCGGTCCAGGTCGGCACCTGTTTGGCGCCGTCGGCAAGCTTGGTGGCCAGTTCGTGGTTGCCGTCCTTGAGCTGGACGGTACCGGACTTCAGCTGACGTGCCCCGTCGTCGAGTTGGACGATGCCGCTTGCCAATTGCGCATTTCCGGTGGCCAGCTGCTGAGCCCCGTTGCGTAATTGGTTCAGCTTGTCGGTGAGCTGCTGACCGCTGCTGCCCACCTGATCCAGCGCGGTCCGCAGCGGGCTGCCGGGGGAGCGCAGGGTCTCGGTCATCGAGATCGCGGCGTTGCGCCCGTCGGTGAGCTGCTGACGGATCTGTGGCGTGAACTGATGGCCGTTCAGCTGGTCCTGGACGCCGCGCAGGGTATTCACCGCGCCGGCCGACACCGGGTCCTGGTTCACCGAAAGTTGTTGGATCACCGAACCGATCGCCGCTGCCGCGGTGTCCTGCGCGGTGGCGAGCGCGCCGGCCTGATCGGCAGCCTGCTCCAGTGCCGTCGCGCTCTGTTGCAACTGCTCGGTGCTTCCGCCGACCTGTGACAGGGCCGTGGTCACC
This sequence comes from Mycolicibacterium aubagnense, assembly GCF_010730955.1. Classification (NCBI taxonomy): domain Bacteria; kingdom Bacillati; phylum Actinomycetota; class Actinomycetes; order Mycobacteriales; family Mycobacteriaceae; genus Mycobacterium; species Mycolicibacterium aubagnense. Next base: position 778,887 of record NZ_AP022577.1, on the reverse strand, counting down.
TTCAGCAGCGGGTCGGTGGCTTGGGTGATGCCGCTGGACAGCTGCTTGGCGCCGGAGGACAGCTTCGCCGAGCCGGTGCGGGCGTCGTCGAGACCACTGACCAACTTGCCTGCGCCGGTATCTACCTGCGCCGCGCCGTCGGCCAGTTTCTGCGCCCCGTCGGCGGCCTGCTTGATGCCGGCGCCGGAGGAAACCACCACGGACAGAATCTGATTGACCGCCTGACCGGAGATGCGGGTGGACACCGCGTTGAGAACCTGGCTGGTCGCGGTGCGGCCGATGGTCGAGGAGATGTAGTTGTTGGCGTCGTTGTAGACGGCGATCAGCTGGGCTCTTTTGGGATCGCCGGTGACCGGGGAAGCGATGGCCTCGCTGAAGTTCTCCGGCAGCTCCAGCATGAAGTAGAACTTGCCGTGCTCGACGCCGTCGCGCGCCTCCCGGTCGCTCACCACGTGCCAGTCCAGGCTGTGGTCGGCCGTCAGGCTCCTGGCGATCTCGTCGCCCGCGTTGACGTGGACGCCCTCGACGACGGCGCCGCGGTCGGCGTTCACCAGTGCCACCGGCATCTTGTTGACCTGTCCGAACGGATCCCAGAACGCCCACAGGTACAGCGCGCCGTACACCAGCGGCAGCAGCATCAGCACCACGATCGCGGCGCGCGTCATGCGGCTGCGGCCGAAACGCTTGATCTCCGAGCCGAATGCGAGTCCAGCAAGCATGGTCAGGCCTTTCCGGTCAGCATGCGGCGGTCATGCAGAACGTGGTCGGGTGCGTCGTCGCCCAGCGGGTTGGTGACCCCGACGACGACGGTGCGGTGTTCGGCGAGGGCGCCGAGCCGCTGCGCGGCGAGGTCGCGGCGTTCGTTGTCTCGTACCTGTTCGAGGTCGCCCACCATCAGGACCGGCCGATCGGACATCAGGGCCAATGTGATGCGCAGCAGAAAGAGCTCGAGATCGGACAGCTCGATGATGAAGGTCTTCGGTGACAACAGCGGAATGTCGCCGAAGACCGCGGTCATCTCCGGGGTGTCCGACTGGACCGGCACCCAGGCCGGGAACGGTGACACCCAGCGGCGCTGCTCGGTGAGCACCGTCTGGACCGTCACCATTTCCTCGAGCTCGTCGATGTCCGCGAACGCGGCGATGGCACAGTGCTGCCGGATGCCCCGCGGTCCGGTCGCTCCGTTGACGGTGACCGTGCCCTTGGTCGGCTTGAGCCGGCCGGCGAGGGTGAGCAACAGCGTGTGCTGAGCCGGTCCGCCGGGCATCTGGATGGCGTGGAACCCGGGCTTCAGTTCCAGGTCGACGTCGGAGAAGAGCGGACCGTGTTCACCGACGAGGCTGAGACCCTGCGCGGTGATCACCGGCGGGCCCTCCACTGTGTCTGTGGCGGCCGTCGTCTCGTCGTCCATCAGTGCTCATCTCCGGGGTCGCAGTAACGATGGCCAGTAAATCAGCGTGGGAAGGCAAATCTGCGGTTAGTGGGCATCCGGAGGTTGTGATGTCACGCGGAATCCGTTGCGATATGCCATGGCAGACACAGGCTGACCCGCAGGCCGCGCGGATCGCTTCCCGGTAAGGTTTGTGCGACCCGCCACTGGACGTCTGTCAAGAACAAAATTCTCGCGATTATGAATTGCGAATTTCATTTGTGAGAGTGTCGTTGTTATTGTCCCGTTATGCATCGCATCGGGGGCGTTCTGGCCGCATGTCTACTTTTCGGTTCACTACTTGTGGGGCTGCCCGCAGCCCACGCTGACGGCGACGAGCCGCAGTACGCCGAGTTCTATCTGCCACCGGATCCACTGCCCCCGGGCCGGCCCGGCGATCTGATCCGGACGGAACCGTCGCGGCTGGTGCTCGAACCGTCCGGGCAGCTGGGCGCGATCATGGCCACCGGGACGCGAATCATGTACCGCAGCACCGACGCCCGCGGAAATCCGGTTGCGGTCACCGGCACCTACTTCGAGCCGTACAACGACTGGCCGGGCAAGGGGCCGCGGCCGCTGATCAGTTACGCGGTCGGCACCCAGGGGCAGGGCAACCAGTGCGCGCCGTCGCGGCAGTTCAATCAGGGCATCCACTATTCGGGTGGCTGGGACATCATGGTCAACTACGAAGAAGCGTTCATCGCCACGATGGTGGCCCGGGGCTTCGCGATCGTGATGACCGATTACGAGGGCCTCGGCACTCCCGGGATGCACACGTACGTCAACCGCGTCGCCGAGGCCGCCGCGGTGCTCGACGCGGCCAGGGCTGCCAAGAAACTCCCCGGCACCTCGCTGGATCCCGATGGGCCGGTGGCCTTCTGGGGTTACTCGCAAGGCGGCGGCGCCGCGGCGTCGGCTGCCGAGCTGGCGTCGTCCTATGCACCGGAACTGCATGTCGTCGGCACATATGCCGGGGCGCCAGTGGCCGACCTCAAAGAACTGTTCCCGTACACCGACGGCAGTGCCCTGGTTGGTGTCGTCGGGTACGCGCTCAACGGCGAGATCTACGCCTACCCGGAATTCGCCGACCTGATCCGCTCCAAGCTCACCCAGCGGGGCAAGGACATGCTGGAGAGCGTGTCGCGACAATGCGTCGGGCAGACGATTGTCGACTTCATGTTCCGGCACCTGCAGCCGTACTTCACCGAGGACATCAATGTGTTGATCGAGGAAGAGCCCTTCAAGACGCTGTTCGAGATGCAGAAGCTCGGCAAGTACAAGCCCAACGCTCCGGTACTGATCAACAGCAACCGCTACGACCCGCTGGTGCCGTGGACGGCCGCGAACCAGCTGGGCCGGGACTGGTGCGACAAGGGCGCCGACGTCGAGTTCCGCACCAACGAGGAACCGCCGTTCCTGAACAAACTGGTGATCAACCACGCCCTGCCGATGCTGGTCGACGGCGAGCCGGCGATGCAGTGGATCGCGGCACGGTTCAACGGCGAGCCCACGTCGCCGAACTGCGGGACGTACTGAGCCGAAGGTTCAGTCGCGATCGCCCGCGACCGACGCGCGGATCACGCGGTCCCGGCCGCGGTTCTTCGCCTCGTACATCGCGACATCGGCGCGGCGGATGGCCGAGCGAAGGCCGGCCTTGTGCCCGAGCTGGGAGACCCCGATGCTCACGGTTCCGGCGAGGACCACGTCGTTGTGGCTGAAAGTGGCGGCGGCGAACGCCACCCGGAGCCGGTCGGCGATGACGGCCGCCTGGCTTTCGTCGACGCCCGGCAGCATGGCGCAGAATTCTTCGCCGCCGATCCGGGCCAGCAGGTCGCCGCCGCGCAGGTTCGACCGTGCCACGCAGGCGAATTCGGTCAGCAGGCGGTCACCGGCCTCATGCCCGAAGACGTCGTTGACGGCTTTGAATTCGTCGAGGTCCATCACGATGACCGAGCACCGGAGCTGCCGCACGACGCATTCCTCGGCGAGCCGCTGAGCCTGGATCATGAAGCCGGCCCGGTTGAGCGTGCTGGTGAGGGAGTCGAGCATGGCCGCATCGGCCAATTGGTCCTCGAGCCGTTCCCACCCCATCAGCGAGAGGCACAGGTTGATGGCCATGACGGCAAAGGCGAAGAACAGCATCGGAACAGACTCGACCGCGGTTGTCGTGGCGAACTGTACGGCGCCCGCATCGAGATGGAGGCTGACCGAACGCCCAACTGTCGCAGCGGCCGCCACCACGTACAGGACGAGCAGAATGCGCCGAGAGGCCAGGCGCTCGACGCGCTGGGCCTTGATGCCGTCCACGACGCTCAGCGTGAAATACCCGACCAGAACCAGCGCCGTGAGGGAGACGCCGGCCGGGATGCTGGTGGTGAACGGCGGGATGAATTCGAACGCGACCAGCACTGTCAGGGGCCCGGCCGCCATTACCCGGGCGCGGATGGGCTGTTCGTTGAAGGCGCACAGGCCACCCCAGATCAACGACCAGCAGATGACGATGAGCAAGTTGGCGACCGTCACCGACAGCACCTCGGGCACCTGGCCGCGCGCGCTCAACAGCCCGGCGCCCAAGGCGCCCGCGAAGTTGCCCGCGCCCCAGAGCTGGACTGCGGCGTGTCTGCGCTTACCGGCGCCCACCCAGACATGCAGCAACCCGAAAAGCAGGGCGGTCATCGAGACGACCATCCACAGGGTGCGCACGTCGGGGTTCATGGCGCGCTACCGGGTGTAGCCGGGGGCGCGCGGCGTTGGGAGCGGCTGAGGCATAGCGCAAACTTACTCGCCGCTGCCGACCACTGTCGGCAGCATTCGGTAGGGTCCAGCCCGTGAATTTGAGCGTCAAGTCTGTCGTCAAGTCCGTGAACGCCCGCCTCGCCGAAGAGCTGGCCGTCGCCGAAGCTCAGGTCGACGCCGCGGTACGGCTGCTGGACGAAGGCGCGACAGTGCCCTTCATCGCCCGGTACCGCAAGGAAGTCACCGGCAGCCTGGACGACGGCCAGCTTCGCACCCTCGAGGAGCGGCTGCGCTACCTGCGCGAACTGGATCAGCGGCGCGACGCGGTGCTGGCGTCCATCGAAGAGCAGGGCAAGCTGACCGACGACCTGAGGGCGGCGCTGCTGGCGGCGGAGACGAAGTCGAAGATCGAGGATCTATACCTGCCGTACAAGCCCAAGCGCCGGACCAAGGCGCAGATCGCCCGCGAGGCGGGTCTGGAGCCGTTGGCCGACCGGCTGCTGGCTGATCCGGCGCTGAACCCGGAAGAAGTGGCTGCCGAATTCCTCGGTGAGGAGGTGGCCGACGTCGCCGCCGCGCTCGACGGCGCCCGCCACATCCTGGTGGAGCGGGTTTCCGAGGATGCCGAGCTGGTCGGTGCGGTGCGCGAGAAGTTCTGGGCGGACGGCACCCTGACCACCAAGCCGTGGTCCGAGGAGGCGGCGAAAACCCCTGCCGCGCAGAAGTTCCGCGACTACTTCGAGTACTCCGAGCCGCTGGAGGACATGCCGTCGCACCGCGTCCTCGCGGTGTTGCGCGGGGAGAAGGAAGAAGCGCTGTCGCTGAACTTCGACGGCGGTGACGAGACGCTGTACCAGGCCATGATCGCCCAGTCGCTCGGCGTGGACATGGGGGCCGGCGGCGCGGCCACGCCGTGGCTGACCGCGACGGTCGGCTGGGCCTGGCGCACCAAACTGATGTTCTCGGCCGCCGTCGACGCGCGCATCCGGCTGCGGCAGCGCGCCGAGGGGGACGCCGTCGCGGTGTTCGCCAAGAACCTCAAGGACCTGCTGCTGGCCGCGCCGGCGGGGACCCGCGCCACGCTGGGCCTCGACCCCGGCTTCCGCACCGGCGTCAAGGTCGCGGTGGTGGACGGCACCGGCAAGGTCGTCGACACCTGCGCCATCTACCCGCATCAGCCGCAGAACAAGTGGAACGACGCCAAGGCGACGCTGGCGGCGCTGGTGGCGCGGCACAACGTCGAGCTGATCGCCATCGGCAACGGCACCGCGTCCCGCGAAACCGATGCGCTGGCAACCGAACTCATCGCCGATCTGAAGGCGGCGGGCGCGTCCGGGCCGAAGCGGCTGCCGACGAAGGCGATGGTCAGCGAGGCCGGCGCGTCGGTGTACTCGGCGTCGGCCTACGCCGCCCACGAGCTGCCCGAGCTCGATGTCACGTTGCGCGGCGCGGTCTCGATCGCCCGTCGTCTGCAGGACCCGCTTGCCGAACTGGTCAAGATCGAGCCGAAGTCCATCGGTGTCGGGCAGTACCAGCACGACGTGACGCCCGGGACCCTGGCGCGCAGCCTGGATGCGGTGGTCGAAGACGCGGTGAACGCGGTCGGCGTCGACCTCAACACCGCGTCGGTGCCACTGCTGGCCAAGGTGTCGGGCGTGACCGAGTCTCTGGCCGAATCGATCGTGTCGCATCGCGACAAGACCGGACCGTTTCGCAGCCGGGCCGGTCTGCTCGATGTGCCGCGTCTGGGGCCCAAGGCTTTTGAGCAGTGCGCCGGCTTTCTGCGGATCCGTGAAGGCGACGACCCGCTGGACGCCTCCGGCGTGCATCCCGAGGCCTACCCGGTGGTGCGCCGGATCCTCGACCGCGCCGGCGTCACGCTCGCCGAGCTGATCGGTGACGAGCGCAAGCTGCGGTCGCTCAAGCCGGGCGAGTTCGCCGACGAACGCTTCGGTATCCCGACCGTGACCGACATCCTGGGCGAACTCGAGAAGCCCGGCCGCGACCCGCGGCCCGCGTTCTCCACCGCGACGTTCGCGGCCGGTGTCGAGAAGGTGTCCGACCTCAAGGTGGGCATGGTGCTGGAGGGCGTGGTGACGAATGTCGCCGCGTTCGGCGCCTTCGTCGATGTGGGTGTGCACCAGGACGGCCTGGTGCACGTCTCGGCGATGGCCGACCGCTTCGTGTCTGACCCGCACGAGGTCGTCAAGTCCGGCCAGGTCGTCAAGGTCAAGGTGCTCGAGGTCGATGTCGAGCGCCAGCGCATCGGCCTGACCCTGCGGCTGAACGACGACCCGCAGCGTCCCCGGGACGGCAAGCGGCCCGAGCAGGGCGGCGGAGCCCGTCGCGACGGTGGCGGTCAGCCGCGTGGTGGCGATGGCGGCAATCGGGGTGGCAACGGCGGCGGCCAGAACCGCGGACAGAATCAGGACCGCGGCGGCCGTAATCCGCAGCGCGGCAACGGCGGTGGGCGCCGGGAGGCGGCACCGTCGGGTTCGATGGCCGATGCCCTGCGTAAGGCTGGCTTCGGCAAGTAGACCGACATACCGCGGCACGGGCCGCAGCGCTGACCACCCGGTCGGTGCTGCGGCCCGTGTCGTTTCGGAGGTGCCCGTGCCGTCTGACAGTTGGTTGACGGGCGGTGTCCAGGCAATTCCATGCGGGACGAAATATCTTAAGCCCCTTGTTATTTGCTGGGCGTTCATGTCGCCGCCCTACATGTGTCTCAGTCGCGCCCTGCGGCCTGCGCCGGTTGACCCGAAGGAGTCCTCTCGATGCCCGACAAGATTCCTCCGGATAACGGCGCAGCGCCGAAACGCCCGACGTTGCACTTCTCGGAGTTGCTGAAGACACCGGTGGTGTCGCGGTCCGGCGAAGCCGTCGGCAAGGTGAACGACGTCATCGTCCGGTTGCGCGGTGCCGACAGCTACCCGTTGGTGACCGGATTGGTCGTCGGGGTCGGCGGCCGCCAGGTCTTCGTACCGATGGACAACGTCAAATCGCTGAGCACCGAGCGGGTTGAGCTGACCAAGAACAAGGTGGACCTGCGGGCCTTCGGGCGTCGCGACGGTGAATACCTGCTGGAAGCCGACATCCTGGATCACCGGTTCATCGACGTGCCCAACGCCGAACTGGTACACGCCTACGACATCGAGTTGGACGCGACCGATGACGGATGGATCCTGTCGAGCCTGGACACCCGCAAGCCGACGCGACTGTTCGGGCTGATCAAGTCGTCCGGTGGCCATGCCAGCCGGGACTGGCGGGCCTTCGAGCCACTGATCGGACACGACAAATCGATGCTGGTGCGCCGCGTACAAGGCCGGGTACAGACCATGAAGGCCGCCGACATCGCGGACCTGCTCGAGGACGCCAACGACGCCGAGGAAGGCGAGATTCTGGAACGGGTCCGGGGGAACCCCGAGCTCGAAGCGGATGTGTTCGAAGAGCTGGATCCGGAGAAAGCCAGCCAGCTGTTCGACGACATGTCCGATACCGATGTTGCGGCGGTGCTGGCTCGGATGCGCGCCGACGACGCGGCCGACGCGGTTTCCGACCTTCGGCAGTCCCGCCGGCGCAAGGTTCTCGACCTGCTGCCGGGCGGTCAGCGCACCAAGGTCATCACCCTGATGGGTTTCAATCCGGAGTCCGCCGGTGGGCTGATGAACATCGACGTTGTCACATGCGCACTCGAAGCATCTGCGGATCAGGCCCTCGCGATCATTGCCGGGGCACGCACGCTGCAGCCCGAAGCGCTGTTGAAGATGCACGTCCTGAACGCCGACGATCAGCTGGTCGGCGTGGTGTCCGTGATTCGTCTGCTGCAGGCCGAACCGGCCACCGCCCCGGTCACCGACCTGATGGACTCCGACCCGGTCCGGGTGGCGCCAGACGCCGACCTGACCGATATCGCGCTGCTGATGTCCGACTTCAATCTCGCGACCGTGCCCGTTGTCGACGACGGGGATCGCCTGCTCGGCGTCGTGACGTACGACGACATCCTCGAAGCTCTCATCCCCGAGGACTGGCGCCGCCGCGAACCGGCGGCCCGGCCCATCCGTGACATCGCCGCGTCGCGCCCGAACGGTGCGCGGTCATGACGAAACCCGATTCGACCGCGCCGGCCTCGGTGTCGCCGCCCGGCCGACATGAGACTGCGGTCTTGGACTCTGCGCACCTGGGCGACATCGAGGGTGCGTTCGGCAAGATCAGCGTCAGCGATCCCGGCACCGCGTCCACGCTGAAGACACGGCTGCTGACCCTGGCGGCCATCCTCGGCCCCGGCATCATCGTCATGGTCGGCGACAACGACGCCGGTGGCGTCGCCACTTACGTGCAGGCCGGGCAGAACTACGGCTACAGCCTGCTGTGGACGCTGCTGCTGCTGATCCCGGTGCTGATCGTCAATCAGGAGATGGTGGTTCGGCTCGGTGCGGTCACCGGTGTCGGGCATGCCCGGCTGATCAACGAGCGATTCGGCCGCGGTTGGGGCTGGTTCTCGGTCGGGGACCTGTTCCTGCTGAACTTCCTGACCATCGTCACAGAATTCATCGGAATCGCCTTGGCTGCTGACCATTTCGGCATATCGCGGTACGTCGTGGTGCCGACGGCGGCAGTGGCGCTGGTGGCGATCATGGCCACGGGCAGCTTTCAGCGTTGGGAGCGTGCGATGTTCGTGTTCATCGCGATCACCCTGCTGCAGATACCCATGCTGTTCATGTCGCATCCGCGGTGGGGTGAAGCGGCAAAATCATTTGTGGTGCCGCATATTTCGGGCGGTGTCAGCTCGGATGCCGTGCTGCTGATCATCGCCATCGTGGGCACCACCGTGGCACCGTGGCAGTTGTTCTTCCAGCAGTCCAATATCGTGGACAAGCGCATCACGCCGCGGTTCATCGGCTATGAGCGGGTCGACACCACCCTCGGAGCCTTTGTCGTGGTGATCGGTGCGTCGGCGTTGGTGATGGTCGGGGACTGGGCTGCGAGGTCGACCGGCCAGACGGGCCAGTTCAGCGATGCGGGTGCCGTAGGCGGCCTGCTGGGTCAGCACAATGCATTGCTCGGCAACATCTTTGCGATCGTGTTGATGGACGCCTCCATCGTTGGTGCGGCCGCGGTGACACTTGCCACCAGCTACGCGTTCGGTGACGTGTTCGGCATGAAGCACTCGCTGCATCGCGGGTTCAAGGACGCCAAGCAGTTCTACGTGTCGTACTGCAGCATGATCGCCATCGCGGCAGCCATTGTCCTCATTCCGCACGCTCCGCTGGGTCTGATCACCACTGCGGTCCAGGCCCTGGCCGGGTTGCTGCTGCCGAGTGCGAGCGTCTTCCTGCTGCTGCTGTGCAATGACCGGGAAGTATTGGGTCCGTGGGTGAATCGGCCCTGGCTCAACTGGGTGGCCGCGGTTATCGTCGGCGTGCTGTTGATGCTGTCGGGCATCCTGATGGCGACCACGTTGTTCCCGAACATCGACGTGGTCGTGGTCAGTGCGTACCTCGCTGTCGGGCTCGTCGTGGCCGGGGTGCTGGCATTCGTGGCGTTGCGAGTGATGTCTCGCCGGCACGCCGCAGGTCCGCCGCCGAAAGACATCGGGAATCTCGATCGCGACACCTGGCGGATGCCGCCGCTCGCGCTGCTGGAGCCGGTCACCTGGAACCCCGCGACCCGCCTGGGCATGATCGGCCTGCGCAGCTATCTGGTGGTTGGTGCAATCCTGTTGGTGGTCAAGGCGGTTCAGGTCAGCCACGGTGGATAGTCACCTGGCGGCGACCGCCTGAGCCGATGGCCCGCGCACGACGCACCCGGGTGTCGTCGGTGAGTTGTCGGTCGGGAGAGGAGATCAGGAATCGAGAAGCGCCGCCGATCGGCACCCGGTTAACGTGTGGGTATGCCCAGCAGAACGCATGCCGCCGACAGCCACGACCTGATCCGCGTGGTCGGTGCCCGGGAGAACAATCTCAAGAACATCAGCGTCGAGATTCCGAAACGGCGCCTGACGGTCTTCACGGGGGTCTCCGGGTCCGGTAAGAGCTCGCTGGTGTTCGACACCATCGCCGCGGAATCGCAGCGCCTGATCAACGAGACCTATAGTGCGTTCGTCCAAGGTTTCATGCCGTCACAGGCACGTCCCGACGTCGACGTACTGGAGGGGCTGACCACGGCGATCATTGTCGACCAGGAACGGATGGGCTCCGACCCTCGCTCGACGGTCGGCACGGCCACCGACACCGGCGCCCTGCTCCGCATCCTGTTCAGCCGGATCGGCAGACCGAATATCGGTTCCCCGCAGGCCTTTTCGTTCAACGTTGCCTCGATCAGCGGCGCCGGCGCGGTGACCATGGAGCGTGCCGGTCGTACCGTCAAGGAACGGCGTGACTTCAACATCGTGGGCGGCATGTGCCTGCGGTGTGAGGGGCGCGGCTCGGTCAACGACATCGACCTCTCCGCGCTGTACGACGACAGCAAGTCGATCAACGAAGGCGCCGTCACGATTCCCGGCTTCAGCATGGACGGGTGGTACGGCCGAATCTTCAACGGCTGCGGCTTCTTCGACCCCGACAAGCCGATCCGAAAGTTCACGAAGAAGGAACTGGACGCCCTGCTGTACAAGGAAGCGACCAAGATCAAGGTCGACGGCGTCAACCTCACCTACCTTGGCCTCATCCCGCAGATCAAGAAGTCGTTCCTGAGTAAGGACGTCGAGGCGATGCAGCCGCACATCCGGGCGTTCGTCGAGCGGGCGGTGACGTTCACGACGTGCCCCGAATGTGAGGGTACCCGCTTGTCGGAGCTGGCACGCTCGTCAAAGATCAAGGGCGTCAACATCGCTGAGGCCTGCGCGATGCAGATCACCGACCTGGCCGAGTGGGTCCGCGCACTGGCCGACGACAAGCGCCTCGGCGCCGGCGTGGCGCCGCTGTTGGCGGCGTTGCGGCACACGCTCGACTCGTTCGTCGGAATCGGGCTGGGCTACCTGTCGCTCGCGCGGCCCGCCGGCACGCTCTCTGGTGGAGAAGCGCAGCGCGTCAAGATGATCCGTCATCTCGGCTCGGCGTTGACCGATGTCACCTACGTCTTCGACGAGCCGACCATCGGTCTGCACCCGCACGACATCGCCCGCATGAATGAACTGCTGATCCAGTTGCGGGACAAGGGGAATACCGTGCTGGTCGTCGAACACAAGCCGGAAGTGATCGGTATCGCCGACCATGTGGTGGACCTCGGCCCGGAGGCCGGCTCAGGTGGCGGCCAGGTGGTCTACGAAGGCACGGTGCAGGGGCTGCGTGGCAGTGGCAGCGTCACCGGCCGGCACTTGGACGACCGTGCGGCGCTCAAGAAGTCAGTGCGAGAACCGAATGGGGCCTTGGCGATTCGTGGCGCCAACACGAACAACCTGCAGGATGTCGAGGTGGACATCCCGCTGGGTGTACTCGCCGTGATCACGGGCGTGGCGGGCTCGGGGAAGAGCTCCCTGATCGACGGTTCGGTGACCGGTCGCGACGGCGTCGTCACCATCGACCAGGCCCCGATCCGCGGATCGCGGCGCAGCAATCCCGCGACCTACACCGGACTGCTCGACCACATCCGCAAGGCATTCGCCAAGGCGAACAACGTCAAACCCGCGCTGTTCAGCTCGAATTCGGAAGGCGCCTGCCCGGCCTGCAACGGCGCCGGTGTCATCTACACCGACCTGGGCGTGATGGCCACCGTCGAGTCGCGCTGTGAAGAGTGCGAAGGCCGACGGTTCGGCGCCTCGGTGCTCGAATACACCCTGGGCGGGCAGAACATCGCCGAAGTGCTGGCCATGCCAGTGTCCGACGCCGAGCGATTCTTCGCCGGCGGGGACGCGAAGGTCCCCGCCGCGCAGAGAATCCTGGCGCGGATGGTCGATGTGGGGCTGGGCTATCTGGCGCTGGGACAGTCGCTGACCACGCTATCCGGCGGGGAAAGGCAGCGACTGAAGCTCGCCACCCAGATGGGGGAGAAGGGCGACGTCTACATCCTCGACGAGCCCACCACCGGCCTGCACCTCGCGGACGTCGAGCAGCTTCTGGCGCTTGTGGACCGCATCGTCGACGGCGGCAAGTCCGTCATCGTCATCGAACATCATCAGGCCGTGATGGCGCACGCCGATTGGATCATCGATCTGGGTCCTGGTGCAGGTCACGACGGTGGCCGCGTGATCTTCGAGGGCACTCCGGCGGACCTGGTCGCCGCAGGCGAGACGCTGACCGGGTCTCATCTGGCCGAGTACGTCACATAGCAGGTCAGACAGCAGTAGGGCTGCGACCGCTCGGCGGTCGCAGCCCTACTGCTGGATGGATGTGGTGCGGAAGAACGGTCAGACGGGCATCTCCAGGCCTTCAGGGGCCGGAGCGGGAGCCTCAGGAGCCGGCGCCGGGGCATCCGGGCCGGGCGCGAAGTTGGCGGCCTGGATGATCTCCGGGGCCGGGAGGTCGGCCGGACCGGCCGGAGGTGCCAGCGGAGCGTCCAGCGGGCCGTCGAGGGGCAGATCGGCCGGGATGTCGTCGCCTGGAGCCAGCGGCAGGTGCATGTGGTGGGTGAACTGGCGCTGGAAGGCACCGCCGCCACCAATTCGGACGCCGCCGCCCTCACCGCTGGACACCGCAGTGCCGTCCGGCAGCGTCACGGCGGTGTGGCCGCCGTTCCAGCCGATGTTCAGGGCGCCGGGCGCGGTGCCGGGCAGGAAGCCGCGGGCGCGCAGGGCGGCCTCTTCGTTGCCGGTGTTGAACCGGTCGCCGTAGACGGGACGGCCGGTGGCGGCGTTGGCCACCCAGGAGGCCAGCCCGGAGCAGTCGGTGCCGCGTGCCGTGTCTCCGCCGGAGATGTACGGCGTACCCGAAACCTGGTTGACCAAAGCCAGCAGCGATGCGGTCGCAATAGCAAACATGACGATGAACGCTAGCAACGGAAATTTGAGAGCGTCAAAATTCTGTGTCTGCCATCACGTTTCGCGAATTGTGTGGTGTGCGTTACATGCACGTTTATTCACATCATGTTGGGGCAGAGGCGATTTCGTGAATTCGCAGGTGAATGCACAAAACATACTGCCATACACAGCTTTTCCGCAAATGCAAGGTCGCGACGGCTGATGCGGAGCCGTGACCAGCTAATTCTAAGACCGGTGTCGAGGGCCTCTGCTCGGTTTGTGCGACGGTTCCGGCCCCCGCGTGGGCTCTTCAGGTCGCACCTGCCGCGGACCTGGGTTCACCTTCTGAAACGGTCAAGTTACGGTGGGCCGATGTGGATGTCCCGGTCCCGATTCGCGCTGAGTGAAGAGGTGCCGGCGGTGCCGGACGAGGTCCGCACCTTCTATACAGATCTGGCGAACATGAAGCTGGTGCATCCGCTGGTGGTGGCGGTGGACTGTCTGGTCGATCGGCAGGACGCGCAGGGCCGCCACCGCGACTATCGGGTGCGAGACCGCATCCCGTTCGGCCCGCTCGCCCTGGCGGTGACCTATCGGGCGACGGTACTGATCGCGCCCGGCGGCGTCGTGCACACCGAGGCGCGCCAGTTTCCGAAGGTGCGGCTGCGCGGCACGGTCGCCTTCGCGGCGTCCGGCGCCGGCACCACCGTCACCGAGACGGTAGATATAGATGCACCGCGGCTGCTCACCGCGTTCACTGCCGCACAGGCGGAAAAAGCGCACGCGGCGATGCTGGCGGCCATCCGGCGCCACTTCGAGGAAAGTCGGACCTGAACTGTCCGGGTGATCGGCTGCCGGTGCCTACCGGCGCCGCGTCAACCGTGCATCAGCTCGGGAAGAAACCGTCACCGGTCTTGAAACCGGGCTGCCAGCCCTGCGCGCCCAGGCACAGCAGCGGGCGGCCGTCCGGCGCCTGGGCGGCGGTCTGCGGGCCGGGGCACGGGGAACCGATGTTCTTGACGCCCTGGATCGCGTAGGAGTAGCCCCAGAAACCGGTGTCGACCGGCGGCCACTGGTTCGGGATCCAGTGGCAGGCCATCGATGCCCCGCCGGGCCCGCGGCCGAAGATGAAGATGTCGTGGTTGTCGCACGGCGCGCCGTTGACCGCCTGGTAGTTCATGCCAGGGACGTCGGTGGGGTAGCGGCCGGGATCGTCGTTGCCGCCCAGCGCCGGATCAGCGCTCGCGAACGGTGCCAGCCCGATGGCGGTTCCGGCGATCGCTGCGGCCACCGTCAGTACCCGAAACATCCTGGTCATCTCCCCTCGCGCTGCTGCCACACGACAATGTGGCAAAGCGTAGCGTGTCAGCCGCGTCGCCGGGGATATTGTCGGCAGGTCAATATCAGTGCGGTTCGTGCTGCGGCGTCTGGTCGTCGTGCGGCGGTGGTCCCGCTTGCTCCGGTGCGTCCAAGACGCTGACACCGATGCCGTACGGCAGGAATCTGACCTTGCGGGCGGGGTCGGTGTTGTTCTTGTTGGCGCGCAGGGCCTCCAGCTCGGAGGGGTACACCTCCTCGACGTGCGCCCCGCCGTCCGCGGCCACGGTGTACACCACCCATACCCCGTCGCCCGTGTCGCCGGTGGTCTCGGGTTGGGTGGCGTGGCGCGGAGTTCGGGTCAGATCGTTGACCACGTTGGCCCAGGCAGCGCCGCGGCCGAGACGGTCGAACACGCCGCGGATGCCCTCGCCCGTCTCGCGCAGGACGCGATCGAACTCTTCCGGATCGATGCCGAACGGGCCGCTGTTGCTCATACCGACCAGTGTGCGCGACATCGGCGGCATGTGCCACGGCCATCCCCTCGCGACCGATCTGGGCAGTGGTGGACGATGGAACCATGCCCGTACCGCAATCGCCGACCCGCGAGGATCTCCTGGCCACCGTCGAACGCTCGCCCGCAGCCACGGCGGCGCACGACAAGGCCGGTTGGGTGAGTCTGTTCAGCGCCGACGGGCGCATCGAGGACCCGGTCGGTTCCCGGCCACATATCGGGCACCGCGCCATCGGGCAGTTCTACGACACTTTCATCGGGCCACGCACCATCGTGTTCCACCGGGACGCCGACATCGTCATCGACAACACCGTCATGCGCGATCTGGAACTGGAAGTGCACATGGGTGCCAAGGTGCAGCTACGGATCCCTGTCTATCTGCAGTACGACGTGGTTGCCGAGGGTGCTGAGACATCGCTGAAAATTGCTCGGCTACAAGCATTTTGGGAGCTACCCGGCATGGTCGCGCAGTTCGTCCGGTGCGGCGTCCCGGCGCTGCCGGCCGGGTTGGGGCTGTCCGGGGCGCTGTTGCGCAATCAGGGACCCGGCGGCGCGGTCGGCTTTCTCGGTGGTCTGCGCACCGGCGGGACCCGGGCAAAGCGGTCGCTCACCGCGTTGCTGGCCGACGCCGCGACGGGCGACGCACTCGCGGTCAAGCGGCGGCTCAGCGAGCCAATGCAGCTCACCCGCGGCCTCGAAACCCGGCTCAGTGTCTCCGAACTGGTCGAGGAGCTCACCGGAAGCCGCGTTCAGAAGGTGATCGCCGCGGGCCGGTACGTGGTAGCCGGAGTCCGGCGCGACAGCTACCGCGGGGTGGTCATCGCCGAGTTGGCTCCTGGGGGTCGGGGCATCAGCGGCCTGCGACTCTTTGCCGAATGAAGCTGCCCGTTGCCGCGGCTTCCGTCCCCGACATGAGAACGTAGTCACACCATGCCAGTGCAACCCCAACACGAATACATGTCCTACGAGGAATTCGGTCGACGATTCTTCGAGGTCGCCGTCAGTGAGGAACGCGTCGCGGACGCGATCGGCGGGATCGCCGGCGAGGCCTTCGATATGGGTCCGATTGCCCAGGGGCCCGGCGGGCTCGCGAAGGTCACCGCGCGCGTGCAGATCAAACACCCAGTGGTGGCCCGGACGCTCGGGGAAGAGATCACCTTCGCCATCCGCATCCCGTTGGAAATCGATATGACGCTCGACCTGCGGATCGACCGGCCCCGGTTCATGGTGTTCGGCGAGATCAACCTGACCGCCACGGCGCGGTCGGCCCACCCGCTGCTGCTCGTCATCGATGTGAAGTCGCCACGGCCGTCGGACATCGCCATCCACGTCACGTCGTCATCGATCCGGGCGGAGCTGCTGCGCATCGTCGCCAACGTCGACGGCGAGATCCGGCGCTTCATCGCGCACCACGTCGCCGGCGAGATCAACAGTGCAGATGCCAAGGTCATCGACATCGGAACCCGGATCGCGAGCGCCTGGACCGGCGTCTGAGATTGTGCGAGGCGGTACCGGCAACCCGCTTCCCTTATGATTCAGGGCATCATGAAGAGCCCATTCGGTACCGCCATCGTCATCGCAGCTACCACCGCCGGCATCGTCGGCAGCCTGGTCACGGCCGGTTCGGCGAGTGCGGATGCCGGTACCGAGGCGTTCACCAACGTCCTCAACAACGCCGACATGATGATGCCGAACGGTTCTGATCCCGTGGCGCTGGGGCAGTCGGTGTGCCCGATGTTGGCCGAGCCCGGCCAGACCGTCGCCGACGCCGCGGCCAAGGTCGCCAATGCGTCCGGGATGTCGCTGGGACCGGCCACCATGTTCACCGGCTTCGCGATCTCGTCGTTCTGCCCCGGGGTCGTCGGCGCGCTCGGGCGCGGCGAGTCCCCGCTGCCGCTGGGGCTACTCGGCCTCGGATAGCGCCGATTGGGCGTCGAGCGGCGCCAGGACTGGCCGTTTCGGCTCGAGCCCCTTACCCCGTGAGCTGCCCAGCGTGTGTCGCCAAACCCAGGGCATCAGCATGTTCTGGGCCCACATCAGCTGCGAGTACATCCGCTCGCGCAACCGCGGCAGCACCAGCTCGCCCTCGACTTCGGCCCACCTGTGGTTGCTGCCCGGCAAACCCAGCGCCTCCGCGGCCGCGTCTGCGAACAGCTGGTGGCCGTGCGGGGAACCGTGCACCCGATCGATGGCCCAGGTCGCGGGATCGAGCATGGATGTGGCCGAGGACAGGTCCACCAGCCGGAAGCCGAAGTGGGCCGAATCGGCGCGGATCACGTCGTTGATCCGGCGCAGCCGGCCGCTCAGCACCCGGCCGATCGGCAGGATGCGGGCGATGTCGGGAAAAGTCGTCGTGACCACGGTCGCGCCGGTGGCCGCAAGCTCGGTGTGCACGCGCTGCATGTCCTCCAGCGCCCGGTCGAAGCTGCGCACCGGCCTCGTGACGTCGTTCATCCCGATGCAGCTGGTGATCAGGTCGGGATTCATCGCCCGGGCCTGCGGCAGCTGACGTTCCAGCACGTCACTGATGCGCCGGCCCCGGACAGCGAGATTCGCGTATTGGAGCCCGGGCTGTAATGCGTTGAGCCGCCAGGCCAGGCGGTCGGCGAAGCCGTGAATACTCGTGTCGTCGTCGCCGTCCAACAGGCCCTCGGTCTGGCTGTCGCCGAGCGCGACGTATCGGGAATAGCCGATGGTCACGACCGTGACTGTAGTGAACGATCGCCAGAACTTCAGCGCAGCCGCTAGCCCGGCCAGATCACGTCGAGCGGACGGCCCACCACACTGAGCTGATTGATCAGCTCGTCCAACACGGCGCGGGGCAGGTCGAACTGCCATTCCGGCAGCGTCACGCCGACGCGCACGACGCCCGGGCCGAGTTCCACCGAGGTCAGGGTGGCCCCATACGGCAGCTCGGGCAGCCGCACCGGATATGCCGGGGCGAGCCCGGGCACCGGCACCCGGGTGGACCCCACAGTCAGGCCGCGAGGCTTGAGCCAGAGCGTGTTGCCGTGCAGCTGGGGATCGACCTCGATGACCCCGGAGCGGAAGCGGGACAGCCGGATTCGGGCGACGGCGTCCGCGCCGACCGCGGTGCTGACCCGTGGCTCGGCGGCCCGGATCAGCTCGTCGAGCGAGTCGGACGGGATCTCCACGCACAACTCGACCGGTGCGGCGACCAGCATCGGTGGCACCGAAGGCCGGACGCGCAGGTTGTGCAGCGTCGCCGATGCCGAATTCAGCACGGTACCAGCCCATTTCACCTTGTGCGCGGCGATGTTGACGGTGCCGATGTGGCCCACGGCGAAGATGCCGGCGTCCCACCGGGAATCGAACTCGGCGACGGTCAGGGTCAGGTCGCTGGTGCTCAGGCGGACCGTGATCCGCCGCCCGATCACCAGCGGTCGTACCGTCAGGAACGCGGTCCGGTACGCCGCGGCGGCCCCGGTGCTCATCGGCAGCACCGCAGCGGTCGACACCACCGAGGCGAACAGGTCGAGCGGTCGGAGCGGGTCCCACCGGCGCGGCGGACGCGTCATGGGCTCAAGCATGCCTGGATCTGCCGCCGGTGCACCAGTCGGCAGCCCGGCATGGCTGCCCGGTAGCGTCGAGTCGTGGCTGAGTCTGATGAGCTGTACCGGCAACGCGACCGCGCTGATTCGTTCGGCGGCGCCGCCCGGTCATATGACCAACACCGGCCCCGGTATCCGGAGCCCATGCTCGACGAACTGGTCGGTACGGCCCCGGTCCGGGTGCTCGACGTTGGTGCCGGGACCGGCATCGCGTCCCGCCAGTTGATTGCCCATGGGGCGGAACTGGTTGCGCTGGAACCGGATCCACGGATGGCCGAGGTTGCCGCCGAACACGGCGTCAGTGTCGAGGTGGCCACGTTCGAAGACTGGGACGACGGCGGCCGCACCTTCGACGTGGTGCTCTTCGCCCAGTCGTTCCACTGGGTCGACCCGGTGGCGGCCCTGCCGAAGATTCGCCGCTTGCTTGCCCCGGGCGGGCGGTTGGCGCTGGCCTGGAACCGGCTGTTCCCGGTCCAGCCCTCACGTGCGGACTTCGCGGCGGTGTACCGCGACTACCTCGACGCCGCTTCACCGTTGGTGACGGCGACGCCGACCGGCGGTACGGGTTCGGGCATGGACAGCGGCGACGTCGTGACCGACCTGGAGGCGGCTGGATTTGCGGTGCGGCAGCTGACCTACGAGCGCGGTGAGCAGTACACCGGCGAGCAGTGGCTGGATCTGGTGTTCACCTACTCCAATCACCTCGTGTTGCCCGCCGACCGGGCGGCGGAGCTGCGTGCCCGGCTGGCCGAGGTGATCGGTGCCGGCGGGGTGCAGGTCGGCGGCGACACCCTGCTGCTCGTCGCGCAGCCGGCCTGATTCCCGACTAGTCGCGGAGCCGGCGGACGGGCCGGGTCTCGATGGCGTTGAGCGTCAGCGCGCGGCGCCGGATGCGCCAGCCGTTGTCGGTCCGGACGTACTCGTCGTCGTACCGCACGTGCCACACCAGATCGGTGACGTCGGTGGAATCGGTCGCGCGGGTCCAGTGGTGGGCGACGCACGTGATGCGGCCCCGGGCGTGGTCAGCGGCGTCCGTATAGACCTCGCCGACGATCTCGTGCTGGGTGCGTTCGACACCGGACAGGGCGGCCATCGCCGCGCGCACCCCGTCATGGCCGTGCCCGGACCGTACCGGCTCCAGCGACCGGGGCGGATCCGGTAAGACCAGTTCCGCTGTGCCGGTGAAGAGTTCGGCGACATCGTCAAACCGGCGGTCATCGACGTCAGCGGCGTAGCGGTGCACCAGGTCGGCGAGATCGAGCCGGTCGGCGACGGTCAACGGCACGGCGTGAGCCCGAGTCGCTCGGCACAGGCCGACAACATGTCCTTGGCCTCATCGATGTCGGTGACCGGCGGCATGGCCAGTACGATGCGGTCGGCGCCGAGCTCCGCGAGCCGGCCCGCACGGTCGGCGTCGACCTTGGTGACGAGGTGCCCGAGGGACAGTTCCAGGGCATCGGGATCCCGGCCGGCCTGCTCGGCCGACTCGCGCATCAAGGCGATCAGCCCCGACAGCTCCTCGCCGGCGACGCCGAGGGGCTGCAATCCGTCGCCGCGCCGGCCCGCCCGGCGAGCCGCGGCCCGGCTGTGCCCGCCGATGTGGATCGGTATCGGCGAGACGGGTTTGGGATAGCAAGCGGCGTTGGCGAATTCGAAGAACTCACCGGAGTGGGTGGCACCGTCCGGCTGATCCGACCACAGCAGCCGCAGGACATCGATCTGCTCGTCGGCCCGCCGGCCCCGGGCGTCGAACGGAGCGCCGCAGGCTTCGATCTCCTCGCGCAGCCAACCCATACCGACCGCCAGGCGAATCCTGCCGCCGGACAACACATTCAGCGTGGCAAGGCGCTTGGCCAGGACCACGGGATGGTGGTTCGGCAGCACCAGCACCCCGGTCGCCAGGCCCAGGGTGCCGGTCTGGCCGGCGAGGAACGCCAGCAGATCCAGCGGATCCGGCACCGCGCAGTCGGCTGGGATTTCCACCCGGCCCGAGGCGTCGTACGGATACACGCTCGAGTACTCGGTCATCAGAACCGTATGTTCCACGGCCACAATGGATTCGAAGCCGCAGCTCTCCAGGTGTCGGGCGAACTGCGTCATCCAGACCGGGTCGGCGGTGACGCCCGCGGCGACCGGTGCGACCACGGCAAACCGAGGTGACATCAGCGCCTCCGCTCGCTACGGCGAATCTCTTCCCAGCACTGCAGCCGCGTCATACCGGTGCGGTCCATGCACTCACGGATCGGCGTTTCCTGTTCTGGCGCGGGCGTTTCGGTGGTGGTGGTCGGGGTGCTGGAGTCGACCGTGCCGGTGCTGGTGACGGTGGCCTCCGTGGGGCCGGGCCCGACCGGGAGCTGCGAGGGCGCGGGCGCCATCGTCGACGACGGGCTCGGTGTCGCTTCCGTGGCCGACGGCGTGGTGGTAATCGGAGGAGTCGAGGACGTGGCCGGGCGTTGCGGTACCTGCCGCTCGTCCTTGGCGCGGGTGAATTCGGTTGCCGCGAAGACGAGTGCGCCGATCAGCAGCACGGTGAAAAGAACGGCCAGCACAAGGGATCGGCGCGAGCGGGAGGTCTGCTCGGATTGCAAGACCTCGGTCCGGCGGAGCGTCGCCGGGGCCAGGGTGGTGGCATCCGCACCTGACATGCCCAGTCCGTGCTGCAGCGCCCGCGCGAAATCGGTGCACGTGTCGAAGCGGTCCTTGGGATCCTTGGCAAGTGCCTTGGCCAGCACCGGGTCCAGGGCGGCGAGGTCGGGCCGGCGCTCCGAGAGTGCCGGCGGGGGAGTGCTGAGGTGCTTGCCGATGATCACCGCCGCGTTCGAGTTCTCGAAGGGTGGTGCCCCGGTGAAGAGCTGGAATGCGGTGGCCGCCAGCGCATATTGGTCGGCGCGGCCGTCGATGT
This sequence comes from Mycolicibacterium aubagnense, assembly GCF_010730955.1. Classification (NCBI taxonomy): domain Bacteria; kingdom Bacillati; phylum Actinomycetota; class Actinomycetes; order Mycobacteriales; family Mycobacteriaceae; genus Mycobacterium; species Mycolicibacterium aubagnense. The sequence continues at coordinate 757,524 of NZ_AP022577.1, read as the reverse complement.
TGCTGCCGGTCAGTTGTTCCGGAGCGGCATAGAACACGGTTCCGACGGTCATGTTGGTCGCCGTGAGCCCGGCGGAATCGTTGGCGCACCGGGCAATACCGAAATCGGCCAACTTGATTCGCTTGTTCGCCGGATCGGTGTCGCTGATCAGGATGTTGGCCGGCTTGACGTCGCGGTGCAGCAGATCGTGTTGATGAGCGTAGTCGAGCGCTTCGGCGACCGCGCTGATGATCTCGGCCGCTTGATCGTCGGATACGCCGTTGTTGCTGCGAAGCAGGCGGCTGACGTCTGTGCCGTCGACGTACTCCATCGAGATCCACAACTGGCCGTCGAAGTCGCCACGGTCGTACACCCCGACGATGTTCGGATGGGACAGCGCGGCGGTCAGATCGGCCTCGCGCAGAAACCTCTCGCGGAACTCCTCGTTGGCCGACATCTCGGGGCGCAGGACCTTGAGCGCATCCAGCCGGGGCAGCCGGGGATGCCGCGCGACGTAAACCTCACCCATTCCACCGGAACCGAGGCACCTGACGATGGTGTATCCGGCGAAGTCGGTCCCGTCGGCCATTGGCATTGGGGCATCGTAAACCGCTGGTTCATGCCGTTGACTGGTGGCTTGTGTTCGGAATTCGGTGAAATTCTCGAACACAAGCCAACACTGGGGCTACAGGTCCAGGGTCAGCGGTCCGTCGCCCCGTGCGCGGGACACGCAGATCAGCGCCTGCCCGGCCTCGCGTTCGGTCTCGGTCAGCAATCCGTCCCGGTGATCGACCGCACCGGCCAGCACCTTCACCCGGCACGTGCCGCAGAAGCCTTGCTGACACGAATACGGCGCGTGCACACCCGCTTTGATCAGGGCCGTCAGCAAGGTTTCGTCGGCCGCGACGGCGACGGTCTGACCGGTCGAGGCGACCTCGACCTTGAACTCGTGGCCATCGGTGACCGGCGGTGCGGCGAAGCGCTCGAAGTGCAGCTCGATGTCGTCGGCCCCGACGAGCCGGGTGCGGATGGCACCCAGCATCGGCGCCGGGCCGCAGGTGTACACCGAAGTGCCCGGCCGGCAGTCGCCCAGGAGGTCATCGGCGGTCGGCAGGCCGTCGACGTCGTCGGTGCGGATCTGTACCCGGTCACCGAACCGCGCCAGTTCATCGAGGAACGGCAAGCTGTCGCGGCTGCGGCCGACGTAGAGCATCGACCAGTCGATGCCGAACTGCTCGGCGCGCGCCAGCATGGGCAGGATCGGCGTGATGCCGATACCGCCGGCGATGAACCGGAGCGTGCGGGTCGGTGACCCGAAGCCGGGCACCGACAGTGGGAAGGCGTTGCGCGGGCCGTTCGTGGTGATCACGTCACCGACGGCGAGCTGGTGCGCTTCGATGGAGCCACCGCCGCCATCGGGTATGCGGCGCACGGCAATTCGGTACGAACCCTGCTCATCTGGGTCGCCGCACAGCGAGTACTGACGGATCAGGCCACTCGGCAGGTGGATGTCCAGGTGCGAACCGGGGTGCCAGCGGGGCAGCTCCGCACCGTCGGCGCCGACGAACGTCAACGCCACCACGTCCTGATCGTGCGCGACCACTTGACGGTCGGCGAGCTTCAGCCGGATGGTGCGTTCGACGACGGCGGGCACCGGCGGTTTCCGCAACCGCGTGGACACCCAGAATGTGCTGCTGACGACGGCGTCGGCCACAGCGACCAGCGGGTCGTGCGGCAGCAGGCCCATCACGCTGGGAGGTGCCAGACGTGACCGGAAGCGGCGCGTCTTCACAGGTGCGCGGCGCGGGCGGCGGGCGAGGTGGCCAGATACGCCACGGCCTGCGCGGTCGAGCCCATGGATTCCGGGCTGTAGTTCGGCTTGAAGTACACCAGCGTCTGGGTCAGCAGCAGCTTCCGATAGTTCGGCAGCAGCCCCAGCTTGGAGTCGCGCATGCGCAGGCGCTGCGACTTCCACCAGCCCAGCTTCAGCTGCGGATCGTTCTTGACCAGGAACCGCATGCCGCGCTGGAAGAACACGTACATCAGGATCGCCACCACGCTCATGGCGCGGATGCGGTCGAAGTAGCTGTTCCGGAAGTACGTCGCGACCTCGTGGGCCACCGAGCGGTGCTCGACTTCCTCGGCGCCGTGCCAGCGGAACAGGTCGACCATGACGGGGTCGGCGTCGTACTGGTCCCAGGTGCAGTTCAGGACGAAGTCACCGAGCACTGCCGTGTAGTGCTCGACGGCCGCGATGAACCACAACCGCTCGATGAGGTTGTTCATCTTTCGCCGCGGGTCGGTCGTCTTGGCCGGCGCCAGGATCTCCTCGAACACGAACTCGACCTGATCCAGCATCGGCGTGACATCCATGCCGCTGCGCACCAGGTAGTCGTTCATGACGGTGTCGTGGGCCTCGGCGTGCATGGCCTCCTGGCCGATGAAGCCGCGGACGTCGTCGGCGAGCTTCGGATCCTTGATCAGCGGCAGCGCCTCGTTGAAGGTCTCGATGAACCAGCGCTCACCCGCCGGAAGCAGGATGTTCAACAGGTTCACCACGTGTGAGGCGACGGGGTGGCCGGGAATCCAGGACATCGGCTTGTCCGCGGTCTCGAAAGCCACGTTGCGGGCCTGGATCTGCACCGGACCCGGGTCTACCTCATGGGTGAATCGCTGTGGTTGCAGCATGGAACGGCTACCTCCGGATCCTCAAGCATCGTTGCGAGTGGATTCAGTGTAAGCGTTTTATGTGGGAACGGCGGTACTGGGTTTTGCCCAAAATCGCCGAAACGGCACTCCGGCGGGCAGAAATCGAGCCCTGACCTGCTGGAATGCCGTTTCGTCAGAGAACTACATACCGGGGACCGACATGCCCGGCTGCGGGCCGACAGGCGTTGCCTGCACCGTCGTCACACCGTTGGAACCGACATGCGGACCCTGCGGGGCTCCGGGCGCACCGGCTGCTGCGCCTCCGCCGCCCGACGCAGGCGCCGCGGCCTGGGCGTCCTCGACGGCCTTGGTGGTGCAGTTGAGCATGAGGATGACGCGACCGTGGCTGCCCATCTTCTCCTGGTCGACGATGCACTGTGCCTGCGGCACATCGCTGCCGACCGAGCCGCCGAAGGTGGCCTTCACGCCCTGGCTCTTGAGGATCGAGACGGCGCGTGCGTACGACTCACCCACCACATTCATGGAGTTGCTGCCACCGGGATCGGACGCGGCCACCGACGAGCCGAACACCGCCGTGGCACCCATCGCCACCGCACCTGCTGCCACGGCACCTGCCGTCAGCATCTTCAGCTTGTTCACCTGACCTCCTCGAGTACAGCGAAGATAGCGCAGATGAGTGGGTGGAGAAACTCGATTCAGTTCGATCCGGGTGTCACCGCGTTGCCCATCACCTGCGCCAACGCGGCCGCGCGTGGGTCGGAAAAAAGGTCTTCGAGGAGAACTTTCCGGCCGTCCGGACCGGCCAGCGGCACGCGCCAGTTCGGATATTCGTCGCTGGTGCCCGGCTGATTCTGGGTGCGGACGTCGCCGACGGCGTCGGGTAGGGCCAGCGCCAGCAGCCGCGACGGGGTGCGCGTGAGGTAGCGGTACAGAGCGAGGACGGTCTGTTCGGCGTCGATGGCGTCGGGCGCATTCGGCGGCAACAGACCCGCGGCCCGCAGGACAGCCAACCAGCGCTGCTGGTCAGCGTGGTCGGCCGCGGCCTCTTCCTCGTAGGGCCGGGTCAGCAGACCGAGATCGCGGCGCAGCCGTAGGTGTGCGCCGGCCAGGTAACCGGCCGTGGGCGGCAGATCATGGGTCGTGACCGACGAGAGGCAGTACTCGCGCCAGCGCGGCGCGGGCAGCGGGCCGCCGTCCCGATCCGCTTCGAACCACAGGATCGAGGTGCCGAGCAGCCCCCGGTCGCGCAGGTAATCGCGGACCCACGGCTCGACGGTGCCCAAATCCTCGCCGACCACCACCGCGCCGGCCCGGTGCGCCTCCAGTGCGAGGACGCCGATCATCGCCTCATGGTCGTAGTGGACATACGTGCCGTCGACCGGCAGCACCCCGTCCGGGATCCACCACAGCCGGAACAGGCCGATGATGTGGTCGATGCGGACGCCGCCGGCATGCCGGAGCACCGCCCTGACCACGTCGCGGAACGGTTCATACGCGCGCTCGACGAGTTGGTCCGGACGCCACGGCGGCTGCGACCAGTCCTGACCGAGTTGGTTGAACTCGTCCGGCGGTGCCCCGGCCGAGACCCCCGTGGCCAGCACATCCTGCAGTGCCCAGGCGTCGGCGCCGCCGGGATGCACGCCGACCGCCAGATCATGGACGATGCCCAGGGACATCCCGGTCTGGACCGCGGTGGCCTGCGCGGCCGTCAGCTGGTCATCGAGCTGCCATTGCAGCCAGCGGTGGAAATCGACACGGCTGCTGTGCTTTTCGGCGAAGGCCCGCACCGCCGGGTGGTCGGGGTGGTGGAACTCCGAGGGCCAGTCACGCCAGTCGGCGCCGTGTTTCTCGGCCAGTACGCACCACGTCGCGAAGTCGTCGAGGGTTCGTCCGGTCCGCCGTCGGTAACCGTCGTAGGCCAGGGTCCGGCCCGCCGAGCGGTTGGCCCGGTACAGCTCCTTTAGTGCAGTGCGCTTCGATTTCCAGGCCGCGTCCCGATCGATGAACTCGTTATTGTCGGCGCGGGACTGTGCGTCGGCCCGGGCTTTGCGCAGCGTCGCCGGCGTGCGGACGGCGGTGTACTCCGGGATCGCCTGCACCCGCAGATACAGCGGGTTGGCGAACTGGCGCGAGGTCGGCAGATACGGGGACGGCTCCATCGGGGGCACCGGCCCTGCGGCGTGCAACGGATTCACCAGGATGAAATCGGCGCGGTGCAAGGCGGCCGACCATACGGCCAAGTCGGTCAGATCAGTGAGATCGCCCGTGCCCCAGGAGTTTTGCGAACGCACGCTGTAGAGCTGGGTGGCCAGGCCCCAGGCCCGGCCGTTGCCCAGGCGGCTGGGCAACGTCAGGGTCTCCGGGGTGACGATCAGCACTGCTTCGGCATCCGCGGCGGTACCGGCTTGGACATGCAGCCGGTGATAGCCCAGCGGGAGGTCGTCGGGCAGCTCGAACGTCGCCTCGCCGACCAGGCGGCCATCCAGATTGAACGGCGGCCGGTTGTTCTCCAACTGCCGCAGCCCGGCCCGCACCGAACCGTCCTCCAGCCGGATCCACCCGCCGACGGGCGCCCCGTGGGTGACGTGGACCCAGAAGCTCCTCGATTGTCCGGACCGGGTGACGATGGTCGGAGACAGGGTGCGCTGCCAGTAGGCGCGCTCATGATCGGCCAGGGCCGTCACGCAGGCGTCTTCGGAATCGGCCGAGACGCCCAACGCCGCGAGCACGGCGACCAGCGTCGTGGCGGGGACGGCGTGCCCCGCACCGCTCCAGTCGACGTACTCGGTGGCCACACCGTGGCGTCGGGCGAGCTCGACGAGCGACGCGGTGCGATCAGTCATGGGCGCCATCTTGCCGCGATTCGGCGCACCATGGGAGGTGAGCGCGGGCTGTTTCGAACAGTGAATTGCCCTCACATTTCCGGGCGGCGGACGGCACGCGAGAAGTTACGCTGCGCGCGGAGGTGTCGACGTGAGTTCCGACCTGTTGTCCGGTGTGCTGCCGACCATGTTGCACGACCCGGTGTCATACGCCATCCCGTTCTTCGTGGTGGCGCTGCTGCTGGAGTGGGGCGCGGCCCGCAAGCTGGCGTACGACGAACAGCAGCGGCCGCCCTCGGGCGGCTACCTGCGGGCCGACGCTTGGACCAGTATCTGGATGGGCGCGGTGTCGCTGTTCACCAGCGGTGTGCTCAATTTCCTTGCGCTGGTCGGCTACGCGGCCCTCTACGTGTATGTCGCGCCGTGGCACCTGCCCGGCGACGCCTGGTACACGTGGGTGATCGCGATCCTCGGCGTCGACCTGATTTATTACAGCTATCACCGCATGGCGCACCGGGTGCGGCTGTTCTGGGCCACGCACCAGGCCCACCACTCCAGCGAGTACTTCAACCTGTCCACCGCGTTGCGGCAGAAGTGGAACCCGTCCGGCGACCTGCTGATGAAGGCGGTACTGCCGGCGCTCGGTGTGCCGCCGTGGATCGTGTTCGCCAGTTTCTCGCTGAATCTGGTGTACCAGTACTGGATTCACACCGAACGGGTCGGAAAGCTCTGGCGGCCAATCGAGTACTTCTTCAACACACCGTCGCATCATCGGGTGCACCACGGCCGGGACCAGCAGTACCTCGACAAGAACTATGGCGGGATCCTCATCATCTGGGATCGCATGTTCGGTAGCTTCACGCCTGAGGCCGCGCGGCCGAATTACGGATTGACCAAACCTGTTGGAACGTATGATATCTGGAAGCTGCAGACGCACGAGTATGCCTCGATGGCGCGGGATGTGCGTCGAGCCAAGGGGTTTGGTGATCGAATGGGTTACGTATTCGGCCCGCCGGGGTGGCAGCCGGCCGACTCGGAGTCCGCGCCGGTTCGCTGACGAGGGTGTCAACGTTGACGGAACGCGGTGATTTCTTCGCGATAACTCATTGTTCGCCAACTGTTTTGATTGCGGCGAGTGCAAACGCTGGCGTTCGCCGGAACCGTCGGTACTGTCGGAGGGCGACAGGGTGAACCGCGAACCAAAGGAGCTGGGCTTTCATGGGTGACACACTTCAGAAGGGCGAGAAGCTCGAGGTCGGCCAGTCGCTGACGTCGAACAACGGTGCGTACCGACTGGTCCTGCAGGAGGACGGCAACCTGGTGTTGTACGCAGGGGAGCAGTCCGTGTGGGCCACCGCCACCGACGGGCAGGACGTCCAGCGCGCCGAGGTCCAGGACGACGGCAACTTCGTGCTGTACACGCCGGACAAGCCAGTGTGGGCCAGCCAGACCGCCGGCACCGACAATGTCCGCCTCGTGCTGCAGGACGACCGCAACCTGGTGCTCTACAGCGGCGACGATGCCAAGTGGTCGTCGGAGACCCACACCGACGAGGTGCCCGCCTCGCCGGTCGAGGCTGCGCCGGAGCCGGCCGCCGAGCCCGAGTTCGCCGAGGTGGCTGCCGAGCCGGCGGCCGTCGAGGTCGCCGCCGACCCCGAGCCTGCCCCGGAGCCCGAAGTTCCCGCGGCGCGCACCTACACGGTGCAGTCGGGCGACACCCTGTGGGCCATCGCCGAGCAGTTCTACGGCGATGGCAACCGCTACCCGGAGATTGCCGGTGCCAGCGGAATCGACAACCCGGACCTGATCCAGCCCGGTCAGTTGCTGACCATTCCCTGACGTGGACGGAGCCTGGCGGCCCGGGTCGAAAGATCCGGGCCGCCAGTGCATTTCACGGGACGATTCGTTTGCTGGCGAGCGGCCGGCCCCCCTCGTGACCTGGGAGGCTTTCCCGTCCCGCATTCGGGTTTGCGGGGTAGGCTGGCGCGACGTCCGTCCCGAGGTGATGGGAGAAGGTCATGTTTGTGGGGGGTTTGCGTGCCGCGGCGATAGCTGCGGTCGCGGCGCCGTTGTTCGCTGTGGGTGGTCCGGTGCCGGTCGCATCAGCCGATCCCGGGGTGCTGGTGTACCCGGGTATGGAGATTCACCAGGGCACCACGCGCTGCACGCTGGGCTATGTGGACCCGGCCGCGCGGACGGGCTACACCGCAGGTCACTGCCGGGGCAACGGTCCGGTGACCGACAAGGACGGCCGCTTCATCGGCACCATGATCACGTTCCGGGACAACACGCCCGACGGCGCCACCATCGCGACCGACCACCAGATCTCCGATTGGGAGTCCATCACCATCGCCGGTGATGTGACGGTCAACAACATCCTGCCGGGAGGCCGGGTACTGGTCACCGATCCCGCGGTGAATCCGCAGCGGGGCGAACCGGTCTGTCATTTCGGCGTCGTCACCGGCGAGACATGCGGCACCGTCGACGCGGTGAACAACGGCTGGTTCACCATGGCGGGCGGCATCGTCAGCCAGAAGGGCGACTCCGGCGGCCCGGTCTACACCATCACCCCCGACAACCGGGCGGTCCTGGTGGGCGTCTTCAACAGCACGTGGGGGCGTTTCCCCGCGGCCGTCTCGTGGAGCGCGACCGATCAGCAGACCAATGACGCCGTCGTGCAGCAGGCCGCCGGCGGGTAGCGGTCAGGCCTGTAGTTCGAACACTGGAATGGTGGGGGCGACGCGCTGCAACTCGCCTTCGGTGGACTGCGGCGTCAGCCCCCCGACGTGGCCCTTGACCTCCCAGTACCACCGCCGCAGATACTCCTGCAGCAGTGCGGGTTTCGCTTCGTCGGGCACCTCGACAAGGGGGTAGTCGCGGCTGCGCCAGCTCGGTCCGAGCTGAACGACACCCGCGGCTCGCGCGTTGCGGACCCATTCGGTGTTGCCACGCGGTGAGATGAGGTACCGCCGGCCGTCGACGGTGAGCACGTTCACGACGACTCCGCGGAGTTTGCCGGTGCGCCGGCCACGTACCCGCAGGGCGCTGGTCCCGGCGACGCTGACGCCGGCCTCGGCCAGCCGGCGGATGACTTCGTTCCCCGCGCGGGCGACGGCTCGGGGTTGGTCGTAGCGAGTGGTCATGGTGGTCCTTTCTGCGACATCTTAAAACGAGAGCATTGCTCTCTAATTACGATGGCACGCACAGGCCTGGAAATCAAGAGCAGTGATCTCGCTTTGTGTCAGACTGGCTCACGTGGGCAAACGTCAGGACTCGCGGGATCGGATCGAAAGTCGGATCATCGAACTCGGCCGTCGGCACCTGGAGACCGATGGCGCCGCGGGGTTGTCCCTGCGGGCCATCGCCCGTGATCTCGGCATGGTGTCTTCGGCGGTTTACCGGTACGTCTCCAGCCGGGATGAACTGCTCACGCTGCTGCTGGTCGACGCTTACACCGAGTTGGCCGACGCCGTCGACGCCGCAGTGGCCGCGTCCGGCGTCGGCTGGCGTGATCAAGTCAAGGCGACGGGGCGCGCGATGCGCGCGTGGGCGGTGGCGCAGCCGGCCTGCTGGGCGCTGTTGTACGGCAGCCCTGTGCCCGGGTATCGCGCCCCGGCGGAACGGACGGTCGGTCCGGGAACTCGGGTGATCGGAACTTTGTTCGGCGCTGTCGAGGCGGGGATCGTCGCCGGTGCTGTGCGATCGGCCGAAGTGTCGGTGTCGCAGCCGTTGTCGGCTGATTTTGCACGTCTGCGCGACGAGTTCGGATTCTCTGGCGACGACGCGGCGGTGGCCAAGTGCATCGTGCTGTGGACCGGATTGGTCGGGGCGGTCAGCCTCGAGGTGTTCGGGCAGTACGGTCCCGACACGCTCAGTGATCCGGCTGCGGTGTTCGAACTGCAGCTCGACGTGCTGGTCGCCATGCTGGCCGAGGTGTCGTGACAGACCCGGTCGGCCAAAACTAGAACACGTTCTAGCCATGGTCCTCATCCGACGTTATTGTCTAGTCGATCACTGATCAGACACGTGTCCAGGTTGCTTGTCCGACCGTCCTGGACGCCCACCGAGACCGGCCCAGGAGAGACGATGCAAACAGTGCCCGAGACCGTCAACGCCGTCGACGTCACCGAATGGTCCGACGAGGCCGACGTGGTGGTGATCGGCTTCGGTATCGCCGGCGGCTGCGCCGCGGTGAGTGCTGCCGCCGCCGGCGCCAAGGTGCTGGTGCTCGAGAAGGCGGCCGCCGCGGGCGGCACCACGTCCATGGCCGGCGGTCACTTCTACCTCGGTGGCGGCACCGCGGTGCAGCAGGCAACCGGTCACGACGACACTGCCGACGAGATGTACAAGTACCTGGTCGCGGTCGCCCATCACCCTGAGCACGACAAGATCCGCGCCTACTGCGATGGCAGCGTCGAGCATTTCAACTGGTTGGAGGACTTGGGTTTTCAGTTCGAGCGCAGCTACTACCCGGGCAAGGTCGTGGTGCCGCCGGGCACCGAGGGCCTGTCCTACACCGGCAACGAGAAGGTGTGGCCGTTCTGCGAACAGGCCAAGGCCGCACCCCGTGGCCATTCCGTGCCGGTGCCGGGCGAACTGGGCGGCGCGGACATGGTCATCAAGCTGCTGCTGAAACGCGCCGACGAACTCGGTGTCGAGATGCGCTACGAAACCGGTGCGACCAACCTCGTCGTGGGCGACCAGGGTGCCGTGGTCGGCGTCCGCTGGAAGAACTTCGGGGTGACGGGCGCGGTCAAGGCCGGCGCGGTGATCATCGCCGCCGGCGGTTTCGCGATGAACCCCGAGATGGTCGCAGAACACACGCCGGAGCTCGGCCAGAAACGAAAGACCAAGCACCACGGCGAAGTTGAGCCCTACATCCTGGGCAACCCGAACGATGACGGGCTGGGCATCAAGCTCGGCGTGTCCGCCGGTGGCGTCGCCAAGAACCTGGACCAGCTGTTCATCACCGCCGCCGCCTACCCGCCGGAGATTCTGCTCACGGGCGTCATCGTCAACCAGAACGGCCGGCGCTTCGTCAACGAGGACTCCTACCATTCGCGCACTTCGGCTTTCGTGCTCGAGCAGCCCGACCAGGTGGCCTATCTGATCGTGGACGAGGCACACACCGAGATGCCGGCGATGCCGTTGATCCGGTTCATCGACGGCTGGGAGACAATCGCGGAAATGGAAGAGGCACTGAGCATTCCGGCTGGAAACCTGGCCGCGACGCTGGCGCGTTACAACGCCGACGCTGCAGCAGGCGAGGATCCCGACTTCCACAAACAGCCGGATTATGTTGCGGCCCAGGACAATGGACCGTGGGCGGCATTCGACCTCTCACTCGGCCGCGCCCTCTACTCCGGATTCACCATGGGCGGCCTCTCGGTCAGCATAGACGGTGAAGTGCTCCGCGAAGACGGCACCGCGGTGCCGGGTCTGTACGCCGCGGGCGCGTGCGCGTCGAACATCGCACAGGACGGCAAGGGCTATGCCAGCGGCACTCAGTTGGGCGAAGGGTCGTTCTTCGGCCGACGGGCCGGAACCCACGCCGCGGCAAGGTGATCCGCTAGACGCGGGCGGGCGCGGCGTCCTCGTCGTCGATCCGGGTGAGCCGCCAGTTGCCGTCGCCCAACAGCTCCAGCTCCTGCTGGTGGTGTTGTTCGACGGTGCTGCGGTGGCTGACGCTGACCACGGTGGTGTCCGGCAGTTCGGTCCGGACCAGTTGGTACAGCATCATTTCCAGGCCCTCATCGAGGGCTGACGTGGACTCGTCGAAGAACACGGCCTTCGGCCGGGTCAGCAGTACCCGGGCGAAGGCGACACGCTGCTGCTCGCCGGGGGAGAGCACCTTGGCCCAGTCGTCGACCTCATCGAGGCGGTTGGCCAGATGCGGCAGCGCGACCTTGCGCAGGACGTCCTGCAATTCGGCGTCGGTGTGCGCACCGACCTTGCCCGGGTAGGACACCACCGCGCGTAGATCGCCCAGTGGCACATAGGGCAACTGGGACAGGAACAGCGTCTCGTTCTCGTCCTGCGGGGAACGCATGGTGCCGTTGCAGAAGGGCCACATCTTGGCAAGACTGCGCAGCAGGGTGGTCTTGCCGGCGCCGGACGGACCCGTGACCACCAGTGCCTCGCCGGGGTAGAGGCACAGGTCCAGCGGGGCGATGAGTTCGCGGCCGTCCGGTGTGCTCACCGTGACGTTCTCCAGCGTGATGGTGTGGTCGGGGCAGTCTTCGATGGTGATTTCGGGCAGGTGCCGCGCGGCGTCGTTCGCCGTCACGAGACCGTACAGACGGATGATCGCGGCCCGGTAACCGGCGAACTGGTCGTAGGCGTTTCGGAAGAACGACAGCCCGTCCTGGATGCTGCCGAAGGCCGACGCGGTCTGGTTCATGTCGCCCAGCTTGATCTCGCCGGCCAGGAACCGCGGGAACTGGAGGATGTAGGGCAACGGCACGATGATCTGGCTCATCGAGAGGTTCCAGCCGTTGAAGCCGATCATCCGGTTCACGTACCGCTTGTAGTTGTCCACCACCGGCGCGAACAGCCGGCGCAGACCGGTCCGCTCGGCGATCTCACCGTGGTAGAACGCGACGGCTTCGGCGGCATCGCGCAACCGCACCAGTGCGTACCGGAAGGCGGCGTTGAAGCGTTCGTTGTCGAACGACAGCCAGATGATCGGCCGGCCGATCCAGAAGGCGATGATCGACGCGATCACGACGTAGCCCAGCCCGATCCAGAAGATCGCCTTCGGGATCGAGATGCCGGCGATGGTCAGCGTGCCGGACAGATGCCACAGGATCGCGGTGAACGACAGCATCGAGGCGATGGCGTTGATGGCGCCGAACAGCAGCGTGGACGTCGACATGTTGTTCGGCGTGTTGGGCAGCGGGCCCACCCCGGCGGTGAAGATGTCGATGTCGCTCTGGATGCGCTGATCCGGGTTGTCGATGGTGTCGTCGATGAAGCGGGACCGGTAGTACGCCTTGCCCTCCAGCCAGTCGCCGGTGAGTCGGTCGGTGAGCCAGGCGCGCCAGGCGAGGATGAATCGCTGCGTCATGAACAGGTCGAGCATGATGCGGCAGACGTGCAGCGTGGCGAGCAGCGAGAAGATGCCGATCGACAACCAGAAGCCGTGCTCGCCCGAGTTCTTGACCGTCTGGTCATGGCCGGCCAGGCCGGAGGCCACGACCTGGAAGCCGGTCATGAGATCGTTGCTCTGATAGCTGAAAAGCACGGTGAGCCGAACTCCGGTGATCACCGACAGCAGCAGCGCCGCCAGCCACAGCCACACCTTCAGGCTCTCGCGGCCGATGAAGTAGTCGCCGGTGATGCGCCAGAACTGGCGCCCCCAGACCGTGAACCGGCCGATGGCGACAAGCACCACCAGGGTCGAGACCGCTGCGATCAGCCAGGCCTTGGCGATCCACCACAGTGAGGTCGTGAGCTCACTGCCCCATTCGAGCGTCGGGGTGAACAAATCCATCCCCGCAAGGTACCCGTGCTCTATTGACGCGCGCGCTGCGACAGGCACGCTGAGGTGAGCAGCGGCGTTCCGTCGGGCTCCGAGTAGGTGGACGGTTGACGGAGCGCCGGCGGACCGGCCCGGTACCTTTGACCTGTGGCGAAAACCAGCACCGCGAAATCCGGCCGGCTGAGCAGCAAGTTCTGGAAGCTGCTCGGTGCTTCCACCGACAAGAACCAGAACCGATCGATGGATCAGGTTCGGGCCTCGGCGGAATTCGACGAGAAGGCCGCCGGGCTGGACGACGAGCAGATCACCAAGGCGGCCAAGCTGCTGGAACTGTCCGCGCTCGCCGATGCCGCCGACATCCCACAGTTCCTGGCCATCGCCCGCGAGGCCGCCGAGCGCACCACGGGCCTGCGGCCATTCGACGTCCAGCTGCTCGGCGCCCTGCGCATGATGGCCGGCGACGTCGTCGAGATGGCCACCGGTGAGGGCAAGACCCTGGCCGGCGCCATCGCCGCGGCCGGTTATGCCCTGGCCGGCCGGCACGTGCACGTCATCTCCGTCAACGACTACCTGGCCCGCCGCGACGCCGAGTGGATGGGGCCGCTGCTGGCGGCCATGGGGCTGACGGTCGGCTGGATCACCGCCGAGTCGACGGCCGAGGAACGGCGTGCCGCCTACGAGTGCGACGTCACCTACGCCTCGGTCAACGAGATCGGGTTCGACGTGCTGCGCGACCAGCTGGTCACCCACGTCGACGACCTGGTGTCGCCGCGGCCCGACGTCGCACTGATCGACGAGGCCGACTCCGTGCTGGTCGACGAGGCACTCGTGCCGCTGGTGCTCGCCGGGACCACGCACCGCGAGACGCCCCGCATGGAGATCATCCGCCTGGTCGGGGAGCTAACCGCGGCCCAACGGGTTGATGATTCGCTGCAGTACTACGACACCGACGCCGACCGTCGTAACGTGCACCTGACCGACGCGGGCGCCCGCAAGCTCGAGAAGGCGCTCGGCGGCATCGACCTGTACTCCGAAGAGCACATCGGCACGACACTGACCGAGGTCAATGTGGCCCTGCACGCGCACGTGCTGCTGCAGCGCGACGTGCACTACATCGTGCGGGACAACGCCGTTCATCTCATCAACGCATCCCGCGGCCGGATCGCGTCGCTGCAGCGCTGGCCCGACGGCCTGCAGGCCGCGGTCGAGGCCAAGGAAGGCATCGAGACCACCGAGACCGGCGAGGTGCTCGACACCATCACCGTGCAGGCCCTCATCGGCCGCTACCCGACGGTGTGCGGCATGACCGGTACCGCGCTCGCCGCCGGCGAGCAGCTGCGCCAGTTCTACCGGCTCGGGGTGTCGCCGATTCCGCCGAACACGCCGAACATCCGCGAGGACGAGGCCGACCGGGTCTACATCACCGCGGCCGCCAAGAACCAGGCCGTCATCGAGCACATCCAGCAGATCCACGAGACCGGTCAGCCGGTGCTGGTCGGTACCCGGGACGTCGCCGAATCCGAAGAGCTGCACGCGAAACTGGTCAAGGCCGGGGTGCCCGCCGTGGTGCTGAACGCCAAGAACGACGAGGAAGAGGCCGCCGTCATCGCCGAGGCGGGCAAGCTCGCCACCGTCACCGTCTCCACCCAGATGGCCGGCCGCGGCACCGACATCCGCCTCGGCGGGTCCGACGAAGCCGACCATGACGCGGTCGCCGAACTCGGCGGTCTCCACGTCATCGGCACCGGCCGGCACCACACCGAGCGCCTCGACAACCAGCTGCGTGGTCGTGCCGGCCGCCAGGGCGACCCCGGCTCGTCGGTGTTCTTCTCCAGCTGGGAGGACGACGTCGTCGTCTCGCATCTGGATCCCGACAAGCTGCCGATGGAGACCGACGAGGACGGCCGGATCGTCAGCGACAAGGCCGGCCAGCTGCTCGAGCACGCACAGCGCGTCGCCGAGGGCCGGCTGCTGGACGTGCACGCCAACACCTGGCGCTACAACCAGCTCACCGCGCAGCAGCGCGCGATCATCGTCGAACGGCGAGAGACGTTGCTGCGCACCACAACTGCGCGCGACGAACTCAAGGAGCTGGCACCGGACCGGTACCAGGAACTGGCCGACGAGGTCGGTGAGGACTCACTTGAGCGCATCTGCCGGATGATCATGCTGTACCACCTGGACCGGGGCTGGGCCGACCACCTGGCCTACCTGTCCGACATCCGCGAGAGCATCCACCTGCGGGCGCTGGGACGGCAGGACCCGCTCGACGAGTTCCACCGCATGGCGGTCGACGCGTTCGCCTCGCTGGCGGCCGATGCCATCGAGGCCGCCCAGCAGACCTTCGAGACCGCCAACGTGCTGGAGGACGAGCCCGGCCTGGATCTGTCCAAGCTGGCCCGCCCGACATCTACGTGGACCTACATGATTCACGACAACCCGCTGGCCGACGACACGATGGCAGCGCTGAGCCTGCCCGGGGTGTTCCGTTAGGTTTAGCCCTATGGACCAGCCGCTGGACCAGGGGCGAGAAGCCGAAGGCGGACCGCGCATGGGCACGGACGCCGACCCGCACGACCGGGTGCTGACGATTCCGAACGCGCTGAGCGCGTTGCGGCTGCTGCTGGTCCCGGTGTTCCTGTACCTGCTGCTGTCGGTGCACGCGGGCGGCTGGGCCGTCGCGATCCTGATGTTCAGCGGCTTCTCCGACTGGGCCGACGGCAAGATCGCGCGCCTGGTGCCGAACCAGTCGTCGCGGCTGGGGGAGCTGCTGGACCCGCTGGTCGACCGGATCTACATGCTGATCGTGCCGGTCGCACTGGCCATCGCACATGTCGTGCCGTGGTGGTTCGTGCTCACGCTGATCGGTCGCGACGTGGTGCTGGCGGCGACGCTGCCGTTGCTGCGCGGCCGCGGGCTGACCGCGCTGCCGGTCACCTACATCGGTAAGGCCGCGACCTTCGCGCTGATGTCCGGCTTCCCGCTGGTGCTGCTGGGGCAGTGGCCGGACGCCTGGAGCCGGGTGGTGCTGGCCTGCGGCTGGGCGTTCCTGGTGTGGGGCATGGCGATGTATCTGTGGTCCGCCGCGCTGTATCTGATCCAGGTGTCCATGGTGCTGCGGCAGCTGCCGCCGGTGGTGAGGACGGCGGCGTGACGGAAGCCGGGACACCCCGGGACCGGGCGCTGGGCGGCTACCGGCCGGAAGCCGGCCGCAACAGTCACGTCGCCGACGAGCCGGTCCGGATTCCGGTGCCGTCGCTGCTGCGCTCGCTGCTCACCGATCACCTGGACCCCGGGTATGCCGCCGCGGCCGAGCGCCGCATGGCGGCCGGCGAGAGTGCCCGACGGGGCCGCTCCCGGCTTGCCGACGGAGCCTGGCTGCTGGTCGGTGTCGCCGCCGTGTCGGTGGTGTTCGTGACCGCGGCAAAGCACGCGGTGTCGATGGCCCCGGCCACCACCCAGACCCAACACGTGTTATCTGCCAACGCGCGCACCGCCGAAGGGCGGACTCGCGACAGCACCGCGAACCGCGACGCCCTGGCCGGCCAGGTGGAGGCCGCGCGCCGCAGCCGGCTGGCCGGTGACGAGACGGGCCGGCAGCTGCTGGAGGCCCTCGAGGGTTCCGAGTTCAGTGCCGGGGCGACGGCCGTGGCCGGCCCGGGTCTCACCGTGACCGTCACCGAACCTCCGCCGAGCCCGAACCTCTCCGATGTGTCCAAGCAACGCGTCGCCGGCAGCCCGCAGATCATCCTCGACCGGGACCTGCAGCTGACCGTCAACTCGTTGTGGGCGGCCGGCGCCGAGGCGGTGTCCGTCGGCGGCGTGCGGATCGGGCCGAACGTGACCATGCGGCAGGCCGGCGGTGGCATTCTCGTCGACAACCAGCCGGTGGCCAGCCCCTACGTAGTCGTCGCCATCGGGCCGCCGCACGCCATGCAGGAGGTGTTCGAACACACTCCCGCCATGCAGCGGCTGACGCTGCTCGCCCAGTCGTACGGGGTGGGGATCAGCGTCCAGACCCGGGATCACCTCACGGTGTCGGCCGCATCGGTACGAGACGTCAACTTCGCCAGACAAAGCGGGCCGAAGTGAGTGGACAGAAGTGATTGGGGCCGAATTGAGGACGCGCACATGATCGGCATCGCCGCACTGGTGGTCGGCATCGTGGTGGGATTGATCTTCCACCCCAGCGTGCCGGAAGCAGTCCAGCCGTACCTGCCGATCGCCGTCGTGGCGGCGCTGGACGCGGTGTTCGGGGGACTGCGGGCGTACCTGGAGCGGATATTCGATGCCAAGGTATTCGTCATCTCGTTCGTCTTCAACGTCCTGGTCGCCGCGGTGATCGTCTACGTCGGCGACCAACTCGGTGTCGGCACGCAACTGTCCACCGCGATCATCGTGGTGCTCGGGATCCGGATCTTCGGCAACGCGGCGGCCTTGCGCCGCAGGCTGTTCGGAGCGTGACGGCGGTGCCGGGGCGAGCGGAGCGACGGGAAGAGCCACCGGGGCGAGCGAAGCGACGGGAAGAGCCACGGCATGGCTGACGACGAACCGCACCACGACGGCGCCGACCACGCGGCCGAACATCATGGCCGGCACGAGCTGCCCGACGGTGTTCCGGCGCGGCTGCCGCGGACCCGGCCCCAGCTGATGTTCGGTGCGCTGGCGGTACTGCTGTGCGTGCTGCTCGGGGTGGCGATCGCGACGCAGGTGCGGCAGACCGAGTCCGGTGATGCCCTCGACACCGCGCGGCCGGCCGACCTGCTGGTGCTGCTCGACTCCTTGCAACAGCGCGAGGCGGCGCTGAACACCGAGGTGGCCGACCTCCAGAAGACGCTGTCGTCGTTGCAGGCGTCGGGCAACAGCGACCAGGCCGCCATAGAGGGCGCGCAGGCGCGGCTGCGCGCCCTGTCGATCCTGATCGGCACCGTCGCGGCCACCGGCCCCGGCGTCACGATCACCATCGAGGACATCGCCCCCGGCGTGTCGCCGGAGACCATGCTCGACGTCATCAACGAGCTACGCGCCGCCGGCGCCGAGGCCATGGAGATCCGTTCGGGACGGGGCGATCAGCAGACCGCGGTCCGGGTCGGCGTCGACACGTGGGTGACCGGTACCGCGGGCGCGCTGGTGGTCGACAACGTGACCATCAACCCGCCCTATTCCATTCTCGCCATTGGTGATCCGCCGACGCTGGCGGCTGCGATGAACATCCCCGGCGGGGCGATGGACAGTGTCAAGCGGGTTGGCGGCACAATGACCGTGCAACAGGCGGACGCGCTTGACGTCACCGCCTTGCGGCAACCTAAACCGCGCCAATACGCTCAGCCGGTCAAATAGCCGCTGGGCCCTGATCGTCGAGCCGTATCGTATGTACCCCACCAACACTCAAGGAGCGTCGTGAGCGAAACGCCAGCCGATCTGCTGTACACCACCGAGCACGAATGGGTGCGCCGCACCGGCGAAGGCACCGTGCGCGTCGGAATCACCGATTTCGCGCAGGGCGCGCTGGGCGATGTGGTCTACGTCGATCTGCCCGAGGTCGGCACCACCGTGGCCGCCGGTGACGTGTTCGGTGAGGTCGAATCGCCCAAGACCACCTCGGAGCTGTACGCCCCGATCGCCGCGAAAATCGTTGCGGTCAACGGTGATCTGGAAGGCTCGCCCGACCTGGTCAACTCCGATCCGTACGACGCCGGGTGGCTCATCGAACTGCAGGCCGACGTGGCCGAACTGGAGGCCGGTCTGCACGGACTCCTCGATGCGGACGGCTACCGGGCGACCCTGGACGAGTAACACCTTTGTTAGGGTGCTGCGGTCCGGTTCGGCCGTGGCGACACCAAAGTCGGCTCGGCGGATCCGGCGGTGGCGGGCACACTGGCCCGCGCCGCGCGGTACGGTCAATAGTGGGACGTATGCGACATCGATGACTGCTGGCAGCACTTGCCGGCTGGTCGTGCAAAAGAGCGCCACAGCAGCCAGTAGAGGAGCAGCGCGTGACGGATAAGGACAGCGGTTCGGGGACCGACTTCGGCTCCGAGGAGACAACGGTGGAGACCACATCGGTCTTCCGCGCGGACTTCCTCAATGAGCTCGACGCCCCGGCTTCGACGAGCGGCACCAGTGCCGTCTCCGGAGTGGAAGGACTGCCGGTGGGCTCGGCCCTGCTGGTGGTCAAGCGCGGGCCGAATGCCGGCTCGCGATTCCTGCTGGATCAGCCGAGCACCTCGGCGGGCCGTCATCCCGACAGTGACATCTTCCTCGACGATGTGACGGTCAGCCGTCGGCACGCCGAGTTCCGGCTCGAGTCCGGTGAGTTCCAGGTGGTCGACGTCGGCAGCCTCAACGGCACCTACGTCAACCGCGAGCCCGTCGACTCGGCGGTGCTGGCCAACGGCGACGAGGTCCAGATCGGCAAGTTCCGCCTCGTGTTCCTGACCGGCCCCAAGACCGACGACAGCTCGGCTGGTTAGAGCCGGCGGTCAGTCCATGACGCAGCCCGACCGCAGTGCAGTGGCCGGGATGTCGATCGGAGCGGTGTTCGATCTGCTCCGACCCGATTTCCCGGATGTGACGATCTCCAAGATCCGGTTCCTGGAGGAACAGGGTCTGGTCACGCCCGAACGCACTGGGTCGGGCTACCGTCGTTTTACGGCCTATGACTGCGCCCGGCTGCGGTTCATCCTGTCGGCGCAGCGCGATCAGTACCTGCCGTTGAAGGTCATCAAGGCCCAGCTGGACGCCCAGCCCGACGGTGCTCTGCCGTCGGGCGGATCCGCTTATGGCGGACCGAAATTGGTGCCCGATCTCGACAGCGACCCGGCCGGTGGCCGGGCTGACGTCGCGCCTGCTCAGGTCCGGCTCAGCCGCGAGGACCTGCTGCAGCGTTCCGGCATCACGTCGGAACTGCTGTCCGCTCTGGTCAAGAGCGGCGTGATCATCCCCGGCCCGGCCGGGTTCTTCGACGAACACGCCGTGGTCATCGCGCAGTGCGCCCATGCCCTTGGCGAATACGGTGTCGAGCCGCGGCACCTGAGGGCCTTCCGCTCCGCGGCCGACCGGCAGTCGGACCTGATCGCCCAGATCGCCGGGCCCATCGGCAAGGCCGGCAACGCCGGGGCCCGCGACCGGGCCGACGAGCTGGCCCGTGAGGTCGCTGCGCTCGCCATCACGCTGCACACGTCACTGATCAAGTCCGCGGTGCGCGACGTTCTCGATCGCTGAGGACTAGACTCGAATTCGTTGATGGCACACGGATTGCGGAGGGCAGACGCTGATGGGCGAGGTTCGTGTGGTCGGCATTCGCGTGGAGCAGCCGCAGAACCAGCCCGTGCTGTTGCTCCGCGAATCGAACGGTGACCGTTATCTGCCGATCTGGATCGGCCAATCCGAGGCTGCGGCCATCGCGCTGGAGCAGCAGGGCGTCTCGCCGGCTCGTCCCCTGACGCATGACCTGATCCGGGATTTGATTGCCGCGCTTGGGCATTCGCTGCGCGAGGTGCGCATCGTGGACTTGCAGGAAGGCACCTTCTACGCCGACCTGGTGTTCGACCGCGACATCACGGTGTCGGCGCGGCCGTCGGATTCGGTGGCCATCGCCCTGCGGATGGGCGTGCCGATCTACGTCGAGGAAGCGGTGCTCGCCGAAGCCGGTCTGCTGATCCCGGACGAGACCGACGAGGAATCGTCGGGTCCGGTGCGTGAGGACGAGGTCGAGAAGTTCAAGGAGTTCCTCGACAGCATTTCTCCGGACGATTTCAAGGCCACTTAGGCCGGACGACGATCACGCGGCGAGGTACGAGCGGCGTTGTGGGGGTACCTCCCGCTCGCGGGGGAGAGTTCGGCAAATCGGGCACAGCGCGACCTACCGAACGCCCGCGTGGACGTTGTCACGGATGCATCTCAGTTAGGTCAGCAGGCGTCGACACGCGGTGCGCCGTTTGCAGATTCGATCAATCTGCGCCACATACTTTCCTCGTTCTGGCAACAGCTCGGCCGGCGGCTCACCGCCGATGGGCTGAAGTAGCCCGGCGGGAAGCGTATGCTCGACACATTCGAGCAGCGGACATGCCCGCCGAGCAGCAGTGGCCGCCAGGCAGGTTAGTTCGATCGGCGAGAGGATCAGGCAGTGGGCGACGAGACGCCACGTCAAGAGCAGTTGGACCTGACGACCAACGGCGCGCCTGAGCAGGCCGCCCCGAAGCCGGCTCCCGTGCCGGTGCAGGCAGGCCTGTTCCCCGACGAGTCTGTGCCCGACGAACTGGTCGGTTACCGCGGGCCGAGTGCCTGCCAGATCGCCGGCATCACCTACCGCCAGCTGGACTACTGGGCCCGCACCTCGCTGGTCGTCCCGTCGATCCGCGGCGCCGCCGGCTCCGGCAGCCAGCGCCTGTACTCGTTCAAGGACATCCTGGTCCTCAAGATCGTCAAGCGCCTGCTCGACACCGGTATCTCGCTGCACAACATCCGCGTCGCGGTTGATCACCTGCGCCAGCGCGGCGTCCACGACCTGGCCAACATCACGCTCTTCTCGGATGGCACCACGGTGTACGAGTGCACGTCCGCCGAAGAGGTCGTCGACCTGTTGCAGGGCGGTCAGGGCGTGTTCGGCATCGCGGTCTCGGGTGCCATGCGTGAGCTGACCGGCGCCATCGCCGACTTCCCGGGGGAGCGGGCCGACGGCGGCGAGTCCATCGCCGCACCAGAGGACGAGCTCGCATCCCGGCGCAAGCAGCGCGACCGCAAGATCGGCTGAGTTCTCCCACCACAAGACCCAGAACTGCCCCTTTCCCGCGGAGAGGGGCAGTTTGCTGTTCCCCGCAAGCGGGGTCGCCGCCAGTTCGTGGAGGGGCGTGGTGACCGACCGGTAGACTGGCGCGCGCATCGTCCCGACGCGGGAGAGTTCTGTGGCCGCCAGCCATGGACGCCGAAGGAGCAATACCTCTCCATCAACCTCTCAGGCCCCCGGACCGCGCCGGAGCCCGATGCCTCTGGAAAGCGGCGAGCTGTGACTCGCCCGCCCATGGGGAAAGGCCGACCACGTCGTCGGGCCGAATCTCTCAGGCACCGACGACAGAGGGGGAGGAACCGCAAGCGGTTCCGTGGCATGCCTGCCCCGAGCCTGAACGTCTGGAGAGGCCGTCATGACCGACAGCACGTCCCGTTCCTCTGCCGAGCACCACCAGCTTCGCTTCGTCGACCGGCACATCGGTCCGGATGCCGATGCGGTGGCCACCATGCTCGGGGTTATCGGCGTGGACTCCCTGGAAGAACTCGCCGCCAAGGCATTGCCCGCGGGCATCCTCGACGCGCTGTCCGGCGCTGGCCTGGCCCCCGGCCTCGATGAGCTGGCCGCCCCGGCCTCCGAAGAGCAGTCGCTGGCCGAGCTGCGGGCACTGGCCGAGACCAACACCGTCGCGGTGTCGATGATCGGGCAGGGCTACTTCGACACCCTGACGCCGGCCGTGCTGCGCCGCAACATCCTCGAGAACCCGGCCTGGTACACGGCCTACACGCCCTACCAGCCGGAGATCAGCCAGGGCCGTTTGGAGGCCCTGCTCAACTTCCAGACGATGGTCACCGACCTGACCGGCATGGAGATCGCCAACGCCTCGATGCTCGACGAGGCCACGGCCGCGGCCGAGGCCATGACGCTGATGCACCGCGCGGTCAAGGGAGACTGCCGCCGCCTGGCCGTCGATACCGACATCTACCCGCAGACGGCCGCCGTCCTGGCCACCCGTGCCGAACCGCTGAACATCGAGATCGTCACCGCGGACTTACGTGACGGCCTGCCCGACGGCGACTTCTTCGGCGTCATCGCCCAGGTGCCGGGTGCCAGCGGTGCGGTCAACGATTGGTCCGCGCTGATCGCGCAGGCCCATGAGCGTGGCGCGCTCGTCGCCATCGGCGCCGACCTGCTGGCGCTGACGCTCGTCACCCCGCCCGGTGAGATCGGCGCCGACGTCGCGTTCGGCACCACGCAGCGTTTCGGTGTGCCGATGGGCTTCGGTGGCCCGCACGCCGGCTACCTGGCCGTGCACGGCAAGCAGGCCCGCCAGCTGCCGGGGCGCCTGGTCGGCGTCTCGGTCGATGCAGACGGTGCCAAGGCCTACCGATTGAGCCTGCAGACCCGCGAACAGCACATCCGCCGCGACCGGGCCACCAGCAACATCTGTACCGCCCAGGTGCTGCTCGCGGTGATCGCCGCGATGTACGCCAGCTACCACGGACCGCGTGGGCTGACCGCCATCGCGCACCGGGTGCACGGGCACGCCCTCGCGGTGGCCATGGGGCTGAAGGAGGCCGACGTCGAGGTTGTGCACTCCGCATTCTTCGACACCGTGCTGGCCCGGGTGCCGGGCCGGGCCGAGCAGGTGCGGGCGGCCGCCAAGGAACGCGGGATCAACGTCTGGCTGGTCGACGCCGACCACGTCTCGGTGTCGTGCGACGAGGCGACCACCGCCGACCACGTCGACGCGGTGCTCTCGGCGTTCGGTGCGACCCGCGGCGGCCAGCACTGGGACGGCCCTGAGATCCACACCCGCACGTCGGAATTCCTGACACACCCGGCGTTCTCGCGGTACCGCACCGAAACCGAGATGATGCGTTACCTGCGCTCGCTCGCCGACAAGGACATCGCGCTGGACCGCAGCATGATCCCGCTGGGTTCGTGCACCATGAAGCTCAACGCGGCCGCCGAGATGGAGCCCATCACCTGGACCGAGTTCGCCCAGCAGCATCCGTTCGCCCCGGCCTCGGACACCCCGGGCCTGCGCAAGCTGATCGCCGACGTCGAGTCCTGGCTGGTCAGTATCACCGGCTACGACTCGGTCTCGCTGCAGCCCAACGCCGGATCGCAGGGGGAGTACGCCGGCCTACTGGCCATCCGCGCCTACCACGAGGCCCGCGGCGAAGCCGGTCGCAACATCTGCCTGATCCCGTCCAGCGCACACGGCACCAACGCCGCGTCGGCCGCCATGGTCGGCATGAAGGTCGTCGTCGTGGCGTGTCGCGAGAACGGCGACGTCGATCTGGACGACCTGCGCGCAAAGATCGCCGAGCACGCCGGTGACCTGGCCGCGCTGATGATCACCTACCCGTCCACGCACGGCGTGTACGAGCACGATGTCGCCGACATCTGCGCCGCGGTGCACGACGCCGGCGGCCAGGTCTACGTCGACGGCGCCAACCTCAACGCGATCGTCGGGCTGGCCCGCCCCGGCAAGTTCGGCGGCGACGTCAGCCACCTGAACCTGCACAAGACCTTCTGCATCCCGCACGGCGGCGGCGGTCCCGGTGTCGGTCCGGTGGCGGTGCGCTCGCACCTCGCGCCGTACCTGCCGGGCCACCCACTGGCTGCCGAGCTCGGCGACGACAACACCGTCTCGGCGGCACCGTACGGCTCGGCGTCCATCCTGCCGATCACCTGGGCGTACATCCGGATGATGGGCGCGGCCGGTCTGCGGGCCGCGACGCTGACGGCGATCGCGTCGGCCAACTACATCGCCCGCCGCCTCGACGAGCACTACCCGGTGCTCTACACCGGCGAGAACGGCATGGTTGCCCACGAGTGCATCCTGGATCTGCGGGCCATCACCAAGGCCACCGGCGTCACCGTCGACGACGTGGCAAAGCGCTTGGCGGACTTCGGTTTCCACGCGCCCACCATGAGCTTCCCGGTGGCCGGCACCCTGATGGTCGAGCCCACCGAGAGCGAGAGTCTGACCGAGGTCGACGCCTTCATCGCCGCGATGATCGCGATCAAGGCCGAGATCGACCTGGTCGGTTCCGGGGACTGGCCCGCGGAAGACAACCCGCTGCACAATGCTCCGCACACCGCCGAGTGCCTGCTGGTCGACGACTGGAAGCACCCGTACACCCGCGAGCAGGCCGCCTACCCGCTGGGCAAGGGCTTCCGGCCGAAGGTGTGGCCGCCCGTGCGCCGCATCGACGGCGCGTTCGGTGACCGTAACCTGGTGTGCTCGTGCCCGCCGATCGAGGCGTTCGCCTAACCGCTCACACGTTGGAGGCACGCAAAAACGTCCCGCTCAGAGAGGCTGAGCGGGACGTTTTTGTACATCCGCCGCGGCGTGTTGCAGGCAGACACGCACGCTCGCGGGAAGTGAGGCTCGCTAGGGCAGGGCCGCCGCCACCGCGTTCGCCAGTTCGGGGGACGCGGACGTGGGCACGCTGGTGAACGTGCCGCCAGTGAGCTGCGAGACGGCCTGCCAGGTCGAGCCGTCCGAGTCGGTGCCGATGTCGATGACGTTGACGGCCACCGGGCGGCCCGGGTCGAACGCCGACTTGATGTAGTCCTGCAGGCCCTGACCGTCCATCGACTGGTCGGTGTGGGGTCCCGAGGTGATCAACAGGATCGAATTGGCCTGCCCGTCGACGTATTTCGACATCGCGTCGCCGTAGAGCATGCGCAGTGTCGTGAACGAGACGTGACCGCCGCCCGAAGAGCTCTGGTTGTTCAGGTTCGAGATCAGCTGCGTCGAATGCGACTGGTCGCTGAGCGGCGCGACGGGAATCTCGGTGCGGCCGGACACGCCGTCGAACGTCCACAGGCCCACCGAGCTGTTCGGCGACATCGCCTTGACCCGGTCCATCAGCGCAGTGGTCACGTTGCCCAGCCGGGTCTTGGCGCCGTCGGTGGTGGGCATCGACTGGTCCAGCATGATCGTCACGGCAGCGCTCTTCGAGGTACCGCCGACGGCGTTGGCCAGTGTGGCGCGCGTGCCGGTATCGCCGATCGAGAGAGCGTCGGGCAGCGAGCCGAGGTTCAGCACGTCGTTCTGCGGGGGAGTGCCGCCGTTGACGCGGAAGCCGGCCCTTGAGAGCTCGGCGAGCTGTTCGGGCTTGCGCAGGAAGCGTTCGAATTCGCTTGCCGCCGTGATCTCCTCGTGCGACAGGCCCTCGCCCGCGAGCAGCACGGCCGGGTAGTCGGCGACCGCCGGTGCGCCCGGTGGCAGCCAGGCCGCCAGCTTGCCCTTGGCGTTGTCGGTGTGTTGCGACTGCTGGTAGAGCTGCTGCTCGGTGGTGACGACGGCGTGCACCGGCGCGGTGGCCGGGTCGCTCGCGGCGATCAGCGCATCGAGCGCCGTCGAGGCCTTGGGGTCCGAGAGCTTCGGCTGCGCGGCCATCAAGCGGTGCACGGCGCCGGCACCGGCGTTGGCCGGTGCACCATTGGCCGCGGCGGAGGCGATGGCCTCGGCCGCCAGGTAGGCCGCGTCACTGTTCTCGACGGTCGGCAGCGCCAGCCGCAGCGAACCCCAGCCGGGCAGGCTCAGGCCGTCCAATGCCGTCGGCGTCGTCTGGAGCGCGGGCAGCGTGCCCCAATTCTGCTGGGCGAGCGCGTCTTTCAGTTGTGGCCGGACCGCCAACAGGACAGGGGAGGTGGCCAGCGACTTCGCTTCACCACTGATCGTCTGCTCGCCTGCACCCGCGATCAGCCGGGCCGCCGACACCGAGCTGGCCGGGACCCACAGCGCCGGGCGCGGTCCCAGGTTCGCCGGCCACTTGTTGGCCATTCCGTCGACGACGGAGGTCGGATCGGTCGCCTTGACCTCGACCTTGGCGCACTTGTCGCCGATGGGGGCGGCGGTCTGGTTGTACTTGCCGGCCAGCGCGCCGAGCTGATCGGAGATCGACGGATCGGCCAGCACGGGCACGCTGACCGAGCCCGACACGCACCGCGCCGAGGCTTCCCGGCTGCGGTCGGACAGCACGCTGCCGAAGAAACGCCACAGGATCACGGCAGCGACCACGACCACGACGGTCACGAGCGCTGCGATGACCCCGACGCTGACCCCGCGGCGTTTGGTCTGGATGGCCCGGTGGCTGCCCGTCCATTCGCCACCCTCCCAGTCGCCACCGTGCGCACGGACGGAAGCCCGGCGCGGGACGGACGGGAATGCCTGGGTGATGCTGTCGGCCCCGGTGAAATCGGGCTGGTCGTCGCCCGGGTAGCCGGCAGCCGGCTCGGCGGCGAAATCAGCGTCGTCGGGTTCGTCGGTCTCGTACCGATCGCCGGTACCGGCGGGTGGGGTGGCGGCAGGCGGCGTGGCGGCGGGCGGCATCCCGTGCATCTCGGCCCAGTCATCCGGGACCCGGAAACCCGGTGCGCCGGCGGGTTCGCCGGCTTCCGGAATGTCCGGCGACAACGCGTCAAAGTGTGATGTTTCGTCGTCGCGTGATTCGTCGGCGTTTGATTCGTCGTCGTCGGGAGCTCTGTGCCTACCCATTAGTGTCTGCTCCTGGTGTCGGCGTGCAATCGGCGGACCCGTGTCGAATGACGCGGGCCCGCCGAATTTTAATCAACGATGATGGGGGAGTTAACCGTTCACGAACCGGCGTGTGCGGCCTTGAACTCCCGCCGGCGCCGATGCAGGATCGGCTCGGTGTAGCCGTTGGGCTGGCTGCACCCTTCCAGAATCAGCTCCTGCGCGGCCTGGAAGGCGATGCTGCCCTCCGGGTCCGGAGCCATCGGCAGGTATGCGGGATCGCCGGCGTTCTGCTCGTCGACCACCGCCGCCATGCGGCGCAGGCTGGCCTTCACGTCGTCCTCGGTGATGACGCCGTGCCGCAGCCAGTTGGCCAGCAGCTGGCTGGAGATGCGCAGCGTGGCGCGGTCCTCCATGAGGGCGATGTTGTGGATGTCCGGCACCTTCGAGCAGCCGACGCCCGCGTCGATCCAGCGCACCACATAGCCGAGGATCGACTGGCAGTTGTTGTCGATCTCTTCGTGGATTTCCTCGGGTGCCCAGGCCAGCTCCTTGGCCAGGGGGATGGTCAGCAACTCGGTGAGCGTGGTGCGCTTCTTGCCGGCCAGCTCCTTCTGCACCTCTGGCACATCGACCTGGTGGTAGTGCATGGCGTGCAGGGTGGCGCCGGTGGGTGACGGCACCCACGCGGTGGTGGCGCCGGCCTGCGGCTGGGAGATCTTCTGCTTGACCATCTCGGCCATCAGATCGGTCATGGCCCACATGCCCTTGCCGATCTGGGCACGTCCGGCCAGGCCGCACGCCAGCCCGGCGTCGACGTTGGCGTCCTCGTAGGCCTTGATCCAGGTCTGGCTCTTCATGGTGCCCTTGCGCACCATCGGGCCGGCCTCCATCGAGGTGTGGATTTCGTCGCCGGTGCGGTCCAGGAAGCCGGTGTTGATGAACACGACCCGGTCGGCGGCGGCCTTGATACACGCCTTGAGGTTGACCGTGGTCCGGCGCTCCTCGTCCATGATGCCGACCTTGAGCGTGGCTTCGGGCAGGCCGAGGACGTCCTCGACGCGGCTGAAGAGCTCGCAGGTGAAGGCGACCTCGTCGGGGCCGTGCATCTTCGGCTTCACGATGTAGACCGAGCCGGTGCGGCTGTTGGTCAGCTCGCCGTTCTCCTCGGTCGACTTCAGGCCGTGCATGGCGATGAGGCCGGTGAACAGTGCGTCCTGGATGCCCTCGGGGATTTCTGTGACTTCGCCGCCGTCGCCGACCATGACAATGGCGTCATTGGTCATGAGGTGACCGACGTTGCGCACGAACAGCAGGCTGCGGCCGGGCAGGGTCAGTTCACCTTCGCCGTCCGGGGTGGTGAAGACACGGTCCGGGTTCAGCGTGCGAGTGAAGGTCTTGCCGCCCTTGCTGACCTCTTCCGACAGGTCGCCCTTGTTCAGGCCCAGCCAGTTGCGGTAACCCAGCACCTTGTCGTCGGCGTCGACGGCCGCGACCGAGTCCTCGAAGTCCATGATCGTGGTGATCGCGGATTCCAGCACGACGTCCTTGATGCCGGCCTGGTCGGTCGAGCCGACCGGCGAGGAGGGGTCGACCAGGATTTCGATGTGCAGGCCGTGGTGGACCAGCAGCACCGACCACGCCGAGTCACCGAGCTTGCCGGTGTAGCCGACGAACTCCTGGGGGTTGGCCAGGCCGGTCGACAGGCCGTCACCGAGTTCCGCGAGGAGCTGGTGCGCTTCATCTTCCGCATCGATCTTCAGGCCCGTGATGTCGGCCCACGAGCCGGCCGCGAGCGGGACGGCCTGGTCCAGGAAGCCCCGGGCGTAGGCGATCACCTTGTCGCCGCGGACCTTGTTGTAGCCGGAGCCGGCCGCGGCGCCGTCCTCGTCGGAGATGACGTCCGTGCCGTACAGCGCGTCGTACAGCGAGCCCCAGCGGGCGTTGGCCGCGTTGAGCGCGAACCGGGCGTTGAGGATCGGCACCACCAGCTGCGGTCCCGACGTGCTCGTGATCTCCGGGTCGACGCCCGAGGTCGTGATGCTGAAGTCGGCCGGTTCCGGCTGCAGGTAGCCGATCTCGGAGAGGAACTCCTGGTACGAGGTCTTGAACTCGTCGGTGTCGACGGGATCGATGACGCGGGCCCGGTGCCACTTGTCGATCTGCGCCTGGAGGTCGTCACGGCGGGCCAGCAGGTCCTGGTTCTTCGGGGTCAGGTCGGTGACGACCTTGTCCACCCCGGCCCAGAAGCTGTCCGGATCGACCCCGGTGCCGGGCAGAGCCTCGCCCGAGATGAAATCGTGCAGTACGCGGGCCACCCGCAGATTTCCCACCGTCACACGATCAGTCATTTTGTTCTTCCTCCTAAGCAGCCCACACAGCGACCATCCACTTTACCCGTGGGTAACCGCAGCTCACCGGCGTGTCGGCCAATGAGAACCCCGTCACACCGTCAGTGCGGCGTTGCACCCGGCAAACCGATCGCCGGCACGCCGGGGGTGAAGAGCCGTCCGGCCAGCCACGGCAGGGCCTGCGCGAATACGTCTGCGGCACTGGGGAACGTGTGGTCACCGCCGTGCGGGACCACCGAGCACTCGATTCCGGCGGCGCTGACCGTGGCGCACAGGTAGTTGGCGACGGCGGTGTGGCTCTCCGGGTTCGCCGGCGGGTCGAGGTCGGGTGCGGGGCCGGCCTGGCCCGGCTGATGGACCACCGGTCCGCTCTCGGACACCGCGAACCAGCCGGCGACCCCGGAGTAGGGCCCGTGCTTGCGGACCACCGTCGTCGGATCGAATTGCGCGAACGCGGCCGCGTCACCGCCGAACAGCCGCGCGATGGTCTGCGGTTGCGATCCCGCGTTGGGTCCGAGCTGGCCGTCCATGTCGACAAAGGTCTGGAACAGCTCGGGGTGCATCACCGTGGTCATCACCGCGCACGTCCCACCGGCAGACCAACCGACGATGCCCCAGCGCGACGGGTCGGGATTGGCCGAGAACGTCGAAGTCACATATGGCACAACGTCTTTGGTGAGATGGTCGGCGGCCATGCCGCGGGGGCCGTTGACGCATTCGGTGTCGTTGCTGAACTGGCCGCTGGTGTCGACGAACACCAGGATCGGTGCGTTGCCGCCGTGGGCGGCCGCGAAATCGTCGGCGGTGCGCTTGGCGCCGCCCGCAGTGGGCCAGTCGGCCGGCCACCCGAACTCGCCGCCCACCATCACCACCACCGGAAACGGCGGCGCATCGGGGGCGAACCACGCCGGTGGCAGGTAGACCAGCTCGGGGCGAGCGCGGAAGCCTGACGCGTCGGTCGGAATCTGCACCGGCACAAGAAGGCCGTGCGGTGGCCGCTCGCCGCCCCGGCGCATGGTCAGCGCCGTGTCCAGGTCGACCTGGCCGCGCAACTCGGCGCCGGTGGCCCGCTGCCACAGGGCCTCCACTGTGGGCAGGTAACCCGTCCAGGTGTTCACCGCCAGGCCCGCGCAGACCACGCACAGCGGCACCACCGCGACGGACAGCGCGCGGCGCCACCAGTGCAGCCCGGGCCACCCCGCGATCGCGACCACGAGGGCAACCCCGGTCAGCGCAATCCACACCCATAGCGACACCGGTGCCGGGCCCCCGGCGAGGCCTTGGTCGGAGATGAACCAGCCGCACGCCAGCGCCAGAACGACGCCGGTGCCGACAGCCACCGGCAGCCAGCGCCGGAACCAGCCGGGCGACCGCCGGCCGACGGCCAACACCAGCGCCACCGCCGTCACCGCCTGGATGAGCATGGGTAGCCAGCCGTCGAGCAGGCCGATGTTCATCCGGCGTCTCCGGGGTCCGCCGCCGGCGGCGGGGGCGGGGGCGGGGGCGGCTCGTGATGGGAGGCCGGCTGCTCGGTGTCGGGCGCGGGCGGTACGGCGGGCGAGGTCACGTCTTCGGTGTCCGGGCTCGAATGCCGGGCCTCGGAATCGTCGCTTTTCGCGCTGGCGCTCGAGGTCGGCGTCGGCGTCGGCGGGGTCGCGCCGGCGCAGTTGTTGGGTGCCGGGGTGCCGTTGAACCGGTCGGTGATCCAGCCCAGGGCGTCGGCCTCGTCGGGCTGGACGTAGTCGATCACGTCACCCATGGCGCAGGCCCGCTCAACGGCCGCGGCGGTCTGATCCGGCGGCACCAGGCCGTCGGGCGGGCCGGGCGTGATGAGCATCGGCGCGGCTGCCGGAGCCTGCGGCAAGGTCGCCTTACGCAGGTAACCGCGCAGCGCGTCGGTGGCGGCCGGCGTCGTCGGGCCCAGGTCGTGCGGGCCCAGCGAGTCCAGCACGCCGGTCCGGTCGGCAACTGCCGGGCCCCGGCAGGCAGACAGCGTGGCCCAGTGGTCGCGGGCCGCGCCGCGCCGGTAGTCCTCGATGGGGAAGCCGGGGTAGGCCTGTGGCATGACGGCCAGGTACTGCTGCAACATGAGCTGCTGGTCGCGGTTCAGGCTCCCGGCAGCGGAGGCGTCGGCCAGCCATTCGAGCGCCGCGGTCGGAGCCAGGGCGACCGCCCCTTGCGGTCGCAAGCCGCCGCCATAGTCCGTGGCCAGCTCGGCGGCCGCCCAGGCCGCCTGACCACCCTGTCCGGTCCCCACCGCGATCCAGTTCGTGGACGCGGCGGAGACCAGCTTGCGCGTTGCCCGGGCGAGATCGATCAGGTTGAAGCCCTCGGTCGTGGAATCCAGATACGGGTGGTAGGTCTCGTCGAGCCCGATGCCCTGGTAGTCGGTGATCGCCACCAGGTAGCCGGCGCCGACCATGAGCCGCACTGTCGGCAGCAGGCCCAGCAGGCCGGGCGACGACGACGGGGCACAGTCGGACTGGATGCCGCTACCCGGGTTGGCCAGCGCGATGATGCGCCAGCCGCCGTCGGGCGGCTTGCCCTTGGGCAGGAATACCGAGCCCGTCACCTTCGGGTGACTGTCGTTGATGCCCGACGTGGAGACGTAGGTGATGCGCGCCGAGATCGCGGTCAGCCCGGCCAACTCGGGGTCGACGGTGGTCAGGGGCTGCGCGGCGACGAGCGTGCCGGGCCCGGCGCCGCTGTAGTCGCCCGGCAACACCTGACCGCTGCGCTGCGTGCTGCGATCGGACCGGTCGCCGGAGCAGCCGGCGATGCTCACCACGGCCGCCAGGGCGGCGGCGGCGGCCCGAAGCGCGGTCCCGGCTGTCACGGCATGCCTCCATCGGTGTCGTGTTGCAGCAACGTCAGGCACGCGGACAGCAGCGATTCACGCAGCGGCCCGGCGAGATTGGCGATGTCCTGCTGGCGGCGAACATACTCGGCACGGCCCCCGGGGTCCTCGACGGTGATCGGCTCGATGCCGTATTCACTGAGGTCGTACGGGCTGGCCTGCATGTCGAGGACGCGTGCGTCCGCCGCGAGGTCAAGGCAATCCATCAAATGATTCGACTCCAGCAAAGGTCCGAGCTTGTAACTCCATTTGTACAAGTCCATGTTTGCGTGCACACAACCCGGCTGCTCGGTGGCCGACTGGGCGTGTCGGCTCAGGGCGTCTGCGTTGCGCGGTACGGCCGCCGCCGTGAAGAACCGGTAGGCATCGAAATGCGTGCACCGCAGCGTCATCGACTCCACGACCGCGTCGGTGTCCCGGGCGCTCAGGCGAAGCGGCACCTGGGCGTGCCGGACCTCGGGAGCGCGATACACCATGGCCCATTCGTGCAGGCCGAAACAGTTCAGCCGGGCCGGGCGGCTCGCCGTCGCAGCCAACAGGTCGGCGACGAACGCGACCGTCTCCCGGCGGCCGGCCAGGTAATCGTCCGTCACGGTGACGGCGCCGCCGCGGCAGCCGTAACCGGTCCGGTTGGTGAACCGCAGCGCGCCGGCTCCAGTCAGGGCGCGGCCGAAACCCGGATGCCAGCGCCGCAGCTGACGCGGCTTGAGGCTGTAGTAGGTGAACAGGAAGTCCCACACCGGGTGCGGTTCGCCGGCCCGCATCCGTCGCTCATGCGGCGCCAGGAAGGCGTCGACGCGGTCCAGGTAGCGCTGTTCGCGCGGTGCCCAGTCGCTCTCGTCCAGGATCGCGGGCGGCGCACCCACCGTCTCAGACACGGTGGGTGCCGTCACGCACCACGCCGACCAGGTCTTCCACGAGGTCCTCCAGCGCCACCATCGCGGTGACGTAACCATCGGTGGTCACCAGCGACAGGTGACTGTTGTTGCGGCGCAGCCACGACAGCGCGTCGGCGACCGGCAGCGTCGAGGCGACCATGGGCAGCGGGCGCACCATAGACCGGTCCAGGACGGCGTCGTTGTCGTCCATGCACGGCAGCACATCCTTGATGTGCAGGTAGCCGAGGTAGGCGCTGTGCCCGTCGGTGACCGGAAACCGGGAGTAGCCGGTGTCGCGCAATGCCTCGGCCACCGCACCCACCGTGGGACCGGTACCTGGCGCGGCGATGGGCACCGCGCGGATGTCCTGCAGCGGTATCGCGACGTCCTTGACCGTCCGGGTCCGGATGTCCAGCGCGCGGGTCAGCCGCACGTGTTCCTCCGCGTCGAGCAACCCCTCCGACAGGGACTCGGTCAGCATCTCGGACAGTTCGACCGACGACACCGTGACATCGAGTTCGTCCTTCGGTTCCACCCCGAGCAGCCGCAGCGTGCTGTTGGCGCACCAGTTGTAGAAGATGACGAACGGCCGGGCGAAGCTCATGTAGACCAGGTACGGCGGGATCAGCAGCATCGCGGCCTTCTCCGGCCCGGCGATGGCGATGTTCTTCGGCACCATCTCGCCCAGCAGCACGTGCATCGTCACCACGATGACCAAGGCGACGGCGAAAGCCGCGGTGTGCAGCACGGTGTCGGGCACGCCGAGCGCATCGAAGGGTTCACGGAGCAGATGTGCGACGGCCGGTTCGCCGATGCGGCCCAGCAGGATCGAGCAGATGGTGATGCCGAGCTGAGCGCCGGCCAGCATCATCGACAGCCGCTCACCGGCGCGCAGGACGGTGACGGCGCTGCGCTTGCCCTGTTCTGCCAGCGCCTGCAGCCGGTCGCGCCGCGCCGAGATCAGCGCGAACTCGGCACTGACGAAGAACGCGTTGGCACCCAGCAGCACCATGGTCAGCAGGATCCCGAGGACGTCATTCATCGCGGGCCTCCGACTGGCCCGAGCCCAGCTGGGTGAGCTCGAGCTGGTCGATGCGCCGGCCGTCCATCCGGATCACGGTGGCCTTCCAGCGCACGGGGTCCAGCTCGGGGTTGTCCGGGTCGAACTCGGTCAGCACGACGGTGTCGCCGACGTCCGGGATGTGGCCGAGCTCCTTGAGCACCAGGCCGCCGATGGTCTCGTAGTCGCCTTCGGGTGCACGGAACGGGGTTTCGGTGTCCACCTCGTCGATCCGCATCAGACCGGACACGAGCCAGCCGTCGCGCACCTCGACCACGTCGGGGGTGGCGTCGTCGTGTTCATCGCGGACGTCGCCGACGATCTCTTCGATGAGGTCCTCGACGGTGACCATGCCGGCGGTGCCGCCGTATTCGTCGACCACGAGGGCGGTCTGGACACCGTTGGCCCGGATCTGGGTCATCACCGCGTCGCCGTCGAGGGTCGACGGCACCGTCGGGACGGGCCGCGCCAGTTGTGCCAGCCGAGTGCTGGCCCGCAACTCGACAGGGATCCCGAAGACCTGTTTGACGTGCACGATGCCGACTGTCTCGTCGAGGTCGCCGGCGACGATCGGAAAGCGTGAGAAGCCGGTGCGGATGGCCGTCTCGATGAGGTCGGCGACGGTGTCGGTGACCTCCAGCGACTCGATCATGGACCGCGGCGTCATCAGCTCCTCGGCGGTGCGGCCGCCGAACTGCAGGGAGCGGTCGATCAATTCGGCGGTCTGCGGGTCCAGCGACCCGTTTTCCGCGGAATTGCGTACCAGCGCCAGCAGTTCCCGCGCCGACCGGGCCGAGCGGAGTTCCTCGGCGGGCTCGACCCCCAGCCGGCGCAGGACCCAGTTGGCGGTGCCGTTGGTCAGCTTGATCACCGGGGCGAACACCAGGGAGAAGAACCACTGAAGCGGCACGGTGGCACGCGCGGTCGGCAGCGGCCGCGCCACGGCGAGGTTCTTGGGTACCAGCTCGCCGAACACCATCGACACGGAGGTGGCGATCAGCAGAGCGAGGGTCAAGGCCAGCGGATCGGTGAACCGTTCGGGTAGGCCCGCGGCCTGCAACGGGCCGCGTAGGAGCCGCGCCACCACGGGTTCGGCCAGGTAACCGGTGATCAGCGTGGTGATCGAGATGCCGATCTGGGCGCCGGACAACTGGAAGGACAGATTGCGGTGCGCGGTGCGGATGATGCGGTCGCGACTGCCGCCGTCACGGGCGTTGGCGTCGACCGTGCTGCGTTCCAGCGCGGTCAGCGAAAACTCGGCGGCGACGAAGACCGCCGTTCCGAAGGTCAGCAGGATGAACGCGGCCAGGCTCGCGATGGTGAGCGCGGTGGTCATTGCGCACCACCGCTCGGGGCGCCGGGCTGACGGCCCGGCCGGCTACTGGGAGGTTCGGAGTCGATCGATTCCGGGCCCGGCTCGGGAAGCGCGTGATCGGCTTGGCACGCTCCCGCCTGGCTCGGGACGGTCAACGCCCCAACGGGTGCCTGCGGCACGTGCTCCCTTTCGCTGAATCGATATCGCCGGCCGACCGATGCCCAATCCGATCGGCGGTCGTACGGAAATAATAGCTGGTCGGCCTCGGTGGACCTGCTCACCAACCGGTCGGCAGCGGGTGTCCTTCGGCGAATCCCGCGGCCGACTGGACCCCGAGCACCACCTTCTCGTGCAGCTCGGCCAGGTTTGCCGCGCCGACGTAGGTGCAGGTGCTGCGGACACCCGCGGTGATGTGGTCCAGCAGATCCTCGACCCCGCCACGCACGGGGTCCAGCTCCATCTTCGACGACGAGATGCCCTCCTCGAACAGGGCCTTGCGGGCCCGGTCGAAGGCACCGTCGCCTACTGTGCGGGCAGCCACCGCGCGCTTGGACGCCATGCCGAAGCTCTCCTTGTAGACGCGGCCCTCGCGGTCGATCAGCAGGTCGCCGGGCGACTCGTACGTGCCGGCGAACCACGAGCCGATCATGACGTTCGAGGCGCCCGCGGCAAGGGCCAGTGCCACGTCCCGTGGGTGCCGCACACCACCGTCGGCCCAGACGTGGCCACCGAGTTCCCTTGCTGCCGCTGCACATTCGACGACGGCGGAGAACTGTGGGCGGCCCACCCCGGTCATCATGCGCGTGGTGCACATGGCGCCGGGGCCGACGCCCACCTTGACGATGGAGGCACCTGCGTTGAGCAGGTCCCGGGTGCCGGCGCCCGACACCACGTTGCCGGCAGCCAGCGGCAGGCCGAGGCCCAGCGCGGCCACCGCGGACAGTGCGTCGAGCATCCTGGACTGGTGCCCGTGGGCGGTGTCGATGACCAGGACGTCGACCCCCGCTTCGGCCAGCGCCCGGGCCTTGGCGGCGACGTCACCGTTGATGCCGACCGCGGCCGCGATCCGGAGCCGGCCCTGCGCGTCCACCGCGGGTGTGTAGATACCCGCACGGATGGCTCCGGTGCGGGTCAGCACGCCGGCGAGTGAACCGTCGGCGCCCGTCAGGACCGCGACGCCGGTCGCGGAGTGCTCCAACAGGTCGAACACCTTGCGCGGCTCGGTACCTGCCGGTGCGGAGACGAAATCGGTGGATGCGACGTCACGGACGCGCGCGAACCGGTCCACACCGGCACAGCCGGCCTCGGTGACCAGGCCGAGCGGGCGCCCCTGCTCGAGAACCACGGCGGCGCCATGGGCCCGCTTGTGCAGCAGGGCGAGGGCATCGGAGACCGAGTCGTCGGGGGCCAGCACCACCGGGGTGTCGACCACCAGGTCGCGGCTCTTCACGAAGTCGACGGTATTGCGGACCGCGTCCATGGGCAGGTCCTGCGGCAGCACCACGATGCCGCCGCGGCGCGCCACGGTCTCGGCCATCCGGCGGCCGGCGACCGCCGTCATGTTCGCCACGACGATGGGGATGGTGGTGCCCGTGCCGTCGGTGGTGGCGAGGTCGACGTCGAAGCGGGAGGTCAGTTCTGAGCGCCCCGGGACGACGAAGACGTCGTTGTAGGTCAGGTCGTAAGGAGGCTGGTGGCCGTCGAGAAACTGCACGCCACCAGCCTAACGGGCTACGCCTCGACCTCGGTGCGGTCGCCGCTCCAGAGGGTGTGGAATTTTTTGCCTTCGGGGGCGTCGGTGCGGCCGTAGGTGTGGGCGCCGAAGAAGTCGCGCAGGCCTTGGGTCAGGGCGGCGGGGAGTCGTTCGGTGCGCAGGGCGTCGTAGTAGGACAGCGACGAGGCGAAGCCGGGGATGGGGATGCCGAGTTCGGTGGCGGTGACCACGACGCGGCGCCAGCTGTCGATGGCTGATTCGACGGCGGTGCGGAAGTAGGGTGCGGCCAGCAGGGTGGCGAGTTCGGGTTCGGCGTCGAAGGCGTCTTTGATCCGGTTGAGGAACTTGGCGCGGATGATGCAGCCGCCGCGCCAGATGGTGGCCAGGTCACCGGGGGTGACGTTCCAGCCGTATTCGGCGCTGCCGGCCTCGATCTGGTTGAACCCTTGCGCGTAGGCGACGATTTTGGAGGCGTACAGGGCTTGGCGCACGTCTTCGATGAACGTGGTGGCGTCGCTGGGTTTGTCGCCGAGGGTGCCCGAGGCCATGCCGACGGTGGCGCGGCGCTGGGGCACCGAGCCGGACAGGGCGCGGGCGAACACGGCTTCGGCGATGCCGGTGATGGGGATGCCCAGGTCGAGGGCGGATTTGACGGTCCAGCGGCCGGTGCCTTTCTGCTCGGCTTCGTCGACGATGACGTCGACCAGCGGCGTGCCGGTGGTGGCGTCGACCTGGCGCAGCACCTCGGCGGTGATCTCGACCAGGTAGCTGTCCAGGTCGCCTTTGTTCCATTCGGCGAACACGTCGGCGATCTGCCCGGCGGTCATGCCGAGGCCGTCGCGCAGGAGTTGGTAGGCCTCGCCGATGAGTTGCATGTCGGAGTATTCGATGCCGTTGTGCACCATCTTGACGAAGTGGCCGGCGCCGTCGGGGCCGATGTGGGTGCAGCAGGGCACGCCGTCGACGTGGGCGGAGATTTCTTCGAGCAGCGGGCCGAGTGAGGTGTAGGACTCGGCGGGCCCGCCGGGCATGATGGAGGGGCCGTTGAGGGCGCCTTCTTCGCCGCCGGAGATGCCGGCGCCGACGAAGTGCAGGCCGCGTTCGCGGATGGCTTTCTCGCGGCGGATGGTGTCGGTGTAGAGGGCGTTGCCGCCGTCGATGATGATGTCGCCGGGTTCCATGGCGTCGGCGAGTTCGTTGATGACGGCGTCGGTGGGGTCGCCGGCTTTGACCATGATCAGCACCCGGCGCGGCTTTTGCAGGGCGTCGAGGAATTCGGCGATGGTCTCGCTGCGCACGAAGGTGCCCTCGGTGCCGTGTTCGGCGATCAGGGCGTCGGTCTTGGCGACCGAGCGGTTGTGCAGGGCGACGGTGTAGCCGTGCCGGGCGAAGTTACGGGCGATGTTGGAGCCCATCACGGCCAGGCCGGTTACCCCGATCTGGGCGGTAGCGGTCGTTGATTCCGGGTTTCCCGACGAGCTCACGGCTGGCCCTTTCGTTGTTTGGTTGTGGCGCAAAGCATTTCGGACCGGCGCAGGCCGGTGCGGCGTCATCCGCCACCGATGCTGATGGTGCCAGTCGCAAAGTCTACGAGAAGAACAACCGGTGCAACTCAGTGAGCCAGGGCACAGCCACTGCGACGGTCGGGACGACCAGGACGGAGGCGGCGGCCAGGTAGGCGGCCGCGGCCAGCCAATTGCTGTTGGGTTCGCCGGCCAGGCGCTGTACCCGCAGGATGGTCGTGGGACCGCCGGCAGCGAGTGCCCCCTTCGGCGCCCGCCC
This sequence comes from Mycolicibacterium aubagnense, assembly GCF_010730955.1. Lineage (NCBI taxonomy): Bacteria > Bacillati > Actinomycetota > Actinomycetes > Mycobacteriales > Mycobacteriaceae > Mycobacterium > Mycolicibacterium aubagnense. Next base: position 718,388 of record NZ_AP022577.1, on the reverse strand, counting down.
GGACGCGCAGGCCACCAGGGCGCGGGCCAGCGGCGTCGGACCCGCCGCTCGCACCGCCGCATCATCGGCGAGCAGTTCGATCAGCAGCCGGACTGCGTCGAGGGCGCTGGCGCTCCGGACGAAGCGGGGGAAGGCGGCGTGGACGGCGATGAACATCTCGAGCACCAGGTCGTGCCGGGCGCGCAGGTGTGCGTGTTCGTGGCTGAGGATCGCGGCGATCTCGCTGTCGTGCAGGTGCTTGAGTGCCCCTTCACTGAGCACCACGCGGCTGCGGACGCCGGGCAGGCAGTAGGCGAGAGGCTGTTGCACGTCGAGGATGCGCAGGCCGTGGCCGATCAGGTGGCGGGCCTGCGGGGCGGGCGTGGCGTCCCGGGAACAGTCGAGCAGGTCGACGATCATGCGGTGGTGTGCGCGCCGGCGTCGCGTCGCGATGGCGACCTGGACGAAGGCGATGGCCAGCCGGGCGCCGACGACCAGGGTCAGCGCGAAGACCGCGACGTGCGTGATCCAGACCGGCCAGCCCATGACGCTGATCTCGCTGGTTGCGGTGGTGGTCGGCCGGCCGTCGGGGCCGGGGGCGAAAAGCCTGCTGGCGACGGCGATGCCGGCGCTGAAGGCGGAGAGCACCGCGGCGATGGCGATGGACTGCCACAACACGATCGCGGCCCGGGGGGCCCGCTGTGGCCACGATGCGCGCGCCAGCAAGGCGGGTACCGGCCCGACCAGCAGTAGCGCGACGAGCGAGAAGGCCAGGGCGGACACGCGCTTAGTGTCCCTCAGTCGGTGCCGGAATTGCCAGTCGCCGGCGGGATTCGATGCTTGGCTTCCAGTTCATCGAGGGCGCGGCGCAGCGCGTCGGCCTCGTCGACGCCGACGCGTTCGACGAAATGAACCAGCGCCGCGACCCGGCTACCGGAGTCCGAGGCCTGGTCAAGGGCATCGACCATCAGCCCGGCGACCAGCTCGTCACGACCATGGGTCGGTGCGTAGCGGTGCGCGCGGTCGTCGCGGTGCTGGACAACGAGATTCTTCTTCGCCAGGCGCTGCAGCACCGTCATGATCGTGGTGTAGGCCAGATCCCGGCGCGTCGCGAGAGCTTCATGCACCTGACGCACGGTCTGCGGCTCGCGCGAGGACCACAGGTGGTCCATCACTTCGCGCTCCAGCTCACCCAGTCGCGTCAATTTCGCCATGTCCTATTTCACTCTTTCGGCAGTGTTTCCAGGGTACTACGCATTTACTACCGTGCGTCGTATCTATTTCGGATGTTCTCCCCAACGCCCCGGCGGGCCGTCGTGGTTCCCGGTCAGGGCTGTTTTTTCGCCGCTTGTGAGTCCCGTCACAACGGTGTACATCTCGCGGGTCGTCACTATAGTAAGGCTAACCTAACTTAAGGATGTGTACATGACTGCCGCAGTGTTCGACCCCTTGATCGCCGCGATGGACATCCGCCGGGTGCTTCCGTTGCACGAGTCGAGTCGGCGCCTGCGCGAGTTGTGTCCAAGCGATCCCCGGGTCTACGGCGTCGCCGTCATGCATGACATCTCGCGTCGCCGTTGGTGGCCGCTCGTCGAAGCTGTGACGGGCGAGCGGCTGCAGGTGATGTACGACACCGCAGTGGCGGACACCGGCAACGAATCGGTCGCCGCCCAGCAGGTGGCCGCGATGCTGACGCATGTCGTGATCGGTCGCGTGGTGCCGTTACTGGCGCTGGAGGCGCGCGCCTGGGATCCGGGCCTGGAGAACCTGTGGGTCCACCTCGACTCTGAGGGTGGCATCGATTGGGTCGGCGTCGTGGACCCGACCCTGCGGGTGCTGCCCGATGATCCGGTGTTCGGTGGCCGAGCGGCGCGGGCGACCCGCCGACGGGGTGACGGTGTGGTTGCCTTCCCTGGTGAGGAGGCGCTCGCGACCTGGCTGGCTCATCGGTGCCACCGTGCGCTGAATCCACTGTTCGCGAAGCTGTTCGAGGTGAGCGGTGGTGTCCTGACGGTGTCGGCGATGTGGCACATCGTGGGCACCACGGTGGTGGCGGCCGCGACCCAGGTTCCGATGCTGGCCGGCGTCGGCGAGGCCGACGGTATGCGTCGGGCGCAGCGGGTGCTGGACACTCTCGTCGGCTTCGGCGCACCGGTGCGCGGACTCGATCGGATGAACCTGGCACGGGCTTGCTAATTAGGCAAGCCTTGCCTATTGTTTAGGAGTCGACAAACCACCGGACCGTGCCGGAATCCTGAGGGCTGCAGTGATTCCCGGTCCATTCGAAGAGCAGGCCCCGCACCGTCGGTGCGGGGCCTGCTCGCTTTCGTGTGACGGGTGTCGTGAGGTCTGTCGCCGGAGCTGGTGTAGACACCTATTCGTGACGACATCTGTGCCCGAGGACCTCGGCAAGGGCTTTGACAGCGAAATCGGACTGACCTACCTGGAGGTCACCCCGGACGGCGCGCGGGCTCGCCTGACGATCACCGACAAGCTGTTGCAGCCCTGGGGAATCGTGCACGGCGGCATCCACTGTGCCGTCGTCGAGAGCGTGGCCAGCGTGTCCGGTCACGTCTGGCTCGCCGAGCACGGCGGCGGCACCGTCGTCGGCGTCAACAACAACACCGACTTCCTCCGCGCCCTCAAGACCGGAACGGTTACCGCCACCTCGACGCCGATCCACCGCGGCCGGCGTCAGCAGCTGTGGCTGGTCACCATCACCGACGAGGACGACCGGATGGTGGCGCGGGGCCAGGTGCGCCTCCAGAACCTCGAGGCCTGAAAACCTCCGCCCGGCATGCCAGTCCCGGCGGGCCGTGGCAATATCGCCCCTTATGCGTTTGACGCCGCATGAGCAAGAACGCCTGCTGATTTCGTACGCCGCCGAACTGGCCCGGCGACGGCAGGCCCGAGGGTTGCGCCTCAACCATCCCGAGGCGGTCGCGGTGATCACCGATCACCTCCTGGAAGGCGCCCGCGACGGGCGGACGGTCGCGGAGCTGATGGTCAGCGGGCGGGACGTGCTCAGTCGCGCCGACGTCATGGACGGCGTGCCCGAGATGCTGCCCGACGTCCAGGTCGAGGCCACCTTCCCGGACGGCACCAAGCTGGTCACCGTCCACCACCCGATTTCCTGAGGACGGCGGCAATGGTGGAACAGGCGAGTACCGAGGGCGCGGTGGTGGTTCCCGGCGAAATCCTCTATGGCGACGGTGATGTCGAATTCAATGCGGGGGCGCCGCGGCTGACCCTCGAGGTGGTCAACACCGGCGACCGGCCGGTGCAGGTCGGCAGCCACGTGCATTTCCCGCAGGCCAATTCCGCATTGGACTTCGATCGCGCCGCGGCGCACGGGCACCGGCTGGACGTGCCGGCGGGTACCGCGATCAGATTCGAACCTGGTGTCGCTCAGCAGGTTTCACTGGTCCCGTTGGGCGGGACGCGGGAAGTGTATGGACTGTCGCTGGATCCGCCCGGAAAGCTGGATTTGTGATGAGCGCTCGCGCGAAGAACGGACGGCACCGATGAGTTCCCTTTCCCGTGCCCGGTATGCCGCGCTGTTCGGGCCGACGACCGGCGACCGGATCCGCTTGGCGGACACCGATCTGCTGATCGAGATCACCGAGGACCGCAGTGGCGGCCCGGGACTGTCCGGCGACGAGGCCGTCTTCGGTGGCGGCAAGGTGTTGCGAGAGTCGATGGGGCAGGCTCGGGCGACCCGGGCAGACGGCGCGCCGGATACCGTGATCACCGGGGCGATCATCATCGACTACTGGGGAATCATCAAGGCCGACATCGGGATTCGGGACGGGCGCATCGTCGCGATCGGCAAGGCCGGCAACCCCGACGTCATGTCCGGGGTGCACCCCGACCTGGTGGTGGGACCGTCCACCGAGGTCATCGCCGGCAACGGGCGCATCCTCACCGCCGGCGGCATCGACTGTCACGTGCACTTCATCTGCCCGCAGTTGCTGGAAGAGGCGATCGGCGGCGGCATCACCACCATGATCGGTGGCGGCACCGGACCGGCCGAGGGGAGCAAGGCCACCACCGTGACACCCGGTGCCTGGCATCTGGGCCGGATGCTGCAGGCCCTCGACGGCTGGCCCATGAACATCCTGTTGCTCGGCAAGGGCAACACGATCAACCCGGACTCGATGTGGGAGCAGTTGCGCGGTGGCGCAGCCGGTTTCAAGCTGCATGAGGACTGGGGCACCACGCCGGCCGCAATCGATGCGTGTCTGCGGGTGGCCGACGAGGCTGACGTGCAGGTGGCCCTGCACTCGGACACCCTCAACGAGATGGGTTTCGTGGAGGACACCCTGGCGGCCATCGCCGGCCGGGCCATCCACGCCTACCACACCGAAGGTGCCGGCGGCGGGCACGCGCCCGACATCATCACGGTGGCCAGTCACCCGAATGTGATGCCCAGTTCGACCAACCCGACGCGGCCGCACACTGTCAACACCCTCGACGAACACCTCGACATGTTGATGGTGTGCCACCACCTCAACGCCGCCGTGCCCGAGGATTTGGCCTTCGCGGAGAGCAGGATTCGGCCCTCCACCATCGCGGCCGAGGACCTGTTGCACGACATCGGCGCCATTTCGATGATCGGCAGTGACAGCCAGGCCATGGGGCGCATCGGTGAAGTCGTGATGCGGACCTGGCAGACCGCGCATGTGATGAAGAAGCGGCGCGGCCCGCTATCCGGAGATGGTGCCGCGGACAACAACCGGGTCCGCCGCTACGTGGCCAAGTACACCATCTGCCCGGCGGTCACCCACGGCATCGACCACGAACTCGGCTCGGTGGAGGTCGGCAAGTTGGCCGATCTGGTGCTGTGGGAGCCGGCGTTCTTCGGCGTCCGCCCGCATCTGGTGCTCAAGGGTGGCGCGATCGCCTGGGCCGCGATGGGGGATGCGAACGCTTCGATCCCGACGCCGCAGCCCGTCCTGCCGCGGCCGATGTTCGGTGCGCACCCGACGGTGGCCGCCGGACTCGCGGTGCATTTCGTCTCGCCCACCGCCATCGAGGATGACCTCGCGGCGCGACTCGGCTTGCGGCGCAGGCTCGTTCCGGTGAAGAACGTGCGGAGTCGCGGCAAGGCAGACCTGCCGCTCAACGACGCGATGCCCGACATCCGCGTCGATCCCGATACGTTCACCGTCCGCATCGACGGCGAGGTCTGGCAGGCACAGCCCGCCGCCGAGCTGCCGATGGCGCAGAGATACTTCCTGTTCTGATGGATAGCGGCTGTTCTGATGGATAGCGGCCTGGCCACGTTGCTCACTCTGGCGGATTCCCGGTTGCCGACCGGTGGGCACGTGCATTCCGGCGGCGTCGAAGAGGCGGTCACCAGTGGCCTGGTGGCCGACGTGGTGACGCTGCGGGCGTACCTGCGCCGGCGTATCCGCACGCACGGGCTGGTCACCGCCTCTATCGCGGCAGCGGTCCACGGTGGGCTCGACCCGGTGGTTGCCGACCGCGAAACCGACGCGCGCACACCGGCTCCCGCCGCCCGGCTGGCATCCCGGGCGCAGGGACGTGGATTGCTGCGGTTGGCGCGCCGCGTCTGGCCCGACGCTGGGGCGAGCGGAGCGACGGGGGAGGGCTCTGGGGCGAGCGAAGCGACGGGGGAGTGTTCGGTTTGGCAACTCCTAGGTTCGCGGCCGCACCTGGCGGTGGCGTCCGGTGTGGTCGGCCGCGTCAGCGGCCTCGCCGCCGAACAGACTTGTGCCACCGTCGTTTACACCACGATGACCGGCTCCGCGACGGCCGCGCAGCGCCTGCTGGCGCTGGACCCGGCCGACGTCGCGGCACTGACCTTCGAGCTGTCGGGACTGTGCGACAGCACCGCCGCCGAAGCGGCGAAAGGCCTTGCCGACCTGTCCGACCCACTGCTCGACGTCCTGGCGCAACGGCACGCCGGTCGCGACCGTCCCCTGTTCGCCTCCTGACCCGAAAGGTCCACCATGCCACCACATTTCCTCGACGGCCAGCCGCACCATCACCACGACCGACCCAAGCGCGAACGGCAGCCCGGTGAGCCGCTGCGCATCGGCGTCGGCGGCCCCGTCGGCTCCGGCAAGACGGCATTGGTCGCCGCGCTGTGCCGACAGTTGCGCGACGAACTGTCCCTGGCGGTGCTGACCAACGACATCTACACGACCGAGGACGCCGACTTCCTGCGCCGGCACGCCGTGCTGCCGGACGAGCGGATCGCCGCGGTGCAGACCGGCGGTTGCCCGCACACCGCGATCCGCGACGACATCACCGCGAACCTCGACGCCATCGACGATCTCATCGAGACCAACGACAAACTCGACCTCATCCTGGTCGAGTCCGGGGGAGACAACCTGACCGCGACGTTCTCCTCGGGCCTGGTCGATGTGCAGATCTTCGTCGTCGACGTCGCCGGTGGCGACAAGGTGCCGCGCAAGGGCGGCCCCGGCGTCACGTTCTCGGATCTGCTGGTGGTCAACAAGACCGACCTCGCGCCGATGGTGGGCGCCGACCTGGACGTCATGCGGCGTGACGCCGCGCAGGTCCGTGGTGAGCGCCCCACCGTGTTGATCTCGCTGACCGACGATCCGACGGCTTCGGCGGTACAGGCCTGGGTCCGCGATCAGCTGGCCGGCGCGGGAGTCACGAACGCCTGAGCCATGCACACCCAGGTTCTGATCGTCGCGGCCCCCGGCCGCGGCCCGCGCATCGAGTGCGTCGGCGGCGTGGCCGCGCGCCGCACCGCACCTGACACTGTCCACCTGGTGTCCACGGCCGCAACGCCGTTGGGCGGTGACACCATCGATGTGCGCGTGATCGTGGCGGCTGGTGCCCGGCTGCAGGTGCGCAGCGTCGCCGCGATGATGGTGCTGCCCGGCGCGACGACGACGCAGTCACACTCGAGCTGGGATCTCGAGGTTGCCGGGGAACTTGATCTCGATCCGGAGCCGACGGTCATCGCGGGCGGCAGCAGCCATCAGGCGACGACGCGGTTGCAGGTCGCCGACGACGGCCGGGTGCGGCTGCGCGAGCGGGTGCAGGTCGGGCGGTCCGGCGAGCAGCACGGCTTCTGGGAGGGGTCACTGTATGTCGACCGTGACGCGCTGCCCGTGGTGCGGCACCGCGTCGAACTCGGTGCCGGTGCTGTCAGCGACGACGAGATCGCCGCGCCGCGCGCCTATGTCAGCGAATTTCTTTACCCCGAAAGCGATTTCGGCGTGATCCGTAACGCCGAGCGATACGAATCACGCCGAGATCACGTGGTCATGGCCCTGGCCGACGGCGGTTGCCTGTCCGCCTGGCAGGGCCCGCGCCTTTAGTCCGGATCAGGACGCTGACGCGACGGTCTCCGGGTCGACCGTGGCCTGCACGATCTCCTCGAGTTCGCCGATCCTGGTGCGGGCGTAAGCCTGTTGTTCGGTGATGGTCAGCTGGCCGCGCTGGCGGCTCATGAACGTGACCGTCCACGACAGCAGCGTGGCGATCTTGGTCTTGAAGCCGACCAGGTAGATCAGGTGCAGCCCCAGCCAGGCCAGCCACGCGATGAATCCGCCGAACTCGAGCTTGGACTTCTCACCGAGCGGGATCTGGGCGACGGCGTTCCACTTCGAGACGGTGGCCATGGAGCCCTTGTCGAAGTACGAGAACGGTTCGCGCGGCTTGGGCTTGGTGCCGTGCGCGCGGGCCTTGGCCTCGTTCTTCAGGATGGCAGCGACGTGCTTGCCGCCCTGGATCGCGCCCTGAGCCATGCCCGGTACGCCGTCGACGAAGGCCATGTCGCCGACGACGAACACGTTGGGGTGACCGGGGATCGACAGATCCGGGTTCACCTTGACGCGGCCGGCCCGGTCGATCTCGGTGTCGGACTGATTGGCCAGGTCGCGGCCCAGCGGGCTGGCCTGCACTCCGGCGGACCACACCTTGCATGCCGACTCGATACGCCGGATGGTGCCGTCCTTGTCCTTGACGGTGATGCCGTTGCGGTCGACGTCGGTGACCATGGCGTTGAGCTGAATCTCCACGCCCATCTTCTCGAGCCGGTTCTTGGCCTTGAGGCCCAGCTTCTCGCCCATGGGCGGCAGCACCGCTGGCGCGGCGTCGAGCAGGATGACCTTGGCCTCGGTCGGGTCGATGTGCCGGAAGCTGCCCTTGAGCGTCTGGTCGGACAGCTCCTGGATCTGGCCGGCCATCTCGACGCCGGTCGGGCCGGCGCCGACGACCACGAAGGTCAGCAGCTTTTTGCGCCGCTCCGGGTCGCTGGACCGCTCGGCCTGCTCGAACGCACCCAGGATGCGGCCGCGCAGCTCGAGTGCGTCGTCGATGGTCTTCATGCCCGGTGCCCACTCGGCGAAGTGGTCGTTGCCGAAGTAGGACTGTCCGGCACCGGCGGCGATGATCAGGCTGTCGTACGGCGTGCTGTAGGTGTGCCCCAGCAGGATCGACTCGACGGTCTGGTTCTCCAGGTCGATGTGGGTCACATCGCCGAGCAGCACCTGGGCGTTCTGCTGCTTGCGCAGGATCAGCCGGGTCGGTGGGGCGATCTCACCTTCGGAGATGATTCCCGTCGCCACCTGGTACAGCAGCGGCTGGAACAGGTGGTGGGTGGTACGGGCGATCAGCTTGATGTCGACATCAGCGTGTTTGAGCGCTTTCGCGCTGGTCAGGCCACCGAAGCCAGAACCGATGATGACGACCTTGTGACGATCCGTTGCCGTAGCTCCGGGGTGGACCATGTTGAGGGGCTCCTCGACGTACCAGACTGTTTACACCCACAGGCTAGTCGCAGCTGAATCGATCAATGCAGTGAGATGCCCCACCGGCCTCGGGTCAGGCGTTGAGGGCCGCGTTCAGCGCTGCTCCGAGGGCAGTGATCACACCGGGTACGTATCCGGTCACATTGGTCGGAATGTTCATGATGACGCCACCGATGCCGGCGTCGAACACCTTGGCTTTGAGCTGCTCGGCGACGCTTTCGGCACTGCCCGCCACCATCCGTTGGCTCAGCTCGGCCGGGATCAGATCTGACGTCGCCTTGTCGTCGACGAAGGCGGTGACGAGCATGCTGGTTTCCAGGGTGGCCGGGTCGCGGTCGATCTTCTCGCAGGCTTCCTGCACCACTGCCACCTTGCGCGGTGCTTCGTCGAAGCCTGAAACCAGATTGAGGTGGTCGAAGTGCCGGGCGGCCAGCGGAATGGTCTTCTTTTCGCCGCTGCCGCCGATCAGCAGCGGGATGTGGTCGCGGAAGCGAGGGTTGGCCATGGCCTCGACGGTGCGGTAGTACTTGCCGGTGAAGGTGGGTCGCTCGCCTTTGAGCATCGGCAGGATGATCTGCAGCGACTCGTCGAGCCGGTTGAAGCGGTCGGTGAAGGTGCCGAAGTCGAAACCGAGTTGTTCGTGCTCGAGTTCGAACCAGCCGGTGCCGATGCCCAGGATCGCCCGGCCCTGACTCATCACATCGAGGGTCGTGATGGCCTTTGCGAGCAGCGTCGGGTTCCGGTAGGTATTGCCGGTCACCATGGTGCCGAGTTGCACGTTCTGGGTGGCGGTCGCCAGGCCGCCGAGCGCGGTGTACGCCTCGAGCATCGGCTGGTCGGGGGTGCCGAGCATCGGCAATTGATAGAAGTGGTCCATCACGAAAACCGAGTCGAAGCCGGCGGCCTCGGCTTCCTGGGCCTGGGCGATGACGGTCGGGAACAGCTCACCGACGCCGGTGCCGTAGGAGAAATTGGGGATCTGAAGACCGAGTCGAATCGTCACGATTCGACCCTAGTCACCAACCGCGTTGTCATGTCCCGCTTTTCGCCGGGCGCGAAGCCTGGGCTGAACGGGAATAAATCCGGCCCAGTCAGGCGAAGCTGGTGAGCGCCCCGGCGCTCACATGCAGGGTCTCGCCGGTGATGTGGCGGGCGGCCGGTGTGGTGAGGAAGAGAGCGAGCTTGGTCAGCTCGGAGCCGACGGTCGCGCCGCTCGCGTCGATGCCGTCATAGCCCGTTTCGGCGCCACGGCCCGCGGCGACCACGTTGATGGTGATGCCGCGGATGCCGAAGTGCTCGGCCTGCCCCGCGGTCCAGTTCGACACGGCAGCCTTGATGGCGGCGTCGGCGGTGCCGTCCTTGGGGCATTCCGGCACGACGGTGACGATGGCACCGCCCGAGCGCATCTGGTCGCCGAGGATCTGGACGGTCAGCACCGCAGACAGCAGCGAGGAGTCGAGGGTGTTGCGCCAGACGGTGGCACGTTCGGCCAGGGTGTAGGTGCGGGGGTCGCCCGCAGACCAGGCCGGAGCCGGAACGTTGATGATGGTGTCGAGGTGCTGCGGCAGCTTGTCGCGCATTTGCTCCAATGCGGCACCGTCGGTGTTGTCCAGCACGATGGACTCGACTTCGAGTTCCTTGGCGGCTACGTCGAGCTCGTCGCGGCGGGCGCCGGCGATGACGACGTTGTGCCCGGCGTCGCGGAATCCTTCTGCAATGACGCGGCCGAGATCGGTATCGCCTCCGGTGACCAGAACGTCCATCAGCAGGGCCTCCTCGTGTGCAACGCTGAACGCGGTTGCCGCCATGTTACTGGACAGTAGCTAGCTCACGAAACTCGCCACGCGGAGGAAACCACCCTAGGGTTTTGCGAATGTGGCTCATGCGCAAGTTGATGCGTGCGGTGGCGGTCCTGGTCCTGATCGGGGGTGTGAGCACACTCTCCGCATGTGATTCCGGGTCGGAGAAATCGGGTCCGGTGATCAACGTGTACGCGGCGGCTTCGCTGAAGGGCGCGTTCACCGCGCTCGCCGAGCGCTACCAGAAGGACAACCCCGGCGCGGACGTGCAGTTCAACTTCGCCGGCTCATCGTCCCTGGTCGAGCAGTTGACGCAAGGCGCGAAGGCCGACGTGTTCGCCTCGGCCGACGCCAACAACATGACCAAGGCGGCCAAGGCGGGCCTGCTCGCCCACACGCCGGCAAACTTCGCCTCCAACACGCTCGTCATCGTCACGCGGCCGGGTAACCCCAAGCAGCTCAACAACTTCGGTGACCTGGCTCGGCCCGGCGTGAACGTCGTGGTGTGCGCCCCCCAGGTGCCGTGCGGCACGGCCACCCGGAAGGTCGAGAAGATGGCCGGCGTCGAACTGAAACCCGTCAGCGAGGAGACGTCCGTCACCGACGTGCTCAACAAGGTCACCAGCGGGCAGGCCGACGCCGGCGTGGTCTACGAGACCGATGCCAAGGTGGCCGGGGACAAGGTGGCCAAGGTCGACTTCCCGCAGGCGGCGTCGGCGGTGAACGTCTACCCGATCGCGGTACTGAAGTCGGCGGCCGACGCGGCGGCCGCGCAGCGGTTCGTCGACCTGGTCATGGGTGACGTGGGTCGTCAGACGCTGGCGCAGTTCGGATTCACGAAACCTTGAATCCCGGACTGCCGCGCTGGCTCTATGTGCCCGCGGCACTCGGCGCGCTGTTTGTCGTCGTGCCGCTGATCGCGGTCGCGGCGAAGGTCGACTGGTCGCGGTTCCTGGACCTGATCAGCAGCGAGTCATCGGTCACGGCACTGGTCCTCAGTCTCAAGACGGCCGCTGCGAGCACGGGGTTCTGCGTGGTGCTGGGGGTGCCGATGGCGCTGGTGCTCGCGCGGAGCGGTTCCCGGGTGGTGCGCTGGACCCGCCCGCTGATCCTGCTGCCGCTCGTGTTGCCGCCGGTCGTCGGCGGTATCGCGCTGCTGTACGCCTTCGGTCGGTTGGGGCTGATCGGCAAATACCTGGACGCGGCGGGCATACATATTGCGTTCTCGACGACGGCGGTCGTCCTGGCCCAGACGTTCGTCTCGCTGCCGTTTCTGGTGATCGCCTTGGAAGGGGCGGCTCGCACCGCCGGGTCACAGTACGAGGCAGTCGCGGCGACGTTGGGCGCCCGTCCGACCACGGTCTGGCGCCGGGTCACGTTGCCGACGTTGGCACCCGGCCTGGTGTCGGGCGCTGTGCTGGCGTTCGCGCGGTCGCTGGGTGAGTTCGGCGCGACGCTGACGTTCGCCGGCTCCCGCCAAGGGGTGACGCGCACCCTGCCGCTGGAGATCTACCTGCAACGTGAGGCTGACGCCGATGCCGCGGTGGCGTTGTCGCTGGTGCTGGTCCTGGTTGCCGCGGTCGTGGTGTTCGGGATGGGGGGCGCCCGCTTCGGTCGGGGGCCGTTCGAGGTGGAGAGCCGGCAGTGACGGGCGGGCTTTCGGTACATGCCGTCGTCGAAGCCCGCGGCATCGACGTGGCGTTCGACGTCGCCGCCGGCGAGGTGGTCGCCGTCATCGGACCCAACGGAGCGGGTAAATCCAGTGTGCTGCACGTGATCGCCGGTCTGCTGCGGCCGGACGCCGGCACCGTGACGGTGGGAGCGCACCGGCTGACCGATGGGGCCTCGGGACTGCACGTCGCGGTCCACCACCGGCGGGTCGGACTGCTGCTGCAGGACCCGGCATTGTTTCCGCACCTGACAGTCACGGGCAACGTGGCCTTCGGGCCGCGTGCCCGGCACCATCGGCGTCGTGGCCTGCGCAGCGAGGCGCGGCGGACGGCAGCGCACTGGCTCAGTGAGGTCGGTGCCGCGGACCTGGCTGATCGCCGTCCGGGACAGCTGTCCGGCGGTCAGGCGCAGCGGGTGGCCCTGGCCCGGGCGTTGGCCGCCGAGCCGGACGTGCTGCTGCTGGACGAACCGCTCTCCGGACTCGACGTCGCAGCCGCCTCGGCGATGCGCCGGCTGCTGCGTGGCGTGCTGAGCTTGGGTGGTCGCAGTTCCGTTCTGGTCAGCCACGATCTGCTCGACATCGTCACGCTGGCCGACCGCGTGGTTGTCATCGAGGGCGGGCACGTCGTCGAATCGGGCGCGGCGGCAGACGTTCTCGCCGCGCCGCGGACGGCATTCGGAGCGCGATTCGCGGGCGTGAATCTGGTCAGTGGGCGCGCCGGTGACGATGGCGGGTCGGTGCTGGCCGCGGGACTGACCTGGCGCGGTACCCGCGGGCCCGACGTGACGCCCGGTGGCCCGGCGATCGCGGTGTTCGCTCCCTCCGCGGTAGCCGTGAGCCGAGACGCCCCCGTCGATGACGTCAATGTCGTCGCGGTGGGGGTCGCGGAACTGGATCACCGCGGCCCCGTCATCCGCGTGCGCGCTGAGGCGATCGACGGCGCCGGTGGGGGCCTGGCCGCCGATATCAGCGCGGAAGAGGCGGCCGGTCTGCGGCTGATCCCGGGGGAGCAGGTGTACTTCGGTGTCGACCCGCGCGACGTCGCGATTCGGCCCGCGTGACGGCACGCCCGGCGTGGCCGCGGCACCGCGATGCCTCAGCAACCGCGTGATATCGCCGTGGTCTGTCGAGATGTCGGGGACGAGCTAACCAACTCGGGAGCAAAACAGCCGCAACTCGCACTTGCGTCACGCCGGTAACACTGTATTTTCGTCCCCATGCGACACCCGGATGCGCGGACCCCAGCCCGCAAACGCCTTCCGAAATCACTGACTGCCGCGGTGGCAGGTGCGGCGGCCGCGGCCATCGCCCTGCCGAGCGCTGTCTCGTACGCCGATCCGGTGCCGCCGGCGCCCGCACCGGCCCCGGCGCCCGCACCGGCCCCCGCCCCGGCTGGGCAACCGGCACCGCCGGTCGACGCGCCGGCCCCGTTGCCGCCCGCAGCCGACCCGGCCGCACCTCCGGCCGACCCCAACGCACCGCCGCCACCGCCTGCTCCCGCGGCGCCGGGTGCACCCGCCGCGCCGGCTGCTCCGGCGGCCGCTCCAGCGCCTGAGCCCGGCCGCGTCAACAATGACGCCGGTGGCTTCAGTTACGTTGTGCCCCAAGGCTGGAAGATCGCCGATGCGACGCAGCTGTCGTACGGTCAGGCGCTTCTTACCAAGGCCCCGGCCGCGGGTTCGGACCAGGCTCCCAGTGACACCAGCGTCCTGCTGGGCCGGCTGGACCTGAAGCTGTTCGCCGGCGCCGAATCGGACAACAGCAAGGCTGCCAACCGGTTGGCCTCGGACATGGGTGAGTTCTTCATGCCGTTCCCGGGCACCCGCGTCGGCCAGGAGACCACCGCGCTGACCGCCGGGACCCTGCCGGGTGCGGCGTCGTTCTATGAGGTGAAGTTCACCGACACCGGTAAGCCGAACGGCCAGATCTGGGCCGGCGTGGTGGGTAACCCACCGCCGGACTCCACCATCCGCAGCCAGCGCAACCCGCAGCGGTGGTTCGTGGTGTGGCTGGGGTCGGGCAACCACCCGGTGGACAAGGCCGCCGCGGTGACGCTGGCCCAGTCGATCCGCCCGTGGAACCCGCCGCCACCGCCTCCGGTCGACCCGAACGCCCCGCCCAAGGCCGCTGACCCGGCTCACCCGATGGTCGGTGTGCCGGTGCCGGTGACGAATGCGCCGCCGGAGATGACCCCCGGCGGTTAGTCGCCAAGAGAATTGAGGACCGCGCCCAACCCGGCACGGTCCTCAATTCTTTGTGCGCGAGTTCTAGGCCGAACTCTTCGACTTCACGAAGCGGTAGATCAGCACCAGGATCACCGCACCGACCAATGCTCCCCAGAAGGAGTGCTGGATCGGCGGACGGAAGTCGAGCTTGTGGGGCGCGTAGACAATGCTGCTCAATGTGCCGCCGACGTAGCCGCCGGCGATGCCCAGCACGCACGTGAGAATCCACCCCATGTCGTCCTTCCCGGGTACGACGAACCGGGCAATGGCTCCGACGATGAGGCCCAGAAGAATCAACCAGACGATATGCATCATTGTCATGACCTTTCGATTGACTGATACCTCTCGAGGCTAGCCCGCTTCGAGGAGTCACCACGAGGTCTGAACTGCAGCGATCTGGTGACGGTTAGGGGGCCAGTCCTAGCTGAAGTGCCAGACCGCGGCCGCGGCGAGGGCGCCCATACCGTTCAACGACCAGTGCAGGGCGATCGGGGCGAGCAGGCTGCCGGACCGGCGTCGCAGCCAGGTGAAGACGAATCCCGCGGCTCCCGTCGCGACGACTGCCATGGCCACGCCGGCGATCATGCCGGCCACGCCGCCACCCAGCACCTGGGTGAACCCGACGTTGCTGCTGGTCAAGCCGAGTGAGGTAGCAATGTGCCAGAGGCCGAACAGCAGCGAGCCGGCAGCGGCCACGCCGCGGAAGCCCCAGGCCCGGTCGAGGGTGCCGTGCAGTACGCCGCGGAAGGCCAGTTCCTCGGGGATGACGGTCTGCAGCGGGATCACGATCATCGAGGCCAGCAAGGCGCCGGAGATGGTCGCGTAGTGGTTGTTCAGGAACATCGGCCGGGTCCAGGGCAGCAGCACACCCACGGCGATGACCGATGCGACGAGGAGGATTGCGCCGAGCGCGTAGCGCATCCCGGTCCGCCAGTGCGCACGGCCGAGCCCGAGCTCGGCCCACCCCAGGCCGCGCCTGCGTACCAGGGCCACCAGGCCGAGTGCCGCGAGCGGCACCACGACGATGTTTGCCCAGGGAGTCGTGAAGTGGGCCAGCAGATTGGTGGCGACCAGTACGGCGACCACCACGGCCACATCGATGTAGACGCGCGGGTGCCGCACGGCTGGTGAGCCGGGCGGTCGGCATGGTGCAGCGGCGGCTGCCGAGGCGTCGATCATCTGTCACGAGTGTACGGGCAGGTGGTAAATGGCCAGGTCTGCGGGATTGGACTGATGCTCGTTCGGGCGCAGCTCACCGCCGGCCCTTCCACCGTCCGTAGTCCTCGGGTAGACACACCGCGCAGGGACGGTATCCCGCAGCGATGGCCGCGTTTTCGTCTGCGAAGAACACCCGGTGACTGCGATAGCCACCGGCGGCAATGGCCCGCAGTGCCGATGGGCAATCGAGTCGTCCGTAGAGCTTGTTGCGCCGATGGCCGCCCAGCCGCCCCGGTGTCGCACTCACGTACGGTCGGCCGTCGGCGCCGGTGAGCGTGTACGTGGTCACGCGGCGTCGTGAAAGATCAGGCCGAGGGTCATCCGGGACCCCGAGCGCAGGGTGGATACGCCATGACGCACGGGGCCGATCGCCCAGCCTCGTTTGGACGGCACCGGGCGTTCGCGCGTGGCGATCACCAGCCCGTGCCCGAATGGAATCGAGATGGCCGAGCCGCGTGACTGAGCGCGGGGTCGCTGCTCGTACAGCAGGAATTCGCCGCCGGTGTAGTCGATATCGGGCCGGGTCAGGTTGATGACCACCTGGAGTGGAAAAACCAAGTCCCCGTACAGGTCTTGGTGCAGCGCGCACCAGCCGCCGGTGCCGTACTTGAGGAGCAGTGCCGTGGTTCTCGTCTGCCCCGCGCGGTGGCAGGTGTCCAACCAGTCGTCGAAACTGTCGGGCCAGGGTGGGTCACGACGCAACCTGGTCCACCAGTCCCGGGCGATCGGCAGCAGCCGGGGGTAGAGCGCATATTTGAGCTCGGTGACGATCTCGGGGTAAGGCCGGTGGAAGTAGCGGTACTGGCCTTCGCCGAACCGATAGCGGGCCATGTCGATGGTCGACCGGAACCGGGTTGTGTCCGGGTAGATCGCCGCCAGTTCGGCTGCCTCGGCCGGGGTGACGAGAGGCCCGGTCAGCGCCCCGCCGACGGTCTCGAGCTCGGTGCGGACGCCGTCCCAGTCGGTGCCGGTGACACGCTGCTGCCAGACGCTCACGCCGCGGCCTCCAGGTCAAGCAGGAGACGCTTGGCCGCCGCACCGCCGAGGTAGCCGCCCATCCCGCCGTCGCTGCGGACCACCCGGTGGCACGGAACCACCACGGGCAGAGGGTTTTTCGCACATGCCGTGCCGACGGCCCGGACCGCTCTGGGGCTACCGGCCAGCGCGGCGACGGCGGCATAGCTGGCCGTCTGCCCATAGCCGATCTCTGACAGGTGGTGCAGCACCGCAGCGCGGAAACCGGCAGCCAGCCGCCAATCCAGCGGTACGTCGAAGCTTCGGCGGCTACGGGCGAAGTACTCGTCGAGTTCGCGGGTGACGGCGTCGAGCCGGGCCGGCGCCAGCAGGATGCGGGGGCTCACCCTGTCAGCGAGCTCCTGCAACACGGCATCGTGGTCTTCGCAGGCGTAGGCGACACGGATCAGGCCCTGGTCGGTGGCAGCCAGCAGCAGCGGCCCGACCGGACTGTCGACGGTGCGGTAGGCGACGTCGAGTACGCCGTCGCGCCCCGCCGCGGCGGCCAGCCGGTTGTGCAGTTCGGCCATCCGGTGCGGTCCGAGGTCGGTGGTGCGCGCCAGGTCGCTGACGATGTTCTCGCCGTTGATCATCGCGGGCTCCTTCCTGTGTTCTGCAGCGGCGCGGCGACCTCGACGAGTTGGTCGCGGTAGGTGCGTCGGAGCGTTGCGATGCCGTCGCTGGCGGCGCGGCGGGCGGCCGCGGCGGTGCCGCCGAGAATCTCGGCGATCTCGAGGTAGGGCAGGCCCGCCAGGTAGTGATAGGCGACCGCGTGCTTCTGTTTCGGTGGCAAGGCGTCGACCGCGGCGGCGAGGTCGTCGAAATCGCCGGTGGCGGCCGGGCCTGATGGCTCGGGTACGACGTCGGTGGGGACCGGCCGGCGCGTCCGCGCTCTGGTGATGTCGACGGCCTTGTGGTGCGCGATGGTGACCAACCAGGCCTCGAGATTCGCGTCCGCAGGCAGGTCGGGATAGGCCTTCAGGGCAGCCAGGAATGTCTCTGACCAGGCGTCGTCGGCGTCGTGCGCACCGACGACGGCGCAACACACCCGAAAGACCGTGGGGCCGTGGTCCCGCACCACGGCCTCAAATGGCGGTTTAGCTTTCACACTCTGTAGACGCTCCGTCGCCGGCATTTGTGAGGTGTCGATCCCGATCGACGTACCGATGCTAGGCGTCGTGGGTGGTCCGTCTAGTTGGTCGACGGTGTTGGTGGTGGTTGGAAGGGCTGGTACCACCACCATTGGGTGCGTTCGCCGGTGGCGCCCCACAGCCCACGCGGCGACACCGGAGCATCCAAAGATGTTGCGGTGGTGGACATGACACCATCAAAGCAGAAGGGTCTGACAGAAAATTCAACCGCGCTACCCAGTCAACGTCGACAACGGAACCGACGGATCGGCGAGCGCCCCGGCGTCGACCGGGCGGCGGGACCTGATGAGTTTCTTGATGTCGTCGAGGCCTTCCCAGATGTTGACGTTCATCCCGGCCAGTACCCGGTGTCCACCGTCGAGCCAGAACATGGTGAACTCGCGCTTCCCGAGATCGCCGCGGGTGATCGTCGCCTGATACTGCGCTGCGTAGCCGACATATTCCATTCCGAGGTCGAACTGGTCGGTGAAGAAGTACGGCAATTCGTCGTAACTGGCTGGTGTGCCGAGCATTCCGTCGGCGGCGACCGCGGGCTGCTTGAGGGCGTTGGCCCAGTGCTCGGTGCGGATCGGGACCCCGAACAGCGGATGTTCCGCGGCCGCGATGTCGCCCGCGGCGTAGATGTCGCTGTCACTGGTGACCAACGTTTCGTCGACCGCGATACCTCCGTCGGCGATCACCAGCCCCGAGCGTTCGGCGAACTCGACATTCGGCTCGGCGCCCACTGCGACGAGAACCGCGTCCGCCTCGACACGGGACCCGTCGCCGAGTCGCAGTCCCGTCGTTGTCCCGCCGGTGGTGGTGATTTCCTCGACGGTGGTGCTCAGCCGCAGATCGACGCCGTGATCACGGTGCAGGCCGACGAACACCTCACCGGCCTCGCGGCCCAACAAGGCCAGCAGAGGCAGTGCGGCCGATTCCACCACCGTGACGTCGGTGCCCAATCCGCGGGCACTGGCCGCGACCTCGAGCCCGATCCAGCCGCCGCCGACGATGGCCAGCCGCCGGCCGTCGCCGAGTTGTCCGAGCAACTCGGTTGCGTCGTCGACGGTGCGTAGGAAGTAGACGCCATCGGCGTCAGATCCGGGGATCGGCGGTTTCCGCGAACGGGATCCGGTGGCCAGCAACAGCTTGTCGTAGTGCTCGTGATCGCCGTCGTTGAAGGCCACCATGTGCGCGGCGCGGTCAAGGGTGGTCACCTCTGTGCCGAGCCGCAGGTCGACGTCGTGTTCGGCGTACCAGCTCTTGGGCTGCACGGTGAATTCCTCGATGGTCTTCTTGCCGGCCATGAATTCCTTGGACAGCGGCGGGCGTTCGTAGGGCAATCTGTCCTCGGCGCCGAACAACACCACTTGTCCCTCAAAACCCTTGGTGCGCAGGGATTCCGCGGCCTTGGCGCCGGCCAGCCCGCCGCCGATGATCACGAATGTGGGTGAGCCGGCCATATCGAGCCTTCCCTTCGATAGTCGAGATGTGAATCAGTGCTTGTGAAATCAGTCTTCGATACGTCGGCGCAGGGTGTCGTCGAGCGATGCCCGGACGAGCGCGGCGGCGAGCCGCGCATTGTGTTTGGGGGCCAGGTCACCGAGCTTGCGCGCGTCGGTGGGTAGCCCCAATGCCTTTGCCGTGGAGAGCGCGCGTTCATCGAAATACGGTTGCGCCCAGGTCCAGACGTCCTGGATCTCACGCAGAAAGATGTCGGCACCTGTGTGGCCGATGCCGTCGAACCCCTGCAAGGCCTCCCTCGCCGCCGCCACATCGTGGTGGGCCCTGACCCGAAGGTTGCGGAGGTTGCCGCCGTATTCGTCGTTGACCCGGTTCGCGATACGGGCCATGCGCGTCGCCGAACTCTCGTCGTATCTGGCGTAGCCGGCACGACCGAAGGCGGCGATCAGATCACCGCGATCCGCTTCCAGCACGGCCGACGGAGTGCGAATACCGGCACGGAACAGCTCACGAGCCGCGGCCACCGCGGTGTCCGCCGAGATGGGCTTGCTGGCCAGCATGCACAGCGACAACAGCTTGAACAGCGGCATCGGCTTGTCGCGGAGCGTGATCCCGGCATCTTCGGCATACGTGGTACCGGCTGTGTCGAGCAACCGCGCGACGACCTGTCGATCCCGTGCCATAGCCCTGGCATACCCATCCACGGGGTACGCAAACGCTACTTGGGTGGCAGCGTCCCCGCGCACCCCACGCCGCGGTCGACCCAGCCCTGCAGCTGTCGTTTGGTTTTCACGCCGTCGGGCGCAACCCGCAACCAACCGCGCATCTCGCGGCCGCCCATCACCATCACGTCGACATGCTGGCGTGCCAGCAACTTCTCGGTGTCGTCGGGTGCAACCCGGACCAGCAGGCCACCATCGCGGCTGGCCGCCACCGACATGTTGCCGTTCAGCAGGAATGCCAGCCCGCCGAACATCCGCTTTTCTTCGATGCCGCCCACCGGACCGAGCAGTTCACGGATCCGGTGGGCCAGATCCTCGTCATAGGCCATGCGGTCAGTCTCGCACCGATCAGCCGTCGGCTTTGGCTATCTTGCCGCTGCACAGTCAGCGAACACGTTAGATTCCTCAGGTGCTGATCGCGGCGGTGCGGGACCTGCAGTGGCGGCGGCGCCGTTTTCTCATCGCGGTCGTCGGAACTTCTTTCGTGTTCGCGATGACATTGGTCCTCACCGGACTGGCCAACGGTTTCCGGGTGGAGGCCAGCAATACCGTCAACTCGCTGGGTATCGACTACTTCATGATCCAGAACGGCGCGGCCGGCCCGTTCCTGGGTTCATCGCCTTTCGCCCAGACCGAAGTCGAACGCGCACAAAAGCTTCCGGGTGTCCAGGCTGCCGCGGCGGTGGTTTACGCGGGAACGACGGCCCTCGACAACGGGACGCCGCGGACCATGAACCTGTTCGGCGCACCCACGGCCGGTCCCGGCATGCCGGCCATGTCGCAGGGCCGCCCGCCCGCCACACCGGACGAGATCGCGGTGTCGTCCACCTTGGGCCGCAAGATCGGCGACCAGATGCACATCGCCTCGCACAACCTGCAGGTGGTGGGAATCGTCAACAACTCCACCGTGCTGGCGCAGCAGCCCAACCTGTTCCTGACGACAGTGGGCGCGCAGCGCCTGGTGTATGGCGGGCAGCCCGTGATCGCGTCGGTCGGCATCCGGGGTAACCCGACCAAGGCACTCGACGGCTATCGGCTGGTGGACCGCCGCGGTGCGATCGACGACATGATGCGGCCGCTGAAGGTCGCGGTCGACGCCATCAGCATCATGGCGGTCCTGCTCTGGGTGGTGGCCGCGACGATCATCGGCATGTTCATCTACATGTCCGCGATGGAACGCACCCGGGACTTCGCGGTGTTCAAAGCCGTTGGGGTGAAGACGAAATCGATGATGGCCGGGCTGGCGATGCAGGCCGTTTTCGTTGCCGTGTTCTCCGCGGCAATCGGAGTCCTGCTGGCGATGGTGCTCGGACCGATGTTCCCCATGCGGGTGGACGTCCCGGCCGGGGCCTACCTGTTGTTACCCGTCGTGGCCATCACCATCGGGCTGATCGCCAGCCTGGCGGGCATGCGTAGAGCGGTGACAATCGATCCTGCGATGGCATTCGGGGGGCCATAGACCATGAGCGGCTTACAGATTCGCGACCTGGTGGTGGAATACGGCAAGTCCGCCGACAAGGTCAGGCCCATCGACAATTTCGAACTCGAGCTGTCGGCCGGATCGCTGGCGATCCTGTTGGGACCCAGCGGTTGTGGGAAGACGACGCTGCTCTCGTGCATGGGCGGGATCCTCAAGCCCACCTCGGGCCAGATTCTCTTCGACGGCATCGACGTGACCGCACTGGGACCCAAGGCACTCACCGATTACCGTCGCAACACCGTCGGTATCGTGTTCCAGGCGTTCAATCTGGTGCCCAGCCTGACGGCCGCCGAGAACGTCATGGTGCCGATGCGGGCCGCGGGTATGAGCCGGGGTGCGGCCCGGCAGCGCGCCGCGGAACTGTTGGACCGCGTCGGGCTGTCGCATCGGATGACGCACCGCCCCGGTGACATGTCCGGCGGACAGCAGCAGCGGGTCGCGGTGGCCCGGGCCATCGCACTGGACCCGCCGCTGATCCTGGCCGACGAGCCGACGGCGCACCTGGACTTCATCCAGGTCGAAGAGGTGCTGCGGCTCATCCGAGAGCTTGCCGACGATCGCGTGGTGGTGGTCGCCACTCACGACAGTCGCATGCTGCCGCTCGCGGACCGGGTGATCGAACTGGTCCCGACCGTCGCCAGCACCGACCGTGAGCCCGAGGTCTTCGAGCTGGACGCGGGTGATCTGGTCTTCGAGCAGACCACCATCGGTGACCTGATCTACGTGGTGCGGGAGGGCCGGTTCGAGATCACCCGGGAGATGCCCGACGGCGAGACGATGCTGCTGTTCACCGCCGGGCCCGGCGAGTACTTCGGCGAGATCGGGCCGCTGTTCGGCATTCCGCGCACGGCGACGGTCCGTGCCCTCACCGATGGGGTCGTCGTCGGCTACACCGTGAAGGATTTCCGGGCCCGACTGGGCCCGGATCGCATCCACGAACTCATCGAGCACCGCGCGATCCATCTGGCCGACGAGCCGCCTTCGGCCGACATCGCCTGAGACTCAAGCCAGGTCGACGCGGACCGACAGCAGGTCGGTGCCCATCACCCGAACGACGGCGCTGTTCATCTGCGGCAGCTGCTTGAGTCGGGCAATCGGGTCGTCGTCGGGCACCAAATGGGCCGTCCCGGTGCGCCATTCGCCGTTGATTCGCACGCGCACAGCGGGATTCGCCTTGATGTTGCGGACGAAGTCAGCATGGTCGCCGTGCTCGGACACCAGCCAGAAGGCGCCGTCGATGACCCGACCGCCGATCGCGGTGTGCCGGGGCTCGCCGGACTTGCGGCCGATGGTCTCGAGCATGGTCACCGGCAGCTGCCGGCCCACCGGGTTGACGAGGCGCCGCTGCACGGTGTGGACCACACGCCGCTTGATTTCATTGAGATTGGGCATGTGCCCATCTAACGCGAACAGACCCAAATGTCCCACCACCCGCAGGTGAACAGGAGCATTTGGGCCTGCTCGCGTTATTCAGTGATCAGGCCGCCACCGTGGCGGTCTCCGCCGCCGGCTCCAGCGCCTGGGCGATGATGTCGGCCACGTCGGTCATGGGCCGCACGTCGAGTGCGTCCAAGACCTCGGCCGGCACGTCGTCCAGGTCGGGCTCGTTGCGCGACGGGATGAAAACTGTTGTCAGCCCGGCGCGTTGGGCTGCCATCAGCTTCTGTTTGACTCCGCCGATGGGCAGCACCCGCCCGTTCAGGGTGACCTCGCCCGTCATCCCGACGTCAGAACGAACCTGCCGTCCGGTGGCCATGGAGACCAGCGCGGTCACCATGGTCACGCCCGCCGACGGACCGTCCTTGGGCACCGCGCCCGCGGGCACGTGCACGTGGATGCGACGATCCAGAGCCTTCGGGTCGACACCCAGCTCCGTCGCGTGCGACCGCACGTAGGACAGCGCGATCTGCGCCGATTCCTTCATCACGTCGCCCAGCTGGCCGGTCAACTGCAGGCCCGGTTCGCCGTCGTTCGAGCCGGCTTCGATGTAGAGCACATCGCCGCCCATGCCCGTGACGGCCAGCCCGGTCGCCACGCCCGGCACCGCGGTGCGCTCCGCCGATTCCGGCATGAACCGCGGACGGCCGAGGTACTCAACCAGATCCGGTTCATCAACAATGACGCCCGTCACTCCGCTCGCAGCCAGCCGCGTGGTCACCTTCCGCAGCGCCTTCGCCAGCAGTCGCTCGAACTGCCGGACACCTGGCTCGCGGGTGTAGTCCGCGGCGATCTTGCGCAGCGCCGCGTCCGTCACCGTCACCTCATCGGTGGTCAACGCCGCTCGTTCGGCCTGCCGGGGCAGCAGGTAATCCCGGGCGATGGCGACCTTGTCGTCCTCGGTGTAGCCGTCGAGAGTGATCAGCTCCATGCGGTCCAGCAGTGCCGAGGGGATGTTCTCGATGACGTTGGCCGTCGCCAGGAACACCACGTCGGACAGGTCCAGATCCAGGTCCAGGTAGTGGTCCCGGAACGTGTGGTTTTGCGCCGGGTCCAGCACCTCCAGCAGCGCGGCCGCCGGATCGCCACGGTAGTCGGAGCCCACCTTGTCGATCTCGTCAAGCAGCACAACGGGATTCATCGAACCGGCTTCGCCGATGGCCCGCACGATGCGGCCCGGCAGCGCACCGACGTAGGTACGCCGGTGTCCACGGATCTCGGCCTCGTCGCGCACGCCGCCCAAGGCGACCCGGACGAACTTGCGGCCCAGTGCCCGTGCGACCGACTCACCCAGCGACGTCTTGCCGACGCCGGGCGGACCGGCCAGCACCATCACGGCACCGGACCCGCGACCGCCGACGACGGCCAGGCCCCGCTCGGCGCGGCGAGCCCGCACTGCCAGGTACTCGACGATGCGATCCTTCACGTCGTCCAGCCCGTGGTGATCGGCATCCAGCACCGCGCGCGTGGCCGTCAGGTCCGTCGAATCCTCGGTCCGCTCATTCCAGGGCAGCTCCAGCACGGTGTCCAGCCACGTGCGAATCCAGCCGCCTTCCGGGGTCTGCTCGCTGGAGCGTTCCAGCTTGCCGACCTCGCGCAGCGCGGCTTCGCGCACCTTCTCGGGCAGCTCGGCCGCCTCGATACGGGTCCGGTAGTCAGCGGGTTCCTCGGCCCCCGCAGAACC
Organism: Mycolicibacterium aubagnense; assembly: GCF_010730955.1. Lineage (NCBI taxonomy): Bacteria > Bacillati > Actinomycetota > Actinomycetes > Mycobacteriales > Mycobacteriaceae > Mycobacterium > Mycolicibacterium aubagnense. The sequence goes on along the minus strand of NZ_AP022577.1, from coordinate 693,802 downwards.
GTCCAGTTCACCCAGCTCCTTGCGGATGGCGTCCAACTGCTGGCGCAGCAGGAATTCCTTCTGCCGCTTGTCCATGCCGGCCCGGACGTCCTCGGCGATCTTGTCGTTGACCTCGACCTCGGCCAGGTGCTCGCCGGTCCATCCGATGAGCAGGCTCAGGCGACGACTCACGTCCTCGGTCTCCAGCAGTTCGCGCTTCTGCACGTCGGTCAGGTACGAGGCGTAACCCGCGGTGTCCGCCACCGCCGACGGCTCGCTGATCTGGTTGACCGCGTCGATGATCTGCCAGGCCTCCCGCCGCTGCAGGATGGCCAGCAGCAGCTTCTTGTATTCGGCCGCCAAGGTCCGGGTTTCCTCGGTGGCGGCAGGCTCCTCGACCTCGTCGACCAGAACCCACAAGGCGCTGCCCGGGCCGGACGTGCCCGACCCGATGTGCGCACGCCGCTCACCGCGGACGACGGCCGCGGCACCCCCGCTGGGCATCCGGCCGACCTGGACGATCGACGCCAGGACGCCGTGGGTGGGGTAGCGGTCGTCGAGGCGGGGTGCGATGAGCAGCTTGCCGGCCTCGCCGGCGGCAGCGGCGGCCTGAGCCGCATCGACCGCGGCCCGCGCGGCCTCATCGAGTTCGATGGGCACGACCATGCCCGGTAGGACGATCGGCTCGGTGACAAACAGGACGGGAACAGCGATGGGCGCTGTTGTGGCGTCAGACATCCGTACCTCCAAAGTTGAATCTGATGCGCTCAACCTTGGTGGTCGCTGTTTTGTTCCACCTCCACCGGCATCAACAGTTCCCGCTCTTCCCACCGGCCCCGGGCCCGCTTGCTGATGATGAACGTCGCAGTCATCAGCGCAGCAGTGGTCGCCAGCGAAAACACCGAGTTCACGCCGTTGGCGACGTCCACCGACGTGGAGAAGATGACCACCAGCTGCACCCCGGTCCCGACGATCAAGCCGATGCCCCACATCGCTGAGAGCAGAATGTGCACGCGGCGCCGGTAGGCCACGGCGGCGGGCCCGGGGTCTTGCCCCTCGGTTTCGACGCGCTCGGCGACGACCTGGGTCAACGGGGTGCCGATCACGCAGCTGGCGAGGAAGGCCAATCCGCCGATCGCGCCCACCAGCGTGGTGCCGGCCAGCAGCAGCCGGGCGTCGGAGGTGCTCAGTCCCACGGCCAGGCTCAATCCGAAGTTCAGCATGAGATAACCCGCGAACGGATCGAGGCGGCGTGCGTTGATCGCGTCGTATGCGACTTTGCCGCCGGCCAGCACGGTGGCGGTGAGCAGGGCCACATATTCCGACGCACCTGCGGCGCGCAGGCCGTAGTACGCGATCAGCGGTGGTGCGAGATCGAGCAGGATGCCACGAATGATCGGTCGCATGGAGTGTGGTTCGCTCACGGCGACGACAGTATGTGGCGACGGTGATTCGCGCACAAAAGCGGGAGCCTGCCGTCTCGGGGGTAACGGCAGGCTCCCGTGGTTACCAGTGAAGCATCTAGAGCACTGACCTGCGGTTGCCGATACCGAAGAGTGACGTCGCAGTTGGCTAACGGTTGAGACTCAGAACAGGGCTCACGGCCGAAATGGGCAGTGCCGCAACAGCAGCGGGCGACGCCCACTCGCCGAGCTCCTTGCTGTCGGTCCGGAACCGACCCCCACCCTCGACAGTGTGATTAGAACGTGTTCTAGTTCAAGGGTGCTCGAGGACATCTTGCCGAGGCTCAGCGCCGACGAGGTTGCGCGGCTGCGGGCCATCTATGAACCGTTGACGCAGTCGGTGCGCGAGCTGATCGACGCCACCGTCCGGACGGAGACGGCCGCCGACACCGTTGCGTCGGTCAGGGCCGAGATCGACGCTGCCACCGCCCGGCTGCGGGCCAACCAGCTCGAGGGTTCGTTCGGCGTCCGGTTCGGGGCGCAGGGCAGCGAAATGCCTTGGGGCAACGCCGTGATCGGGGTTCGCAACCCGATCGCCCCGCCGGTGGACCTGATCCGGGCCGAGGACGGCAGCGTGTCTGCCGACTTCCATCTCGGCGCCGCGTACGAAGGTCCGCCGGGGCACGTGCACGGCGGAGTATCGGCGATGATCCTCGACCATGTGCTGGGTGAGGGGGCGAGCCTGCCGGGCCGGCCGCGGCTGACCGGCACGCTCACCACGCGCTATCGGCGGATGACGCGGCTCGGCGCTCTGCACACAGAGGCTCGCATCGTCCGGACCGAAGGCATCAAGACGTACGCCGTCGGGCACATCGCCGATGCCGAGGGCATCACGGTCGAGGCCGAGGGCGTGTTCATCACCCCGCGCTGGGCGCGGGACTGACCGGGAGGTTCCATGGAGAAGGTCATGGTCACGCTGCGGCGTGATGCTGCGGATGACGCCTGGTGTGAGCGGCTGCGCACCGAGGTCGCCGATGAGTTGCTGGTGCTGGGCGTGCCCGGCCTGGCGGTCAACGTCAAAGACGCCGCGGTCCGGGACTCGCTCATGTTGTTGACCACGCTCGACCCGCCGGTGGTGGCGGTGATCAGCGTGTGGACCCAGCAGTACTACGGCGCGCAGATGACCGCGGTACTGGAGCGGCTGCGCGCAGAGTGCACCGAGTTGGCCGCCTATCTGGTGACCGAGTCGGTCCCGATGGCCGGTCCGGCGATTGTCCTCGGCGAACGCACCACCGGCCTCGCCAACGTGGCACTCCTGCGCCGCCCGGACGGGATGGACGAACGGGAGTGGTTCCGCCGCTGGCACGTTGACCACACTCAGCTCGCCATCGACACCCAGTCCACGTTCGGTTACACGCAGAACGCGGTGGTCCGGTCGCTCACGCCCGATGCCCCGCAGCTCGGTGCCATTGTCGAGGAGTTGTTCCCCATCGAGGCGACCGCCAGCCTGCACGCCTTCTTCGGGGCCGCCGACGACGCTGACCTGGCCGACCGCGCGGGCAAGATGGCCGCGAGCACGTCGGCCTTCGGCGCCAACGTCAACGTGGACACCGTGCCCACCAGCCGCTACATCATGCGAAACCCGTTTGGAGACAACCTGTGACCGACCCCGCCGCGCTCGTTCAGATCGACGACACCAACCGGGTGCGCACCCTGACCCTGAACCGGCCCGACGCGCTCAACGCTTTCAGCGAGGCGCTGTACGACGCCACCACGATCGCGTTGACGGAGGCTGCGGCCGATCCTGAGGTCTCGGTCGTCCTGCTCACCGGTGCCGGCCGGGCCTTCAGCGCGGGCAACGACCTCGTCGAGATGCAGGAGATGGTCACCAACCCCGAATATCAGATGGGGGAGTACGGCTTTCCCGGGCTGATCGAGGCGCTGACGGCGTTCCCGAAGCCGTTGATCTGTGCGGTGAACGGGGTCGGTCTGGGAATCGGCACCACCATCCTCGGCTACGCCGATCTGGCGTTCATGTCGACGACCGCGCGGCTCAAATGCCCGTTCACCAGCTTGGGGGTGGCATCGGAGGCGGCGTCGTCATACCTGTTGCCGCGGTTGATGGGCCGCCAGAACGCGGCCTGGCTGCTGCTGTCGTCGGAATGGGTGAGCGCCGACGAGGCCCTCCGCATGGGTCTGGTGTGGCGCGTGTGTGCGCCCGACGACCTGCTGCCGGAAGCTCGCAGGCATGCGGAAATCATTGCGTCGCGGCCGCTTTCGAGCCTGATGGCCGTCAAGCACGCAATGGTCGAGCCGACCCGTGACGCGATCGTCGCGGCGACGCAACGGGAGTCCGGCCAGTTCGCCGAGTTGCTCGGTGGTGCTGCCAACGCCGACGCGCTGAGCGCGTTCGTGGGGCGTAAGAGCTAACCCGCTTTATGTACCGGGCAGTCGGTGCGGGCCGCTTCGATGATGGCCCGCACCGTCCGGCGGCAGCGGCCGCAGTCCAGGCCCGCACCGCACTTCTCGGCGATCTGCTTCGAGGTGGTCGCGCCGTCGGCTACCAGCTCGGTCACGACCTGGCTGGTCACTCCGGTGCAGAGGCAGACGAACATCAGCCGGCCTCCTCGTCGAACGACTCGACCGACGTGAGGTGGGCCAGGGTGCCCACGAAAACCGTCGGATAGACGCCGAAGCCGGCCGCGGACATCCATTCCGCGGCCGCATCGGGGTGATCGATCCAGCGGCGCGCAGCGGCTTCGCTCTCGATCTGCTGCAGGATCAGCACCTCGTGGCCGTCATCGAAGGCCCGGTACACCCAGACCTTGCACACACCGGCATCCCGGAAGCGGCCGGCCGCATCGTGCACCTTGTCCATCAGGGCGGGCACGTCCTCGACGGCGGTGACGACACCGACGACGACGGACGCGACGGCATGCTCGCCTGGCGGCGGTTCGGCCAGCTCGATCTTTTCGACCACCTCACCGGCGAAAACCGCCGGGATGTCGTCCACGCCGGACGCATCGAAGAATTCGAATATCGCGGGTGACCGCAGGACTTCGCGCACAGAATTCGCATTGTGAATACCGACGGTGGCCAATACGCGCCCCGGTTCCCACAGGGACGAATACACGACGACGTGGTGTGCCGAGAGCTCCGTCAGAATCGATCGGTGCGACTTCAGTCGCAGCCACATCGCTTCCACGTCGTCGACGCGATAATCGGCGGCAAGAATCAGCGAGTGCAACGGCTGCTCGCTCATCGGTCCTGCCATTCCGGGGTCGCTGGGTACCGCGGACGGACGGCCCGCGGCGGTTAGTGCAGTCTAACCTTACTTAGGGCAGCCAGTCCATGGCTGCTGGCCAGCGGCGGAGTCGCGGATCGGGAAATCCGGATGACGCGGCGGAATCGAGGCGGAAACGCGGGGCGATCTGGTCGCCGGCAAGGGGCGGCTGCACTAGGTTGGCACAAGGCGCGATGCTGTTCCGCGCCCGTGACACTTGACCCAGCCCCGATGGTGTTTAGGAGCCGAAATGCAAGGCGACCCCGAAATCCTCAAATTGCTCAACGAGCAATTGACCAGTGAACTCACCGCGATCAACCAGTACTTCTTGCACTCCAAAATGCAGGACAATTGGGGCTTCACCGAATTGGCGAAGCACACTCGTGAAGAGTCGTTCGAGGAAATGCGCCATGCGGAAACCCTCACCGATCGCATTCTGCTGCTGGATGGCCTGCCCAATTACCAGCGGCTGTTCTCGCTGCGCGTCGGGCAGACGCTGCGCGAGCAGTTCGAGGCTGACCTGGCCATCGAGTACGAAGTGGTCACGCGGCTGAAGCCGGGCATCATCATGTGCCGCGAGAAGGGCGATGCCACCAGTGCCAACATCTTCGAGGCCATCCTGGCCGACGAGGAAGGCCACATCGACTACCTGGAAACCCAGCTGGAGTTGATGGACAAGCTCGGCGAGCAGCTCTACGCGGCCCAGTGCGTGTCGCGCCCGCCGTCATAGCCCGGCCTCCTCGATCACGGCCTCGCCCGCTTTCGGGGCGGGGCCGTTCTCGTCGGCGTGACGTGCGGCGTCACGGATTCATCGCGGAAAAAACTAGAACTTGTTTCAGTCTTGGCGTAGCGTGCGAAAAGTGAGCCGAATCGGAGATTTCACCGACGAAGACGTAACCGCCTGGGTGGTCAAGTCACCCGACATCGCTACGGCCATGGCGGGTTTCACCCACGCGGTGTACACCAAGGGCCGCTTGCCCTTACGTGTTCGCGAACTGGCGCGCGCGGTGATCGCGCTCGACAACGAATGCGTGACGTGTCAGAACACGCGTGACGCAGCGGGTCCCGGGGCCGGCGTCGACGAGGACCTCTACGACCACGCGGGCGTCTGGCAGACCTGGCCCGGCTACTCCGACCAGGAGCGCATCGCGGCCGAGTTCGCCTACCGCTTCGCCACCGATCACACCGGCCTGCGCGACGACGAAGACTTCTGGGCCCGCGCCGCAGAGCATTTCAGCGACGAGTTGTTGACCGACCTGGCGCTGTCGTGTGCCATGTGGCTCGGCATGGGCCGGATGCTGCGCACCCTCGACATCGGTCAGGCCTGCAAGATCACCCTCTGAGCGGCGCGGCGGTCAGACCAGGCCCGTCGCGTCGAAAATCCACGACATGTCAGCGGTCGCGAAGTTCTCCAGCCAGGACGGCGGCGCGAAGTTGGACAGCGCGCTCATGTCCCAGTAGTCCTTCCACAACGTCACCTTGCCGTTCTCCACGCGGTGCACCGTGACGAACTTGAGTACCGCGGATTCCCCGGTCTCCCAATGCCATTCCTCGTGATGCTCGTACATGGCGTCGGCGCCGTTGGTCAGCAGCAGACCGTCGAAGTTCTCATAGGAGGCCAGCGGTTCCAGCCCGATCTTGAGGCGCTTCACGATGTCCTCGGGCCCGCGGGCGGCGGCGGCCGGGCCGACCGGCATGTCCAGGTAGATGCAGTCGTCGGATACGAAGTCCGTCAACCGTTCCCAGTCCCGCGCGGACAGCGCCTGCCACAAACCGTGGATCGTATCTTCAACCGACACTGGCGAATTCACCTTCCTTGACGACGGGCAGAGCTGGGGTCTGACGGGCGAACCGCAGGAAGCGGCCGGTACGGGTGGTGCCCACCAGTTCGGTCGGCACGCCGTCTCGGATCACCTGCTGGCCACTGACGAACACCGCGGCGACGGTGGCGTCGTTGCGGTTGACCATGCGGGACAGTCCGCCGTACTGCTCGACGGGATCCTCGGCGTAGGCGTCCAGCGAAGCGTCCAGGCGCTCGGGGTCGATGACGACCAGGTCGGCCCGGTCGCCGACGCGCAGATGTCCGGCGTCCAGGCGGTACCAGTCCGCGAGCTCGCCGGTCAGTCGATGAACGGCCTGCTCGACGGTCAAGAAGGGAGTTCCGGCGCGTTCGGCGTCGCGCACGTGCCGTAGCAGGCGCAGGCCCATGTTGTAGAACGCCATGTTCCGCAGGTGTGCGCCGGCATCGGAGAAGCCGAGCTGGATGCCGGGATCGCGGGCCAGCTTCTTCAGCACCTCGGGGCGGTGGTTGGAAATTGTTGTGCGCCAACGGAGATCGCGGCCGTACTCGAGTACCAGATCCAGGAAGGCGTCCACCGGGTGCAGGCCGCGCTCGACGCCGACCTGGCCGAAGGTCTTGCCGGCCAGGGATTCGTCGGGGCAGCCGACGATCTCGGCGTCGAAGAAGTCACGGTGCCACACCCGGACGCCGAACTTCTTCTCGTAGTCCTTGCGGAACTGGCGGCGGTAGTCGTCGTTTCGCATCAGCTCGTTGCGCTCGACCTCGTCGCGCAGGTGCAGAGCCGCTGCGCCGGAACCGAATTCCTCGAACACCACGAGGTCGATGCCGTCGGCGTAGACCTCGAACGGCACCGGCAGATGTTGCCACCGGAAGTTCCCGCCGAGCTTGTTCACCAGCCGGGCAATCGGCCCCATGATGGTGATGGCATAGGGGTTGGCCTTGATGTCGGCCGCGGAGAGCAGGCTGGTCTTGAGGTTCTCCCGGAACAGGCCGAGCGACTGGGCCAACTGGGACACCAGGTTCAGCGGATTCTGCAGGTCCGGGCCGGACTGCAGGATGCGGCCCGAGCGCCGCAGCTGCGTCTTGAGCCGGCGCAGTTCGCGTGCCCTGGCATAGGTCGACGGCAGGGTGCGCGACCGGCAGGTGTCGCCGTCGATCTTGTCGAAAAGCAGCTGTTGCGAAGACATTCCGACGAAGCCGGCCTGCAGCGCGGCCGCGAGCATCTGTTCCATCTCGGCCTGCTCCCCGCGCGTCGGGCGGACATCCTTGCGGGTCGCGCGGTCCAGACCCATGACGGCGGTGCGCATGTCGGAATGGCCGATGAACGCGGCCACGTTCGGCCCGAGTGGGCGATCTTCGAGTGCGGTGACGTAACCCTCTGCGGTGTCCCAGGTCTTGTTCTCGTCGACAGCGGCGATGACGTGATCGCGCGGGATGGCCTCCACGCGGCCGAACAGGTCACCGGCGTCTTCACCGCCGACGTGCACGGTCGAGAGGGAACACGAACCCAGCATCACCGTGGTCACGCCGTGCCGCAGCGACTCGGCCAGGCCGGGGCCGGCGAGGACCTCGACGTCGTAGTGCGTGTGGATGTCCAGCAGGCCGGGGGTCACCCACTTGCCGGTGGCGTCGACGACGTTCGAGCATCCGGCCTCGTCCAGGTCCACCCCGATCTCCACCACGTGCCCGGCGCGAATTCCGATGTCCCGGACGGCAGCAGGCGCACCGGTTCCGTCGAACCAGCGCCCGTTGCGAATGATCGTGTCGAACGTCGTTGCAGAGGTCACCTAGCTATAGAAGCGTGCCGCTCAGGCCGCTGTCAATGGAAAAGTGAACACTTTCGTAACATTGTCTACTCGTCCAGGGGAAACCTGGGACGTCGCTCAGGATCAGGGCGGATACTGACTCGGGTGACCCCCTTGCAGCGGTATATCGCCGAGGAAATCGCCACCGACCATGTCGACGGGTTGCTGTCCCGCCGGGAAGCCATGCGCAGGCTCGCGCTGTTGGGCGTGGGCACCGCGGCCGCGACCGCCCTGATCGCCGCATGCGGCGAGAGTCGCGGTCCGACCGCGGCCACGACGTCGACAACGGCAAGCAAGCCGTCGATCGAGCCCGGCCCTCCGCCTGGTCTGGAGAACGCCGTGCAGCCTGCGCCGATCACCTGGGCCGACGACAAGCTGCAGGGGGCGTGGGCCGGGGCCGCCCAGCCTCGCGGCGCGGTATTGGTGATCCACGAGAACAAGGGCCTGAACGACTGGGTCCGGTCGGTCGTCGGCCGCTTCGGCGGCACGGGGTACTCGGCACTGGGCATTGATCTCCTGTCGGCGCAGGGAGGCACCGCCGCATTCAAAGATCCCGCGGAAGCCACTGCGGCACTGGGCAAGATCCCTCCGGACCAGTTCGTCGCCGACCTGCGTTCGGGGCTCGACGAGCTGCAGCGACGGGCTCCCGGCGTCAAGCTCGCGGTCATCGGGTTCTGCTTCGGCGGCGGGCTCACCTGGCAGCTGCTGGCCGCCGGCGAGCCGAGGCTGGCGGCGGCGCTGCCGTTCTACGGGCCGCTGCCGGACCCGCATGACTTCGCGGGCTCGAAACAGGCTGCGGTGCTGGCGTTTTACGGCGCCAAGGACGAGCGGGTGACATCCAGTAAGGACGCGGCAGCGGCGGCACTGGAGCAGGCCGGCATGGCCCATCAGATCGTTGTGGAGCCCGACGCCGATCACGCCTTCTTCAATGACTCGGGTCCGCGGTACAACGCCGCGGCGGCCGCCGATGCGTGGCAGCAGACGCAGTCCTGGCTGGAGAGGTACCTGGCATGACCGCGACGCGGATATCGGCGGTGCTCGTGGCGATGTCGCTGGCGACCGGGGCGGGGGCGGGGTGCTCGAGCCCGGCACCGGCGCCGAACAGCACCCCGCCGGTCAGCGCGGTACCGGTGACCGGCCCCGTGCAGGGCCCGGCGATCACCATCACCGCGCTGAATTTCGGTGACCCGCTGACCGTGTCGCCCGGCGCGAAGATCACCGTCGTGAACAGCGACGACGTCGCGCATACCGTGACGTCGAAGGTCAAGGGGCAATTCGACGTCAAGGTCGGCGGCAATGCGCAGGTGACCTTCAGCGCTCCCACGACACCGGGTCGCTACCCGTACTACTGCGTGTATCACCCCGGCATGGTCGGAGTGCTGATCGTCCAGTAAGCGGTCAGCGTGGCGGCGTCCAACTCACCGGCAAGCGCTTGATGCCGTGGATGAACTGCGACCAGAGCCGGTCGGGTTCGTCGGTGGCCGTCAGGTCCGGCACACGGCGGTGGATCTCCTCGAACGCCACGGCGATCTCGCGGCGCGCCAGGTTCGCACCCAGGCAGAAGTGTGCGCCACCGCCACCGAAACCCACATGCGGATTGGGGTTCCGGTGCACGTCGAACAGCCAGGGTCGGTCGAATTTCGCCTCGTCCCGGTTGGCCGAGCCGTACCACAACGTAACCTTCTGCCCGGCTTGCATTTTCACGCCGCTCAGCTCGAAATCCTGTGTCAGGGTGCGGCGCATGTAGACCACGGGGGAGGCCCAGCGGATGACCTCCTCGACCGCGGTGGGCGCCACCGCGTCATAGTCGGCCCACCACTGGTCGCGCTGCTCAGGGAACCGGCTGAGGGTCAGCACCCCGTGGCTGATCGCATTGCGCGTGGTCTCGTTCCCCGCGACGACCAGCAGGATGAAGAACGACGCCACCTCGCCCGACGTGAGTCGCTCGCCGTCCACCTCGGCGTGTACCAGGGCAGTGGTCAGGTCGTCGTGGGGGTTGACGCGGCGATCGTCGGCCAAAGCGGTGGCATAGGCGCCGATATCCATGGCGCAGCGGAAGAACTCCTCGTAATCGGTGGTCAGATCGGGGTCACCGAACCCGAGAATGATGTTGGTCCAGTGGAAGATCCGTTCGTGATCCTGCTCCGGAATGCCCATCATGTCGCAGATGATCTGCAACGGCAGAGGTCCCGCCAGGTCGGCCACGATGTCACCGTGACCGTCCGGATGGCGCTCGATCATCGACTCGACCAGACTGCGCGCCCGGTTCCGCACCGACGCTTCGGTCCGCGCCACCACCTTCGGGGTGAATGCGCTGCGCACGATATTGCGCAGCCGGGTGTGCCGCGGGTCGTCCATCACGATCATCGACCCGAAATACTCGGCGAGTTCGGGCGTTTGCTCAGCGATCGTGATGCCGTCCGCGGAACTGAAGATGTGCGGGTGGCGGCTGGCGAAGAACACGTCGTCGTAGCGGGTCAACGCCCAGTGTCCCGGACCCGGTTCGAACCCCTCCTGGGTCAGCTCGGTGTGAAAGGAGATGGGTGCTTCGCGCCGCAGCGTGGCGAACGCGGCGTCCCGGAACCCATCGCGCCGGCCCCAGAATCGGACCGAACCGAGGTCGATGTCGGACAGGGCGAGGTCAGCCGGCGGAGCGCCGTTGTCGAGTAACGCTAGGGCCATCGTCGGAGCGTAAGGCTCGGCCGGGCAGTGGCGCGGCAGAATCGGCTGCGAAGAATCCGCCGAACGTGATAGGTCCGTATGGTGCGTAACCGACATGCAGGACAACCATTTACGACCTCCGATGAGGAAATCGCCCGGGCGCTGATGGACGTCAGCATCCCCACGCTGATGCTGTCGCTGGTGCACATGTCGGGTGATCCGGAGCTCATCCGCGGTGCTCTGCGCCCTGCCGGGCTGTTCCTCAACGAGGTCCAGGGCTACATGTCCGAGGACGACAAGGCGGCGGTACGCACACTGGCTCTGACGGTGATCGCGGACTACCGCGACCGAGGCTGCCCCGAGCCGCAGCCCATCGGCGGCGAGCTGCTCAAGGAGATGATGGAGTGGCTGGTCTGCGAACCGGTGCCCGACGAGTACGTCCCGATGGTGCTGGAGGAGATGGAGCTCGACGGGACGGATACCCGGGCTGTCCGGGCGACTGACGCTTCCGGTGGTGACGCCGAATCGGCCGCGGATTTCCCGGTGCTCGTCATCGGCTGCGGCGAATCGGGACTGCTCGCCGGGATCCGGCTGAAAGAGGCCGGGATTCGGTTCACCATCATCGAACGCGCTGCCGGTGTCGGCGGTACCTGGTGGCACAACAGATATCCGGGCGCCCGGGTCGACGTGGGAAATCACTTCTACTGCTACAGCTTTGAACCCAGTGATCATTGGACGCAGTTCTTCGCCGAACAACCCGAACTGCAGGCGTATTTCGAACGCATCCTGGACAAGTACGAAATCCGCCCGCACGTCCGGTTCGACACCGAGGTCACCGGCGCCACCTGGGATGAGGCGACCGCGACGTGGCAGGTGACCGTCCGCGGGCCGGATGGGGCGGCAGAGACACTGTCGGCCCGTGCGGTCATCAGTGCCGTCGGGCAACTCAACCGTCCTTATCTGCCGCCCATCCCGGGGCGCGACGAGTTCGACGGGCCGTCCTTCCATTCGGCCGAATGGGATCACGACGTCGATCTCACCGGAAAGCACGTCGCGATGGTCGGCGCAGGTGCCAGCGGCTTCCAGATCGCACCGTCCATCGCGGATAAAGTTGCTTCGCTCAACATCTTTCAGCGAACGGCGCAATGGATGTTCCCCAACCCCAACTACCACGGAAAAGTCGGCGACGGCGTGAAGTGGGCGCTGAAGCACCTGCCGTTCTACGGCCGCTGGTACCGTTTCCTGCTGTTCTGGCCCGGCTGCGACAAGGGCCTGGCCGCTGCCCGCGTCGATCCTGACTATCCCGATCAAGGGCGTGCGGTGAGCGAGATCAACGACGTCACGCGAATCATGTTCACCGAGTGGATCAAAGGCCAGATCGGTGACAATCCGGACCTGCTCGCCAAGGTCATCCCGGACTACCCGGCGACCGGCAAACGGACGTTGCAGGACAACGGCAGTTGGCTCCACACCCTCACGCAGGACCACGTCGAACTCATCCGGACGCCGATCGCACGCATCGAACGTGACGCGGTCGTCACGGCCGACGAGCAACGGCACCCCGCCGATGTGATCGTCTATGCCACGGGGTTCCACGCCGGAAAGGTGCTGTGGCCCATGGCCGTCGTCGGGCGCGGCGGCCGCGTGCTGGCCGAGCAGTGGGGGGAACGGCCGACCGCCTATCTCGGCATCACCGTGCCCGGATTCCCGAACTTCTTCTGTATGTACGGACCGGGCACCAATCTCGCGAGCGGCGGCAGCCTGATCTTCCATTCGGAGTGCCAGATGCGGTACATCTCGGCATGTCTGGACCTGCTGCTGGCCGGCCGTGGTCGGTGGATGGAAGCCCGGCAGGAACGGCTCGACGACTGGGTGCGGCGCAGCCAGGCGGAGATGCGCACCATGGTCTGGTCTCAGCCGTCCATCCGGCACTCGTTCTACAAGAACGCCGACGGCGACGTTTACACGCTCAGCCCGTGGCGTCTGGTCGACTACTGGACCTGGACGCGCAACGCGGACCCGGAGGACTACACCTTCGGGTGAGGGGCGGACGCGCTCAATTCACCGACTGGTCGTCAGGCAGGTCATGCCGGACCACGCGCACATGCCCGCGGGGCAGGCACGCAGCGTAGCCGTGGCGCTTGCCGTAGAGCTCCCACGAGGTGTGCTCCTCGTCGGTGGGCACGTCGATCCGGTGTCCGTCCGCGAACGCCAAATGCAGGCTGCCGTTGTCGTCCCACTCGGCGTGCGTGCATTTCTGGCCGGCGAAATCGAACAAGGGCCGTTCCTGGTTGCGTACGTCGGCCGGATTGATCGTGACCACTTCCTGCGGGTCGGTCTCGGTGGCAGGCAGAGTCAAGGCGAGGGGTGCCGAGATGACGAGCTCGTTGTAGTCCTCGAGGTTCAGCACCAGTCCGTCGCGGAATCCGATCCGCTGCACTGCGCATCCTTTAATCCACTGTTCGGTCATAACCCACTGTGTTACGACCTGCGCTGGTGCGCAACATCGCGTGACGAACAGATAGGTGCCGCGGCGGGTGAACCCCGCCGGTACCGGGTACGTGTCTGTGATACCGGCCAAGTCGCCAGGCCTGGCGCATCCGGCCGCGTGGAACTGGAGGTACGGACAATGGTCACCGTTGGAGCACTTTCGACGTACCGGCTGCGGCATGTCCCGGTCTGGCGCGCGGCCGCCATGATGGTCGCGGTGCTCATGTTGCTGGTCCTGACCAGCGTGAGTGTCCCGAAAGCTCGCGCCGACGATCGGTTGCAGTTCACCGGAACCCTGCTCAGCGGTGGCACGTTCAACGGAGCCAGCCTCGTCGGACGGCCGGCGGTGTTGTGGTTCTGGACGCCGTGGTGTCCGTTCTGCAACGCCGAAGCCCCCGGCGTACATGCGGTGGCGGCGGCCAACCCCAATGTGGCATTCGTCGGTATCGCGGCGCACGCCGACCCTGGCGCGATGAGTGGGTTTGCCGGCAAGTACGGGCTGAACTTCCCGATCATCAACGACGCCGACGGCGCGATCTGGGCGCGTTACCAGGTGCCGTGGCAACCCGCCTACGTCTTCTACCGGGCCGACGGCTCCTCGACCTTCGTCAACAACCCGACGTCGGCCATGTCGGAATCCGAACTGGCCGAACGGGTTTCGGCATTGACCAGGTGAACGGACTGTCGCTGGCCTTCGTGGCCGGCGTCGTCGCCGCGCTGAACCCGTGCGGTTTCGCGATGTTGCCGGGCTATCTGGCGCTGGTGGCGCAGGGCGGCCGCGCCGGACCCGGCCCGGCGCTGGTCCGTGCCGTCACCGCGACCGTCGTGATGTCATTGGGATTCGCCACGGTCTTCGCAGGATTCGGCGTGCTGGCTGTTTCGGTCGCCGACCTGGTGCAGCGATATCTGCCGGTGGCCACGCTCGTGATCGGCGGGGTGTTGGTGATCATCGGGATCGGGCAGGTGCTGAACCGGCCGCTGGTGTCACTGCGATTGACCGGGGCGGCGGCGCGTGGGGCGCCCGACGGACGACTCGGTTCGATGTTCGGCTACGGGATCGCGTACGCGCTGGTTTCGGTGTCCTGCACCATTGCCCCCTTCCTGGCGGTGACCGGGATAGGGTTGCGGGACAAGGATATTGGCGCATCCGTCGGCTACCTGGGGGCGTACGTCGCCGGCTTCGCCGCCCTCGTCGGGGTGCTGGCGGTTACGGCAGTGGTGTCCGGCGCAGCGGTCGCGGACCGGTTGCGGGGCTGGACACGCTGGGCGCCGATGGTCGGCGGCGTGCTGCTGGTGATCGCGGGCCTGTACGTCGCGTACTACGGCGGCTATGAGTTGCGGATGCGGGGGAGTATCGGGGTTGATCCGGTGATCGCGTGGGCCGGCCGGATTCAGCAGCAGCTCGCGGGGTGGGCATACCGGCGGCCGTGGCCGATCGCCATTGCGGCAGGCACGGCAGCCGTCGTTGCCGTCATCCTCGGTATCCGGAACCGGCGCCGCCGCCAGGACAGCTGAGTGTTACCGGTTGACGAGGGGAAATGCCAGTGCGCAGCCGGATTGGATGGAGTGTGTCCAGGCGTCCTGCTCGGCGGAGGCCCGCAGATGCCGGGGACGCGCGGTCCAACCGCAGGTGCACGTCGCATAGGAGCAGCCGAGTCCGCGAACGTGTACGCCCACCTCGTCATGGGAGACCATCGTGGGCGGGGTGAGTGGCGGTGCCGTCATGATGCTGACCTCCTGGCCGTTCTTGTCGACAATTCTCGCGCGGCCCCATCACAGGATTGCGCAGCGACAGGTCACAACTAGGCCACTGGATACCGCGGCCCGCCTGCCGTCAAACGTCCGGCGCGCACCCCGGCCACGCCGACCGGCTGCGCACCAGGTGGCAAATGCTGATAACGGTTTGAACACAGGGCCGTCGGATGCTGGCAAATCACCGCAGGTCGGTGACCTGCGAACGGGTGCACTGTGGCCCAGGTAACGGGTAAAGTCACCGGTCAAAGGGTGGCTTGTCACACCGCGATTCCGCGGTGGTTTCCGCGCGCCGAAGCGCGCGTCATCGCCGGTCGTGCGGCGCCGCCAAGCGGTTTTTGAAGGGGTTGTTTGCGTGGACGCGGTGCTCGGTTTGGCCATGACTCCGTCGTCCATGGGCCTGGTCTTGGTAGAGGGCAATGACGTCGACGGATTCACCATGGACCACGACGCCGTCGAGATCATGAACTCCGAAGACGCCACCGCCGCCGTGCTGCGCAGCGAGGCCCTGGCGGCGACGCGCGGACTGCGGCTCAAGTCGATCGGCCTGACGTGGAGCGACGACGCCGACGCCGAGGCCTCGATGCTGATGCGGTCGCTGTCGGAGTCCGGGTTCGACAACGTGGTGCCGGTGCGCTTCCCGGAGGCGAATGAGGCGGTGGCCCGCGGCATCGCCGACGCCCTGGGCTGTGGGACGACCGCGGTGTGCACCATCGAGCCCGAATTTGCGATCACCATGATCGTGCATGCGGCCACGGGTGCCGTCCACACGGCCGTCAATCACTCCGTCGGCTCCCGGGCGGGGCTGACCAGCTGGCTCAGCGCCGTTTTCGCCCGCGCGGACTGGCAGCCGGAGGCACTGGTGGTCATCGGCTCCGCGGGGAACTTCGAGGCCATTCTGCCGGGGCTGCAGGACGCGCTCGCGGTGCCGGTCTTCACCCCGGAGGAAGCGGATTTGGCGCTGGCCCGGGGTGCGGCGCTGGTGTCCGTGCGGACAGGCGATTCCGACCTGTCCGAGCCGTACTACTTCGGCGACGTCCCCCGCCCCGACGAATGGAGTGGCCAGGACTACGGCTGGGACCCGACCTTCGACGCGTTCGAGGCCGCCGATGCGTTCGAGCGCCGAGCGGTGATGCCGGTCGGCCGGCACCGGTCGACGGGATCGTCCCGCTGGCAGCAGCTGTCGACTTCGCCCGCGCTGCCCCTCACCATGCTGGCCGTCGGGTCGACGGCCTTCGTGGCGTCCGTGTCGATGGCGGTCACGCTGCAGTTCCTGCCCGCGCACGGCGCCGCGTCGACATCCGTCACCAAGAGCCCGCGGCCCGCGGCTGCCGAGGAGGCAGTGGGACCGGCCGCGCCCGCGGCGGTCCACGGGGTGCCTGCTGGCGAGCCATCGGCCGAGGTGTCGGCACCGGTCGAAGCGCCGCTGTCTGACGCGCCCATCATCGAGCCGCAGGCCGCCCCGGTCGTCGAACCGGACCCGGCGGCGCACCCCGAGGGCCTGCCGGCAGCCGACGTGGCCCCCGCTGCCACCGACATTCCGCCGGCCGAGGTCCCGCCCAATTCGGTCGTCGTCGCGGTGCCGGCCGAGGCCCCTGCTCCGGCGGCTGCGTCGCCCGCTGACGCCGCCCCGCCGGCAGACCCCGCCGCGCCGCGGCAGTAACGGCCGCAACGGTCGGCAACGGCGCGCGGCTAACGAAAGTAGTGGCGGCGCCGAACTACGATATGTAGTGAACGTATCTCGGACCTGAGGATGGATCCCTTGCCCAAAACTGTGCGTTATGCGCTGGCCGTTGCCGCGTCTGCGGTGATGATGCTGAGCGGCTCCGTGGGTGCTGCCGTCGCGGCGCTGCCCGAGTCTCTTCCGGTCGCCATGATCACGCCTGGCAGCGGAGACGCGGTCGGTGTCGGGATGCCCGTCACGGTGACCTTCGGTCAGCCGGTGGCAGACCGGGGGCGCGCCGAGCGCACCATCGAGTTCTCGTCGCCGAAGATGACGAAGGCGCCCGCCGGGACGTTCGCCTGGCTGGCGGACAACAAGGTGCAGTTCACGCCGAGCACGTACTGGCCCGCGCATTCGTCCGTCAAGGTGTCGGTCGGCGCCTTCAAACAGAATTTCCAGACCGGCTCGGCCACGCTCGGCGTCGCGAGCATCAGTGGACACACCTTCACGGTGAGCATCGACGGCCAGGTCGTCAAGACCATGCCGGCGTCCATGGGCAAGCCCAAGCACCCGACTCCGGTGGGTTCGTTCACCGCGATGTCCAAGGAGAATCCGGTGGTGATGGACTCGCGGACCATCGGCATCCCGCTCAACGACCCCGAGGGCTACAAGCTGACGGTCTACTACGCGGTGCGGGTCACCTCAGGCGGGGTCTACGTGCACGCCGCGCCGTGGTCCGTTGCACAGCAGGGCAATTCGAACGTCAGTCACGGCTGCATCAACCTCAGTACCGACAACGCATCGTGGTACTACAACCAGGTGAACGTCGGCGACCCGATCGTCATCAACGCCTGAGCGGCCTTAGTTCAGGCCGCCCAGGGCCGAGGTCACCCTGTCCATTGCCGGAACCGGCGGCATACCCGGAACCGACGGCACGCCCGCGAGGGCGGGAACAGCATCGGGCGCCGCCGGATCCGGGCAGTAAGCGCCGCGCGCGGCGTCGACGAACTGAAGGTCCTGGCCGTAGCTCAGACGCAGCGTCGTGAGGACGTAGCCCATCGGCAGCATTCGGCCCAGACCGGCCGGCACCGCGGCACCGGCCTGAGCGCCGGCGGTGCACACCATGTGGGCCGTCGAAATCAGCTTGGCCGGATCTCCCGTAATGCCTTGCCCGGCAAGATTGTTCACGAAATCGTCGTCGCGGGTATCGGCGTTCGCGACTCCGGGAGCCGCGAACGCGATGATCCCGATTGCACATAGCGCAGGTATACGGACCCGCATTCTGATCTCCTCACGCAAGGGGCTGGACGCGGTCGATTCGGCGTGGGCGTTCCTCAGAGCGCCTCGCTGCCCTGCTCGCCGGTGCGCACCCGGATCAGGGTTTCGACGTTGGTGACCCATATCTTTCCGTCGCCGATTCTGCCGGTCCGGGCCGCTCCCATGATAGCGGTCAGTACCGCATCGAGCTGTTCGTCGTCCACCACGATTTCCACCCGGGACTTGGGAACGAACTCGACCTTGTATTCCGCGCCGCGGTATACCTCGGTATGGCCCTTCTGGCGCCCGTAGCCCTGGACTTCGGTGGACGTCATGCCGTGCACTCCGGTCCCGTCGACAGCGTCGTGGATGTCCGAGACCGTGAACGGTTGGACCACAGCGGTAATCAGTTTCATATCGTCATGCCTTCGCGGTGTCGATGCGGCCACCGACCAAACTCTCGTCGGGGTAGGCCTCTTCTTGGTGGACGCCGAGGTCGCCGAGCTCGAGTTCGGCCTCCGGCGCGCGCAGCTTCATGAACAGACTGAGGAATTTCAGGATCAGGAACGTGACCAACGCATCCCAGACGATGATGGTCAACGCGGCGCACAGCTGCACCAGGATTTGTGCTGGGTGGTGTCCCCAGAGCCAACCTGCGGCCGTGACATCGTTGACGTCCTTGCCATTTCCGAGGTAGACGATGACGTTGGGATCGGCCAGGACGCCCACCAGCAAGCCGCCGACGAGACCGGCCACCCCATGGGTGTGGATCACGCCGAGGGTGTCATCGACCTTGGCGAGCAGCTTCGTGCGGCCCAGCCAGTTCCAGGACATCCACACCAGTGATGAGGCCACGACGCCGATGATCATCGCGCCGAAGCTGTTCACGAATCCGGCCGCGGGGGTGATGCCCACCAGACCCGCGATCATTCCGTTGATCGCCCCGAGGAACGTGGGCTTGCGCTCCCGGCTGGCGAAGATGTCCCACAGCACCCAGGTCAGCAGTGCACACGCGGTCGCGAGGTTGGTGTTGAGCACCGCGAGCGAGGCGTTGGCGCCCGAGAAATAGGGGTCGCCACCGTTGAATCCGTTCCACCCCAGCCACAGCAGGCCCGCACCGACCGCCGCCATCGGCAGATTGTTGGGCACGGCACGTTCCCGGTCGCGGTTGAGTCGGGGGCCGATCACCGCAGCGGCCACAAAGCCGCTGACGCCGGCGGCCAGATGGATGACGTAGCCGCCGGAGTAATCCAGCGCGCCGGTGCTGAACAGGGAACTGGCCCCGGCGTGCGCCTGCGCCCAGAAGCCGCCACCCCACACGAGGAAGGCGTTGATCGAGTAGGCGAATGTGGACCACAGCGGGACGAACAGCAGCCACACCTTGAAGTTCATGCGGCCGACGACGCTGCCCAGGAACAGCAGCGGGGTGATCGCCGCGAAGACGAATTGGAAGTAGGCCAGTGTGCTCTCGGGGAAGCGGAACTTCGGCATGCTGCCGTCGAGTAGCGGGATGACGGCCTGGTGCTGGTTGGCGGTGCCCAGGATGCTTCGCGGCTTGCCTACAGCGGATTCCAGGATGCCGGGTCCGAGTTTCGCCGGTTCGCCGAATCCCATCTTGAATCCCCAGAGCACCCAGACCACCAGCACGAGTGCGAATCCGGTGAAGGCCATCAGCATTGTGTTGACGGCCCACTTCTTCTGCACGATGCCCGCATAGAGGACGGCGATGCCCGGGATGCTCATCAGGCCCACGAGCGTCGCGGCGACGAGTTGCCAGGTGTTATCGCCCGAGTTCAGCCAGTCCGGGTATGGATTCATGCGGCCGCCTTCTCATTGCTGACATGTCGCGAATGCTGGGTCGCCAAATCCTCACGCCGGATGGTTTCGGATGGATATTCTATTGTTAATTTTGTATCTCTCAGTTGTCGGAGACAAAGCCTTCAGCTTTAGCACCGGAATTACCCGGCTGATTGTCGGGAATTTCCCAGCCGCCACGCGGTTGGTGCCGGCGTACGCAATGTCAGTATGGCTGCGGAGCAGCGCCGAGATATCTTGGGCCATAGAGTATTTGGCTCACCAACTCGGGTTTCGACGCCTTTGTGTTCGTCGCTGAATCGAGTCCATATTTGAAGGTCGACCACGTCTCGCGACGCCGCTCGGCGGAATTGCCGACCTTACCGTTGTATGCCTCACGGCGGCTGGATTACGGCCAGACGTGGGCGTCGTCGCAGGCTTTCCGCACGGCTACCGAGTGGGCATCTTGCTGCTGGCGGGCGGTTTGGCAGGTGTTACGCGCCGAGACACCGCAGGCATGTTCAACGTTGCCACCCATGGAGCTCGCGACACTGACAGTGATGCAGGGACCATCCGAGTGAGCTGGACGTGATGTCGACTCACCGAATGCGACCGCGGACGCCGTGATCGTCAGCACCACGCCGATGGTGGCGGCCAGCCGCCACGCCGTCCGGCGCTCTGTGTCGGTGAGCGGATCTGTCGGTGGGGTCTTGCCTGCGTTGACCGTCGGAGGCTCCCTTGTGGGTGTGTGGCTCTATGTTGCTGGTGCCGGCGCGGTTATGTGCACAAGGGTAGATCCATCGGGCGCCTGTGCGTCAAGCCTCGGTCAGGCTCGTACCAACTGCGCAGCTGTGTGGCCACTGTGAGTAGCTGGCATATTCCTGTGAGGCACAGTGAATTCAAGGAATTTAGGATCTGAGGTGCGTTATACCTCCGGCAGCCGAGCGGAATCCGTTGCGCCAAGTTTGTTCAGCGTTAAGAAACCGTCAGGTAACGCCGGAGTAACGATTGCTTGGCTTTATGATCTGGCGGCAAAGACCGGACGCGCACCAGGCGCGTTCGGCCGCGACGAAAGCTGAGGCATCGCATGGCAGTCCCGTCTCTCATGGGTCAAATCGCCCTGTCTCCCAAGCGAATCGCTGCCGTTGCTGCAGCAGCGGTTTGCGTTGTCGGCTTGATGGAGGCCACCCCGGCATACGCCGACCCGGCCGAGATGGCGCCGCAGGTGTACGACAAGGTCAGCCGGGATGGCTGGCATTTGCAGATCAAGATCGATCATGAGTCGATCAACTCGGTGCCGAACCTGGCGGCGGCGGTGAACTCCCGGGAGGGCTTTGTGACGGCCTCGGGGACGGCGACCGCCTCCGGTGGGTCGAGTCCGATCACGGACAGCATCTTCATCTTGGGGTACCAGTTGGGTTGCCAGTCCGACGTTTCGACCGGTCTGCAGCTTGGTGGTACCGGTGGTGCCTCGGGCTCTGCGGGGCTTCCGTTTACCGGGGTCAGCGGCACGATCGGTGCGGCGGGTTTCGTCCAGACCGTGATCCAGCCCGGTGTGATCGTTGATCTGCCGCTGGCGAACATGGCGCTGTCCGATAGTGGCACCGCCATGCTCGACATCGACAACATCCACATCAAGGCCGATGCCTGCGGTGGTGATGTGAACATTCGGTCCTACGCGTACCTGAGGATTTCGACTGCCAAGTCGCACACGGAGTTCGCCATCTACGGCGACCCGAGCAAGATCTGACGCAGGGAGACTCGAATCATCATGTCGCTCAATGGACTAGGGCCCAAGGCGCTAGGCGCGATCCTCGGGTTGTTGGCGATACCGCTGGCGCCGGGGGCGGCCGATGCGCAGCCACCGGCCCCACCGGTGCTGCCGTGGTTTCCGGGTCCACCGACGCCGGTGAGCCCGACCATGGGTAGCTACACGTTCGCGCCCAACTGGATCACCAGCCCGCCGCCGGCTGCGTACGACGCTCGTGGCGTGCGGGCGGCGGCCAGTGTCGACCCCGCCATGAACGCTGACGGCTTGCCTGGGAGCGCCTTGGGGCTCAGTCCCAACAAGGCGA
The DNA here is from genome assembly GCF_010730955.1 of Mycolicibacterium aubagnense. Lineage (NCBI taxonomy): Bacteria > Bacillati > Actinomycetota > Actinomycetes > Mycobacteriales > Mycobacteriaceae > Mycobacterium > Mycolicibacterium aubagnense. Next base: position 671,839 of record NZ_AP022577.1, on the reverse strand, counting down.
ACCTGCTGACCTCCAGCAGCACGCGGTACCGGATCGGGGCCGGTATGAGCTAACCCGACGCTGCCCACGGTGGCCCCGGGTACCAATATCGGGGCGGGCATGGAGGTTCCCACGCTCGAGGATCCGGGCGGTGCGGCGCCCAAGTCGGCACCGGGCGCCGAATCGGCCCAACCGACCACCGCGCCCGCGGTGCCGGGGCAGCCGGCGCCGATCTTGGAGGCGGCCACCGGGCAGCCGGCGGCGGCCACGCCGACATCGACACCGGAGCCGGCACCGTCGGGCCCGCCGCCGGTGCAGGTGCCTGCCGCTTCGTGAGGTCGCGAATCGGAGCAGCGGCGGCCGGGGCGGTTGTTGCCGTCCTGGCCGTCGGCTGTTCCGGCCATCACAACGCCGCACCAGCCCCAGTGTCGTCGTCACCGGGGCCGTCGACGTCGGCACAAGCCGGGCCGTGCACGCTGCCGCATTTCGGAAACCTGATCGAGTGGCTGCACGAACCCGGAAAGCCCGACCGCGCTATCCGGGTCAGTGACATCGATACCGCGAAATGCGAACCGACACTGAACAATTGGACGGCCAATCTGGTCGTGGGTCCGGGTGTCTGCTACATGATCGGCTGGGATTCGGCGAACCCCGGGTACAACAACATGGCCGTACCGGCACCACGGTTGACCAAGGCCATGGACATGATCGGCGACGGATGTTGACGTCGGACAGCGAACAGGGGACTGGAATGCACACCACGGCAACCAAAATCGGGTGGGCCATCACGGCAGCGCTGGCGGCGCCCTGCCTGGTCATGGCGGCACCCGCCGCCGCGCGACCGAGCTCGGACTTCCCGCAGGCTCCAGCGCAGTCCTGCTCGGAAGCCAACGTCAGCGGGGGGACCGCGTCCTACATTCCGGTCCCCGGCGATCCTGCCGCGTACCAGAAGTGCGGACCTGCCGGGCCCGTCGGCATCAAGCACTGCCAGACCGGATCGGCCTTCGACAGCTCGACCGGCTACTGCGTCGCGACGCAGGGCTCCGGGGCCACCCTGAGCGTGGACGCGGTGTGGCAAGAGGGCGACAGCTCCGACTGCCAAACAGCCTGCCCGCCACGGCCCATCAAGGTGAAACTGACCTACAGCGGCTCCAGCGTCGGTATGGCCTCGGTGACGCTGGTCGATCCGACCGCACCGAGCAAATCGTGGGGCGGCTCAGCGAGCGCCCTCACCGGCGACGGCGCAACACATTCGGTCGTCATCACCACCAACAAGCTCGTACCCACCGCCGCAGACTGGGCACTCAAACCCGGATCCTCAGTGGCCGTGCAGGCCTACCTGACCGACGGCAAAACCAACCCCGACGGCGACCCCAGCGTCGCAGTGGCAACCCTGAACCAGACCGTCACCGCCACCACCAAACCAACAGGCACCGACAACACCACCACCAGCGCCACGACCTGACGCACACCCAGGTCGGGGATTGCTACCCGACCTGCCGGAGGGAATTCGCCGTCACATCGTCGGCGGGCAGAAATGCCTCGATACTCAGTTCCGCGGCGGTCAGGTCCAGTGCCGTGCCGAAGGTGGTGACGGTGCTGAGGAAGGTCAGCACCTGGCCGTCCGGGCCGTCGATCTCCAGTGGCACTGCGACGCCGCCGAGATCGGACGAATCGACGTCGCCACCGGGGTAGGCCTCGATCTCGGTCAACAGGTCGTGAAGCTCGGTCGACGCGCTGCTCACCACTTCACGGCGCAGCCGGCCGATCACGTGGTGGCGCCACTGCCCGAGATTGCGGATCCGCGGCGCCAGCCCGTCCGGGTGTAGCGAAATGCGCAGGGCGTTGGGTGATTCCAGCAATGTGGGCGTCACGCCCTCGAGCAGCACGACAATGCCGGCATTGCCTGCGACGATGTTCCACAGATGGTCGACGGCCAGGCACGGGAAGGGCTCGTACGCGGCGAGCACGCGGTCGATCCCGGTGCGCACGGCGCTCATCTCCGGATCGTCGAGTGACCGTTCGGCGTACACCGGCGCGTGCCCGGCGGCCAGCAGCAGCCGGTTCTGTTCTCGTGCGGGGACGTTCAGCACGGTGCCGAGTTTGAGCACCATCGCCCGGCTCGGTGTCGAACGGCCGGTCTCGATGAAGCTGAGGTGGCGCGCCGACACGTCGGCCTCGATCGCCAGGTCCAGCTGGCTGATGCGCCGTCGCTGACGCCACTGCCGCATCAGCGTTCCGAAGGGCTGCGGCGAGTGGGTCGGGGCGGCGCTGGTGACGGTCACGATCCAAGTGTCCCGGCTACCCGTCCCGGTGGCGACTACCTGTCAGGTAATTGCGGCACTTACCTGATGGAGACAGTCTCGAATCGACCGGCAACGCACGAGGAGGCGATCGAGATGCGCACGAACCATCCCGCAACCGAACTGTCGCGGCAGGCGCCGCCCGTCTGGCTGCGGGCCGTGATGGCGGCCGATCGCACGGGGTCGGCCTGGTACGTCGGTACCGGTTTCTTCTTCGCGCCGGCATTGACGGCAGTCTCGCCGTGGCCCGCACTCACTACGGCACTATGGGTGGTCATCGCCCTCGCGGGGCTGTGGCTAGGCCTGCTCGGGGTCGCGATGGCGACCGGGCTGGCGATGGTGCTGCGCTCGGGCCGGGAGTTGTCCGACGACTATTGGCAGTCGCTACTCGACTACCCGGATCGGCACGGGGTCACTGCGCGACAGCTGGTTTCGCGTTAGCGCCCGTGTAGTCGACTTGCCAGTGCTTGATGCCGTTCAGCCAGCCGGACCGCAGCCGTTCGGGTTCACTGAGCGGACGCAGATCCGGCATATGGTCGGCGATCGCATTGAACATCAGATCGATGGTCATGCGAGCCAGGTTCGCCCCGATGCAGTAGTGCGCGCCGGTGCCGCCGAAGCCGACGTGCGGGTTGGGGTCGCGCATGACGTTGAACGTGTACGGGTCGTCGAACACCTCTTCGTCGAAGTTCGCCGACCGGTAGCACATCACCACCCGCTGGCCCTTCTTGATCGGCACACCGCCCAGTTCGGTGTCCTGCGTTGCGGTGCGCTGGAACGAGGTGACCGGCGTCGCCCAGCGGACGATCTCGTCGGCGGCGGTCGCCGGACGTTCACGCTTGAACAGTTCCCACTGATCCGGGTGGTCGGCGAAGGCCATCATGCCCTGGGTGATGGTGTTGCGGGTGGTCTCGTTGCCGGCCACCGCCAGCAAGATGACGAAGAAGCCGAACTCGTCGTCGGAGAGCTTGTGACCCTCGACATCGGCCTGGACCAGCCGGGTCACGAGGTCGTCGCGCGGGTTGGCGCCACGGTCGGCGGCCATCGCCATGCCGTACATGATCAATTCGACGGACGCGGTGATGGCGTCGTTGCCGGCGAATTCTGGGTCCATGTCGCCGACCATCTGATTGGACCAGTCGAACAATTTTCGGCGATCTTCCTGCGGCACGCCCATCAGGCCGGCGATCGCCTGGAGCGGAAGCTCGCAGGACACCTGCTCGACGAAGTCGCCGTAGCCCTTGGCGGCGGCCTCCTGCGCGATCTGTTGCGCCCGATTGCTCAGCTCGTCCCGCAACAGTTCGATGGCCCGCGGGGTGAACATGCGGGAGATGATCTTGCGCAGGTGGGTGTGGTGCGGCGCGTCCATGTTCAGCAGCACGAACTTGCCGCGCTCGATCTGTTCGGTGACGGTGCCGTCCTGGTAGCGGGGGATCGCGGTCTTCTCCTGACTGGAGAACACGTCGCTGCGGCGGGAGACCTCCTTGACGTCCTTGTGCCGTGTCACCACCCAGTAGCCACCGTCGTCGAAACCGCCCTTGCCCATGGGCTGTTCGTTCCACCAGATCGGCGCGACGTGCCGCAGTTCGGCCAGCTCCGCCACGGGTAGCCGCTGGGCGTAGACGTCGGGGTCGGTGAAGTCGAATCCGGCTGGGATGTTGGGTGCCGACATGTGGCGCTCCTCACTCTGCAACGTGTTTCAATTTAGTACCGCGTAGCAGTCGGGGCCGCAAGGTTATGCCGATATTCGGCTCGGATTCTGGGTGAATGCCGATGGTCGCCCATTCCCATTGGACTATTCGTCGTAGCGAAGCCGTTGCAGGAGTGCCCTTGGCGGCCGTGGTGGCGGTTGGATATTCGTACGGCCGCACCAGATTGATACGGCGAATTCCCAGCAATACCGCAGTCACCTGTAGCACCATTGGTTACCGGAGATGGACGGGAGGGCATCAGATGAGAATCCTGAACGACACCAGAACCCACGCCACGATTCGCGTCGTGGGGCTTGCCTGCGCAGCGTTGCTGCTACCGCTGGGTAGCGCGCCATCGGCCTGGGCCGACAGTCCGGCAACCGATACGAAATCCAGCGACACCACGGCTGCGGCGGTGCCGGCGCCTGCGCCTGCCCCGATCGGCAAGCCGGTGCCGGTGCCAGAGGCGGCCCCGGTACCGCACCTGTCCAGCCCGGAAAACCTACCGCCGTACACGACGTCCACTCCGGACGGTTCGCAGGACCCCGACCAGTTGTCCTATTTGAAGGACGTCTGGCATGCCGTCCAAAACCGGGAGATCAGCCCGAAGGAGGCCCTCGTCCTGCTGGCACAGCGGCCGATGGACGCCAACGCGACACCACCCGCGGGGATGCCGGCCGGACCGCAGGCTCCCGTGCCGGTCCCGCCGCCGGCTCCGGACGCTCCGGCCGGTTAGCTGGTCTCGCCTGACACCGTCAGCTCCATCGACCGGCTGCTCCTGCCGAGCGATCCCGTCCCGAGTTAGTCAGACGGTCAGGGCCTCGATGCGGGCGGGCACATGTTTGTGCCACGGGGTCCCGGCGAATTCGTCGCGCCAGTCGGCCGAGGTGAGGTTGTTGGGGGCAACCCCGGGCACGCGCTGCCTACCGTGGGCGTCGGTGAAGTCCAGCCCGAAACCGTTCGGCAGCGCGGCATGCCCGGGCAGCATGACGTCGGTGACTTCGACGGACGCTTCCGCGGTACCGGCGGCGGTCGTGATCCGGGCCCGCCCGCCGTCGACCAGGCCCAGTGCCGCAGCGTCTTCCACGCTGACCCGCAGCGCCCCGTCGGTGTCGCGCTTGCGCCAGCCGGGATCGCGGAAGATGTCGTTGGCGGTGAACGCCCGCCGCTCGCCGGCCGACAGCACGATCGGGTACTCGTCGGTGATCAGCGGCGGCCGGTCGGCACCGAGCGCCGCGAGCTCGGCGAGCATCTCGGGGATCTCGAAGGCGATGCGCTTGTCGCTGTGGCTGACCAGTCCCCAGTCGTCCTCGTACTCGTGCACCGTGAACGTGACACCGGACCGGCCCTCGAGGATCGCGGTGAACAGCGCGTTGCCATCGGCGTGACCGGCGCGGCGCACCGCATCGGGATAGGTCATCGCGGCCTTTTGCGCCAGCCCCCACAACGCGGCCGCACCGGCCAGGCCGTCGGGCAGTGTCGGGCCGAGGGTTTCGTACAGCACATACGGCAGCACGCGGCCCAGTGCCGGGTTGGCGCCGACTGCGCCGAAGAATGCTCCTAGGTACGCGTCGAGGCCGTCGCCGGCGGCCCGGCGCAGCGGGTCGAGCTCGGCGTCGTCGATGACGCCGAGCGCACGCACGAGCCGCGCCCAGATTTCTGGCTCCGGCAATGTCCCGGGCAGTGGCGTCATCACCGGGTGCCGCAGATGAAAGGTGTTGTGCGGGAACTCGAGATTGAAGAACGTGGCTTCGGGTTTCTCGAATTGGCTGGCCGCCGGCAGTACGTAGTGGGCCAGTCGCGCGGTCTCGGTCATCGCGACATCGACGACCACCAGCAGTTCGAGTGCGCCGAGCGCCTCCTGTACCGCGGCCGAGTCGGCGATCGAGTGTGCCGGGTTGCTGCTCTCGACGATCATGGCGCGGAAGCGGTCCGGATGGTCGGTCAGGATCTCCTGGGGCACCACGTTGGACGGCAGCAGCCCGGCGATGATGGGAGCGCCGGTCACCGGGGATCGGCCGACGCCGCCGGCCGCGAACAGTGGCGCGAACGACGAATGCAGATGCTGTCCACCGCGTTTGGCGAAGTTGCCGGTCAGGATCCACAACATCTTGTTCAGGTAGGAACACAGGGTGCTGTTCGGCGCCTGCTGCACGCCGAGGTCCTCGAACACCGAAACGCTTGCCGCCCTGGCAATCCGGCGGGCCGCGGCGCGCAGCAGCTCGGCGTCGACGCCGCAGCGCTGGGCGAAATCGTTGACGTCCACGGTGCGTAGTGCGGCCCGGACCGGTTCGACACCGGTGACGTGTTCGGCGAGAAATGCTTCGTCGCAAAGGTTTTCCTGGACCAGGACCGCGGCGAGTGCCGATAGGCACCAGGCATCGGTGCCGGGCCGCACCCGCAGGTGGAAGTCGGCCAGTTTGGCGGTGTCGGTGATCACCGGATCGATGACGATCATGGACCGCTGCGGGTCTTTGGCGATGTCCTGCAGCACGGTCCGGGCCCGCGGGAAGCTCTGCGACATCCACGGGTTCTTCCCGATGAACACCGACACCTCGGCGTGTTCGAACTCGCCGCGGGTGTGCCCGCCGTAGAGCTGCGCGTCCACCCAGTACTCACCGGTCTTCTCTTGCGCCAACGCGTTGGACCGGTACCGGGCACCGAGTGCCTTCAGGAACGCCCCGCTGTACGCGCCGCCGAGGTGATTGCCTTGGCCGCCGCCGCCGTAGTAGAAGATCTTGTCGCCGCCGTGTTCGTCGCGGATCCGTGAGAATCCTTCGGCGATCTCGAATATTGCGGTGTCCCAGTCGATTTCCTCGTAGCTGCCGTCGGGCCGGCGGCGCATCGGAGCGGTGAGGCGGCCCGGGTTGTTCTGGTAGTGGTCGAGTCGCAGTGCCTTGTTGCACGTGTAACCCTGCGACGCCGGGTGCGCCTTGTCACCACGGATTTTCGACAGCGTGCGGCCGTCGAGCTGGACCACGATGCCGCAGTTGCACTCGCACAGGATGCAGGCGGTGGACTGCCAGTCGGCCTGGGTTGCGGTCATGTGGACGCCTTCCGTTGTGTGATCGCGGCGGACACTAGGGCACGCAGCTGCCGATGCACGAGGTCCAATGGAGCGGTGGAGCCGGTGGTGCGGGCCACCAGAACGGCGCCTTCGATGGCGGTGGTGGCCAGCATGGCGAGTTCGGTGGCTTGTTCCGCTGGTGCGCCGTCGGCCTTGAGCTGTTCTTCGAGCTGGGCGAGCCAGCGGGTGAAGGCCGCCGCGGCGCGTTCGATGACGGGCGGGTTGTCGGCCTCGACGGCGACCGCGACCACCGGGCAGCCGGCCCGGAATTCGGTCTCGGTGAGTTGGGTGCGGAAGCCGTCGATCAGTACGTCGAGCGCTTCGAGCGCGGTGCCCGCTTTGGCGATCCGGCGCGCGACGTGCTCGTTGGCGAAATCGATTGCCTCGCAGAGAAGTTCGGTGCGACCGCCGGGGAAGTGGTGGTACGCCGAGCCGCGTGGTGCGCCGCTGTGGGCGAGCACGTCCGAGATGGCCGTCGAATGTGCGCCCCGCTCGCGGATGAGCAGTGCGGCAGAGACGATCATGCGGTCACGCGGGCTGACCATCCGACGCCCTTTCGTCAATTATGTATGTAACCATACATAATCGACGCACATGGGTCTATGCCTGCCGAAGACATGGCCTAACTGATCGACAGCCAGAGCACCAGGAACGCGGACATGCTGGTCAGGCACAGCAGATGGTCGCGGCAGATGGACCGGGCCAGGCGCGACTGTTCGGCAGCCGTCCCGCCCCGGTGTCCCAGCACCACTGCGTGCGGGACGGTACGCGCCAACGCAAGCAGGACCGGTCCGCCGGCGAGTACGGCGAAGGGCGGCATCAGCCACCCTGGCACACCGCCATGGAACTCGTGAAAAGCCAGTGCCACCAACAGGATTGCCATAACGGCGGCGATCAGCAGGCTCATCGGACGCGATGTGGTGGTGGCCCGGTGATAATAGGCGGCGATGGACGCCAGCACGGGTTCCGGCAGATCGGCCGACCTGCGATGGCGGAGCACCTGAACATCGAAGATCAGGTCCATCCACAAGACGGCGATCAGGAACCCGCTGCCGGCGGCCTCGATCACACGGAGGCGGCTTCGTTCAGCGCCTCGAGCCGGCCGGTGGCCTCCAGGTACTCCCGCACCCAGCGCTCGATCACCGCGGAGGTCTTCTCGACCTTGGTGAACTGACCGACGACCTGGCCGACGGGGTTGAAGGCGACGTCGACGCTCTCGTTGGGGTACTTGTGGGTGGCGGCCACCGCCATGCCGGAAACCATGTACTGCAACGGCATTCCGAGCGGCTTCGGGTTGCCCTCCCGCTCCCAGGCCTCGGTCCAGTCGTTGCGCAGCATCCGCGCCGGCTTCCCGGTGAACGAGCGGCTGCGCACGGTGTCCTTGCTGCTGGCCTTGGCATAGGCGGCGTGCTGCTGCTCGGTGTGCTCGCTCTCCTCGACCATCACCCACTGCGAGCCGGTCCAGGCGCCCTGGGCGCCCAGCGCCAGCGCCGCGGCGATCTGCTGGCCGCTGCCGATACCGCCGGCCGCGAGTACCGGAACCGGCGCGACCTCCTTGACGACCTGAGGCCACAGCACGATCGAGCCGATCTCGCCGCTGTGGCCACCGGCCTCGCCACCCTGGGCGATGATGATGTCGACACCCGCGTCGGCGTGCTTACGGGCCTGCGACGGCGAGCCACACAGCGCCGCCACCTTGCGGCCCTCGGCGTGGATGTGGTCGATCATGTCCTTGGGCGGCGTGCCCAGCGCATTGGCGATCAGGGTGCACTTCGGGTGCTGCAGCGCGACCTCGACCTGCGGGGTTGCGGTGGCCTCGGTCCAGCCGAGCAGCTGCAGCGCGTCGTCGTCACTGTGGTCGACCGGCACGCCGTGGTCGGCGAGGATCTTCTTCGCGAAATCGAGGTGTTCCTGCGGCACCAGCGCGTTGAGCTGCTTCTTGAGCACGTCGGGATCCAGGTCGACCTGGTCCATGCCCTCGTACTTGTTGGGGATGACGATGTCGACGCCGTAGGGGTGGTCGCCGATGTTCTCGTCGATCCACTTCAGCTCGATCTCGAGCTGCTCAGGAGTGAAACCGACGGCGCCCAGGACGCCGAAGCCGCCGGCTTTGCTGACGGCCACGACCACGTCGCGGCAGTGGGTGAAGGCGAAGATCGGGTATTCGATGCCGAGTTGGTCGCAGAGAGCGGTGCGCATTGGAGTTCCTTGTGCTGGTGCCGAGGCGGGAGTGGCAAAACTGAAACGTGTTCTAGTTTACTACCGCGTGGCGGTCCAGCGCGCAAGATTACGCGCGCATTTCGGCCGAGATTCTGGGCGAATGATGTTCCTGAACGTCAGGGTCGTGCGAGGCGCCGTAGCCAACCGGACCGGTCCCTGGGCGGGGCGGCGGCGCGCACCACCGTCCAGCCGAGTCGCTCCGCTTCGGCCGCCAGGCCGGGACGCGGGTTCACCGGAATCGGGTGCCCCACGGCGTGCATCAGCGGCAGGTCTTCGTCGCCGTCGGCGTAGAAGTAACTCTGTTGCAGATCAACGTCATTGGCCTGGCTGAACTCCTCGACCGCGGCGGCCTTCCGGTGGCCCCAGACGATGGGCCGGACGATGTCGCCGGTGAGGGTGCCGTCACCGTCGACGGTGAAGTGATTGCAGATGACGTGCTCGACGCCCAGGTAGCGGGCCAGCGGCATGACGTGCATGGTGAGCGCCGACGAACTCAGCACCACCGTGTGGCCCGACCGCTGATGGGTGTGCACGATCTCGCGCATCGTCGGGAAAATCCGGGCCTGCACATGGCTGTGGAACAGCTGCTCGCCCAGTGCCTCCTGCTCGGCCAGCGACTCGCCCCGCATGTAGCCCGCGGCCCGCACCAGCAACCGCTCAAACTCCATGCGGCGCAACTTGTATCGCACCGTCGCCTCGAGAATGCCGGTCAGTTCGCCGAAAGCCGCCTGCCGCTGCCGGAACCGGTGCGCGGCGTGGATGGTCGCGATGAAACCGGACACCAACGTGCCGTCGACGTCGAAGAAGGCACCGACGTTCGAGCTCGTCGCGCCAGGGTCATCGACGTCGACCGCACTGATCGGCCCCGTGATCGGCCCGGCGTTCGGCGCAGACATGCGACCAGTATGCCGGGATTCGCGCGCGGGTTCCCGGCGAGCAGTCGGCCGGGCGGTACCGTGACCCGTCATGGGACGCGTGGACGGAAAAGTTGCACTGATCACTGGCGGCGCACGGGGGATGGGTGCGGCGCACGCCCGGATGCTGGTCGCCGAGGGCGCCAAGGTCGTCATCGGCGACATCCTCGATGAGCAGGGTGAGGCGCTGGCCGCCGAACTCGGCGACGCCGCCCGCTACGTCCACCTCGACGTCACCGACGCCGATCAATGGGCGGCGGCGGTCGCGACCGCCGCCGAGCAGTTCGGCCTGCTCAACGTCCTGGTAAACAACGCCGGCATCACCGCCCTCGGCAAGATCGGCGAGTTCGACATGGCCAAGTGGCAGAAATGCATCGACGTCAACCTCACCGGGACCTTCCTGGGTATGCAGGCGGTGGTGGCGCCGATGCGGGCGGCCGGCGGCGGCTCGATCATCAACATCTCGTCCATCGAAGGCATGCGCGGCGCCACCCTGCTGCATCCGTACGTCGCGTCCAAGTGGGCGGTGCGTGGTCTGACCAAGTCGGCGGCCATCGACCTGGGCAAGGACAAGATCCGGGTCAACTCGGTGTTGCCCGGATTCATCCGCACGCCGATGACCAAATATTTTCCCGATGACATGATGACCGCGCCGTTGGGCCGGCCGGGGCAGCCCGACGAGGTAGCGACCTTTGTGGTGTTCCTGGCCAGCGACGAATCGTCATTTGCCACCGGCAGCGAGTTCGTCGTCGACGGCGGCCTGACGACCGACGTGCCGCACAAGTTCTGACCTCAGTGATTCCGAAACTTCCGGGCTGACGGGGCACAATGAGGTGCCCCCACATCGCGTATTCGGTTGTAGAAGCGCGTTCAGATGCTGAGTTTTCGGAGGGAGCAGGGCTATATCAACCGAGTTGCGCCGCGGTGTAGTGCTGGGTGCCGTCATGTCCCTGGTGCTGCTGTTCGCGTGCACCGGTGATCTGCCACGCCTGCTGAGGCCGATGAGCGCGGCCGCCGAAGTGGAGCTCGCGCAAGGCTGGCAGCTGGCGTCCGCGCAGGGCATGGTGGCCGGTGGCGCGCAGCTCAGCCGCGACGGATTCCCCGCCGCCGGTGCCGGCTGGCACCAGGTGCGGCACATGCCGGCGACGGTGCTGCAGACGCTCGCGGACGACGGCACCTACCCGGACCTCTACTACGGTGACAACCTGCTGACCAAGGTGCCGCAGGACCTGTACAAGCAGGACTGGTGGTACCGCACGACGTTCGTCGCGCCGGCCGGGCACTCGACCTACCGTCTGAACTTCCCGGGCATCAACTACCGGGCCGAGATCTGGCTGAACGGGCACCAGATCGCCGACAGCCGCCAGATCGCCGGTATGTACGTCGACCACACCCTCGACGTGTCGAAGTGGATCGAGCGCGGCCGCACCAACACGCTCGCGGTCAAGGTCACCCCGGAGCGGGCACTGCAGGACGTCGACGGCGTGGAGCTGGCCGACAGCTGGTTCGACTGGATCAACTGGAACTATCTCGGGTACCAGGGGCCGGGTAAGAACCCGGCCAACGGCAACTCGTTCGTGGCGGACCGCAATGCCGGCATCTTCAAGCCGGTCACCCTGAAGATGTCGGGCGACGTGGCGATCACCGATGCCACCGTGAACAGCCAACTGCCGTTGCCGCGCACCGACAGCGCCCAGCTCAGCGTCCGGTCGGGCCTGACCAACTACTCCGACCAGCGCGTCAACGGCGTCGTGCGGGCGACCATCACCCGCGCCGGCAAGGCGGACATCGACATCGAGCGACCGGTGTCGCTCGGACCGGGGGAGAGCCGCGACGTCACGTTCAGCCCCAACGACTACGAGGCGTTGCGGGTCGAGCACCCCGACCTCTGGTGGCCGTACACGATGGGCAAGCCCGATCTGTACGACCTGCGGCTGCAGTTCCTGCAGTACGGCCAGGCCACCGACGAGTTCACGCAGCGGTTCGGTATCCGGTCCATCGAGCAGGGGCGCGACGGCAGCGAGGACTTCCCACAGCTGGGTTCCGGCGGCAATTTCTACCTGAAGGTCAATGGCCGCGACTTCCTGGCGCGCGGAGCCACCTACACGCCCGACCTGCTGTACCGCGACGATCCCGATCGTGACGACGCGATCCTGCGCTACGTCAAGGATCTGGGTCTGAACATGATCCGCATGGAATCCAAGATTCCCGCTGCGCGCTTCATGGAACGGGCCGACGAGCTGGGCATCCCGCTGATGGTGGGCTGGATGTGTTGCAACCAGTGGGAGAAATGGCCGCAGTGGGGCCAGGAGGACCACCGGGTCGCGCAGGACAGTCTGCGCTCGCAGATCCTGATGTTGCGTTCGCATGCGTCGGCGTTCGTGTGGGCCAATGCCAGCGACGGTCATCCGCCGGCCGACATCCTTGCCGAGTACCACGACATCCTGCGAAAGCTGCACTGGCAGAACGCCGTTGTCGACACAGTGTCGTCGTATGCCACTGATCCGCAGGGCAACCGGCTGTGGGACGGCATCCAGATGGCCGGCCCGTACACCTGGCGGCCCCCGGCGTACTGGTTCAGCGGCGACTACGCGGCCGCCCGCGGCGCGTCGGCCGAACAGGGCGACAACGAACACATCCCGCCGTTCGCGAGCCTGCGAAAGTTCATCCCGCCGGACAAGCTCTGGCCGATCAACGACATGTGGTACTTCCACGCCGGTTCCAACCCCAGCAACGAGGCGCTGGCGAGCATCCGCGACGCGGTCGTCCAGCGCTACGGATCGTCCAGTGGCGCCGAAGAATTCACGCGCAAGGCCCAGCTCGCGCACTACGAGGCGACGCGGGCTCAGTTCGAGTCGTTCGCCGCGCTGGGCTGGGCCGACCGCAAGATGACGATCTACTGGATGCTCAACAACCACTGGCCGTCGTTCTTCGGCAACATCTTCGACTACTACCTGCGGCCCGGCGGTGCGTACTACGGCGCGAAGAAGGGCCTGCAGCCGCTGTCGGTCACCTTCGATTCGTACGCCACGGGCGACCACAGCACCGCCAAGATCAGCATCACCAACCAGAGCCCGGAGAATGCCGTCGGCCTGCGGGTTCGCACCCGGGTGTATGACATCAACGGAACCATGCGTGACGAGCGCGTCAGCGACCCGTACGACGTGGTGTCCGGCGCCGCCACCGTCGCGATGACGTTGCCGCGCGAGGTGCCCGACTCGCGGGTGTTCTTCGTACGGTGCGAACTGCTGAACCCGATCGGCGAGATCATCGCCGACAACAACTATTGGCAGTCGCAGCAGGACGACATCGGCGATCCCCACAAGGACGTCGCCTTCGAGCTGCACCAGACCGGTTGGGCCGATATGACGCCGCTGAACTACATGCCCAAGGCCCGGTTGGAGGTCAGCGCCGTCGGTTCCGTCAACGGTGACGGCCAGCAGGTGGTCGACATCTCCCTGCACAACCCGACCAAGCAACTCGCGTTCTTCGAGCGGGCGGAGCTGACCACCGCTCCGGACGCCGACGAAATCCTGCCGATCGAGTACAGCGACAACTACGTGACGGTCTATCCGGGGGAGACCGCGCATGTCCGGGGGCTGGTGCCGAAACCCGGCGTGAACGCGGGCTGGGTCCGGGTCGGCGGTTACAACACCCCGCCCGTGACGGTCCCGGTGACGGGTGGCCCCGCACCGCAGCCGGTAGCCGACGCCGCGTCCCGTGCCGCGGTCGCCGACCCCGGATTGGCCGAGCCGGACGTCCGGCCGGCGGCCCCTGACGCGGTACCGCGGGTGCTCCGGCCCGGCGCATGAGACATGATTATCAGTCGACCCGAAGGAGAAGCCGATGGCTGACGAACGATCCGCACTGGCTGCACACACCGCCGACACCGGCTGGCAGCGCCGGACCGACGACCGCGTCGACGTCTACCTGCGTGGCGCTTCTCGAGTGCGCGTGATCTGGCGCGGGGACGACGCGATCAGCGGCGGCTCGCGATTCCAGGACGACATCATGGAAAACTACACGCGCGAACTCGCCACCGTGCGCGCCTGGCTGGCGGGCTGACTCAGTCCGCAGTGCCCTCCGGTAGCGCCGTACTGTGATCGCCATGGGCGTTCGTGCGGGCATCGTGGTGACCGGAACCGAAGTTCTCACCGGGCGGGTCCAGGACCTCAACGGGCCGTGGCTGGCGGATCGGCTGCTGGAACTCGGCGTCGAGCTCGCCCACATCACCATCTGCGGCGACCGGCCCGAAGACATCGAGTCCCAGCTGAATTTCCTTGCCGCGCAAGGTGTGGACCTCATCGTCACCAGCGGAGGACTCGGGCCGACGGCCGACGACATGACCGTCGCCGTGGTGACCACATTCTGCGGCCGCGAGCTGGTGCTCGACGAGGGACTCGAAGAACGCATCGCCGAGATCCTGCGGTCTTTCATGGGCCGGTTCCCCGGCGCCGATTTCGACGCGGTGCGGGCCGCCAACCGTAAGCAGGCGCTGGTGCCCAAGGGCGGGAGCGCCGAGGGTGTCGAGATTCTGGACCCCGTCGGTACCGCACCCGGCGTCGTGGTCACCCGGACCGACGGTGCGCCGACCGTGATCGTCCTCCCCGGGCCGCCCCGTGAACTGCAGCCGATGTGGACCCGCGCCATCGAGACGGCCACCGCCCAGCGGGCGATTGCCGGGCGCACCATCTACACGCAGGAGACTATCCGGATGTTCGGTCTGCCCGAGTCGGGGCTGGCCGAAACCCTGCGGGAAGCGGAGACCCTGGTCGCCGGTTTCGCCGACCTGGAGATCACGACGTGTCTGCGTCGCGGTGAGTTGGAGATTGTCACCCGCTACGAACCCGACGCCGCCGAGAGCTACCGGCAACTGGCCGGACTGCTCCGTGAACGCCATGGGCACGAGGTCTTCTCCGAGGATGGCGCGTTGGTCGATGACCAAGTGGCGCAACTGCTTTCGGGCCGTACCATCGCCACGGCCGAGTCGTGCACGGCGGGCCTGCTGGCGGCTCGGCTGGCCGACCGGCCCGGATCGTCGGCCTATCTGGCCGGTGGTGTGGTGTCGTACTCCAACGAGGCCAAGGCCGACCTGCTCGGCGTGGACCCCGCATTGATCGCGACGCACGGTGCGGTGTCCGAACCGGTCGCCGAGGCCATGGCGGCCGGTGCCTTGCAGCGGTTCGGTGCCGACGTCGCCGTGGGTATCACCGGCATTGCCGGCCCCGGCGGCGGTAGCGCCGAAAAGCCGGTCGGCACAGTGTGTTTCAGCGTGCGTCTGGCCGATGGCACAATGCACACCCGGACCGTCCACCTGCCCGGTAATCGGGCAGACATCCGCGAGCGGTCGACGACCGTCGCCATGCATATGTTGCGCCGGGTGCTCAGCGGCCAGGTCGGCACAGCCTGACGGGCGTTACCGCGCGGCCTGGTCGGCGTCCCAGACCTCGAGAATCTTGGTCAGGATGTCTTCGGGCACACCGAGACCCGCGAGATGGCTTTCGCCGGGCAGCGTGTACATCTCGGCATCGGCAATTCGTGCCACCGCATGCTCGCCGTGGGCGTAGGGCACGATGTGGTCGGCATCGCCGTGCCACCAGCGCACCGGCACCTTGATGTCCTCCAGCCGGAAGCCCCAGTCGCGGGCGAACACGACGATGTCGGCGAACGGTGCGGCCAGCTGCTTGCGGCTGCCGTTGAGCAGGTCGTCGAGGAACATCGCCTTGAATTCGGGACGGCTCAGCAGGTTTCGATCGCCGTCCGGGGAGATCCGGGCGTACAGGTCGAGGGCGGGGGAGCCGAACGGCGCGGCCAGCTTCATCAACGAACCGGCCACCCAGCGGATCGGGGTGCCGGCGACCTCGATGACGGGCCGGACGATCTTGGCCAGCTCCATCAGCCCGCTGCTGATGCCGTCCTCGCCGATCAGCGGGGCGACGCCGCCGAGCACCGCGGCCATCACCACCCGGTCGGGCATGGCGGCAGCGGTGGCCAGCGTGTAGGGGCCGCCGCCGGACAACCCGATGACCGCGAACCGGTTGATGCCGAGGGTGTCGGCGATGGTGCGCAGATCGTCGGTGAACCCGAGCACGTTCTCGTACTGATACGGCGTCGACGAGCCGATGCCGGGCCGGTCGATGCCGATCAGCCGGATGTTCCTGCGGGCGGCGAAGGTACGGGCCTCGGTCGGGATCTGCCGGCGCGCGCCGGGCGTCCCGTGCAGCCAGAACACGGCTCGTCCCTGCGGATTTCCGAACTCTGCGAAACCGATCTGGCGGTCCTCGCCGACGGCGATGTTGCCTTCCAGCTTCGGACGATCGATCGACATGACCATGGCCGAATTGTCGCACGCAGATTCGCGCCGCTGACCGGCGGCGGCCCGACGACTATCCCGCGCTGCGGGCGTCGACGCGGGTCTTCCACAGGCTGGCCACCGTCGTCACGACGAGCGTGACGATGATGACCGCCAACGACAGCAGCGTCGGGATCTGCGGGACCGCGACGTGGTGGCCGCCGTTGATGAACGGCAGCGTGTTCTCGTGCAGCGCGTGCAGGACCAGCTTCACGCCGATGAACGCGAGGATGAAGGCCAGGCCCTGCGACAGGTAGACCAGCCGCTTGAGCAAGTCGCCCAGCAGGAAGTACAGCTGGCGCAGACCCATCAACGCGAAGACGTTGGCGGTGAACACCAGGTACGGCTCCTGGGTGAGGCCGTAGATCGCCGGGATCGAGTCGAGCGCGAACAACAGGTCGGTGGTGCCCAGCGCGATGATGACCAGGATCATCGGGGTCAGCACCCGCTTGCCGTTCACCACGGTGTGCAGCCGGCTGCCGTCCCACTGGTCGGAGGCCTTCAGGTATTTGCGGGCGAACCGCACCATCGAGTTCTCGGCGTCATCGTCGTGCTCGGTGTCGCGCACGAGCCTGGCTGCCGTGTACACCAGGAACGCGCCGAACAGGTAGAAGATCCACGAGAACTGCGAAATGGCAACGGCGCCAAGGGCGATGAAGATGCCACGGAAGATCAGCGCCAGGATGATGCCGATCAGCAGAATCTCCTGTTGCAGGACCCTGGGCACTTTGAAGCTGGCCATGATGATCAGGAAGATGAACAGGTTGTCCACCGACAGGCTGTATTCGGTGAGCCAGCCGGCGAAGTACTCCACGCCGTACTCGCCGCCGTGGAACTTCCACACCCAGATGCCGAAGGCGATCGCGAGGCCAACGTAGACCCCCAGGTAGCCGGCGGTTTCCCGGGTGGTGGGCTCGTGTGGCCGGCGGCCGATCACCACCACGTCGAACAGCAGTACGGCGATCGTCACACCAAGGGTGATCGACCATTCCAGCGTAGAAACATTCATGCGAGCGTGCCTCCGGGCGTCAGTGAACGACCGAGGTCTCGACCGCCGCCGGAACGGCCCGCGGTACCGGCTGCCCGACGTTGGACAACGTGATGACGACACCGCGGCGAAGGAATACTCCCCTCGAGTGCCATTATCGCAGACGGGTGGGGATCGGCCACACCGCCGGGGTCACGCTGTGACAAGCACGGTCAGTTGCGCGCCGTCGCGTTCGACGCGCATCCCGGCTCGACGTGCGACGGTGGCGACGGCAGCGGCGTCGTTCGGCTCGGCCCGGCTGCCGGCCAGCGCCCGCGCCAACCGTCCTTTGTGGGCCTTGTTGAAATGGCTGACGACGGTGCGGCGCCCGTCGGGGTGCTCGGTGTAGACGTCGACCGTCACCGCGCCGGGGATCTTGCCGAGCGCCTCGTATGAGCCGGACCGCAGGTCGACGATGAGCTCCTGCTGCTGGAGTTGGGCCAACACAGGCTCGAGGACGGGCTTCCACCGGCTGGCCAGGGTGCCGCCGGCAGGCAGCTTCGATGATGCCGACAGCCGGTAGGCCGGAATCGGGTCGTCGGCGCGCAGCAGCCCGAACAGCGCCGATCCGACTGCCAGCCGGGCCCGGGCGCGTGTCGCGGTGGCACCGCGCAGCGAGCCGACGTCGAGGGCGTCGTACAGCACCCCGGTGTAGCGCTCGATCGCCGGCATCGTCGCTGCGCTGTGCAGTTCGGCGTTGCGCTGTATCTCCGCGTCCTGCGCGGCGGAGATGGCGAGGGCCTTGCGGCTGGCTTCCGGGTCGGCGGCCAGGGCGACGAGCTCGTCGACCAGCGCCCTCCGGAGTGGCGTGAGTTCCGGCACACTCAACGTGCCGAGCTGCAGCGGCGGTCCGTCGCCACCTGGGCGCTTGGTCTCCGAGGGCGGCAGCAGCACGATCACGGCGACGACGGTAGCTGACGCTGGTTGGTACGGCGCGTACCATCTACCTGTCATCAGGGGTCTTTGCTTTGCCGCTGTGGTCACGGTGGCCTAAAGTTCGGTACCTACTGACGTCGGGGCCGAGGTCGGTGGGCCGAGGTTCCGTACCTGCGGTGATTACCAGGGAATGCTGGGGTGGTTATGGGTAGGAACGCCAAGTTCGCCGTTGACATGCGGGTGCGCGTCAACCGGGGCGACGCCAAGGACGTGCGCGGTGTGATTGTCGAGGACTACGGCGACCACGCGGGCTATTCGGTCGATGTCGGTGAGAGCCATATTGTCGACGCAGCACGCCGCTGGGCTGTTCTGCTGGACAGCGGATCACTCGTTTTCGCCGACGACGCGCATCTGAAGCCGGAGTAATCCGGCGCCTTTCGTCACGGTTGTCCGAGCATCCGGTCAACCAATCGCGATGAGCAGCGGGACCAGCTGCTCGGCATCTGTCCACGACCCGTGTTGTCCGATCAGGGCGGACTCGAGCGGTTCGACCGTCCTCCGTAGCAGTCCCGCATTGTCGCGCGCCGCCGCCACGACGTCACCGATCCGGCTCCGCG
This sequence comes from Mycolicibacterium aubagnense, assembly GCF_010730955.1. Lineage (NCBI taxonomy): Bacteria > Bacillati > Actinomycetota > Actinomycetes > Mycobacteriales > Mycobacteriaceae > Mycobacterium > Mycolicibacterium aubagnense. The sequence goes on along the minus strand of NZ_AP022577.1, from coordinate 652,793 downwards.
CCGCGTCACTCACCCGCGCACCGAACCACCCTTCGTCGATGGCCTGGTCTTTCGTCCGGACCCAGGCTTTGCCGTCCAACGTTTCCCGCCACCTGTCCGCGACGGCGTCGGCCGCCCCGTCGACGACGTAGACGTGCCGGGCGCGGGCCTCCCCGGCGACGGCGACAACGCCGTTCAGCAGATCAGGACGCGAATCGATGTCGACGATCTCGGCTTCGTCGAGGTTGACCATGCCGTGGTCGGCCACGACGGCCAGCAGTCCACCGGCAGGCAGGGCATCGACGATCGATTCGACCAGCCGGTCGACCTGTCGCAACTGCATTCGCCACGCCGTCGACCCCGCGCCGTACAGATGGCCGAGCATGTCGAGGTCGGCGTGATAGCCGTAGCAGAACCCGCCGTCGGCGACGGCCTGCTGAACCCGGGCCGCGAGGTCGCCGAGCCGATGCACCCCGACGTACTGCCCGCCGCGCAGCACCGCCCGGGTCAGACCCGAGCCGGTGAATTCGGCACCCGAGATGACGCTGACGTCCATGCCGGCTTCGGTGGCCCGATCGAAGGTGGTCGGCAGCGGTTGGACTTCCTCCGGCATCAGCACGTCGCGGAGATCGGCGCCGAAAGGATGTGGCGTCCAGCGCAGCGCGTTGATCACGCCGTGGTCGGGAATCCGGAATGAGTAACCGACCATGCCGTGTTCGCCGGAGCGCCGGCCAGTGCCCACCGCGGCGAGGCCTGCGCTGGTGGTCGCGGGGTAGCCGACACGCACGCTCCGCCCACGCAGGCCCGCCAGCACGGGGGCGTCGCCCGCGTAGGCGTCCAGCAGCTGGGCGCCGAGGCCGTCGATCAGCAGGACGCAGGCACCCCGAATGCCGTCGGGCAGGTCGATGGGACGGTGGACCCCGTCGAGTTGGGCTCCTGCCACACCCATCGCTGCCAGCACGGCCGGCACCACATCGGCCAGATGCGGCGCGTCGGGCCGCGGCCTCGGACCATCCATGGCCGCGAGCATAGGGATTTTCCGCCCGAAGTAAACGGAGTTATCGGCTGCGAATCAGCATCCGCATCCGCGGTGAATTCCCATTCGGCGCCGTGAATAGGCACGACGCAATCAGCGGGCGGCGCGAGCAAATGCCGCGACTGCCGTAAGTGCTATCCGCCCCAGCCGCGAGTGCCGTCCCAGCCGCCGCACATTCCGTTGAGGCAGCCGTGGCCGAAGCCGCCGGTGAATGGGTTCCAGCCACCGCACCCCTGCCAGTTCGCACCGCTGCCGCAGCCACCGCCGCCGCCCTGGCCATCGGGGCCGCCATAGCCGGTGTTGTCCGCGACCACGGTCCGGTTCGGGCTCACGGTTCCGGAGAGTGTCAGCACCGCCGCCGGAGCGGCAACTAGCGCTGCTGTGGCGGCCACCGCGGCGACCGCTGATGTTGTGAATTTCCGCCTAATTAGCATGTCTACAGAATGCTCTCGGGCGCCGGGATATTCCACTCTTTCGTCTGCCTCGGCAGATATCTGTGAGCAGCGTTACTGCTGGGAGCGCGTGTTAGAGAAGTGCATTACCGGCGGGTATCCCGCGGCCGGGAGTGTCGCCAAGAAAAGTCACAGGTTTCCGATCAGGGTCCGGGTCGCCGCCGCTGTTACCCTTTTCCCGTCATGAGTGTTGTGCCGAGCGGTGAGATCAAGGCACTGTCCGGCCTGCGCATCGTTGCCGCAGTGTGGGTGGTGTTGTTCCACTTCCGCCCGCTGCTGCGTCAGGCTTCTCCGCCGCTGAGCGAGGCCCTCGCCCCGATACTCGACTGCGGCGCCCAAGGCGTCGACCTGTTCTTCATCCTCAGCGGATTCGTGCTGACGTGGAACTACCTCGAGCGCATGGGGCCCGCGTGGTCGACGCGCGCGACACTGCATTTCCTGTGGTTGCGGCTGGCCCGAGTGTGGCCGGTCTACCTGGTCACGATGCATCTGGCCGTCGCCTGGATCATCTTCACCCTCAACGTCGGCGACTTCCCGTCGCAGGCTGCGGCCACCCTCACCGGTCCCAACTATCTGCGCCAGCTGTTCCTGGTCCAGCTGTGGGTGGTGCCGTTCTTCGACAACTCCAGCTGGGACGGCCCCGCGTGGTCGATCAGCGCGGAATGGCTGGCCTATCTGCTGTTCGGGTTGTTGGTCATCGTGCTGTTCCGCGTCGCCCGGGCCAGCCGGGCGCGTGCCCTGCTGTGGCTGGCCTTCGCCGCAACGTTGCCGCCGCTGCTCTTCCTGGCCGCGACCGGCGAGTTCTACACGCCCTGGAGCTGGCTGCCGCGGATCGTCCTGCAGTTCACGGCAGGTGCCCTCGCGTGCGCCGCGGTGCGCAAGCTGAACCTGACCGACCGCGGCCGAACCCTCGCCGGCGTGCTGTCAGTGGCACTGCTCGGCCTCATCGTGGGCCTCGTGTACTGGTTCGACGCGCATCCGGTCCCGACGATCCGTGATGACTTTGGCCTCGTCGACATCTTCTTCCTGCCGCTGGTGGTGGCTTTGTCGGTCGGCGCCGGAACCCTGCCCGCACTGCTGTCGGCCCGGGTCATGGTCTACGGCGGCAAGATCTCGTTCAGCCTGTACATGGTCCACGAACTGGTGCACCAGAGCTGGAACTGGGCCGCGGCGCAGTACCGAATCGACATGTCCCCGAGCTGGGGGACCAAGTTCGTCGTGCTGGCCCTGCTGGCGGGGTCCTTCGCGGGGGCGGTGCTGCTGTTCCATTACGTCGAAGAACCGGCGCGGCACTGGATGCGCCGCATGGTCGGCCCCGCGGACAATTCGAAAGCTGTTGCAGGACAACGTAAACTGCAGGCGATATCTGACGACGACGTCAAGCGCGCTGAACGGGCGGGCTGACCGAGTACGGCGAATCACCGACTGGATCATGGGAGAGCAGTGCGTCATCTGACCACCTTGTTGTTGGCAGCTGTGCTGTGCGTGTCGTCCGTGGTGAGCGCGCCCGGATCGGCGCACGCCCATCCGAACGTGCGCCCGGGTACGCCGCCCGACCGCGTCGCGGTGATCAGCGATTCGTATACCAACGGCACGAACTTCGGTGGAGAGGGTCCGCGGAGCTGGGCGGCGCAGGCGGGCCGGAACCTGGATGCCTGGGGCGTCCCGATCGCCGCCGACGTCGCCGCCGAAGGCCGCGCCGGGTACGTGGTGCGCGGCGACCACGGCAGCATCTTCCGGGACCTGACCGCGCGGGGCGTGCGTCCGGACGACGCGCTCGTGGTGTTCTTCGGTTCGCGCAACGACCAGGGCGCCGACCTCATGCAACTGTCGGCGATGGCGCACGACGCGTTCATGCTGGCCCGGGCGACGGCGCCGGGTGCCAAGCTGCTGGTGATCGGGCCGCCGTGGCCGACGGCCGACGTGCCGCCCGCGGTGCTCCAGATCCGCGACGTGCTCGCCATGCAGGCCGGCATGGCCGGTGCCACGTTCGTCGATCCGATCGCCGAGCGCTGGTTCGTCGATCGTCCGGATCTGATCGCGCCCGACGGGGTGCACCCCACCGATGCCGGGCACGACTACCTGGCGGGGCTCATCGCGCCGCGGATCAAGGCGGAACTGCCTACTCGTTGATCGGCAGGTCGTCCCGCACGTCGTAGCGGACGTCGTTGCCGCCGTCCTCGCGGGCGCGTTCCATGGCCTGCGCTGCCACGGCCAGCAGCGCGTCGATGACGATCTCGGGTGGGTGCACCGTCAGCGGGGCCAAGGGGGTGACCACCACACCGATGCTCGCGGTCACCCGTGACGGTGTGGACTTCATGGCGCCCTGGACCCGGTCGATCAGCGGCGACGCGTCGGGGGTGGTGAAGGTGTCGGCGATGATGAAGTCACTGTCGGAGATGTGCGCGGCGATCGCGTTTCGGCGCACCGTCTCCCGCAACGCCTGGCTGACGTCGATGCGGGCCCGGTTGGCGCGCCGGGGACCGGACATGGACGACAGCAGGGGAAAGCTGTCGATGCTGACCACGGCCAGCACCATGTGACGGTCGTCCTGCCGGTTCCGGGCAGCGAGCAGGTTCGCGGCGCGTGAATAGAGGCCGTCCGTGTTGAGCATGCCGGTCAGCGGCTCGATCTCACTGTGGTGGATGTCCGTGGAGCTCAACCCGATTGCCACGCGGCAGGTGACGAACACGAAGACGTTGAGCAGCGCGATGATCAGCACGGCGCAGGCGGCCAGGGCGGGGTCGTGGTACCCGATCTGAATCGCCAGGTATCCCAGGGTGAGCCCACCGAGGGTCCAGGGGCCGGCGAGCACGCTGGGACGGTGCAGGAACGCCACGTAGCCGCTGGAGAAGATGAACGCGCTGGTGGCCAAGAGTCCGAGCATGGGGTCGGACATGATCAGGCAGGCGGCGCTCATCGGGATCGAGCCGAGGGACACCGAGACCGCGGAGAACCGCTGGGACGGCCAGGAATGGCGGAGCCAGGCGGCGCCTACACCGAGCGCGAAGACTCCGATGGCGATGGCGACGGCTTCGCGCACCGGCCCGTGCGGGCCGGCCGGGCTGAATATCAGCAGTGCGGGAACCATACCGAGCACGGCGTTGAGAGCGGCGATCACGCGACATGTTCTGGTCTGCAGGCCACGCGCGGCGAGTAGTGAGGTGAGCCAGTAGTAGTGATTCAGTCCGGCAGCGGTCATGCGGGTGCCCGACGGTCTCCCGCGGCAGCCGACCGGCGAACCGGTGGGCCTGTCACGCTGCGTTGCATATGCAGCAGATTAACAATCCCGCGGCGAGATTTCGGCGGCCGTCGGCAAACTCTGTGCAGACGCTCAGCCTTTGGGTCAGTGCCCGTGGGCGAACCGAAAGGCGGCATTCGCCGGTTCCGGCGATTTCCCTGCGGACCGGCAGCCGGCCGCCTAAAGTGTATGCGGAACAACGGCTTTGACCTCCGCGAATGACGGTCGGCGGATGGATTCCAACGCGACATCGCGTGACACACATCACTACGAAGTCTTGACTCAGTCCAAAAAAGGGCGTAGAAGTGATCATGTGACAACCGATTACACGGAGCAGCTGCGTTCCGCAGATCTCCGTGTGACCCGGCCTCGCCTCGCAGTCCTCGAGGCGGTGACCGGGCGGCCGCACGCCGATACGGAGACGGTCTTCGACGCGGTTCGCGCCATCCTGCCCGACGTCTCCCGTCAAGCGGTCTACGACGTGCTGGCCGCCCTGACCACGGCCGGGCTGATCCGGCGCATTCAGCCATCAGGGTCGGTGGCACGGTACGAAACCCGGGTGGGGGACAACCACCACCACGTCGTGTGCCGTTCCTGTGGCGCCATCGCCGACATCGACTGCGCCACCGGCGAAACGCCCTGCCTGACCCCGTCGGACAGTCACGGCGTGCTCGACGGCTTCGTTGTCGATGAGGCCGAAGTCATCTACTGGGGCATGTGCCCCGACTGCGCTACCGCTACAACTTCACGATCACATCCGTGATCGCAGCTCAATTCACCACCCTCGAAAGGAAGTGCCGTGCCTGAGGAAACTCACCCTCCGATCGGAGAAGCACAGACCGAGCCCGCCGAAAGCGGTTGCCCGATGCGCATCAAGCCGCCTGTCGAGGGTGGTAGCAACCGGGACTGGTGGCCGGGCGCGGTCAACCTGAAGATCCTGCAGAAGAACCCGCCGGCCATCGATCCGACCGACGAGGGCTACGACTACCGACAGGCCGTTCAGAGCCTCGACTTCGAAGCATTTGAGCGCGATTTCGACGAGCTGCTGACCAATTCGCAAGAGTGGTGGCCGGCCGACTTCGGCCACTACGGCCCACTTTTCGTGCGGATGTCCTGGCACGCCGCCGGCACCTACCGGGTCGAGGACGGCCGCGGCGGCGGCGGGCGTGGCATGCAGCGATTCGCTCCGCTGAACAGCTGGCCCGACAACGTCAGCCTGGACAAGGCGCGGCGCCTGCTGTGGCCGCTCAAGAAGAAGTACGGCAAGAAGATCTCGTGGTCCGACCTCATCGTCTACGCCGGTAACCGCGCGATGGAGCACATGGGCTTCAAGACGGCGGGCTTCGCGTTCGGTCGCCCGGACTTCTGGGAGCCCGAGGAGGACATCTACTGGGGTTCGGAGCACGAGTGGCTGGGGTCGCGGGACCGCTACGCGGGAACCGACCGCACCAAGCTGGAGAACCCGCTGGCCGCCAGCCACATGGGCCTCATCTACGTCAATCCCGAAGGCCCCGAAGGTAACCCGGACTACCTGGCTGCTGCCATCGATATCCGTGAGACCTTCGGGCGCATGGCGATGAACGACATCGAGACCGCGGCCCTGATCGTCGGTGGTCACACGTTCGGCAAGACCCACGGCGCCACCGACATCGAGAACGGCGTGGAGCCCGAGGCCGCACCGCTGGAGCAGATGGGCCTGGGCTGGGCCAACCCCGGCCTCGGCAACGACACCGTCAGCAGTGGCCTCGAGGTCACCTGGACGCACACCCCGACCAAGTGGGACAACAGCTTCCTGGAGATCCTCTACGGCAACGAGTGGGAGCTGACCAAGAGCCCGGCGGGCGCCAACCAGTGGAAGCCCAAGGACGGCGGCTGGGCCAACTCGGTGCCGATGGCACAGGGCACCGGCAAGACCCACCCGTCGATGCTGACCACCGACCTGTCGATGCGGTTCGACCCGATCTACGGCGAGATCACCCGCCGCTGGCTGGATCACCCCGAGGAGCTGGCCGAGGAGTACGCCAAGGCCTGGTTCAAGCTGCTGCACCGTGACATGGGACCGGTCGTGCGTTACCTCGGTCCGCTGGTGCCCAAGCAGACCTGGCTGTGGCAGGACATCGTGCCGGCCGGCAAGACGCTGTCCGCCGCTGATGTCGCAACCCTCAAGACCGCCATCGCCGAGTCGGGCCTGTCGGTGCAGCAGCTGGTGAACACCGCGTGGAAGGCGGCGGCCTCGTTCCGCTCGAGCGACATGCGTGGTGGTGCAAACGGTGGTCGCATACGGCTGCAGCCGCAGCTCGGCTGGGAGGTCAACGAGCCCGACGAGCTGGCTCAGGTGATCCGCAAGCTCGAGGAGATCCAGCAGGCGTCGCCGACGGGCGTGTCGTTCGCCGACCTGGTGGTCCTCGGCGGTGTCGTCGGCCTCGAAAAGGCCATCAAGGACGCCGGTTTCGACGTCGCGGTGCCGTTCACCTCGGGCCGTGGCGATGCCGGCCAGGATCAGACCGACGTCGAGTCGTTCGCCTACCTCGAGCCCAAGGGCGACGGCTTCCGGAACTTCGTCGGCAAGGGTGACACCCTGCCGTCCGAGTACCGGCTGATCGACCGGGCCAACCTGCTGGGTCTGTCGGCGCCGGAGATGGCCGTGCTGATCGGCGGTCTGCGCGTGCTCGGTGCCAACCACGGTGGTTCGGACCTCGGCGTACTGACGCAGAACGTGGGTCACCTGACCAACGACTACTTCGTCAACCTGACCGACATGTCCACCAAGTGGGCTCCGTCGCCGGCAGATGACGGCACCTACGTCGGCACCGATCGTGACAGCGGCGCACCGAAGTGGACCGCCAGCCGGGTCGACCTGCTGTTCGGCTCGAACTCGCAGCTGCGGGCGCTGGCCGAGGTATACGCCGAGGATGACGCCAAGGAGAAGTTCGTCAAGGACTTCGTCGCGGCGTGGGCCAAGGTGATGGACGCCGACCGGTTCGACATCCGGTAACGACCTGATCCAGTACCCCGTGGGCCGTTCGGCCCACGGGGTACTGTCGTTTTGTGCTCCTCGACGAACTCCGCTGGTTCGTCGTCCTGGCTGAAACCGAGCACGTCACCGCCGCCGCGGAAGAACTGGGTGTTGCCCAACCGACGCTGTCGCGGGCCTTGGCCCGCTTGGAAAACCAGGTCGGCACACCGCTTTTCGATCGCATTGGTCGCCGTCTTCAGCTGAACGGCTACGGCCGGATCATGCTCGAACATGCCCGCCGCAGCATCGCCGAGATGGATGCCGCGCACAGCCGGATCGACGCCCTGCTCGATCCGGACAGCGGCCTGGTGCGGTTGGCCTTTCTGCATTCGGCGGCCAATTGGTTTGTACCGGAGGCGCTTCGGCAGTTCCGGGCGCTGGCGCCGGCCGTGCGGTTCGAGTTGTTCCAGGGTGCGGCGCACGACATTGCGGAGCGGCTGCGTACCGGCCAGGCCGATGTCGCGATCACTTCTCCGCGGCCGGCGCAGGTGCCGTGCACGTGGCGGGTGTTGTATGTCGAACGGCTCTGTCTGGCGGTGCCCGCCGATCACCGCCTGGCCGGGCGGGCGCGCGTGCGCTTGGGTGAGGTGGCCGACGAGACCTTCATCGCACTCGGCGCGGAATTCGGGCTGCGTCAGCTGACCGATCAGGTCTGGGCCGAGAGTGGCATCACGCCCGAGATCGCGTTCGAAGCCATGGAGATTCCGACGATGGAGGGCCTGGTGGCTGCGGGCTTCGGCGTCGCGGTGGTGCCGGTGCCGCGGCCGGGTCGTGGCGATCCTTCGGTGACGTACATCCCATTGTCCGACACCCGGGTCAAGCGCGAAATCGGTATGGCATGGGTTCGGGGTCGCGAATTGCCTCCTGCCGCAGGGCGATTCGCCGAGTTCGTGACCGCGGCGGGCTTTTGATGCGATATGTGCATGAGTCAACCAAAAATGATGTATTGGACACATGAATAGGGCGTTTCTAGCCTTCTGCTTGTGACTGTTGAAGCGCCTGCCTGGACCGGCCATGTGCGTGGATCCACCGACTACCGCAGGCTGCTCGGTGCGCTGTTCTGCGCCGGTGTCGCGACATTCGCGCAGCTGTATTCGCCGCAGGCCGTCCTACCGTTGATCGCCCGCAGCCTGGGTTCCGGCGCGGCGGCATCGGCACTCATGGTGTCGGCATCGACAATCGGCTTGGCGCTGGGCGTGATCGGCTGGTCGACGCTGGCCGACCGGATCGGCCGGGTGCGTGCGATGTCCTATTCGGTCTGTGTGGCAACGGGTTTGGCATTGCTGGTGCCTTTCGCGCCGACGTTTCAGCTGCTCCTCGCCGGCCGATTCGCCGAAGGTCTGGCACTCGGGGGAGTGCCGGCGATCGCGGTGGCCTACCTGACTGAGGAGATCGAGGCCGGCCACGCCGCGCGGGCGGCCGGCACCTACGTCGCCGGCACTACGATCGGCGGGTTGCTCGGCCGTCTGGTCGCGGCACCGGTGGCCGAGCTCACCGACTGGCGGTGGGCCATGTTCGTCGTCGGATTGCTCTGCAGCGCAGCGGCTGTCGGGTTCATGCGGCTCGCACCCGAACCTCAGGGGTTCGTCCCGGCCGGCGAGCAATCCGAGGGCTCCCTGGCGCACCGATTGGCCGCCAACCTCCGTAGCCCCCGGCAGCTGGTGCTCTATCTGCAGGGCTTCCTGCTGATGGGCGGATTCGTGGCGATGTACAACTTCCTCGGCTTCCGGCTGAGCGCGGCGCCGTTCGGCTTGCCGCAGACCGTCGTCAGCCTGGTGTTCGTGGCCTACCTGGCGGGTACCTGGGCATCGGCGTGGGCCGGGGCCGCGGCCAGTCGCTACGGCCGGCGTCCGGTACTGCTGGGCAGTGTCGTGGTGATGGGCGTTGGTGTGGTGATCACGTTGAGCCACAACGTGTTTACGGTCCTCGCCGGTCTCCTGATCGCCACCGCGGGGTTCTTCGGTGCGCATGCCACCGCGTCGGGCTGGACGGGCCAGCTGGCCACGGTGGGCAAGGCGCAGGCCGGCTCGCTGTACAACTTGGCCTACTACGCCGGCTCGAGTGTCATCGGATGGGTCGGCGGCATCGCGTTCGATGCCGCCGGGTGGACGGCGGTGGCGGCCGTCATCGTGATGCTCGAGGTCGTCGCCGGAGTGGCGGCTGCTGCGGTGCTGCGCGATTGACGCTAGTGCGCCCGCTGCCGGATTCGTTCTTTGATCATCTCCGGCAACGCATCGGCGGGCAGCAGGGTCGGCAGTAGCTCCGGTTCGAGGGTCAGCGCGCGAAACACCAGGGCGACGGTGACGTCGTGCGGCGGTCGGGAAACCACTGTGATCGATGCCCCGGCGCGGAGCACGCCCGGCGTCACGATCCGAAGGTAGGCACCGGGTACGGCTTCCTTGGTGAACGTCTTGACCCAACCGCGGATTTCGAGCCACTCGGCAAAGGTGCGGCACGGGATGCGCGGCCGGCTCACTTCCAGGAGTGGGCCGCCGTCGCCGATCTGCCAGCGTTCGCCGATGAGGGCGTGGTTCACGTCGAGCCCTGTGGTGGTGAGGTTCTCGCCGAATGAGCCGTTGCTCAACTCCCGGTCGAGGCGTACCTGCCACTCATCGAGGTCTTCGCGGGCATAGGCGTACACCGCCTGGTCGTCGCCGCCGTGGAACTGCTGGTCACCGATGGTGTCACCGACCAGGCCGCTGCCGAGGCCGCCCTGCATGGGTCCGGGTTGACGGACCTGCACCGGCTCGGAAGTCGGGCGCTTGTCGATGCCCGTGACCAACTGATCCTTGTCGGGGCTGGGCTGTGGGACCGCCAGATTGACCGTCTGGATCGCTGCCATGGCGGCAAGCCTAGAGGCGGCGCAGGCCCCGGATCCGTCGCCCCGATTACCATTCGATCACATTTTCGATAAAGATCGCGCGCTGACCTGCATTTATGTGGGATAAGGCGCGCGCGTGGGGTAAAAGTGACAGTAGTGAAGTTTGTGAGGAGAGGGACCACAGGGGTCGCGACCCCCGCGTAGAGCACGCGGTGTCGGGCGCCCCGGTGGCGCACGAAGAGAGGTGGTCGACATGCGACGGATGATTGTGACGATGGCGAGCGCAGCACTGCTTGCGACACCCATCGCGATGGCGGCCCCGCTGGTGTCGGCGCCCCTCGCGTCAGCCGACAACGCGACCTGGACCGGCGGTACTCACCGGCAGGCCATCGATTTCGTCATCCAGCGTGCGTTGTCGCAGCGCGGGGTGCCGTTCGTCTACGGCGGCGGCAACGCCAACGGTCCCAGCCTGCCTCCGGCCAATGTGACGGCCGCGGCGGCCCCGGTCAGCCAGCCGGCGCCTCAGGTGGGCCTACAGCCGACGGGTGTCACGCAGCCGGTTGCGGCGCCCCAGTCCAACACCCTCATCCCGGGCCTGTCGGGTCTGTTCGGCCCGACGCCGTCGACGAGTGCCATCACGCCCGTTCCGACCACGCCGGGCTTCGACGCCTCCGGTCTGATCCAGTACGCGTTCGCCGGCGTGGGCATCAAGCTGCCGCGTTCTTCGGGCGAGCAGTACAAGGTCGGCCGCAAGATCACTGCGGACCAGGCACTGCCGGGTGACCTGCTGTTCTACGGACCGGCCGGTTCGCAGAGCGTCGCGATGTTCGTCGGCAACGGCCAGATGGTCGAGGGCACCGAGCCGTCCGTCACCGTCGGCCCAGTCCGCACCAGCGGCATGGATCCGTACCTGAGCCGCATCATCGAATGGCAGTAGACACCACAGCAGCACCCCCGCGCTGCGGGCGTGACGCAGTCTTGACAGACTGTCGGGTATGGCACAGATAACCCTGCGTGGAAACCCCATCAACACCGTCGGCGACCTGCCCGCTGTGGGCTCCCCGGCTCCGGCGTTCGCTTTGACCGGAGCTGACCTGGGTCCGGTGACCAACGAGCAGTTCAGCGGTAAGGCCGTGGTGCTCAACATCTTTCCGTCGGTCGACACCCCGGTGTGTGCCACCAGTGTGCGGACCTTCAACCAGCGGGTTGCGGCCGACGGCGCCACCGTCGTGAACGTGTCCAAGGATCTGCCGTTCGCCCAGAAGCGCTTCTGCGGCGCCGAGGACATCGAGAACGTCTCCACCGCGTCGGCGTTCCGGGACAGCTTCGGCGAGGACTACGGCGTGACCATCGCCGACGGCCCCATGGCCGGCCTGCTCGCCCGCGCCATCGTGGTGATCGGCGCCGACGGCAACGTGGCGTACACCGAACTGGTCCCCGAGATCGCCCAGGAACCGGACTACGACGCGGCTCTCGCTGCCGCCAAGTAACACCAGCTGTTCGACTGACGGGGTGCGTGCCAGGGGCACGCACCCCGTCAGTCTTTTTTGCATCGGGCATGATGACTTGGTGCAGCTGCGATTACCGATACCGGCTTTGTCGTTGCGAGCCATCGTCGTTGTCGCCGCCTTGTCGGTGGTCGCGACGGTGCTGATCATCGGTACCTGGGTGTGGATCGGTGTCACCAACGACCAGTACAGCCAGCTCGACCGGCGGCTTGACTCTCTGAGCAGCCTGCCCGACGTCAATACCCTGCTGAGCATCGCCAAGCAGAGCCCCACGGGCACGCCCCAACCCGAGGGCACGCTGGTTCGCACCGTGCGGATCGGCGCGGCGACGGTCTCGATGCCGACGGAGATCGTGTTGCCGCAGTTCGAGAACGGGTACGCCAACACCACGATCAACGGCGTCGAGTACCGGGTCCGCACCGTCACGACGGGGTCGGCGTCGATCGCGCTCGGGGCACCATTGGCCGAGGCGCGGAGTCAGATCCGCACACTGCACATGCGCATCCTGGCCATCTGCAGCGGCGTCATCCTCGGCACGTTCCTCGTCGGTGGCTCGATGTGGTTCGTCATGATCAACCCGTTCCGCAAGCTCGCCCAGCAGGCAAGGCAGATCAACGCCCAGTCGAAACCCGAAGAAGTGCACGTACGTGGCGTCTCGGAGGCCGTCGAGATCGCGGAGGCGGTCGAGGGCATGTTGTCCCGCATCGGTGAGGAACAGGCCCGGACCAAGGCTGCGCTGGAATCGGCTCGCGACTTCGCCTCGGTCGCCTCGCACGAACTGCGTACCCCGCTGACGGCAATGCGCACCAACCTCGAAGTGCTGTCCACGCTCGACCTGGGCGTGGAGCAGCGCAACGAGGTGATCGGTGACGTCATGCGCACCCAGAGCCGCATCGAGGCGACGCTGACGGCTCTGGAGCGGCTGGCACAGGGCGAACTGACCACCGCCGACGATCTGGTCCCCGTCGACATCACCGAGCTGCTCGACCGGGCTGCCCACGACGCCGTGCGGGTGTACCCGGACCTCAACGTCGCTCTCGTGCCGTCGGCGACGGTGCTGATGCTCGGACTGCCCGTCGGGCTCCGGCTGGTGGTCGACAACGCGATCGCCAACGCGGTCAAGCACGGTGGCGCCACGCGCGTGCAGCTGTCCGCGGTCAGTTCACACGACGGGGTGCAGATCGCCATCGACGACAACGGCACCGGCGTGCCAGAACACGAACGCGACGCGGTCTTCCATCGCTTTGCGCGCGGCTCGACAGCGTCGCATTCGGGTTCCGGCCTCGGCTTGGCGCTGGTTGCCCAGCAGGCCGAACTTCACGGTGGCAGAGCGTCTTTGGCGCAGAGTCCCCTGGGTGGGGCGCGCCTGCTGCTTGAGCTACCCGCCCCGCACCCCGAATCCGACTAGATGCAGGCGGCGAAGACGCAGAATCCGCCGTCAGGTTCCCAGCCACCGTTCCACGTGCCAGGCGGGCTCCAGCCCCACGCCGGAGGAGGCGGCGGACCCCAGCCGGGGCCACCGTCGCCGTCCCAGCCGTGGTCGTGACCCCAGCGGGCCGGGACCGGAGCCATGCCCGTATCTGCGCTGGCCGTACCGATACCCAGTCCGACGGCGCCGGCAGCGACCCCGCTGGCGACGGCCAAGCCAACAATGAGCTTTATCGATTTCATAGCTATCCCATTCCTCGACTCAGGTGAACGCCGCGATAATTGCGGTGCTCGCTGTTTCTCGGTCTGTAGCCATTGTGGTTCTCTAAGCTAGGTCCAGCCTGTGTGCCTGTTAGGCAACGGCTTTCGTTCCTGGCTAGATGCAGGCGCCGAACAAACACACACCGCCGTCAGGTTCCCAGCCACCGTTCCAGGTGCCCGGCGGGTTTCCGTCCTGGGGAGGTGGCGGACCCCAGCCGCCATCCTGGGGTGGCGGCGGACCCCAGCCGCCATCCTGGGGTGGCGGCGGTCCCCAGTCGTGGTCGCGCGGCGGTGGTGGCCCCCAGTCGTGGTCGCGCGGCGGTGGTGGACCCCACCCAGGGCCGGGCGGTGGCGGCGGTGGTGGTCCCCAATCGGACGGTAACGGGGTGTTGCCGAACCCCGCGTCGGCGCTGGCAACACCGGTGCCCAGCGCGATGGTGCCGGCGGCGAGGCTGCCGGCGATCGCCATGCCGGCGATCATCTTGGTGGATTTCACTGTCGATCGTCTCCATTCTCGGACCTGCGCGAAAGCGCATCTGACAGCCCGGACCGTGGGGCGGACCGGACCGCTCGACGCTGTCGAGCCGTCTGATCATGGAACGTCAGCACGTTGTGGATGAGCTATGTCTTGTGTCTCTGCCAGGTCTCGATTTCCGTCCGCGATGGTCGCCGGCGTCTGGTCCATGTGAATGCCGACTGCAGCCGGCTCCATACAATTGGCCGATGTCTGGCAATCGTCGGGGCGGTCGGTTGGACCGAATTGGAGCTGCCCAATGCTGATCGGCGTCATCGCGGCTCTGGTTGCCTGTTTCAGTTACGGCACCGCTTCGGTCCTGCAGTCGCACGCCGCACGCAAGTCGGTTGGCGAAGCCGGCGAGGCTATCGAAACCGGCCCCACACTGCGTTCGACGATCACGGCGATGCTGGCGCCGCTTTTCCTCGCCGGCATGGCGTTGGACGGGCTGGGGTTCCTCGGCAGCCTGGTGTCGGCGCGGCTGATCCCGCTGTTTCTTTCGCAGACCATCATGAGTGCCAATCTCGCGGTGACGGCCGTCCTCAGCGTTGTGGTTCTCAACGTGCGACTGCGTGCCCGGGACTGGGCCGCCATCGCCACAGTCCTTGCGGCACTTTGTGTTCTGGGCTTCAGCGCCGGTGAGCTCGGCAGCACGGTGCCGGGCCGGCACATGCACTGGAGCGTGCTGGCGGTGTCGCTGCTCATCTTGGTCTTCGGGGTCGCGCTCGTGCGGCTGCTCGGCACGAAGGCGGCGGTGCCGGCGGGGCTCATCGCCGGTGTGCTGTACGGCGCCATGGCGGTGGCGGTGCGGATTGTCCACGGCCTGGATCCGCTGAAGTGGCACGTCCTCATCGCCGACCCGGCATCGTGGGCGGTCGTGATCGCGGGTGCGGGCGGGTTCTACCTGTTCACCGTCGCGTTGCAGGTGGGTTCGGTGAACGGAGTTGCGGCCGCCCTGGTCATGGGCGAGACCGTGATACCCGGTGTGGTCGGTGTCCTGTTGCTCGGTGATGTGGCCAAGCCGGGGTTCGGGTGGTTGGTGGGGGTCGCATTCGCGACCGCAGTGGCCGGTGCGGTCGCGATTGCGATCTTCGGTACGGCAGAGCCGGATCCGGCCCGCCCCTAGTCCTCCTTGCGGATCAGGCGCCACAGGGCCTCGCGGTCCGGCGCCAGCAGTTCGTCGATCCGCGGCTGATTCACGTCAGCCACGATGATCTCGCCGACCTCCTGGTAGACGTTGCTGAACAGGCCGTGGGACTTCATCTTCTCGGTCTGGTAGATGTTGTCCTCGGTCGGTGTCACGTAGTAGACGATCTCCGACTTGAATCGGTGGATCAGCCACACGTGGATCAGATCCATCAGGCGCTTCTGCCGCAGCTTCTCGGCGAAGGTGTTCTGGTCGCGCACCGTCAGGATATTGCGGCCGTGCCGGTCCTTGATCGGGTCGACGACGACGTTCGCCAGCGGCTCGTCGCTGCTGCCGTAGATGCCCAGATCCAGGACGTCCGACCCGGCGCGGCGAGGACGCAGCTGTACGTGCAGCTTCTCGCCGATCTGGTAGTGGTCGCTCCACATGGCCAGCCACTCTTCGAGCAGCTTCTTGGGCACCTCCGTCTGCACCAGGTGCTGGTGCTGGGTCGAGCCCGCGCCCATGGCCTTGGTGGTGGCCGTGCGGCCGGACGATGCCGCCAGCGCGGCATCGCTGCGCGGGCCGCCGACGAGTGTTTGCGGTGTGCGGTAAGGAGATTCGACCAGGCGCATCTTGCGTTGCAGCCGGGCGAGCGCCAGCATGCCCTCCTGCCGGAGGGACGTCGCGAACTCCTCGCACGCTACCCCGTCGACCTGATGGCCGCCGTAGGTGATGAAATTGAAGACGAACCCCATCTTGCCGAGTTCCTCTGGAAACGCTCGCATTTCATCGTCAGTCATACCGGTGGTGTCCCAGTTGAACGACGGCGACAGGTTGTAGGCCATCATCTGGTCCGGGAATTCAGCGTGGATGGCCTCGGCGAATTCGCGGGCTTCGGCCAGGTCCGCGGTCTTGGTCTCCATCCACAGAATGTCGGCGAACGGTGCGGCCGCAAGGGATTTCGCGATGGCGTAGGGGATCCCGCCGCGCACCTGGTAGTAGCCCTCAGGGGTCTTCGCGAGCTCGCAGTCCCATGCGACGTCCGCACCCAGCTCGCGGGCCTTCTCCCGGGCCGCGTACAGCGACGCGCGGGCGGCGAACGTGCGCCATTCGTCCGGGCTCACCGCGGTGGCCTCGCCCTCCTTGGCCCGGAACTGCAGCACCTCGGCGACGGCCTCACAGTAGGTGGTCAGCCCTGAATCCGCTTGCCAGGCCTCGACGAACTTCGACTCGACCTTGTCGAAGACGGAGTCGACGGACTGTCCGGAATTCTGGTCCCAGTCAGCCGCAGCTTCGTCGACGAGGCCAGCGATGCCGTGGCTGTCCAGCCACGCCTCGGCGATGGCGTACTGACCCTCGGGCAGCGCGTACAACAGGTGCCCGCGCAGGTCGGTGACGCCCTTGTCATGGAACCGCCGGACCATGGCCAGGAAGCACGACTTGTACGACGGAATCTTGAGGTTGGTGGCGCCCAGCAGGAACGGCTGGTCGCGCTCATCGGCAGCACTGTCGATGAGGTTGGCGGCCTCGGCGTCGGTGCGAGCCACGATGATTCCCGGCACTCCCATCATGTCCAGCTGGAAGCGCGCGGTGTTGAGGCGCTTGAGCTGTTCGTCCGACGGGACCAACACCTTGCCGCCTTGGTGGCCGCACTTCTTGGTGCCGGGCCGCTGATCCTCGATGTGATAGCCAGGCACGCCGGACTCGACAAACCGCCGAATCAGGTTGCGTACGTGGGCATCTCCACCGTGGCCCGTGTCGGCGTCGGCGATGATGAACGGCCGGTAATCGACGGGAGGCGGAGCTGCCGCAAGTTGTTCGGGCGTCATCTGCAGGCGCAGGTACTGCTGATTGCGGTCCGCGGTGAGCAGGGCGCGCACGAGGCCGGCGGCTTCGTCGGGTACTTGGCTCAGCGGGTAGCTGGCCAGGTCGGGCCCGGGGTCCTCACTGATGGAGCCCTTGGCGGAGGTGGCCCAGCCGCCCAGGTAGATGCCTTCGATACCGATCCGCTTCATCACCACCGCCTGGCCGGGGGAGTACGGCCCGAACGTGGTGATGCTCTTCTTCTGAGCGAACAATTCCCGCAACCGCGGATAGAACGCTTCGGCGGCCTGCCTGGCCACCGGGTAGTCGGACGAGATGGTGCCGCGCTGTTCGACCACTTGACGCGCGGTGTAGAGCCTCGTGATGCCGTCGAAACGGGGGCTGTCGAAATACTCCTGCACGGCGGCGACGTTCTGCTCGAATGACGTCGCGACTGCTTCGAGAGTCATGGACTGCTCCTTGCCGAGCTTGTTTCCGATGAACGCTCCGAGCCTATCGCCGCGGGGCGGCCGCGAAGATGCGATCAGACATTCACGTCGAAGCCGAGGTTGACGTCGCAGGCCGCGTGCCCGCCGCGGATACCCCAGTTCTCGAGCGCGCTCTCGCGCAGCAGGATCGTGACGTGGTCGGCCGGAATGCCGAACGCGGCAAGGCGGCCCGCGATCTCGCGGTACAGTGCGCGCTTGGCGTCCACCGAACGGCCGGCGAAACAGTCGATGGTCACCAGCGTGTACCGCTCGGGGTGCGCCAGCTGCGGTGCGTGCGAAAACCGGTGCGGTTCATGGACCAGCAGCCGGACGTGCTTGTCACCGACCGGGATGTGGAACGCGGCCACCAGCGCATCATGGACGGCGTCGATGATGGCGGCCTCGTCGGCTTGGCGATACTGACGGCGTACTTCGATCAGTGAACTCGGCATGGCCCAGATCGTCACACTCGATCCGCCGTAGCGCACCTGAATTTCCGCACCCGTGGTGGCGTCTCACCACGATGCCACCACGACCAGGAGCGCCCCGACGGCCGTCAACGTCACCGCCGTGATCGCGGCGGTGTGTTCCTGCACCCGGTGGCGCATCCGCTCCAGACCCTTCTCGGCATAACGCGAGGCCACCAGGTGCGCAAGGATCGGCGCGGCGGTGGTGGATCCCGCGACGGCGACGAAAAAGGCGATCGCGCCGGCCTTTTCGACTGGGGTGGTCAGAAAGGCGTCGATGGCCACGCCGCCGGCGACGCACGCCAGGATGAACTTCGGATTCGCGACGGCGAAGACGGCGCCCATGACCCCTGTGACCAGTGGCGACGCGGTCTGCATCCGGGTGAGCCAGCCGGTGGCCTGGGCATAGTGCTTGCGCCGGAACCAGGTGAGGACGCCCAGTGCCATCAGCGCGATGCCGATGCCGAGCTGCAAACGCGAACTGGTCGCGGCGGCGTGCGACTGCCCGACGGGTGACACCAACACCACCGCGCTGATCACGGCCGTCAGCCCGGCGAGCCACCCGCACAGGTAGGTCAGACCCGCGCTGCGGGGCCGGTCCGAGTACAGCAGGAGCAGCACCGGCGGCAGGACCGCCATCGGGGACAGCGC
This sequence comes from Mycolicibacterium aubagnense, assembly GCF_010730955.1. NCBI lineage: Bacteria > Bacillati > Actinomycetota > Actinomycetes > Mycobacteriales > Mycobacteriaceae > Mycobacterium > Mycolicibacterium aubagnense. The sequence continues at coordinate 633,999 of NZ_AP022577.1, read as the reverse complement.
CACGATGAGCGCGTCGGGGATCAACCACGTCACACCGTCATCTTGCCTGTGCGCATCGTGCCTTGTGGCTGCCCGCCGCAGACGCGCGGTCGGTGATCGGGCACGCTGGAGCACACGATGGCAGCCCGCATATCACTCTTGGACGACCCCGCCGACCTGTCCGCGCTGCGCGCGACGGGCGCCGACCCCGACGAATTGCTTGCGTCATTCGCCGAATGGGCCGAGGCGGCGGGCACAGCGCTGTACCCGGCGCAGGAGGAAGCGCTGATCGAGCTGGCCAGTGGCGCTAACGTGGTGCTGGCGACGCCAACGGGTTCCGGCAAATCACTGGTCGCCACGGGCGGGGTGTACTTCGCCCTCGCGGGTGCGGACGCGAGGAGCAATAGGGAAAGCAGCCGGCGAACTTATTACACCGCGCCGATCAAGGCACTGGTCAGTGAGAAGTTCTTCGCCTTGTGCGACGTGTTCGGCGCCGCCAACGTCGGCATGCTCACCGGTGACGCGGCAGTCAACGCCGGTGCCCCGATCATCGCCTGCACAGCGGAGATCCTCGCCAACATCGCGCTGCGTGAGGGCGCGCAGGCGGACATCGGGCTGGTGGTGATGGACGAGTTCCATTTCTACGGCGACCCTGATCGCGGCTGGGCGTGGCAGGTGCCGCTGCTCGAGTTGCCCAGCGCCCAGTTCCTGTTGATGTCGGCGACGCTCGGCGACGTGACCGTATTGCGTGAGGACCTCACCCGGCGCACCGGCCGTCCGACGGCGCTGGTCGCTGGGGCCGAGCGCCCCGTGCCGCTGTTCTACAGCTACGCCACCACCGCGATGCACGAGACCATCGCCGACCTGCTGCAGACCAAACAGTCACCGATCTACGTCGTGCACTTCACCCAGGCTGCCGCGCTGGAGCGGGCCCAGGCGCTCATGAGCGTCAACGTGAGCACCAAGGAGGAGAAGGCGGCCATCGCCGACCACATCGGCGGCTTCCGCTTCACCACCGCGTTCGGCTCGACGCTGTCGCGGCTGGTCCGGCACGGCATCGGCGTGCACCACGCCGGCATGCTGCCGAAGTACCGGCGTCTGGTGGAACAGCTGGCCCAGGCGGGCTTGCTGAAGGTCATCTGCGGCACCGACACCCTCGGCGTCGGCATCAACGTGCCGATCCGCACGGTCGTGTTCTCGGCGTTGTCGAAGTACGACGGCACCCGCACGCGGTTGCTCAATGCCCGCGAGTTCCACCAGATCGCCGGACGTGCTGGACGGGCGGGCTACGACACGGCGGGCACCGTCGTGGTGCAGGCACCCGAGCATGAGGTGGAGAACCTCAAACAGTTCGCCAAGGTCGCCGACGATCCGAAGAAGAGGCGGAAGCTGGTGCGCCGCAAGGCTCCCGAGGGCATGGTGCCCTGGGGTGAGAACACCATGAACCGCCTCGTCGCGGCCGAACCCGAAGCACTCACCAGCAATATGCGAGTCTCCACGGCGATGATCCTCGACGTCGTCGACCGCCCCGGTGATCCCTGCCTGGCCATGCGTCGGTTGCTCGGCGACAACCACGAGCCACGCAAGCGGCAGTTGCGGCACATCCGCGAAGCGGTCGGCATCGCGCGTTCGCTGCTGCAGGCCGGGGTGCTGGAACGACTGCCGGAGCCGGAGCCTGACGGGCGGCGCTACCGACTGACCGTCGACCTGCCGCCGGATTTCGCGCTGAACCAGCCGCTGTCGACGTTCGCGCTCGCCGCGGTCGATCTGCTCGACCCGGGTTCGGAAACTTTTGCCCGCGATGTCGTTTCGGTGATCGAGGCGACGCTCGAGGATCCGCGCCAGATCCTGGCAGCACAGTTGAAGAAGGCCCGCGGCGAGGCCGTTGCCGCGATGAAAGCCGAGGGCATCGAATACGACGAGCGCATCGAATTGCTCGACGACGTGACCTACCCGCGGCCGCTCGACGAACTGCTGACGCACTGCTTCGAGGTGTACTGCCGTACCAACCCATGGGCGGCCGATGGGCACCCGGCCCCCAAGTCCGTCGTCCGAGAGATGTGGGAGCAGGGACTCACGTTCAAGGAATACGTGAGTGCCTACGGGCTGACCAGGACCGAGGGCGCGGTGCTGCGCTATCTGTCCGACGCGTTCAAGGCGCTGCGGTCCGGTGTTCCGGCCGCCGCCCGGACCGAGGAGCTCACCGACATCGTGGAGTGGCTGGGTGAGCTTGTGCGCCAGGTCGATTCGAGCCTGCTCGACGAATGGGAACAGTTGACCAGTGCCGATCAGGTCGATGAGATGGCGGTCATGGCGCCGGTACGTCCGCTGACCGGCAACGAGCGGGCGTTCACCGCGATGGTGCGCAACGCGTTGTTCCGCCGGGTGGAGCTCTGGGCCCGACGCCGCTGGGACGAACTCGGGGCCCTCGATGCCGGTTCGGGATGGACGGCACAGCGGTGGGAAGCGGCAGGGGAGCCGTATTTCACCGAGCACGAGGATATCGGCACCGGGGCGGACGCCCGCGGGCCGGCGATGTTGATCTTCGACCGCGCGCCCGGTGTGTGGCGCGTCCGGCAGATCCTGGACGACCCGGCCCACGATCACGATTGGGGCATCGACGTGGAAGTCGACCTGGCCGCATCCGATGAGGACGGCGCCCCGGTCATCAAGGTCGTCGATGCGGGGCTTTTCGGTAGCTGAGTGCACTTCTCGGGCACACTGATCGCATGACCGCTCCTGCCCCCGAGCCCGTGAGCGGAACCCGCGGGTTCCTGCCCGCGGTCGAGGGGCTGCGGGCGGCCGCGGCGTTGGGCGTGGTGCTCACGCATGTGGCGCTGCAGACGGGCTACACCGACGGCGTCGTCGGCCGGTTGCTGGCCCGCTTCGACCTGGCGGTCGCCGTGTTCTTCGCTTTGTCCGGTTTCCTGCTCTGGCGTGGTCATGCCGCTGCGGCGCACGGATTGCGGGCAGAGCCCGAGGTGGCGCCCTACTACCGGTCTCGGCTCGTCCGGATCATGCCCGCCTACTTGCTCACGGTGGTCGCGGTGCTGACTCTGTTGCCGGACGCCCACGGCGCGGACCGGACGGTGTGGATCGCGAACCTGACCCTCACCCAGGTCTTCATTCCGAAGACGTTGATCGCCGGGCTCACCCAGATGTGGAGCCTGTCGGTCGAGATGGCGTTCTACCTCGTGGTACCCCTGTTGGCGCTGGCGGTCGCGAAACTGCCGCTGCGCCTGCGGGTTCCGGTCATCGCCGGCGTGGCCCTGCTCAGCTTCGGCTGGGGTTATCTGCCGATCCCGGCGTACCACGGGGCCAATCCGCTGAATTGGCTGCCGGCCTACGCATCGTGGTTCGCCGTCGGGATGTTGTTGGCAGAGTGGATGTTCCGGCCCTACAGCTGGCTGCATCAGTTGGCCCGGCAACGCACCGTGCTCATGATCGTGGCTGTCATCGCCTTCCTGGTCGCGGCGTCTCCGCTGGCCATGCCGGGTGGGCACCACCACGCCACGCTCGGCCAGTTCATCGTGCGGACGGCTTTGGGGGCCGTCATCGCCGGAGCGCTGTTGGCGCCGTTGGTCCTTGGCGTTCCGGACGATCAGCGCCGGGTACTGGGCAGTGCGCCGATGGTGACGCTGGGCCGCTGGTCGTATGGCCTGTTCCTGTGGCATCTGGCCGCGCTCGACATGGTGCTCGACATGGTTGGGCGGACCAGCTTTCCCTGGGCGCTGCCGGTGGTGATGATCTTGACAACGACGTTCGGATTCGCGGTGGCCGCAGTGAGTTATGCGCTCCTGGAGGAGCCGTGCCGGCTGGCGCTGGGGCGCTGGGAGAGCCGGCGGCAGGCCGCGGTCGAGCAGGAGAGCCCGGCGCCGGCGTCCTGACGGCTCAGCTGGTGCGGTGCAGGAAGCCGGGCAGCGTGGCCGCCGCCACGACCTACAGTTGCAGGGTGCGATTCAAGCGCCAGGGGCCGCTCGACCAGATGAACGCCGCGGTGGCGGTTCTCGAACTGCCCGCAGCGGTGTTCAAGACCTGCCCGTGGCAGCCGCGGGATCTTGTCGAGGAGGGCCTGCGGCAGTGGTTGCGGTGTTGCGGGGCGGCCATGCGGGACGGTCAGGTGATCGGGATGCCGTCGCACGCCGTCGATGAGGCCTGGCATGGCCTGATCCTTTGCACTGCAAGGTATTCGGCGTTCTGCGACGTGGCGTACGGCCAGTTTCTGCACCATCACCCCGAGGGCGGGGCTCCCGCCGGTGCGGTGGTCGAGCCGATGCACGAGCAGCTCCGCCGCACGGTGATCGCCTGGGAAAAGGTTGCCGAACCCGACGAAGTCTGCGTGCTGTGGGATCTCGACGAGCGCGTCGGGGTCGACAAGCCATGGGGTATCGCCGCGACTCGGGTCGACGAGATTCGGTCCGCCTACCGGGCTTTGCAGGTCCGAACGAGGTGACGGAGCCCCGCTCACGCGATAGCCTGAGCCGTTACGGAGGCCGGTGGAAAGGACGGACGAGCATTTGAAGACCGAGCGAGAGCGTTTTCGACCGGCTGTGATCGTTGGCGGCATACTGCTTGCCGGCGTGTTCGCGGCGGCCGGTCCGGCTGCGGCGGACCCCGCCACACCGACGACGCCCGCACCCGGCCAGCCGGTCGTCGAGCCCGCAGGCGGTCCCAGCGGCCCCGTCGCCGCACCGCCGATGGGCCCGCCGACGGTGCCCGAGATCGACAACCCGACGTATGGCGCCGGCAACACGCCGGGGCAGTTCGGGTATATCCGGGACATCTGGCACACGTTCCACAGCGGCAACCCGCTGGAAGCGCTCACCATGCCGCCCGAGGAAGCGCCCGGGCCACCGCCCGGTGCTGGTCCGGCCCCGAAACTGCCTCCTGGCTTCATCTCACTCAATGACCCGGCGTCGTCGAATCCGATCGTCGACACCGGACCCAAGACCGGTGGGCCCGCCCTGCCGCCGGGTTACTACCCGTTGAACGGCCCGCCACCGCCTGGGTATTACGACCCCAAGCCGGGTTCTGCTCCGGAGGCACCGGCTCCTGGAGGTCCTGACGCGGCGCCACCACCTGCCGCCGGATTCGTGCCCACCCCGTCGCACTGAGCATTCGGCATAATGTGATTACATACGCTAAGTAATCGCAGTCGACCCAGGGGAGCATGTGCATGACCTCGATCAAGAAGACCTTGTCTGCCGCCGCCATCGCCGGATCGCTCGCCGCGGCCGCGCTCGGTTTCGGTATGCCACTGGCCGCCGCTCAGCCGCCGCCACCGGCACCCGGACAGGGTGAGGAGCCGCCGACATGGGCCCCGAAGAAGCCGGCTGAGGCCTGGGACGGTCAGCCGGTCGTGTGGACCTCGGCCTGGGGTGGCCGCTGGGGCATCTGGATCAACGACGCCTTCATCCCCCTGACGTCGAACCCGGTCACCAACGGCGGGTAACCACCGCCGTCACCATCGCGCAGCGACGTTGGCGCCGATCTGGTTGGCGATCTGAACCGCCGTATCCGCCGGATTGGGACTGCACGTGTTGATGTCGATGATGACGTTGTTCTTGTGTGCCAAGGCGCGGCCGCACGCCCAACCGGGTGCGGCCGCGTCTTGTTCTGTCGAGACCACGCTGAGGGTGTCGTGCGCATTCGTCATCGGGCCGACGGTCCACTGCGACTGACTCTGTGTGTGCGTGTAGTGCGTGCACGCCGCCCACTGCTGGGCTGACGTGTCGAAGAACTCCTGCGCCTTGTCCTGCGTCGGGTACAGCACCACTGCCTGCTTGAGATAGTGGGTGAACTTGTCCCCGTCGTTCATGCTCTGCTCGCGCTCGGCCCAGAAGCCGCTGCCCGCGTACACGGTGGCTTCGGCCGCGCCGTCGATGGCGAGGCACTCGGGCGGTGCCATCGTGCTGCTGTTGTCCGACATGGTGGCCTGGGCGCTGAGCACCGTCATGGCCGCCGATCCCATGGTTGCGTTCACCTGTTCGGGGTTGAGCAACAGCCCGTCCAGTTCACGTTCGACCAGCGGCCGGGCCACCAGTGGCGGAGTGGTCACCGGCACCGCCTTGCCGGGCGTGCTACCGCATCCGGCAGTCAGGACACCAACCACGACAACGGTGACCGTAGCGACTGAGCTGCGCATATGACCTCCCGTCGCGGCAGCGGCGACCTACTGACGTGCCACGCTGTCCTCCCCAGCGCGGTACTCCAACATTCCTATTGTTGCGTCAATTGAGGTTGGGCTGCCTTTGCTCGACGGTGTTTCGCGGTAACGATGGACGATGTTCTTGATAACAGGTCCGCCGCGACGCAGCAGCACGACGATCAGTTCGAGACGTCGAGGATTTTGATCGCGAAGACCAGCGAGTCGCCCTTCTCGATGCCGGCACTCGGCTGGCCGTCGGGGTAGCCGTCGGCAGAGGTCATCGCGACCGCGACGGTGGAGCCGACCTTCTGACCGGCGATGGCCTTCTGGAAGCCGGGCACCACGCGCATGAGAGAGAAGGTGGCGGGGGCACCACGGTCATAGGCGCTGTCGAATTTCGATCCGTCACGACCGTTGAAGCCCGCGTAGCAGACGGACACCGTCGCGGTTTCGGGGACGACGGGCCCGGTGCCGGCCTTCAGTGTCTGCACCTGGGTCTGGTTCACACTGAACGGGCCCTTGACGGTGACGACGGGGGCCGTGGTGTCGGTGGATCCGGTGACGGCGACGCTGCCGGTGGCGCCGTTGAGCGTCCACTCGGGCGAACCGGCCTGTCCCTCGGCCGTCGGGCAGGTGCGGGCAGCTGCCGTCGAGGAGTTGTCCAGGGCGGTCGCCGGGGACGGGGAGGTGGTGACCAGCGGTGCCTGGGTGGTGCTCGCCGCGGCGGGTTTGTCGTCGGAACCACAGGCGGTGAGGGCGACGGCGAGTGATGCGGCGCAGGCGGTCAGGGCAACGGAGGAGGACACGCGAGAGAAGTTCACCGGTGTCACGCTACCGGGGGCGGGATCGGGATGAGGACTGCGACCAAGAAGTCGGATTTGTCGGTGAACAGCCGCATATCCCAGGTGGACAGCAGCAGTTCGGGGGTGAGGCCAGCTTGGCTGGCGTCCTGGAAGAACTGACCGAACTCGTAGTCGCGGCCCCCACCGAAGCCGATCACCGCGCGGCCGTCGTCGGCGAGGTGTGCGCGCAGCCGGGAGAGCACCTGGATTCTGGTGCTCGGGGCGACGAATGTCATCACATTGCCGGCCGAGACGATCAGGTCGAACGGCTCGGGGATGCCGCGGGCCGGCAGATCGAGTTCGGCAAGGTCGCCCACCAGCCAGCGCGGGCCGGGATGATCCTGCTCGGCGGCCGCGATGAGAGCGGGGTCGACGTCCACTCCGACCACGTCATGGCCGGCCGCTGCGAGATATCCGCCGACCCGGCCGGGACCGCAGCCGGCATCGAGAATCCGCGCGCCGCGAGACGCCATCGCGTCGATCAGCCGGGCTTCGCCCACCAGGTCCTCACCGGCACGAGCCAATGCCCGAAACCGCTCGATGTACCACTGCGAGTGGCCAGGATCGGCTTCGACTTTCTGCATCCACAGGCTCTGCTCGACCATGCGTCCATTGTTGCAAGCCCGAACTTCGCCGGCTGTTGCGGCAGGCTCGTAGCTGGTATAACCGCCTATTCGGGCTTGAGATGTCGCCACCAGCAGGTGATGTACAGACTCATCGAGGCGACCAGCGTCGCGATCACCCACAGCACGACGGACACGTCGATCCACGTTCCGATGGGCGGTGCGTCGGGCAGCGCGTTGCGCAGTGGCACCACCGCGAAAAGCATCGCGGCGAACCATGTCGTCATCGGCGGCTGGAATTTTCGGCGGTTGCGTGCGGTCTGAACGGCGACGACCGCGCCCAGTACGGCAATCGTGACGAGCGCGCCGACGAGTACTGCGGCAAACGCGGCGGTGCTCGGCGAGCGCTGTGCGTTGACGCGATAGACGCTCGGTACGGCGCCATTGCCGTCAGCCGGAATGTGGAACATCCAGCCGGGCACACGATCGAAAAACGCGGGCGCCACGCGGATCGGTACGTGCGATGCACCCCGGAACAGTTCGACGGTGATCGGGCCTGATTGGTAGTGATCGAATGGGTAACCGCCAGGGTCGCCGGACAAGATCAGGGCGACTGGGAAGACATCGGGCACCATGCCTTTCGTCCAGGTGCGGCGGGTGGGCGTCACCGCGGATTGCACTGCGACACTGAGGTCTTCGGTAAGGCCGTGGGTTTGCGGGTCCAGGAGTGCGGGTCCAGGCACAACCGTGACGTTGGCAACCATGTCGCCTTTGACCGCATGGACCTCATTGAGGTCGACGGTGACGGTGGTGCCGTCGGCTGTCGGCGTCGGTTCGCTGACTCGACTCGGACGTCCCAGCCCGGTACCCGCATACAGTGCGATCGTCGTGACATACACCGCGATGACGACCACCGCGCTGGCGATTACCCGGACCTTCATCGACGACCCCTCCCATAGACTGACAGGAGTGTAAATTAGGTCGGCGTCGAGCCGCTCAGATCGCGCCGAGTTCGCGCGGAGCTGCCACCCCCAGCAGCGAAAGCAGGTCGGCGAGCCTGGCGTCGAGTCGGGCCCCGACCTCGGCGATCCTGGCATCTCCGAAGCTCCCGAACCTGGTCGACGGCTGGTCAATGCTGAGATGTACTGCGCCGTCGGATTCTTCGTAGATCACCACACGCATCGGTGCGTAGAGCATGATGCCGGGGTCGTGGCGGAACATGGTTTCGGCTATTACGTTGTTGCCCACCATGTACGTGACCGCGCGGGTTCGGTGGCCGGCCAGCGCCATCATCGGTGTCGGGTCGAACGTCCAGAAGTTCACGAGCGAGTGTGGTGCGTGCGCGGCAGTGTAGCGCTGGACGGCGGCCAGGTCTCCCGATGCGATCACGTCGGCGAGCTCCGCGAGATCGATTGTGGGGACCAGGCTTTCGAAGCGCTGACGTAGACCGTTGAAGGTGTCAGCGGTGTCGAGGACGAAGCGGGTGACCCGATACGGGACTGCGTTGGTCATGTCAGGCTCCGACCAGGACAGGCTGGATTGTCGTTCGCGCGTCTGCTGCGAGCTTGCGCAACGACACGATGTGCAGTGTGGCAGCCAGGGGCACCAGGGTGGTCGGGATCAGGACCAGTGGCAGCAGAGCGATCTGCTGGGTGGACGGCGACAACTGAAGAACGTGTGCCAGGCCCGGTGCCGCGGTGACGCCGAGTGCGGTCGCGACCACGAGGTCCAGCAGGCCCAGAATGTTGAACCACACCAATCGGCGGTTGACGCGCCCTTGCCGGAGGTCGCGGGCAACGTAGATTGCGCCCAAACCGATTGCGATATCACCCAATCCGGCAGGCACTGCGAATCCTGCCGGTAGTTCGCCCAAGGCCATCACGACCAGGAACGCGGCGCCTTCCACCCGGAAGATCTGTGCCATGGTCAGCCACCACTGCGTGTCGGGTTGATGCAGGATTCGAGCCATTGTTGGAATGCGAGTGAGGAGCAACAGGGCCACGATGGGCACGGTCATCGCCATGGCAAGCCACGGTCGGACGGTCGTCGGCTCAAATCGGTATACGCCGGCGTCGGCAAGCGCCATGGTCACCAATACCCAAGTGAACCAGGTGGTTCCGAATATGACTGCAATTCGAGTCGCGGCACCACGGATCAACATGGCGCAGATTGTTGCGACAGTGCCGACCAATCCGGCTGCCACGATCGCCCATACGTAGCTCATGGTTCTCTCCCGATTCATTTGGTTCCATCGAACACTTGGTTAGTTTCCGAACACAATGTTCAATTGAAGGGAGAGGGCCGAAATTCCGTCAACAACCAATGGGGGCGAAATGTCCACAACCGAACACGAACCGAAATCTGTTCGGAATTCAGGGGTTCGCGGCAATGCGGCGGGCGATCGTCGGGTGCGGCGCACCCGGAAGCGGCTGCATACCGCTTTCCTGGAACTCGTCGTCGAGCAGGGCTATGACAAGACCACCATCCAGGACATTCTCGACCGCGCTGACGTGGGCCGCTCGACTTTTTACGTCCATTTCCGGGACAAGGAAGCGTTGCTGGCGGCGAGCTTCGATGACATGCGTGATCAACTCGAGGATGCGCTCGCCGCGATTCCGCAGTCTCGCGATATCGACGTAACCATGCCTGCGACATCGCTTTTCGAGCACGCTTTCCGACACCAACCGATCTATCGAGCGTTGTGTGGCCGGCACGGCGGTGATGTGGTCCAGCGTCACCTGCGCCACTTGATCGGCGATGTCCTGCGCAAGCATCTGCGACCGCAGATGACGTCGGCAGACCCCGCTGTGCCCGCCGACGTGGCGGCCGAGTTCCATACCTCAGCCACGTTGGGACTGTTGTCGTGGTGGATCGAGCACGACTTCTGTAACGGACCGCAGTGGCTGGCGGCGACGTACCGCAGCCTGGCCGTGCCCTGATTTCTCCGCCATAGACCTACCTGCACGGACCTAGAAAAGGGGCGACTGGTGACGCGATCGTTCGATCAGCAACGGTCCTTGCACAACACGACCGACGGTTTCGTCATCGTCGGCGGTGCGGTCGTAGCGGTGGGGGGGCGCGACGCAATTGCGCCGCGCAAACCGTTCTCCTGAGGGGTGATCTCGGCGACGTTGAACGATCCGCTTGAATAGGGCGGCCCGCCGTCGCGCGTGACGACAGATTGAGGCGGGCGGTGAATACGAGAGCGAGAATGTCGGATGAGCGAAACCGTGGACCAGACGCCACCGTGCCCTGCGTGTTCGAGTGAGTACACCTACGAGTCGGGAGCGCTCTACGCCTGCCCCATGTGTGGCCATGAGTGGGCCGCCGGTGACAGCGGTGACACGGAGCCGGACGGCGGGCGCGTGGTGAAGGACGCGGTTGGCAACGTGCTGGCGGACGGCGACACTGTCACGCTTGTGAAGAGTGTCAAGGTGTCGGGCGGCGGAGGCGGTGCCATCAAGGTGGGCACCAAGGTTCGCGGCATCACGCTTATCACCGACGGCGTCGGCGACCACGACATCGACGCCAACGTCCCGGGTTTCGGTCGGCTGCAGCTCAAGTCGAGCGTCGTCAAGAAGTCCTCCTGACGTCAGCGAGCCGACAACCTCTGGGCGATGTCGCCGTACCGCTCGAACCGGTCTGATCCGCCGAGGGCGTTGTACAGCACGAGGCGCGTGGCCACGCCCTCGTATTTGCCAATGAGCTTCTCTGCCAATTCATCCCAGGTGGATTCGGTAGCGAACGCAGCGATGTGCTCATCAGTGATCTGCGCCATCATGCCCGCCGTGTCGCCGGCTTTCTGCTTCTCCCGCAGGCGTGCGGTGGTGCCCTCGAAACCGGCCTCGTCCCAGATGAACGCGTAGTTGGGTGTGCTGCCGTAGAAGCTCATACTGGCGCGGACGAATTCGCGTTCGTTGTGCCGTTCCTCATCGCTGTCGCCGACGATCGTCATCGCCGGGATGATCATGTCGATATCGGCGGGGGAACGGCCCGCCTTCTCGGCGCCGGCAGCGACATTGGGCAGCACGTGGCGGGCGAGGTAGCCCGGCTCGCCGAGCGGGTGAACGTGCACTCCGTCGGCGACTTCGCCGGCCATGCGCAGCATCCACGGATTCACCGCGGCGATATCGACCTTGGGATCGGGAACGCCGATGGGCCCCGGGCTCCATTGCGGCGTGATGAAGTCCAGGTCGTAGAAATCGCCGTGGTGGTCGAGCTTGCCGGTCCGAAAGGCGGTGAAGCACGCTTTGACGGCGCGTACATAGTCGCGCAGTCGCGGGCCCGGTTGCTCGAAGGGCATGCCGTAACGCCGCACCACGTGCGTGCGCACCTGGGTGCCGATGCCGAGCCGGAATCTGCCGCCGGTGGCCTCCTGGAGTTCCCACGCGGAGGCCGCGGTGACGAACGGGCTGCGCGGAAATGCCACGGCGACACCAGTGGACAGCTCGAGTCCGGGAGCCGCTTGAGACGCGACCGCTGCGCTCAGATAAGCCGTCCTGCCAGTCTCGGTCAGCAGCAGGCCGGAGAATCCGGCTGCTTGAGTGCGCTGGGCAAGTGCGCCCATCTGAGCCAATGGCTGCGGAACGGTCATCACGTCGACGTGCACAGTGGCAGCCTACGTCGGTGGCATCCCGAATTCGGCGAGATGCGTAGCACCCCAAGTGAAATCATTGCCCGCACTGAGGTCCCACACCTTTCACGGACGAATCCTGGCATCTTGTCGGTGGATGCGAGTATTATCGCACATATGTTCGACGATTTGGTGGTTGACCCGGACGCTGATGAGGGGGCGTTATTGGGTCGAATCGCTGAGTTTGAGCTGGTGAAAGCGGCTGCGGCGGCGGGGCAGGCGCGGATGGCGGCGGCACTTGAGGCGCGGCGGGTGGCGGTCGCGGCTGCAGGTGGGCCGCGGGTCTCGCGGGCGGCGTTGGGGTCGGAGGTGGGGTTGGCCCGGGGGGAGTCCCCGCACCGCGGTGAGCGGCTGGTGGCGATGGCCCGCATTCTGGTGGCGGATATGCCGTGCACGTTGGCCGCGTTGGAATCCGGTGTGCTGTCGGAGCATCGGGCGGAGTTGATCACCAAGGAAGGGGCGTGCCTGTCGGTGTTTCATCGGCAGCTGCTCGATAGCGAATTGTGCGGCGACCCGGCCACCGTGGACGGCATGGGGGACAGTGAGGTCGCGGCGGAGGCCAAGCGGATCGCCTATCGGCTCGATCAGCAGGCGGCAGTGGAGCGGGCGCGGCGCGCGCGGGCCGACCGGCATGTGCGGTTGCGGCCCGCCCGTGACGGTATGGCCACGGTGAGCGTGCTGCTGCCGGCGGCCGAGGGCCAAGCGGTGCACACGGCCCTCGCGCAGGGCGCGGCCACCACGCTGGCCTCGACGCTGCCGGGGACGTCGGTGCCGGCCGGGTTGGGGCGTACTCATGGTCAGGTGATGGCGGATCTGCTGGTCGAGCGGGTCACCGGCCGTAATCCGATCGAGGCGCCGGTGTCGGTGACGGTGAACCTGGTGCTCTCGGACGAGACCCTGCTTGCCGGGGGTGAGGAGCCCGCGCATCTGGAGGGGTATGGGCCGGTTCCGGCGGAGCTGGCCCGGCACCTGGTGTTGGCCGCGGAGGCTGATCCGCAGGCGTCGGCGTCGGTGCGGCGGGTGTATGCCCAGCCGGGCAGCAACAGGTTGGTGGCGATGGAATCGGTGGCTCGGGTCTTTCCGAAGGCGCTGGCTCGGTTCATCGCGCTGCGGGATCAGATATGCCGGACCCCGTTCTGCAATGCCCGGATCCGGCACACCGACCACATCACCCCGCACCGCAGGACCGGGCCCACCAGCGCCCACAACGGCCAAGGGCTGTGTGAGCACTGCAATTACGTCAAAGAACAACCCGGCTGGCACGCGGCCACGACCTATGACCGGCACGGCCGGCACACCGTCCAACTGACCACACCCACCGGCGCGGTCTACACCAGCACCGCACCACCAGGGCCCGAAGCGCTACGCATCTTCACCCGCGACGTCTACATCGCACGCGTCCACCCCGCGGCCTAGGCGACAAAACGTCATTGGGCAGCAACGTGTTTCGGTGCGCCTGCGGTTATGGCCACGTGCCGGGGCGGGGCGCCGGGCCGGCCGGGGGAGCGGGACGCAGTGCCGCACCGGGCGTAGGCGTGTTCTGCAACGCGCCCAAACACAGGCCGAGTCGTCCTGGCAGGCAAGGGATATTGCCAGAACCGCCGTAGCTGTTGTTGGGTTGATTTTGCGACCAGCAGATGCCGGTGCGGGGATCGAGGACGGTCCCGCCCCCGCACGGAGCGGTCGACGCCGTTGGCGGGCTGCCCCACGGGGCCGACAGCAACAGCACGCCGCTGCAGATGGATACCGTCAGCATGTTGGACGACCGGAACCGCAATTTCATGGTGATGCTCTCCCTATGCGGTGATTTTGGTCTGGGCTTCGATCACGTCGGCGGCATCGATGACGACTTGTTCCTGGCCCTGGAGAGCATCTGCATTGAGCTGCAGGACAAACAGTGCATCCTTGCCCGGAATGATCACCGTTTTCTGCGCGACGACCCGCGCCTTGCCGTTGTAGGTGTAGGTGCCGGCTGACTGGATTGCTTCAAAACCGCTCAGTGAGCTCTTTTCCGGTTCGCCGAGGGGCTTGAAGTCCGGCAGGTTTTCCAGCTGGCCGGGGGCGTACTTCAGGATCATCGCCGGATCAACCTTGCCGGTCAGCTTCGAGGCGATGGCGATCATTGTCGGCGGATCACTGGGATCGGCCGGTTTGTCGTAAACGATCGCCCCGTAGGCCCATGCCGGGGTTTTGTCCCCGGCGCTACTCCAGCCGGGCGGGAACGGAAAGTCGAACTCCGGTGTGCCGGGTTCGTTGGGTTTGAACGGCGTCTCGGCGATGTTGTTCTCGGTGATGTAGTCGTTGATCGTCTTGTTGGGGCCGGCAATATTTGGTCTGGAAGACGTTGTCGCACTTGATGATCCAGGAGAAGGAGGCGCGCTTGACGGTCCTGAGCCGGTTTTGGTCGAGGTGCTACATCCGGCGAGTGTGATGGCCACGGCCGCCAGCGCTGCCGTCGCAGTCGTCAGCACTTTGGTCATCGGCCTGCAACTCCTCGCGTCGATTGCTCTACGCGTGGAGCGTAGTCGCGAATTGACGGTTTCGTCAGATTATTGACCTCCGAATCATCCCGCCAGTCCGCCGCCCTTCCGGCCAATTTGCTGCCGTACTAGCGTCAGGGCAGCGGCAGTTCACTTCGGAGGGGGTAGGCGTCATGCGGGTCCTGGTCACCGGCGGTACCGGATTTGTCGGCGGTTGGAGCGCGAAAGCCATTGCCGACAAAGGGCATTCGGTCCGATTCCTGGTCCGCAATGCTGCCCGGCTGCAGACGAGCGTCGCCAAATTGGGTGTCGATGTCGCTGACCATGTGGTCGGCGACATCACCGATCGTGACTCGGTGCTGCGCGCGCTGGACGGGTGCGATGCGGTGCTGCATGCCGCGGCGCTGGTCGCCACCGACCCGAACCAGACGGCGCAGATGCTGAGCACCAACATGGACGGTGCACGCAACGTGCTCGGCGGCGCCGTCGAACTCGGCCTGGACCCGATCATTCACGTGTCGAGCTTCACCGCGTTGTTCAATCCCGACGTCGACAAGCTCGACGCCGACCTGCCGGTGTTTGGTGGTACCGACGGCTACGGCCGGTCCAAGGCCCACGTCGAGATCTACGCCCGTGGGATGCAGGATGCCGGCGCACCCGTGAACATCACCTACCCCGGCATGGTCATGGGCCCGCCCGTCGGCAATCAGTTCGGTGAGGCCGGAGAGGGGGTCGCCCAGGCCCTTCAGCTCGGCGTGATTCCGGGTCGGAGCGCCGCGTGGATGGTGGTCGACGGGCGGGATCTGGCCGACTTGCACGCGGCGCTCTTGGAACCCGGCAAGGGGCCGCGTCGCTATATGGCCGGCGGCCACCGCATCCCGGTGGACGAGCTGGCTCGGCTGCTGAGCGAGGTCGGTGACAAGACCTTGCTCTCCGTTCCGGTTCCCGATACGGTCCTGCGGATCGCCGGGCAACTGCTCGATCGGCTGGGCCCGTTCCTGCCTTTCCAGACACCGTTCACCGAAGCCGCCATGCAGTACTACACCCAGATGCCGGACTCGGACGATACGCCCAGCGAGCGCGATCTCGGCGTCACCTACCGCGACCCGCGAATCACGTTGGCCGACACGGTCGCCGGGCTCCGCGCGCTCAACCGCTGAGTCGAGAATGGCCGCGGTCAAGCGCGCCGTTCTGGTGTGCGGTACTGGGATAAGTTGTGCCGCCGCCACCAGAGAACCGGGTGCATCTGGACGTGCGGGTGGGCACCGGATCGATAGGGGAAGAGCCGCTCGCGGCGCTCGAGGCGGAGGAAGGCAACGAGTTCTGTCTCGATTGAGCACATTCCCCAGTTCTGCGATTGCCAGGAACTCCTGATACGTTGCGGGCCGTGTCCATGCTGAACCGACGAGCCTTCTTGGCCGGCCTCGGGGCAGCGATCACCGTCCCCCCTGTCGTGGCGACCATCGAGGTGGCGCGCACAGCGCTGGCCACCGCGGTCACGGCGCCGCACGCCGTGGCCTCAGCGCCCGCGGTGCCGGACCTGGCCGGGGCCATCGCGCCAGGAGCGCCGGCGCTATTGCCCCCGCCACCGGCCGCAGCCCGCGTCGCGCTGCCCGCTACCGGCGTGCTGAGCGTTCTCCCGGGTCAGGGCGATCTCCTCGCCCTCACCGTCGACGACGGCGTCGACAGCAATGTCGTGCGGCTGTACACCCAGTTCGCGAAGGACACCGGCATCAGGCTGACGTTCTTCGTCAACGGCTCGTACCGGTCCTGGACCGACAACGCGTCCCTGTTGCGACCGCTGGTCGAATCGGGCCAGATCCAGCTGGGTAACCACACCTGGTCGCATCCGGACCTCACCACGCAGTCGCCGGCGCAGATCGCCGACCAGATCCAGCGCAACCACGCGTTCCTGTCCAACACGTACGGGGTGGACGCGCGTCCGTATCTGCGGCCGCCTTACGGCCGGCACAACGCCGCGGTACGGGCCGTCGCCGCCGACCTCGGCTACACGCTCACCACCATGTGGACGGGCTCCTTGGCGGACTCGACGGTCATCACCGAGGACTACATCGTGAAGATGGCCGACACGCATTTCCGACCGCAGAACATCGTCCTCGGCCATCTCAACCACGCCCCGGTGACGCACGTCTTCGATCGGCTCACCGACGTCGTCCGGAGTCGCCACCTCCGCACCGTCACTTTCAACGACGTTTTTCTCCCCAACCATCCGACGCCATAGCCCGCGTCGCATCTGGTGAAAAGAACTACGGCGGCCCGTTCAACGGCGTAGTTGTTGTGGAGCCGGATTGGTCACGACTGAGGGGGTTCGACGGTGAGGCAACGGGTTGCGATTTCTGCGGTGGGCACAGCTGCCGTCATCGGGTTCGTGGGTGTCGGCTGTTCTGGTGAGAAACCATCGTCGGAGCAGCCGAGTTCGACCAGCAGCACCACCAAGACCACGCCTTCGGCGTCCAGCACAGCTGCTTCGCCCACGGAATCGGTGACCGGCAATCCGCCGCCCGGTCAGGCCGAGGTGACCGTCGACGGTATGCGACAGAACATCACCGGCAATGTGGTCTGCACGAATGCGGTCGGTAATTTCAATATCGCCATCGGCCAGAAGGTTTCAGGTGTGGCGGTGGTGCTGACGCCGGATGCCGCGACCGTGCATTCGGTGATCCTGGGCAACGTCAATGGCGTCATTCTCGGTTACCAGCAGGGTATGTCGGGCGGCCAGGCCACCGCGTCCAAAGACGGCAACACGTACACCATCAGCGGTAGCGCTACCGGGGTGACGGCAGCACTACCGCCCGTGATGGTGACCAAGCCCTTCGAGATCAGGGTTACCTGCAGCTGAGCCTCACGCCGCGATCTGCGTGACGTTGAGGTGCTTGTGCGGCTCGGGGCGCGGTCGCGTCATCATCGAATGTGACCTGCCGTAGGCGAAGTACAGCACCACGCCGATCGCCATCCAGATCAGGAACCGCAGCCAGGTCTCGACCTCCAGGTTCAGCATCAGCCACAGGCAGGACAGCGCCGCGAGGATCGGGACGACCGGTACGAAGGGCACGCGGAAGCCACGCTTGAGGTCGGGTCTGGTCCGGCGCAGGATCGGGACGCCGATCGCCACCAGGATGAAGGCGACGAGCGTGCCGATGTTGACCATTCCCGCGAGCGTGCCGAAGTCCACGAACGCCGCCAGGACTGCGCACACCACGCCCACGATGACCGTCAGTCGCACCGGCGTGCCGTGCTTGCCGGTGTGTGCGAGGCGGCGGGGGAGCAGGCCGTCGCGCGACATCGCGAACAAGACCCGGGTCTGGCCCAGGAACATGACCATGACGACGGTCGAGAGCCCCGCCAGTGCGCCGATCGAGATGATGTTCTTGGCCCACGTGTCGCCGTGGAGGGCGAATGCCGTTGCGAGGGTGGAATTTTCCCCCTGCAGCTGGGTGTATGACACCATGCCGGTCAGGACGAAGGACACCGCGACGTAGCAGACGGTGACGATGGCCAGCGCGCCGAAGATGCCGCGAGGGACGTCGCGCTGCGGGTTGCGGGTTTCCTCCGCCGCGGTGGCGACCACGTCGAAACCGATGAAGGCGAAGAACGCGATGCTGGCTGCCGTCAGCAGGCCCAGCCACCCGAAGCTTGTACCGCCGGTTCCCGTGAGAAAGGCCAGCATCGACTGGTGCACACCGTCGGCCTTCGCTGATGGCTGCGCCGCCGGGATGAACGGGGTGAGGTTCGAGGCTTTGAAGTAGGTGGCGCCGACAACGAGGATGAGCACGATCACCGCGAGCTTGATCGCCACGGCGACAGCAGAAACGCGCGACGACAGCTTGGTTCCGGTCGCCAGCAGGAACCCGACGATCGCGATGATCACCAGCGCGCCCCAGTCGAACTTGACGGACCCGACATGCATGACCGGCGACACCGTCCCGCCGAGCACTTCAGCGAGATATTGCGACCAGCCTTTGGCGACAACGGCTACCGCGAGCGCGAATTCGAGTATCAGGTCCCAGCCGATGATCCACGCGACCAGCTCACCGAAGGTGGCGTAGGCGTAGGTGTAGGCGCTGCCGGCGACGGGCACAGTCGAGGCGAACTCGGCGTAGCACAGCGCGGTGAGTCCGCACGTGATCGCCGCGATGACGAAGGCCACCGACACGGCCGGACCCGCCATGTTGCCCGCGGTCTGAGCGGTAAGGGTGAAGATGCCGGCGCCGATGACGACGGCAACGCCGAAAACAGTGAGATCCCTTGCCGTCAGGTCTTTGCGGAGCTTCGAGTCGGGTTCATCGGTGTCCCGGATCGACTGCTCGACTGACTTGGTGCGGAACAGCCCGCCGCCGGCGCCCATCAGATGGCCCCGTCGAGCCGCTGTTCGGCGAACAGGTTCGCGGCGGCGCCGATGCTGATGCCCGCTTCACGCGCGGTCGCGATGATGTCGCGGCACCGGTCGAAGATACGGGTCACGTCGGCTTCGACGGCCGCGCGCTCTGCGCCGTGCAACTCGCCGGCCACCTGGATGAGGCCGCCGGCGTTGGCGACGAAGTCGGGTACCCAGGTGATCCCGCGGCGGCCGAGCAACAACTCGACGTCGGGTGTCGCGAGCTGGTTGTTCGCGGCACCGCAGACCAGCTTCGCCTCGATGGTTTCAGCGCTCATAGGCGTCAGAGTAGACCCGAGGGCACACGGGGCATAGACATCGACCGGGGCGTCGGCAACCGAATTGAGCAGGCGCACCGACGGGTGATTGTTCGAGAGGCGCTGCAGTGCCGCGTCGTTCACGTCGGTGGCGCAGACCTCCGCGCCGTCGGCGAGGAGCAGGTTGATCAGTTCGCGGCCGACCTTGCCGACGCCCTCGACGCCGACGGTTCGGCCCGCCAGCGTCGCTGTGCCCCAGACCGATTCGGCCCCGGCGCGCATGGCGTTGAAGACGCCAAGCGCGGTCAGGCGGGCACTGTCGCCAGAGCCGCCCGCGGCGGTGCTGCGGCCGGTCACGTGCTCGGTGTACTTGCCCATGACGTCGAGGTCGTCGGTGTTGGTGCCGACGTCGCCCGCGGTGACATACCGTCCGCCGAGGGTGTTGACGTAGCGCGCGAAAGCGGCGAACAGCGCTTCGCTCTTGTCGCTGCTGGGGTCGCCGATGATGACGGACTTGCCGCCACCGAGGTTCACCCCAGAGGCCGCGGCCTTGTACGTCATGCCCCACGACAGCCGCAGGACGTCCTCGAGTGCCTTGAATTCGTCGGCGTACGGGTACATACGGCAGCCGCCGAGGGCCGGCCCCAACGCCGTCGAGTGAATGGCGATGACTGCCTTGAGGCCGGATTCGGCGTCCTCGCAGAACACGACCTGCTCGTGGCTACGGGAGCTCAACTCGTGCGAGCGACCGAAGACTCCGGCGGGGGTGGACACCGGTGGGTTGGACACAGAGGTCACTACTACTTCCTTTCTGGTGCCGCATGTTTGGCGGCATGGGTTGTCACTGCCGCAGGTGTGACGGCAGGACAGCTGGGGTGGTGCCGGTCAGGCCGGGAGGCCGAGCTCGCGCAGGCGTGCCCAGTACAGTTCGACGTTGCCGAGTTTGACGTCCTCGTAGCCGCGGACGATGTCGGGCAGTCCGGCGGCCTCGACTGCCGTGGCGTAGTTGTCAACGGTCAGGCCGGCCGCGAGGCGGAGCACCATGTCGGTGTAGTGAGTCAGCAACTGCCGCTCCACTTTCCGGACGTGGGCGTAGCCGAACGGATCCAGCTTGGTGCCGCGCAACACCTTGGCCTTGGCCAGGAGCTTGAGTGCCACATGCGATTTCGGCCCCAAACCGATCTTTTTCGAGCGGCCCATGGCACGCAGCGCGGGCGGATGCAGCTTGTAGGTGAGGTTCTCCCCACCGGGCACCTGTGCCCGCACGTCGGCAAGGAACGCCGGGTCGACAAGCAGCCGTGCGACCTCGTACTCATCCTTGTACGCCGTGAACTTGTGCAGGCCGCGTGCCACCGCCTCGCTGAAGGCGGTGTTGCCGGTGATGGTGCGCTCCGACTGCCAGATTGCCTGGACGGTTTCGACGTAGCGCCGCGCGACTTTCGCGTTCTGGTAGCGCACCAACTCACCGGCCCGCAGTTCGACCAGTCGGCGGACCTCGCCCTCGAACGTGGTGCTGGCCAACAGCTCCGGGCTCGCCACGGCGGGCACAGCCTTCGGCCGAGCCGCGTCCACGGCGGCGGCGAAGGCGGCCGGATCGGCGACCGCAACGCGGCCCCAGCGGAAGGCCGCCACGTTTGCGGCGACCGCGACACCGTTGATGCCGATGGCCTCTTCGATGCTTGCCTCGGGCAGGCGCAGTCCGCCGTTCTGGAAGGCGGCGCCGACGACCAGGAAGTTGGCCGCCGCAGTGCTGCCGAACAGGGCTTGTGCCGCGGCGAGCGCGTCGAAGTGGGTCAGGGTGCGAGTGGTGGCCGTCAGCCGGTCCAGCAGGGACTGGGTCTGCGGGTAGACAACGGATTTGTCGTACACCATGTCGCCGGTGGGGGTCTGGCTCGTCGAAGCGACCGCGATGGTGCGTTCGGCGCTGCCGTAGGCCAGATTTCCGTTGTCGGTCGCGGTCAGCAGGTCGATCGCGATGATGCAGTCGGCGCTGCCCGACGTGAGCCGGTTGGACGGCTCCAGCGCGCCGGTCGAGAACCGCAGGTGCGACACGACCGGTCCGGCCTTCTGACTCAGGCCGATCTGGTCGAGGCTCTCCACCTCGTAGCCGGCGCGCAGCGCGGCGGTGGCCAGGACCTGGTTCACCGTGACGATGCCGGTGCCGCCGATGCCGGCCAGCAGGACGTTCTGGGTGCCGGTCGGAACGCCGAATCCCGGATCCGGGACGTGCGGCGGCTCTGCGCTCTTGCGTCGTGTTGTCTTGCGGCCCTTCTTCTCCGGGGTCAGCTCGACCGTGACGAAGGACGGGCAGTCGCCGTCGAGGCACGTGTAGTCCGTGTTGCAGGACGTCTGGTCGATGCGGGTCTTGCGGCCGAATTCGGTGTCGACCGGCTGCACGGACAGGCAGTTCGACTTGGTGCCGCAATCGCCGCAGCCTTCGCAGACGGCTTCGTTGATCACGACGCGGGTGTTACGGGTGGGCAGTGTGCCGCGCTTACGCTGGCGGCGCGCGTCGGCGGCACAGTGCTGGTCGTAGATGAGCACGGTGACGCCCGGGATCTCGCGCAGCACCTTCTGTGCTTCGTCCAGCCGGTCGCGGTGCCAGAGCAGCGTGCCCTTCGCGAGGGCTTTCTTGTTGTGCCGTTTGGGTTCATCGGCACAGATGATGATCTGCTTGACGCCTTCGGCGGTCAGCTTGTGGGTGAGGCCCGCGACGACCAGTCCGCCCTCGACGTCCTGCGCGCCGGTCATGGCGACGACTTCGTTGTAGAGCAGTTTGTAGGTGATGTTGACCCCGGCGGCGATGCAGGCCTGGACTGCGAGCTGGCCGGAGTGGAAGAAGGTGCCGTCGCCGACGTTCTGGAACAGGTGCGGGATATCGGTGAACGGAGCCTGCCCGATCCACTGGCTGCCTTCGCCGCCCATCTGGGTGATGCCGACCACGGCGCTGTCGCTGCGACCCGACATGGTCACCAGGGTGTGGCAGCCGATGCCGCCGCCGCCGATCGAGCCCTCGGGGATCGCGGTGGACCGGTTGTGCGGGCAGCCGCTGCAGAAGTACGCGGTTCGCTTGGCGGACAACACTTCCAGTGACAAGGCGGGCGGCGGCGTGCGCTTCAGCTCGACGTGTTCGCGCAGCACGCGGCGCAGCGGCGCCAGCAGTCGGGCGGCGGTCAATTCACCGCCGACCGGGAACAGCGGCGCTCCCGCGGCGTCATGCTTGCCGAGGATTTGCGGGGTTTGGGCTGTGCCGTAAAGGATTTCGCGGATCTGGGTTTCGATGAACGCCGTCTTGTCCTCGACGACGATCACCTGATCGAGGCCACGGGCGAACTCCGTGACCGACTGCCGGCCCACCGGGTAGGGCATGCCGATGTGCAGCAGGCGAATTCCGGCCCGGTGCAGCGCCGCGTCGTCGACACCGAGATCGAGCAGGGCCTGGCGGACGGCATCGAATGTGGTGCCGGTGGCGGCGATGCCGACCTTTGCGCGCACCGGGTCCACCTCGAGTACGTCGAGAGCATTGACGTCGCCGAAGGCGCGCACCGTGGCCCAGCGCGGTCCGTAGAGATCGGCCTCGGCCAGCAGGCTGTCGGCCGGTGCGGCCATCGGACGCTGGAGATAGGTGAACGGCTTTCCGTCCCAGAGGATTTCGGGCGTGGTAATCGCGAGGTCGGCCACGTCCGCGTCGACTGTCCACGCGCCGTCGGCAACGTCGGCCACGATCTTCATCGCCACGACGCAGCCCGAGGCCCGCGACAGTGCGACGCCCTGCATGCCCATCGTGATGATCTCTGCCGCGTTGCGCGGGAACAGGACGGGGATACCGAGAGCCGCAAGGGACCGCTCGCTCACGGCGGGTACGGTCGACGACTTGGACGCCGGATCGTCTCCGACGAGCAGCAGCACGCCGCCGCGGGGATTCACCCCGTACATGTTCGCGTGGCGCAGCGCGTCGGTGGCGCGGTCGACACCCGGCCCCTTGCCGTACCAGACGCCGATGACACCGTCATGGGTCGCCTTGCCGGCCGGAAGGTCGGTCTGGCTGCCCCACACCGAAGTGGCGGCAAGCTCCTCGTTGAAGCCCGGGGTGAAGACGACGTCGTGTTCGGTCAGCACGCTCGGCATCCCCAGCAGCATCTTGTCGACACCGCCGAGGGGGCTGCCCTGGTAGCCGGAGACAAACGTGGCGACTCGGTGTCCCGCGCGGAGATCACGGACGTGCTGCTCGACCATCATCCGGGCGATGGCCTGCACGCCGGTCAGGAGCACCGGTCCGGCGCCGGAGCGGTACCGGTCGTCGAGGTCGTAGGGCGCGGCGGGCTCCGCCGCTGCGAGTTCGGATCGGGACATCACACTGGTCATCGACAACCTCCACACTCTCCGCCACTCAGATCGCCAGCCAGGAAGCGCGAACTATGGCAATCAGTGCAGCGAAATCTGCCCCTGTGGGTGATCTACGTCAACAGTCGGCGAAAATATTGATCAGACTGCTCAATTGTGACGTGGCACACTGTGACGCACGCATCATTTTGTTCGGTGGTGGGTCACGTGCTGCACGAGGGGCAGTGATCGGTATTCGACCGGAGTCGCCATGGCGAGCATGGTCTCGGAGTGCTTGACGCCGTCGATGCGGTGGACGCGCTGGATCACGCTGAGCAGTTCTTCCTGCGTCTGGGCGGCGATGCGGGCCAGCAGATCCGCGCGCCCGGTCGTGGCATGGACCTCCAGTACATGCGGGATGTCCTGCAGCGCCGTGATGATGGCGTTCATCTTGGTCTGGTCCGTCTCGATGAAGACGAGTGCATGTACCGCGAACCCGAGCTGGGAAAGGTTGATGTTCGGTGGGTAGCCGCGCACCAGCCCGGATTCTTCGAGCCGCTTCATCCGGGCCTGGACCGTGTTCCGGGCGACCTTAAGTCGCGACGCCAGCTCGAGAATCGGCGTCCGCGGGTCGGCGGCCAGCTCCGACAGCAGCGCGGCGTCCAGGGCGTCGAGCTTCATGGTCATGCGGCATTTTCCCACGGGGACACCGCGGGTTTACTCCGATTCGGCGACAGTCGCCTGCGGTTCGCACCGGACGTCGAAGTTGACCGAATTGGCAATGAAACACAGATGGTGGGCGCGCTCATGCACGTCGGTGAGTGCGTCGCGGTGTCGGCCGTCGGCGATCTGCACGACGGGCCGCAGCACCACCTCGGTGAAATATCCACCACCGTCGGGGGTTTGGGCCATGGTGCCCGACGGGTGGTCGGTGTACCCGGTCACGACGATGCCCTCTTGAGCACACAGGGCCAGGACCCACAGCATGTGACACTGCGACAGGGAGGCCACGAGCAGTTCCTCGGGGTTCCAGCACTGCGGGTCGCCGCGGAACGACGGATCGGCACTACCTGCGATGGTGGGCTTGCCGGCGGCGCTGACGTCGTGAGCGCGGGCGTACTCGCGGTAGCCGGACGTTCCGGTGCCCGTATTGCCCGTCCACGTCACATCGATTTCGTAGCGGTGTGTTTTCGCCATGATTCAGTATCTCCGAGATCAGTGGTCGCCCTTCGCTTTGGGGGCTGATTCGGCGTGGCTGCTGCCGCTGTCGTCGCCGGAGTGATTGCTACTCTTCGCGGTTCGCTTGGCGGACGGTGTGGAAACACTTCCCCCGCCCGCGGGCTGCTTCGGCGCCTCTGCCGACGGTTCGGTGTGCGAGTCAGAGGAAGCTGCCGACTTCGGCGCTGAGGATTTTTTCGATGTGGTCGGCGTGGTGCTCGATTTCGGAGATGTGTCGTTGTCGGCAGCCCGCTGTTCCTTGGTGCTTTCAGGGGCGTCGGTTGGCGACGACGGCTGTTTGACCGTAGGGCTGTGAACGGACATTGGCGACTCTGTATGTGCGTCTGGGGATTTGGCGCCCGTGGTGCCTCGACCGGCACGGGTCCGTGGCGCGGCGGTGGAGACCGTCTCGCCAGTCGGGGCGGCGGTGGCGGCCACGGTGGTCTTCGCGGTGAGTTGCGAGGGCGCAGGGGTCGAATCGGCTGCGGAAGTTGTCGAACGGGCGGCCAACGGGTGCGGGGTGCCGGCGATCGCGTTCGCCAACCCCTGTACCGACGACACGACGTTGGCGACAGCGGTCAGCGGGTTGTGCCCGCTCAGCACTGTGCTCACTCCCGTTGTCGAGAGCGTGGCGACGGCGTAGTAGACGCCGACTGCTGCGCTCAGGACCCTGACCACATAGATCACCGGGGTGAGCGGTGCGAGGTGGGGTGCGAGCGTGGCGGTGATGGTGTGCGTCGCGCCTGCGGCCGCCGAGCCCGCCGCTCCGATGCCGCTGACCAACTGTTTCACCTGGGTCGACGACGAGGCGCCGGGAAATGCGGTGACCGCCCTGACCAGGTTCTGCAGGTCGGTTGCCGTGGAGTTGACCTTCTGCACCGCGGTGTACTCGCTGGTGCCGGGATCAACCTGGGCACTCAGGATCAGCAGCGGGAAGTCCGGTGTCTGCCAGTAGATCACGTCGGAGGCAACGGCTTGGGCGGCGCCCCCGAGGTTGCCGAGGTATTGGATCGGATTGAATGCCGCATCAAAGGTCGCAGCCGTGAGCGCGTACCGGTATTCGGCACCCCGACGCAGTGTCGGGTGCGACGTCGGCACAAGCGGCGCCGTAGTCGCCACGACCGCCGCCGAGCACACCACCGCGAGAGCCGATGCCTGGGCTTTGACCCACATGGGAATTTCCTCCTTCGTTGTCCGCCGCAGCGAAACTCTCAAAAATCTATGGCATGCGCCTGGTTTCGCCTGGCGGCGGGTTCGCGGTGTCAGCGGACTCGTCAGCGCTCGTGTGCTGGACGAACTTTGCTGTCGGATGAAGTCTTGGACGCCTTGTCGTCGGTGCTGCCCGTCGGCTTCGCGCCGGTGGCCGCAGTGGTGTCCTTTGCTGCGCTTGCCTTGGTCTCTGGTTTGGCGGTCGACGGCTCAGCGCCCTGCCGTGGCGCGTCGGTCATCTTGTCACGCGCCGGTTTTGCCGGTGCCGACTTGCTCGGCTGCTGACGATCGGGGGCTTTCCGCGCGCCCGGGGTGGTGTCGGCGGCTACGGGCTTACCGACGGGATCTTTCGCCTGAGCCGGCTCAGCCGGTTGCGGGGCAGTCGTATGGCCGGCCGTGACACGTGGGCGGCTGACGTAGGCGCCGTCGATCTGAGGTCGGAGCCAGGAGTCCAAGAGCCCGGTGTTCAGCCCCATGTCGCGCAGCGGCTGAGTGAGCGGCAGCCGGGCCGTCGGCACGACGTAATGCGTCGTCGTGCCCCCGGCGGCGTTGGTATGGACCGTTTTGAGAGTGCCCGGTGTCGTCGGGTCGGCCGCCGCCCCGTAGTCGGGGTGCACGTATCCGATACCCATCACCGCGTTCAAGACGGCCAGATGTGTTGGCTTGTCAGGCCAGTCCGAGAATCCGTCGTACTCGCGAACGATCTCGGTAGTGGGGTAGGGGGTCGCCACTGGAATGTTCGGGGCGAACAGTTGTAGTGCCCGATTCTTGGTGGTGATGCCGCCAGTGGAGTTCTGCGGGTCGCCGAAGGTCACGAACCGCAAGTCGTTCGTGGGTCGTCCGTGCGAATCCTGCAGTAGCCGTGACAGTTTCACGTAGTTCAGGACTATGGCGCCTTGACTGACCCCAGCCAAGGTGACCGCGCTGTCGTTGGGCACCGTGGCGAGTGTTGCGTTCACCGCGATGGAACCCACTACGGCGTCTGCCGCGAACAGCAAGCCGGCGGGATACCCGATGCCGTTGAGGGTGCCGGCGGATTTCAGGTATCCGCCCGCCAGCCCGAGGGCCTCCTGGGCTGTTGGGGTCACGTCACACAGGCAGGTGCCCTGTAGGTAGAAGCCGACGTTGCCGACGTTTCGACTGTCGCTCGGGACCTCCGCGATTCGAACCTCGTTCGATGCCGCCGCCGACGGGTGCACACCGAGAGACGCGCACAGGCCAACAACGAAAATCATTGCGCTGCAGCGGTTCAAACCGGCCACGGGACAGTATCCAATCTGTGCACAGGGATGAGGACTCTGGTGGATGCGCAGAGCAGCACCGTTCCGGCGACGCTGTCAGTGTGGTGACTTACTCAGAAATCTCGCCGACCTGTCGGCGACGGTGATGGCGGCATGGGCGGGACATTCTCGCCGGCGCGTGTGTTAGGCGTGCCTGTCCGCGACTACCCCCGTTTGGTACGTCAGTACTATTTTTACGAGGCGAAATTAACACCGTGGCAGCATTCTTGCGCGCCGTGAGACGCAGCTCACCCCAATCGGGGCGCGCCCCGTCAGCGCCGGAACACCACCCAGCGCATCGCGGTGTACATGAAGACGGCCTCACAGCCCCCGGCGGTGATCCGGGCGACGTGGTACTCGACGCCGAGGGCGGATAACCCGGTCGACACACCGAGGATGAACGCCAGATAGTTGACCGCCACCACGACGACGTAGATGGCGAGTTGCGGGCCGACGGCACTGTGCGAGCTGAAGTTGAAAATCCGGTTGAGGACGTAGCTCAGCGCGAACGCGCAGACGTAGGAGATCGTGACCGCCACCGCCAACGGCAGGCCCAATCCATCGCGGAATGCGGTGAGTAGCAGTAGATCGACCGCGAATGTGCAGCCGTTGATCAGGGCAAACCCCAGAAACGTCGGGGCGACAATCGATTTGAGCCCCCACGGCAGCCGGCCGACCGCCCGTTCGCAGCCGCGGTGAAAGCCGTCGACGGCGCGCTGCAGGCCACTCGCCGCGTCGACGGTCACGCGGGCACTGTGTCATGTGCCGGCGTCGACCAGGTAGCCGTGAGACGAACTCTGCGCTTCGGACGCCGACAGCGTCCCGTAATGTCCTCATCGATGATCGCAGCCCCGAGGAGTGCGACGACGTGAGTCTGGCCACGGTCACCCAGGCCGTCGCGACGTTCGCCGTCACCAACATCGACGACCTTGTGGTGCTTGCGGTCTTCTTCGGCCTGATACGGGGCCATCGAAGCGCGGCGGTGCGGGTGGTTGCGGGCCAGTATCTTGGCTTCGCGGCCATCGTGCTGGTGTCGATCGGCGCCGCGTTTCTCGGTGCCACCCTGCTGCCGAAGACTGCGCTGCCTTATCTCGGACTGCTCCCAATCCTGTTGGGGCTCAGA